>CALFXE010000235.1 GCA_937927845.1 uncultured Paludibacter sp.
CTTTCCTTATGAGAATTACCTGACTCGTTCTTCAATGAATGAAGTATATCAAATTATGAAAACAGGTGAAATAAATATTGCTTACGAATGGGATTTTGGAGAGAATAATAATACAAAAACAATAAGAAAAAATATTGAATTTATATCTCAAAAAGAAGCAATGGATTTTGCTCATAAGGTTTTTTCATCGGATATTGTAAATTATATTTTTGTTTTACACGGAGGAAACAAGTTATATAATTATGCTCAGATATATAGGAAGAATAAACCTGTAAATATATTTCATAATAAGATAACCGGTATAAATATAATATTTGAACAATTCATAGAAAAAGTGTCCTTTCATCCTGTTTATTGGACTGATGAGTTTGTAATTGGAATGTATCCGAATGAATCATACCTTTTAAATGAAATAATTCCTGACGAAGTTCTAACTAAAGATAATAGCAAGATAAAGAACAAGTGGAATGAGTTAGATAATCCATTGTTAATAAAATATTTTTTCAAAAAATAAAGATAATGAGAAAACATTGTTTATATATTTGTAAAATTGGATTATTAATACTAAGTATATCTTTATATGCATGTTATAACGATAATGGAAATCGCCAACCAAAAGGATATAAAGAATATCTAAGTCATTTAGAAGAAAAAATAAAGCTGATTGAGCAAAAAAACATAGGAAAGAAAATTCAGAATCAAGATGTATATTGGGGGCATGATTCTGTAACTTCACACACATTAGAAAAAATATTACACACAAAAAGATTATTTCTCTACTTTTCATCAAACACATGTTCTCCTTGTATAGAAAACACAATTGGTATTTTAAAAGAGTTGTTTCCTGATTATATAGAGAATGATAATATTGTGTTTATATCTACGGATTATCCACATCGTTATGCTGAAAATGTGTATGGAAAAAGACTTTTAACATTAACAAAGGGTGAGTTAGGATTACCTATTGAGAGAAATGATTTTCCCCCTTTCTTTTTTATTGCTAATGAGCAGTTAGAGATTATATCAATACATATAGTTAATAAATTAGACTTATCAAAAACTAAAAATTTTCTTTTTGAGTTAAAAAAGAGCCTCTGTTATGTAGAAAAATAACGGAAAAACTACAATATGCAACATCAGGAAAAAGGAAAAGACATAGAAAATAGAGAAAATATAGAAAACAAAGAAATAGAAAATACAAAAATAGAAAACACAAAAAAATAACTAAATACTGTGGGAAGTAAAAAGGGGCAGAACATTGTCGTAATCTACCAAAGAAACACAATCAGTACCGCCCCATGCTTCCCCTTAAAAAGAAAGGAGGATTGCCCGACAAAGATACAAAAAAACACCATTCCACAACCTATACGGTTAGAGTCGTTGAAATGATACAGACGACATAATAAATTATTTTATTAATCATTCAAAAATTAAGTCAAATGAAAAATATCAAATTGACCTTATTAGGCACGGCAGCTTTATTAATAGCCGTAGGTCTAAATATACGTCACGCCTTAAACGATTACGGCGTAAGGGATAATAAATTGCATGTGGAAGTACTGGCGCAATCGAATGGAAGCGGTGGTGGCGGAAGTAATAGTGGAGGGGGGAGTACTGATGGAGTCTCGTGTAATAATACAAGTCCAAGAAAGACTGCTCTTATACACTGTACCGGAACAAATACTGTAGCAATTATAATTTATGATGATGGTAAAAGCTCGAATGGGTGGCAACTATCAGGCAATGTCAATGCTGGATGGAATGCGGTTGGAGCTAGTCTTGGCGGAAAATATGATCAGAATGGTAGTAGTAGCTCTGGTAGTAATACAACAACAATAACTATCACTGGCTGGGATTTCTGGGCAGAAAAAATTTATTGTCAAAATCAGACCTCAATATGTTGTAAACCCTATAATCCTTGTACGGATTTATAATCGGATTATGATTCTATTGGAGTGTCTCCTAAATATATGGATGGCACAGATAGCATTTATTTATATGAATAAACAATATATACTTGTTAATAGTAGACAAGTTATAAGCTTGTGTTAATATATTATATCTGTGTCATCCGTATAATAAAATATTTTTGGGACAGTCTTATAAAAAGTTACAAATGATAATTAACAAATAAAATTTAGATGTATGAAAGAACATAAACATATATTATTATTATTATATCTCTTATTAGTTTTGATGTTTTCATGTGGAAAAACATCATATCAGGAAGGAATAGCTAATGATACGACAGAAAATATAGTTATTGATTTAGATAGAAATACAAAGCTTCCTTATGATTCCTTATTTGCAAAGATTGAGTTCATTAAATTGGAAACAAACGAACAGAATCTGATTGGGAGAATTTCTCAGATATTGTTTGTAGATAGTTTAATAGTTATTGTTGATAGCGAAAATACTAAATCTATTAACATTTTTGATTTAGAGGGTAAATGGAAATGTGGAGTCGGGCTCACAGGAAATGGTCCGGATGAATATGTTGAAATATCGAATGTGGTTATTGTACCTGAGAAAAAATGGATTTGCATATTGGATCGTCCTCAAAAGAAGATATTATATTTTGATTTAAATGGAAAGTTTATCTCATCTGAACGTCAATCTTTTATGTTGGATTATTTTGAATATATAGATGTGAATCATAAAGCTTTCAATGTGATTGGGATGTATGATTATGCATATGGAAATCATAAAGGGAATGCATTAATCGTAACAGGATTAACTGATAATATATTATATGGTGCGTTTAAGGATACTTACCATGTAGACTTTGATTTTGTAATAAATCGTCCTCTAAAAAAATTTTCCGAGCAAGTTTATTTCAGTCCAAATTTTTCAGACAGTATTTTCATTGTTGAAAATGATAAAGTTATTCCTAAGTACTATATTGATATCAGGACGAACGGGATTTCAAAATCAGATAAAAAGAATTTAACTAACAAGAAGTTGTACGATCTTAGAAGTAGATGTTTTTATTTTAATGGGGATTTTATAGAAACAAACGACTTTACTTTTATAAACATTGCGACTCCATGGGGTTATCCATTCGCCATCTATTCTCATGAAATACATGATGTTTTTCTCACAACAGGTGAATTTACTAATCCTCTTTACACTTTTTGTACATCTGAGCCCATAGCTCGCTTTAAAGAAAATGAAGTTGTATTTCCTGTTGATGCTTATGTCATATACAACTCAAAAGATGCATTGTACACAATAAAAGAATATAAATCAGTATTAGATGAATTGTATAAAGATTTGGATGTAAATTCAAATCCCATACTGCTTATTTGTCAGATCAATATCAATTTAGGAAAACAATAAAAGAGATTACTATTAACAAATAAAATTATAAACAAAATGAAACACATCATTTACACCTTGCTTTTAGTCATACCCTTTCTGTATTCCTGCACTCCATCACCTACAAAAAACAAAATGTCAGGTGCAGAAGAAATAGTGATAGATGCTCAAAATCAAAATGCCTTGTCGTTAGATAGCCTTATTAAAAAGGTTGAGTTTATCAAGTTGGAAACTACAGACAACAATATTATCGGTATGATTTCTCAAGTTCTTTTTACCGACAGTTTAATCATTGTTGCGGATAACGAATCTGCAAAGAGCATCAACGTATTTGATATAAAAGGTAAATTTAAATATCAAATAGGTAGGGTTGGACAGGGTCCGGGAGAATACACGGATATAACATATATTTGTATCAATCCCCAAACTAATCATTTAGTTGTGTTTGATAAAGGTCAGAATAAGGAAATATCTTATACTTTAGAGGGTCGTTATGTATCTTCAGCAAATACACCGTTTATGCTCGATTATTTTCTATATCTTGATAATGGTTGCAAAGCTTATTATAAAGCAGGTTTGGAAGACCCAACGTTAGGGAGATTTAAAAACAATCCTTTAATTGTGACGGACAGCTCCAATAATGTTATATACGGCGATTGTGTTGATTTTTATAAATACAATCAGTTTCATTACGTTATGCAGAAATCTCTTCGTAAGTTTGCTAATGATGTTTACTTTAGCCCCAACTTTTCCAATGAGATTTATGTTGTGACCGACAGTATGATTATTCCCAAATATTACATCAACATCGCTTGGAATGGCATGCCGCCTATAGACAATCAAATTACAGATGAGAAATTTGTTGAATACTGCAATCAATATTATATTTTTAAAGGCGATTTTGTCGAATTACAGGATCTTACATATATAAATATTATGGCTCCTCAGGGCTATCCTTTTGTTGTCTATTCTCATTCAAAAAAGCAGACATTTTTCAGTACAGATCAAGGCAGCCATCCTTTATTTCCTTTCCTGAAGAATATGCCACCTTATGCTCGTTACGGAGATAATGCGGTAGTTTTTACAGTTTCGGCTTATCACCTGATGATAAATAAAGAAGAATGGTATAAGCACGAACCCGACAGGCAGTTTTTAGAAGATATGTATGGCGGATTAACGGAGGATGCAAATCCGGTATTGGTTATATGTCATCTAAATGAGAGGATAGGGTATGAGGAATAAAAAAAATAATAATTATTTTGTGTGTTATTTTTTTCAGTAGCGGTGCAGGAATCCTTGCACCGGTCGTGCGTTTAAGTTTTTACGTTTTACATATCCCTGTATCATAATATTAATTAAATTTGCTCCGATAATTTTAACGCTTTAATGAAACTCTAATAAATTTATATAATACCGAATCGAATACCATTAAAAATATTGTAAAACCAATCACTAAAACTTATACAAATTGATTACTTTAAAGAAGACCTTAGTTTACAACATATATCTAAAAACAAGATCTATACTGATTAAGTCCCTATTACAACTACTTGTTGTTTTAGCTATTCTTGTTTGCTTTATAGTTAGTTGTGGATCGCCACAAAGCGAAGGGATTAATATTGACATTAATAAAAGAGAGAAAACATCCATCTATGATATCTTTGATAAGATAGAAGTTATACCACTTGAAACCAATGATATATCAATAATAAAGGATATTTCTAAACTCATGATCTATAAGGATAAGTATTATATATTAGATTATCCTATGTCTAAAATTCTTGTTTTTAATGAAGATGGTTCGTTTTTCTTTGTAATCGACAGAAAAGGGCATGGTCCGGAAGAGTATATTAATATCTCCGATGTTGAGATTAATAAGACTAATGGTAATATCTTATTGCTATCGTCAGTAAATAGAACAGTATATGAGTATGATAATATCGGGGCGTTTATTGATAATTTTCAACTTCCGGTAATAAATGGAGCATATCAATACTTCAAATATATTTGTGAGGATACTCTTGCTTTTTGGACTTTTGATTATAAAAACAGAGTTAAGATGTATTCTATGACATCTAAAGAAATCTTCAAAGAAGGTTTTCAAGAAAAAGATTTGTTTTATAATAAATTTTTATCTACAGTCTTTCCTTATGAGAATTACCTGACTCGTTCTTCAATGAATGAAGTATATCAAATTGACATTATTAGGCACGGCAGCCTTATTAATAGCTGTAGGTTTAAATAATAGAAAAATTAGAGTATTCTAAAATATTAAAATTATAAACGTATGAAAACAATTATTAAAATGAGATTTGTATTGATTATTACACCATTTATGTTATTGCAAGTTTATTGTAATAAACATGTAGCGACACGTGAAATTAACTATAATGCAGAAGAAGTTATAAAATGCCTGAACTGCGATGTCAAGGATTTACAGTTTGAAGAAGCTGATATGCTTTTTCAGGATATGGAAATTGTAAAATTAGAAACATCAAACTCTTGTTTAATCGGTACAATAGAACAAATAGAGGTTGTTGATAATGATATATTTATTTTTGATAACCATAAAAATATATTTCGATTCAGTAAAAAAGATGGGACTTTTTTGAACAAGATTGGGGTTAAAGGGCAAGGTCCTGGCGAATATATAGGAATACGTGGTTTCAGTATCGATAAGAAATTGAACGTTATTTCGGTTGTGAATATAACAAAAATGGAAATTATCACATATGATTTTCAAGGCAACCATATCTCCTCGCAAAAAGTCCCAACTGAGGTTTTTGGCAATATATCGTATGCAGTTTACACACAGGATGGTAGCATGTTTATAAACAATCATATGTACTTAGAACCTTTTGTTGCTTATACATTATTCCATCTGGATAATAAGAAGACTCAAGATATTTTTACATATGAATTTTTTGGAAAAAGAGATTATATGATGTCTTTTTCTACTCATCCTATTGCCGAGTTTGAGGATGGTTTACATTTTATTATGCCCGTAGAGCATGTTGTGTATGAGTATAAACGAGGAAATATACGAGCGCAATACGATATTGAAATACCTTGGAAACTTGTGGATCGAGAGCAGGTGGCAAAGAATGAAAATCCATTGTTGGTTGGAGCCCCTTGGGTAGCTATGAATACGAATACATTTTCGGGTTTTAATGCTATTTTCCAGACTAAAAATAAAATGCTATTGAATTTTACAGATCCCCAAGCTAAACAATCTTTTATATTGATAGATAAAGAAACTAAAGAGGGTACTTATTATCATTATTCTACACATCCATATGGCAAAAATCCCTTTTTAAAAGTGCTGGGTTGTACAGAAGAGTATTTTATTTCAGGGTTGCATATAAATACGATAAATGACTGGAGACTTAATTCGAAAACAATAAAGAATGTGAAAAACAAAGCATTACAAGATGTTCTTAATCACATTAGCTTAGAGGATAATCCATATATCATATTTTATAAATAATGCTTAGTTCCTTTTGTTGTGAAATTTAAACAATTTGTTCAAATTTTCTCTTTACTTACGAGCTTAAACGTAATATGTTTAGTATAAGCAAATAGTTTTCACATCAACCGACTACAACTGTAGAGGAGTTCCCTTGATTCGCATTATCCAACCGACTGCTACTGTAGAGGAGTTCCCTCAGTCGCTGTGCTCCATCGGGATGACACGCTCAATTGCGGGCGGTGTAACCGGTCGTTTAGCATTGTAAAACGAATGACATTAGTGCACGACCGGCGCAAGACTTCCTGCACCGCCACTTCAAAAAGGATGATGTTACAGAAACACTTCGAGTGGCGGTATACCCCGCCCGCAATTGAGCGTGTCATCCCGATGGAGCACAGCGACTGAGGGAACTCCTCTGCAGTCGTAGTCGGCTTACACCCATCCACTAACGAGCGTGTCCTTCCGAAAGAGCGACTTGGCGAAGCCAAGAGAGCGACTGAGGAAACCCCAAATCAGCCGTAGTTGGTTAATCTCCCGTATAGTTGCAGTCGGGTTCCTATTTTTTACAGTGGTTAAGAGTTCCATTCTTAAAAAGTCAAGATTATTTCTATATAAAAACAACAATAAATCATGTCAAAACAATAATTTTCAATAAAAAGATAAATTTAAGAACAAGATAAATAAAAAAATAAGTAACCTTTTGTGCCAAAGTAATATGATTTTGTGCCAAAATACAAAGTTTTTACGTTTTACGTACTTTTATGTTTTTTTTGTATAAAAACATTAATTAAATTTGCCCCGATAATTTTAATACTTTAATGAAACTCTAATAAATTTACAGAATACCGAATCGAATACCATTAAAAATATTGTAAAACTAAACTAAAATTATATAACATGAAATCACCGGACTAAACCAATAACCAGTCACTAATTACTAATCACTAATCACTATAATAACCAATCACTAAAACTTATACAAATTGATTACTTTAAAAAAGACCTTAGTTTACAACACAGAGCTAAATGAAAGACGTATACTGATAAAATCCCTGTTGCAGCTATTTGTTGTTATAATTGTATTGATAGTTTATTTTCCTGTTTTCGGACATGACTTCCTTTATTTTTGGGATGATCAATGGGTGGTCATGAACCGCTATACGGAAGGCGGATTTAATATTTATAACCTTTGGGCTATCTTTACCGAGTATTATCACGGACAGTATGCACCTCTGAATGAGATGCTGTATCTGATACTTTATTCCCTTTTCGGATATGACCCATTTTATTTTCACTTGGCGAGCTTGCTGCTGCATGTGTCGAGTGTCCTGTTGGTTTTTGCGTGCGTTGAACGTTTTCTCCTTGTAAACACAAAGATACAGACTGCATATCCTTTGTTGATAGCATTTTTTACGGCTTTACTTTTTGCCGTGCATCCCTTTAATGTGGAATCGGTGGCGTGGATGAGTGCATCCAAAATATTGGTTTATGCTTTTTATTATCTTTTGGCAATGTATAGTTTTCTGCTGTACATACATCACAAGAAAATCAAGTATTATATTTTTACCGTTCTGCTGTTTGTATGTTCTTTTTTCGGAAAAGAGCAGGCTGTAACCTTTCCTGTTTTCATGCTGCTGATTTACTGGTTTACGGGATATTCTTTCAAGGACAGGAGGGTGTGGCTGACTACCGCTCCGCTTTTGATACTTTCGGTAGTTTTTGGTGTCGTTACCATGCTCTCGCAGGCGGAGGCAGGTGGTGGAGCTCTCTCGGGCGAGGCATCCTATCCGCTTTGGCAACGTTTGGTTTATGCCTGCTACAGTTTTGTGGAATACCTGTTCAAATGTATTTTTCCCTTTAAACTGTCTTATCTGTATCCCTTCCCATCGGTTGTAGGCGATGCTTTGCCTTCATGGTTGTTAGTTTATCCGGGACTTTTGACCATAGCCCTCATTGCTTTTGGAAAATATATATGGAAAAACAGTGTGCTGCTGTTCAGTCTGATATTTTTCCTTATTCACCTTGCTGTCGCCTTGCATCTTATTCCGCTCTCTCGCTTTGCTGTGGTTGCCGACCGCTATGCCTATATATCTTCGATAGGAGTTTGTTTTGCCCTCTCGTATGGAGTGGTTCATCTTTTCAAAACTTGCGGAAAAAAGATGAGAATTATTGTTTCCATTCTTTTTGGATGCTACGTACTTTATTTGGGTGTATATAGCAATTTAAGAAGCAGAGTATGGTACAATACCGATACCTTGAAGAGAGAGCTAAGAATTATTTTAAAAGAAAGAGAAGACTATCAGGACAGAAACAGGTGGAAAGACTATAATATGCAATATCAGGAAAAAGGGAAAGACATAGGAAATAGAGAAAATATAGAAAACAAAGAAATTGAAAACAAAGAAATTAAAAATACAAAAATAGAAAACACAAAAAATAACTAAATACTGTGGGAAGTAAAAAGGGGCGGAACATTGTCGTCTTCGGCAAAAGAAACACAATTACCCCCGCCCCATGCTTCCCCTTAAAAAGAAAGGAGGATTGCCCGACAAAGATACAAAAAAACACCATTCCACAACCTATACGGTTAGAGTCGTTGAAATGATACAGACGACATAATAAATTATTTTATTAATCATTCAAAAATTAAGTCAAATGAAAAATATCAAATTATTAATCATTCAAAAATTAAGTCAAATGAAAAATATTAAATTGACATTATTAGGCACGGCAGCCTTATTAATAGCCGTAGGTTTAAATATCCGTCACGCTCTGAACGATTACGGCGTAAGGGATAACAAATTGCATGTGGAAGTATTGGCACAATCGAATGGAAGCGGTGGTGGAGGAAGTAATAGTGGCGGAAGTGGTAGTAGTAGTGACGGTGTAAACAGTTGCCCTTTGGCAACATACATACGAAATGCCAAACCAGCATGGGAAACGGTGAGAGTTCAAGATGGAGCTCATTGCAATCTTGGTTTGTTTGTAGTTACTTTAGGCAAAAGGACAGTAGCTAATGTAACTTTAAATGTTAATGTTGGAGGTACCATTAGAGTTCCTGAGTGTCCTGATTCGCCAGGAAATTGTTGCGAAAAAAGCCACATAAATAAATCACCAAGATATCTTTAAATATTAATGCAACTATCTCAGAAAGTAAAGTTGACTTTCTGAGATAGTTTAAATATTTGTGAAATTATGAAAGTACAGAAAATTATCATTATTTTAGGAATAATGTTATTATGGCTTGGCTGTGATAAGAAACAGCAAATAAAAGATGAAGAACTTATTTATATTGATATCCGATTGTTGCAGAAAAAGAATCTCATTTTAGAAGATTCTGTTAAATACCGTTTTTTAAAATTAGAAACAACAAACAAATGCCTGATAAGACAAATCATGAAAATAGATTTCGATGAGAATAAAATGTTTATTAGTGATAGAAATAATAAAGTATTTGTTTTTGATAACAATGGAACCTTTCTCCATGATGTGGGCGGTATAGGTTCTGGACCAGATGAACAGTTGAGTATTACTGATTTTGTGTTAGATAAGAAAAACAAGCAAATACAAATTTTTGATATGCTTAAATCAACAATATATATGTATACATACTTAGGAGAATTAATATCTCGAAAAAAGGTTGATGTCAATATATTCAGAGATTTTTCTTCTGTAGATATTACAAGTGATAATCAGCTTGTTCTCACTATGTATAATAATATTTTTGCAACTGAATATAATTACCGTATGGTAAATACAGAAAAATATACCAACTATAGAAATTGTATTCCTTACATAGCAATAGGAGAAGTCTGTGAAGTTTACAGGATTGCAAAGACAGCAAAATCCGGGGAAATACTCTATTTATCAGCGTTAGCATCTGATACTATTTATAAATATGATGATAGGGAAAAAAGCATATTACCAGCGATTGTATTTAATGGGAAATATAAGCCGCTGACAAAAGAAGATGTTGTAGATAAAACTTTTGAAATTGGTTCTGATGTTGAATTTATTGCAAGAATGAAAAAACGTTCAATCGGAATAAGAGAGTTGTATGCCACTAAGAAGTATCTACATTTCGTTTTTGAAATGGATGCTGAAATATATAGATGTTTTTGGAATTTGGAGCGGCAAACAGGAAGTTATTACAGGTATGTCTGTGAATCCACAATAGCTAACTTCTTTTCATATGTGATAGGTGCAACGGATGATGCATTTGTATGTGCAATCCCTGCTTATGAAGCAATAAGACATAATTGGGATGAAAATCAGGATGCTAAATCAGTTATCGATAATACTTTGGAAGACGATAATCCGATAATTGCTTTTTATTATTTCGACTAAAAATGAGAAAGAATATATTTTTTCTGATGGTGGTTTTATTAACAAGTAATAGTTGTATCAACAGTTCAAAAGTAGAAGATTTCTCAATAGGTTCTCCTATTGAATGGGGCATATCTACATTGACAGATACCATCAATCTTACAACAACATATTGTAATCTTAGCAGCAAAGCCGTTCTAATTTATTATATAGATACTCCATGCGGATGTATTACTGCAATTCCAAGAGATTTTTATGTTGGAGGAGGAGATTCTACTGTTATAGATATTGCATATAAACCATTGGATTTTGGCTATATAGAGCAAAATCTGTTCATGTATTTGAAAAATAGAAAAGTACCAATTCACATTGTCATAAGAGGTAGGGTTAAAAATAATACTAATTAGACTGTTGAATTTTATTAAACTAATGTACACTTTGAAACAAAATATCATTTTTATAATTATTGCTGCCATCTATTTACTTACGGCAATCAACAGCAACGGTTACCATCATCCCGACGAGCACTATCAGATTATTGAATTTGCAGGGCTTAAGGGAGGATGGAATACCGGTGCGGATTTGTGTTGGGAGTATGATGCGCAGATACGTCCTGCCCTGCAACCTATGCTCGCCTTAGTGGTATTCAAGTGCTTAGGTGTGTTGGGTGTTACCAATCCTTTTGGTTTGGCTTTGGGGCTGCGTGTGTTAACTGCATTATTTGCCGTCTTTTGCATCTTCGTTTTTATCCGAAATTTTAAAAATAAGATAGAGGTGAAATATCATACTGCTTTTGTGTTGCTGTCTTTTCTGCTGTGGTTCTTGCCGGCTATCAATATCCGTTTTTCATCCGAAACTTGGGCAGGGTTTACTCTCTTGCTCTCGGTTGTTTTACTAAATGATGTTCAGAAGCAAAATCGCAGAAGTGTTTATTTTCTTGCCGGCTTGTTGTGGGGCTTAAGTTTCGAATTTCGCTTTCAGATGGCAATAGCATTGTTTGGCTTGTTTCTATGGCTGATTTTTATACGAAAAGAAAAGCTGAAGAATTTGCTATTATTGCTCTCAGGTAGCTTCGCAGCGGTGTTTGCCTGTACTTTATTGGATTCTTGGTTTTATGGTAATTGGGTGTTTACTCCCTGGAATTATTTCTATTCTAATCTGATAGAAGGTGTGGCTTCGCATTTTGGAGTCGCCCCCTGGTATTATTACTTGGAGCAGCTAATAAATAGACCGACACCACTTATCGGAATGTTGTTATTGTCGGCATTATTGATTATGCTGTTTTTAGACTATAAAAATATCGTTCTGTGGTGTATTATCCCATTTTTGATAATCCATTCTTTAATACCGCATAAAGAATTGCGCTTTTTATTTCCTGTTGTCAATTTTGTTCCTTTGATAGTGATACAGGCTTTTCAGAAAGTTAATAACCGTCTGGAAAATAAAACGGTCGTTCGTGCAATAGCCTATCCTGTGGTTATCATTGCCTTGATTATCAACGCAGGTGGATTGCTTATGCTGGCGGTTAAACCTGCTTGTGATGGCAATATCAATATCTTACAATACATCGATAAACATCATGAGCATGTTAATCTTTACACGATAGGAGGCAGTAATCCCTATGTTTTAGGCTATAATGTAAAAGGATTAACGCCGCGATTTTATGCTAACGACAAGGTAACCGTCAAGGATTTGTCGAGCGTATGGAAACGAAATTTTGGGGAACGCTTTGAGGATGATGATTTGGTAATGCTGTACGCATCTTATCATGAATCTGTTTATTTAGAGAAAGAAGGGCTGCGGATTGAAAAGAAAAGTATTCCGGATTGGATAATTTGGTTGGATAGGTTTTACAAGGTTTACGATAAATATCAGTATATTTACGTCCTGTATTCAAAACCAAGTAATAATAGTTTATGTGCTAAAATGGAATGAAATTATGATTTTGATACTTAAATTCATTAAATACTGTGTAGTAGGCTTTTCCGGTATGCTTGTAGATTTTGGCATAACTTGGTTGTTGAAGGAGAAATTACAGTTCAATAAATATGTTGCTAATACCATTGGGTTCATTTCTGCTGCAACGAGTAATTATGTTCTAAACCGCATATGGACTTTTGAAAGTCAAAGCAATAAAATTATGACAGAATATACCAGTTTCTTTATCATTGCTTTAGTTGGTTTGGGATTAAACAATTTGATTTTAATGCTTTTGAATGATAAGCTGAAAATGAATTTTTATTTGTCGAAATTAATAGCAATTTTGATAGTAACTTTATGGAATTTCATAATGAATTTCCTCTTTACTTTTGCTGCAAGATGATTAAGAAAAAGATAAATATCGCTTTTAATAACGTGATGGCTAAGACGAAAAAACTTTTCATTGTTTTACTCATTGTGTTTTTTCTTGCTATTATAATACGAGTTTTTCTCGGCGAGCCTTGTTATGTGTCGTCAGCAAGTATGGAACCTGCAATATTATCAGGAGATTGGATTTGGGTAAATAAAATGACATATGGTAGCAGAATGCCATTTCGTTGGGCTGATATACCCTTGTTAAATGCGTTTACACATATTAGTTCGTTGCGCCATGCAGATGCTAAAATTGATTGGGGCTATCATCGCTTATCAGGCGTAAAGCGTCCATGTGTAGGTGATATTGTTATTTTTAACAGTCCCGAAAACGAGGAGTTGTTGTTGGTAAAAAGAGTTGTGAAAATTAAACGAACAGATGGTTGTCTCTTTTATGACATGCGAGGAGACAATTCGGAGATATCACACGATAGTCGCTTTTTCGGACAAATTCCTGAAAAACTTATAGTTGGAAAAGTAAATAGAACAATATTTTCTATTGAGAAAAATGAAGAAGATAAACTTAAACTTCGATTTGATAGATTCTTTTATAAATTAAAATAAATAAAGTGTAAATATATTTTATCATGAAACAAACATCAATACCATGTATTATTCTTTTAGCGATGCTATGTGCCTGTTCTCCCGTCAAAAAGGAGAGTGTTGAAGATGACGAAAAATCACATAAGATTGTAGATGAGTCTCCTGCCGAAGTTCAGGTTGTTCGCTTGGAGTATACCGATTTTAAGTATGATTTGATATCCAACGGTACAATTAATTCATCAAACAAAGCCAATTTACGCTTTATCTCACAGGAGGTAATAGAGCGTATACATGTCAGGAACGGTCAGCGTGTTGTCAAAGGACAGAAGCTTGCCGAGCTTAACAAGGTGCGCTTTGAGAGTAATCTGAGAATAGCGGAAAATGCTTTTGGCAGAGCAGAATTAGATTTTCAGGATGTATTGATAGGGCAGGGGTATTCTCTGAAGGATTCGACACAGATTCCTGCTGAAGTTTTGAGAATAGCCAAGATAAGAAGCGGTTATGCGCAGGAACAGAATAATCTGGCAATGGCAAAACATAATCTTGAAGCAGCTACTTTATATGCTCCCTTTAGCGGTGTGGTTGCAAACCTGACAGTCAGAGAATATAATTATCCGGGTTCTGATGCTTTTTGTACGATAATCGATAGCAGTAATCCCGAAGTAATTTTTAATGTTCTTGAAAGTGAAATGCCTTTGATTAAATTAAATGATGAAGTGGTGGTGTCTCCATTTTCTACTGGTTCATACGAAGCTTACGGCTCTATCATTGAAATAAATCCGAGCATAGACAAAAACGGGATGGTGCGCATTAAAGCAAGGGTAAGCAATAAGGATAATGTTTTGGTGGAGGGCATGAATGTCAGGGTTCTTGTAAAGCGACTTTTAGGGAAAAGTTTGGTAATTCCAAAGACAGCATTGGTGATGCGTACTAATCGTAAAGTTGTTTTTACACTTCAAAATGGCAGGGCAATGTGGAATTATGTTCAAACTGCACAGGAAAACCATGATAGTTATGTTGTAAGTGAAGGTTTACAGGTGGGCGACAGCGTAATTTATTCGGGAAATATAAATCTTGCACATGAGTCGCCGGTGACTACCATATATTAAATAAGAGTATAACCCATTCATCCATACTAATCACATGATTAAACATATATTTGACCGTCCCGTTTCGGTATTTATGGTTTTCCTTGCCTTCTTCATCTTAGGAATAATTACCTATGTAAACATACCTGTTTCATTACTTCCCGATATTGCCATACCTGAGATTACAGTTCAGCTATCGGTAGAAAATAAATCGGCAAGAGAAATAGAAAATACGGTTGTTGCTCCTTTGCGAAATCAGTTGTTGCAGGTTTCGAGACTTCGCGAAATACGCAGTGAAACCCTTGATGGCAGCGGTACAGTGTATCTTAGCTTCGATTACGGCACAGATACCGACCTTGCATTTATTGAGGTAAACGAGAAGATTGACGCAGCCATGAATTATCTTCCTTTCGGCACACAACGTCCCAGGGTTATAAAGGCAAGTGCCACCGACATACCTGTATTTAATTTAGACTTGACACTTAAAGAAGATGCGAGTTTTGAAGATACGGATATTCAGAGATTCATCGAACTTAGTGATTTTGCCGAATCGGTTATAAGAAGACGTTTTGAACAACTGCCTCAAATTGCTATGGTTGATATGAGTGGGATTGTAAAAAAACGTTTGCTTATCTCACCCGACAAGCAAATGATGGATGTAAGCGGGTTAAGTTTCTCTGATATTGAATCGGCACTCAACAATAATAATATAGACCCGGGCAGTATGTTGGTGCGCGATGGATATTACGAATATGTGATACGTTTTACTTCTGTACTTCGTACTGTAGAAGATGTTCAGAATATTTTTATTCGTAAGAATGACAGGATTTATAGTCTGAAAGACATAGCAAAAGTTGAAATCGTACCTGAGAAAGAAACCGGTATGGCTTTTTATAATGGTAAACGTGCTATTGTACTTTCGGTGATAAAGCAGTCGCAAGAAAACATGTCGAATATGCAAAAGGCAGTAAACGAAGTTGTCGACAGGTTTAAGAAGGACTATCCTGAGATTGAATTCAATATCACACAAAGTCAAACAAAATTATTGGATTATACGATAACCAACTTGAAGGAAAACTTGATATTAGCTTTTATCTTTGTTTTTGTAGTATCGATAATTTTTCTAAAAGATGGGCGTTCTTCATTTGTTATCGGCATAAGTTTATTTGTTTCGTTGACCATCAGCTTGCTCTTTTTCTATTTGTTTAAAGTCTCAATGAATGTTGTTTCATTGACAGGTTTGATATTAGCTTCGGGGATGATGATTGACAGTTCGATAATTGTAACCGACAATATCGGGCAATACACGCGAAGAGGATTGTCGGTTGCAGAAGCTTGTGTTACTGGTACAAAAGAAGTGGTAGCACCCATGCTCAGTTCTACTCTTACCACAATAGCCGTATTTGCTCCACTGATTTTTTTAAGCGGTATCGCAGGGGCGTTGTTTTTCGATCAAGCATTTTCTGTAGCAGTAGGACTATTGGTGTCGTATGTCACCGGAATAACATTCTTACCTGTATTATATCGAATAGTGTACACTATAAGAATTCCGTTTAGAAAGAACAAATTGAATAAAAAACAGCAAGATACTGGGGAATATAATTCATTGGTTTATAGGATATATGATAAAGGTATAGAATGGGTTTTCTCACATAAGATTACAACATCTGTCATCATGCTTGCAGTGTTTCCTGTTTGTGTGTGGCTGTTTTTAGTTATACCCAAAGAAAAGATGCCCGACATAAACCAGAATGAGGTGATGTTGCATGTTGAATGGAATGAGAATATCCATATAGGAGAGAATGGTCAGCGCTGTAAGTCATTTTTTAAATATATCGATAAAGAAGTGGAAGAGGTTTCAGGATTGATAGGGCAACAGCAGTTTTTGTTAAGCAGTGCAAGCCGGCTGACATCAACAGAAGCTGAGATATATCTGCAAAGTGCATCATCAAAGGATATTCCGCAGTTAAAACAAAATATCAGTGAGTATTTCAGACAGCATCATCCCGAAGCACTGATAACCTTTTCTCCTGTAGGTAATTTGTTTGAAAAGATTTTTACAACCGGTGAGGCAGAGCTTGTTGTAGAGTATTATTCCAATGACAGAACAAAGGCTATGGATAAATCGACAGCTCAGGCAGTTCAAAGTCAGCTTGAAAGTCTATCGGGTGAGATACCTGTTGGAGTTTCATTTCAAAACCAGCTCAATCTCAGTATAGACAGAGAAAAACTACTTTTGTACAATGTCCCTTATTATTTGGTGTATCAGCTTTTAAAAACTGCTTTTAAGGAAAACCGGTTTGCCACACTACGTTCCCAACAGCAATATCTTCCTGTGGTGTTGGGTGATGATGAAAGTACGGTAAGAGAAATTCTAAACAATACGCTGATTGATGTATCAAAAAATCAGGATGGAAAGACTAATAAAGTTCCCCTTTCATCATTTGTCAGGGTAATACAGTCGGAAGATTTGAAAACTATTGTTGCAGGAAGCGCAGGCGAATATGTACCGTTTTATTTTTACTCTGTAAAGAATGCAGGAAATATAATTGAAAAGGTTCAGAAAAACAGTTATGATAATAAAAAGTGGGAAGTAGGTTTTTCAGGTAGTTATTTCTCTAATCGCAAGATGATTAATGAAATGATTGTTATTCTTTTTATTTCTATTATGTTGATGTACTTTATACTTACAGCCCAGTTTGAGGATTTCAAACAGCCGTTGATTGTCTTGCTTGAAATACCTATAGACATAACAGCTTCATTGGCACTACTGATACTTGCAGGTCACACCTTAAATCTGATGTCGGCAATCGGTATAGTGGTAAGTTGCGGTATCATTATCAACGACTCGATATTAAAAGTTGATGTTATGAATCAGCTTCGAAAGGAAGGTATGGCACTTATGGAGGCGATTCATGAGGCGGGACGCAGGAGGCTAAAAGCAATTCTGCTTACAGCCCTTACTTCTGTGGTATGTATGGCACCGCTTTTACTCAGCAGCGATTTAGGCTCCAGCCTCGAAAAACCTTTAGCTATAGCTACAATAGGAGGTATGGTGATAGGTACTCCTGTCAGTTTGTTCGTTGTGCCGCTTGTGTATTGGTGGGTTTATAGAAAAAGGTAATTTAAGAGTAGAAAAAATAAGAAATTTAAGAATGAAGATATATAAATAGAGAGTTTTATGAAGAAATTATTTGCAATATCAATATTTATGTTTTTGTGTTTTTATGTGACTTTTTCGCAGAAGCAACAGATTAGCTTGTCGCGCAGTATAGAGATTGCGTGTGATAGTTCTTTGCAGGCTTTCAGGGCAAAGAACCTGTATATGTCGAACTATTGGCAGTACCGGACATTTCAGGCTGAGCGTCTGCCCGCACTGACTTTTAAAGTAACGCCTATCCGCTATAACAGGGATTTTACGCGGAGATATGACTCTCAAAATGATATAGATGTTTATCGCCAACAACAATCATTGTATTCATCAGGTAATCTGTCAATTAGTCAGAATTTCGACTTAACCGGTGGTACCTTTTACATAGATTCGGAATTAGGATATTTTCAGAATTTAGGAGGGACAAGCTTCTCCCAATTTTCATCAGTTCCATTTAGAGTAGGCTATTATCAATCGTTATTTGGATATAACAGTTTCAAATGGGAGAAGAAAATAGAACCTTTGAAATATGAGAAAGCAAAGAAGCAATATCTTTATGCGCAGCAGGAAATATCCGAATGGGTGGTTACGTATTTTTTTGCATATGCTATGGCTCAATTGGAGTATGATATGGCACAGGAAAATGTAATATCTTCGGATACTTTATATAGTATTGGTCGTCAACGACAAGATATTGCAGCAATTTCACAAGGAGACCTGTTAACTTTAAAATTGGATGCTGTCAATGCCCGCAATACCTTTAGAACAGCAGAAAGTAATTTGCAGAGAGCTAAGTTTCGTTTTCTATCATTCCTTAATATAGATAAAGAAACTGATGTGTTGTTAGAACTTCCTGTTCGTCCAAAGATAATTCATGTTTCTGCTGATGAAGCTTTAGCTTATGCACAGCAAAATAATCCTGATTACTTGGCTAACAAACAGGAGCTTTTAGAGTCGGAGAGAGAGGTTGACCGCACTAAGAAAAGTTCTAATTTTGATGCAAGTTTCTCTGTCAGTGTAGGATTTAATCAAATAGCAAATACTTTTGGTGAGGTTTATAGAAATCCTTTGGAGCAGGATATTGTGAATGTAGGATTGACAATACCGCTGGTCGACTGGGGCGTTAGAAAGGGAAGGGCGAATATGGCTCTTAACAGTTTGAATGTTACCAAAATATCAGTTCAACAGAAAGAGATAAGTCTGGAACAAGAAGTGATAATGAGCGTTGATGAGTTTTTGATACGGCAGGATTTAATAGGCAGTGCAGAAGAAGCTTTGAAACTTGCTGATATGGCTTATCGTATAACAAAGGAACGTTTTATCATAGGTAAAGCAGATTTAAACAGTCTGACACTGTCACTAAATCGACAAAATACTGCACAGCGCAATTATATTTCAACGCTTCAGGATTATTGGAATAGCTATTATAAGCTTCGCAAATTAACCTTATATGATTTTGAGAAGGGTGAGTCTTTGAGTGAACAGTTTGACCATGTTGAAAGAATACACTAAATGAAGCAAAGCAACAAAGTCATGAAGGTTAAAGATTCAGATTTGGACATAAAAAAAAGTATTTCTTCGTTTACTGTCATTACGGTTTGCGTGTGCCTGTCGATTTTGGGAGTATTTCTTATCCCTAAGTTGTCAGTGAAGCTAAACCCCTCTCGGCGACTACCTCAGGTGAATATTTCCTTCTCTATGTACGGTGAGTCGGCACGTGTTGTTGAAACGGAGGTTACCTCTAAACTTGAGGCTATGCTCAACCGTGTCAGAGATGTCAGAGAAATAAGTTCATTTTCGGCTAATGGATATGGAAGTATTACGGTTGGTCTTTCTAAATATGCAGATCCAGATATTGCTCGTTTTGAAATCTCCACTATCATCAGGCAGGCATGGGCGAGTCTGCCATCAGGAGTTAGTTATCCCCATATCAGTATGTCGGGAACAAGCGATGAAGTAAATACTCCATTTCTTTCCTATACAGTGAATGCTCCCTTATCGCCCGTTGTCATACAAGAATATGTGGAAAATCATATCAAGCCTAAACTCGCTATCATCAAGGGAGTTGATAAAATAGATGTAAGTGGAGCAAGTCGTATGGTTTACAAGCTGACTTATGATTATAATAAGCTGCAACAATATCGTATAAGTACAAATGATATAAGAAATGCCATCAATACCAGTCTTGAAAATGAATCTCTCGGCATGGGAAAGATTTTAGATGAAGAAACTTCACAGAAACAGTGGATAAGGATTGCATTAGAGTCGAAAGAAGCAAATGATTTCTTTGATCCTGCATCCATTCAGGTAAAAGTTTATGATGGTACCATCATCTATCTCAATCAAATAGTACAATGTAGTTTTGAAGAAGAAGAGGCATCGAGTTATTATCGAATCAACGGACTGAACTCCATATATCTGTCGATAACAGCAAATCAGCAGGCTAATCAGTTGAAGTTGAGCAAATATTTAAGGCAAATTCTTGATGATATGCAAGATCGATTGCCTGAAGGTTACCAGTTACATATGTCCTATGATGCAGGTGAATATATTCAGGCAGAGCTTAATAAGATTTATTTTCGTTCAGGATTGACAATTCTTATACTGCTGTGTTTTGTCTTTCTTGTATACAGAAATATGAAATATTCATTGTTAATTCTCACCTCATTGTTAATAAATATCGCCTTGTCGGTTATTTTGTATTATCTGTTAAAAATTGAAATGCAATTATTTTCACTTGCCGGGCTGACAGTCTCATTGACCCTCATAATCGACAATGTCATTATCATGTCAGATCAAATTATACAGCGCAATAACAAGAAAGTTTTTCTTGCCATCCTTACGGCAACGTCAACAACGGTTGGGGCACTCACTGTCATCTTTTTTATGAAAGAAGAGGTGCGTTTAAATCTTCAAGATTTCTCATGGGTTATAATTATTAACCTATCTGTATCGATAATGATTGCATTTCTTTTAGTGCCTGCATTAATAGATAAACTTGGCATTAAGAAGCAAAATAATGCTAAAAAGCGTGGTCGTACTAATAAAAATAAAATTACTAAAAACAGATTGGTTCGACTGTTTAAAAACAAAACAGGACTGATTTACTTTAATAGGACTTATGAGAGAGTAATCGTTTTTATGTATAGAAAAAGGGTGTGGTTTGTTATTGTTTTGATATTGTCTTTTGGATTACCTGTTTTCTTACTTCCTGAAAAAATTGAAAAAGAAACGGAAAGAGGATTTATAATAAATTATTCACAAGAAGATGAAGGCTTCTTTGCAAAGATTTATAACCTTACACTTGGCTCTACCTTCTATAAAGAAAAAATAAAACCTGTTTCTGATGTTGCTTTGGGAGGGAGTATGAGACTGTTTGCACAGAAGGTTAAGAATGGCTCTTATTCCTCAGGCGAACGAAGCGAAACATCGTTGCATGTAGCGGCTTCTTTGCCTAATGGGTCGACAAAAGAGCAAATGGATGTGTTGATTCGGCATATGGAGAGCTATATCTCACAATATAGTCAGGTGCGACAGTTCGAGACTAATATATACAATGGCAGGCAGGCAAGTATAAGGATTTTCTTCACTAAGGAAAATCAGCGAGGATCTTTTCCGCATATATTAAAATCCAAATTGATAAGCAAATCGCTCGAATTAGGTGGCGGAAGTTGGAGCGTTTATGGTGTTGGTGATGGCTTTAATAATGATGTAAAAGAACAGGCAGGCTCAAGTCGCATCAAATTGCTTGGATATAACTACGATGAATTGAATCGTATTGCAAACAACATGAGAGATTCTCTTTTAGAATATCGAAGAATAAAGGAGGTAACGATAGATTCAAAATTTAGTTGGTTCAAAAATGATTATATGGAGTATGTCTTTGATTTAAACAAAGACCGTCTCTCGCAGTTAGACATTCAACCTATTGCATTGTTTAATTCTTTGACTCCCATGTTTTATAGAAATATCGATGCTGGAACTTTTGTGTCAACTAAAGGAGTAGAACCAATAAGACTTTATTCACGACAGGCGCAAGATTTAGATATTTGGGATTTGGAGCATTATCCTGTAAAGCTTAACAATGAGGACAAAGAATATAAATTGACGGAAGTAGCTAACATTCAAAAATCTAATGTTTCACAAGGTATCTCAAAAGAAAACCAGCAGTACTTACTATGTCTTCAGTATGAGTATATCGGCAGTTATCAGCAAGCATGGAGTGTTTTAGAGCGTACGGTAAAAGCCTTTAACAAGATTATCCCTTTAGGGTATAAGGTGGATAGTGAAGCCCAGAGGTATTGGTGGGGTAAAGGTGATAGTGATACACATTATTGGCTTCTGTTTCTGATTGTTATCATAGTATTTTTTACAACGAGTGTTCTGTTCAATTCATTATTGCAACCATTAGTGGTGATTTTTATCATACCTGTTTCATATATCGGAGTGTTTCTCACTTTCTATCTTTTTGATTTGAATTTTGATCAAGGTGGTTTTGCCTCATTTATACTACTGTCAGGTTTGTCGGTCAACGCCAATATTTATATTCTTAGCGAGTATAACAATATCAGAAAAAGATACGCTAACATCACACCTATCAGAGCATATATAAAAGCATGGAATGCTAAAATCCGTCCTGTATTCCTGACAATTTCGTCGACTGCACTTGGCTTTATTCCTTTTATGATTGGGAAGTACAAAGAGTCCTTTTGGTTCCCCCTTGCAGCAGGTACCACAGGAGGATTAATCTTCTCATTGATTGCATTATTTGTGTTTTTGCCTTTATTTATGGGGGTAGGGAAGAAAGAAAAATCGATAGATTTAGGTGAAAAGTATTATAAGTCAAAATAATAAATGAAACTATTTTGTAAATAAAAGAATTATCTTATCTTTGCAGTCCGTTTATTATCCCAGTGTAAAAGTTCGTTAAATTACGGGTGAAAGTTCTGAATTTGTGCCGATTAGCCTCTCTCAAAAGCAGAATTTAGCAGGTAAGAAACGACATTAATTAATTAAATAATAAATTTTAAAGTGGATACGTTAAGTTATAAAACCATTTCTGCCAATAAAAATACGGTTCAGAAAGAATGGGTAGTAGTGGATGCTACCGATATGGTATTGGGGCGTATGGGTTCAAAAGTAGCTAAACTTTTGAGAGGAAAATACAAACCAAGTTTCACACCGCATGTTGATTGTGGTGATAATGTGATAATTATAAATGCAGATAAAGTTGTGTTGACAGGTAACAAATGGACAGATAGAGTATACTATCGTCATACAGGTTATCCTGGAGGTCAACGTGAAACAACTCCTGAGAAATTGATGGCACAAAGTCCTGAAAAACTAATTAAGAAAGTGGTAAAAGGAATGTTGCCGAAAAACAGACTTGGAGCTCAGATTTTGTCTAACCTGTATGTTTTTGCAGGTTCTGAACATAACAAACAAGCACAACAACCCAAAACAATAGATTTAAACTCACTTAAATAATCAGTATGGAAGTAATAAATGCCTTAGGAAGAAGAAAAGCTGCTGTAGCACGTATTTTCGTAAGCGAGGGAAAAGGTCAGATCAATATCAACAAACGTGATTTGGACACTTATTTTCCATCACCGATATTACAGTATATTGTAAAACAACCTTTAAACAAATTGGGTGTTGCTGAGAAATATGATATTAAAGTGAATTTGGAAGGTGGCGGTTTTAAAGGCCAGGCTGAAGCATTACGCTTAGCTATTGCCCGTGCATTGGTGAAAATTAATCCTGAAGACAAACCGTCTTTGAAAGAAGAAGGATTTATGACACGCGACCCACGTACAGTTGAGCGCAAGAAACCAGGTCAACCAAAAGCACGTAAGAGATTCCAGTTCTCTAAACGATAATTATTATTTACAATTTTTTCATTTACTATTTACTATTTATAGAGTTGCGAAGATTTTCGCCTTGTTCCAAATTGTAAATAGTAAATAATCAAATAGTAAATATGTTTAGTATCTAAATTTTGCGGACTCATAGACACTGGATGGCTACCGTGAAATTGATTTTAACAGAAAGTAAACAAACAAAAACAAAACAATGTCAAGAACAAATTTTGAACAATTATTAGAAGCAGGTTGCCATTTTGGTCACTTAAAACGTAAATGGAATCCTGCAATGGCTCCTTATATTTTCATGGAGCGTAACGATATCCACATTATCGATTTACACAAAACCGTTGCAAAAATTGATGAAGCTGCTGCTGCAATGAAATCTATTGCAAAATCAGGTAAGAAAATACTATTCGTTGCAACAAAAAAACAAGCTAAAGATGTTGTAGCTGATAAAGCTAAAGCTGTCGGAATGCCATATATTACAGAACGCTGGGCAGGTGGTATGTTAACTAACTTCCCAACTATCCGTAAAGCAATCAAGAAAATGTCGACTATCGACAAAATGACTACTGACGGTACATTTGAGAATATCTCAAAGCGCGAAAAATTGCAAATTTCACGTCAACGTGAAAAACTCGAAAAAAACTTAGGCTCAATTGTCGACCTGACAAGACTGCCATCTGCTTTGTTCGTAGTTGACGTAATGAAGGAAAATATTGCAGTTAAAGAAGCTCAACGTTTAGGTATCCCTGTATTTGGAATAGTTGATACTAACTCAAATCCTAATGGAATCGACTTTGTAATTCCTGCAAATGACGATGCAACAAAATCTGTAGAAGTTATATTAACAGCTTTGGCAGAAGCAATCCAAGAAGGTCATGAAGAGCGTAAGGTTGAGAAAGTTGATACGGAAGTTGCTGAGGCACCTGTTGCTAAAGAAGGTAAACGTAGAGTAGCAAGACGCCCAAGAACTCAAAAAGAAGATGAAGAGGCATTAAATGCCAATATATTAACCAAGTTTGTTAAAGACGAGGAATAAAAACATTTACTATTTGACGATTTACAATTTACAATTTGGAGCAAGGCGGAAATCTTCGCAACTCTATAAATGGTAAATAGTAAATGAAAAAATTGTAAATCAATTTAGTTGTTAATAATCAAAATAAAGATATAAAATTATGGCTGTAACAATGGCAGATATTTCGAAATTGCGTACTATGACAGGTGCCGGTATGATGGACTGTAAAAACGCACTTATCGAAGCTGAAAATGATTTTGAAAAAGCTGTTGAAATAATTCGTAAAAAAGGTCAGGCTGTAGCTGCAAAACGTAGCGATCGTGAAGCCTCTGAAGGCTGTGTGTTAGCTGCCGCTGACAATGGCTTTGCTGCAATTATTGCTTTAAAATGTGAAACTGATTTCGTTGCAAAAAATGCTGATTTTATTGCACTTACACAATCTATTCTCGATGCGGCAATGAAAGCTAAAGCTTCTTCAACAGAAGAGGTTGCTGCTATCACTATTGATGGTCGTTCGATTGCTGATTTAGTAACAGAACGCTCAGGTATAACAGGTGAAAAGATGGAGCTTGACTACTATGAGTTTGTGAAAGGTGGAAGTGTTGTATCTTACATTCATCCGGGTAATAAATTGGCTACTATTGTTGCTTTTGAAGAAGCAAATGTAGAATACCAAGTTGCACGTGATATCGCAATGCAAGCTGCTGCAATGAATCCTGTTTCATTGGATAGAACTTCAGTTCCAGAAAAAGTTATACAACAAGAACTTGAAATTGGAAGGGACAAAGCTCGTCAGGAAGGTAAACCAGAAGCAATGTTAGATAGAATCGCTGAAGGTCGTTTGAATAAATTCTTCCAAGAGTCGACTTTAGTTGAACAAGCATTTATCAAAGACGGTAAAATTACTGTTGCTGATTATCTGAAAGCAAATAAGGCTACTGCAATTGCTTTCAAACGTGTTACTCTAAACCAGGAGTAATTTATATTCAGCATATTTCATAAGAGGCTGTCTCAAAAGAGATTTCCTTTATTTAACTTTGAGGGTGTTTCTGAAACACCCTCTTTTTTATCTCCTCATTTTTAAGTACTTTTGCAAACTGTTTGTTCAGAATTATTTAAAATAAATTTATATTAATGGGTAATATTGTCGCAATAGTTGGTCGCCCCAACGTAGGAAAATCAACACTTTTCAATCGTCTTACTAAAAGTCGTAAAGCAATAGTAAATGAACAGTCGGGTACTACACGTGACCGTCAGTATGGTAAATGCGAATGGAATGGACGCGAGTTTTCCGTGATTGACACGGGAGGCTGGGTGCTAAATTCTGATGATGTTTTCGAAGAGGAAATTAAAAAGCATGTAACCGTAGCTGTCGATGAGGCTGATTTAATTTTGTTTGTTGTTGATGTTCAGAATGGAATAACCGATTTGGATAGCGAAGTTGCATCGTTGTTGCGAAAAGCTCAAAAGCCAATTATAGTAGTATCAAACAAGTCGGACACATTTGATTGGCAATATAATACAGCAGAATTTTATTCATTAGGCTTAGGAGATCCATTTATGGTATCGGCGATAAATGGCTTAGGTACAGGAGAGTTGCTTGACGTAATCGTAGAAAAGCTTGGTGATGATAATATTGATGAGGAGTTAGATATTGAATTGCCACGATTTGCAATTGTTGGCCGTCCGAATGCAGGAAAATCCTCTATTGTCAATGCTTTTGTAGGAGAAGAAAGAACGATAGTAACAGACATACCGGGCACTACACGTGATTCTATTTATACTCGCTTCAATAAATTTGGTCATGATTTTTATTTGGTAGATACCGCAGGAATACGGAAAAAGGCTAAAGTACAGGAGGATTTAGAATATTATTCGGTAGTACGGTCAATTCGTGCCATTGAAAATTCGGATGTGTGTATATTAATGATTGATGCTACAAGAGGTGTTGAGTCTCAAGATATGAATATCTTTTCCTTAATTCAGAAAAATAGAAAGGGATTGGTAGTAGCTGTAAATAAATGGGATTTAATACCTAATAAAGAGACAAACGATACAAAAAAGATAGAAAGTACAATACGTGAAAAATTTGCTCCATTTACAGATTTTCCTATTGTATTTACTTCTGCAACTACTAAGCAACGAATATTGAAAGTTGTGGAATTGGCTGTTGAGGTTTATAAGAATAAGCAAAAGAAAGTTCCGACAGCAAAACTGAATGAGTTTTTCTTACCATTGATAGAAAATTATCCGCCACCAGCTTTAAAAGGGAAATATATTAAGATAAAATATGTAACTCAATTACCTAATACACAAATCCCTACGTTTATTTTCTTTGCTAATTTACCTCAATATGTAAAAGAACCATACAAACGTTTTTTAGAAAATAAACTTCGCTCAAAATGGGATTTTTGCGGTACTCAAGTGCATGTGTTTATCAGGCAGAAGTAATTTCACCACTACCTATGCAGATTGTTTTGTCCTTGTCGTATACAACGCCAAACTGACCGGGAGCAATACCCTGCAATTTTGAAGAAGATTTAATTCTGAAACCTTCCGGTGTTTTAAAGATAATACCATCTGTAAACTCAGGAGTGTGACGAATTTTAAAAGTAATTTCAGAAGATAATTCTTTATTATCCCAAGGATTTTCTGTGATAAAATGAAAATCCTTCATAGTAAATGCATCTCCATAGGCTGCTTCTACATCATATCCTTTCGATGCCCAAATAATGTTTGCATCTATATCTTTTCGGATAACATACCACGGTCCGCCCGACAAATACAATCCTTTGCGTTGTCCGACCGTATGAAACCAATAGCCTTTGTGTTTACCTAAAATTTTTCCGGTTTCAAACTCAACGATTGGACCTTCTTTTTCGCCTAAATATCTTTTAATGAAATCGTTGTAATTCACTTTTCCGAGAAAACATATACCCTGACTGTCATGTCGTTTTGCACTTGGTAAATTTGCTTTTTCAGCAATTGCCCTAACTTCACTTTTCATTAGACTACCAATGGGGAACATCAATTTTGAAACTTGCAAATGATTTATCTGCGCAAGGAAATCTGTCTGATCTTTCAGTAAATCTTTAGCTGTGCCAAGATATGTTTTACCATCTTTGACAATGGTTGTGGCATAATGACCGGTAGCTGTTTTATCGAAATGTTTGCCGACTTTATCCTCAAAAACACCAAACTTAATCAACTTATTACACATTACGTCCGGGTTTGGAGTGAAGCCCTTCTTGACTTTATCGATAGTATAAGCAACAACGGTATCCCAATAATCTTGATGAAGATCGATAATTTCGAGCTTACAGCCATATTTGTGAGCAATCAAAGTAGCTAATTCGATATCTTCTTCAGAACTACAATGCAAAAGCTCATCATCATCCATCCCTATTTTAATATAAAATAAAGTTGGATTATAACCGGCTTCCTTTAGCAGATGAACCACTACAGAACTGTCGACACCACCTGATAATAAACTTGCAATCATAATAAATATTTTAATTTTTATGTAGAGACGCCCAATTTGGGCGTCTCTACTAATCACCAATCACCAATCACCAATCACCAATCACCAATCACCAATCACTAATTACCAATCACCAATCACTAAATATAATACTCCGCCAAATCTATTAAACCTGCTTTTATAGCATATTTTGTGGCTTCGTGTACATTATTAACCTCAATCTTTCTAAAGATATTCTTTCTGTGTGTCATTATTGTATGCATACTGGCATGACGAATTGCTGCAATTTCACGAGTAGATTTGCCAAGAGCCATCTCCTTTAGAATTTCCTGTTCAGTGATAGTAAGCACATTACGTGTCGGCACGGTTGATTTGTGCTTTGATACATCCAACAATAAATTCGATATATAACTACTGATATAACGCTCACCTTTGATGGCTTGTTTTATGGAACTCATAATATCTTCGGATGAGCTATCTTTTAATAAAACACTGAATTTCTGTGAGTTGAAAAGCAATGTACGAATTGCGTCTTCGTTTAACTCATAAGAAGAAATAATCCAATCAGTATTTGGATATTTTTCCTGTAAAAATATCAACTCTTGTACACGCTCAAAATCAAATAATGTATAATCTAAAATAACAAGCGCATCTTGATTAGCTTTTAGAGTCTCAATCAACTCCTTTTTGTTGGAAACCTCATCAGTTTGGTTGTTTATATCGTTTTTATTCAAAAAAAACAACCACCCAGCACGTGTTAAGTCTTGTATATCAGCTATTATAATTTTTCGCATGCATTCAATTTTTCGAAATTGGTGCAAAGTTAGTAAAAAAAGAGTATTTAATGTTGTTTGATATTATGCTCGTACAAAAAAGCAGGCAAAATATCTTTCGATAAATTGCCTGCTTTCGTACCCGAAGCGGGACTTGAACCCGCACAGCCGTGAAGCCAAAGGATTTTAAGTCCTTCGTGTCTACCATTCCACCATCCGGGCAGGAATGATTTCTGTAACTCATAAGAGTTGAGCGAAAAACGGGACTCGAACCCGCGACCCTAACCTTGGCAAGGTTATGCTCTACCAACTGAGCTATTTTCGCATTTATTAAACTTCTACTAACCTATCTCAGTTGGTAGAGCATATTATTGTCTATCTTTCTGGCAACTGAGCTATTTTCGCATTTATTAAACTTCTACTAACCTATCTCAGTTGGTAGAGCATATTATTATCTATCCTTCTGGCAACTGAGCTATTTTCGCAATTATTATGTCTATAGTCTATAGTCTCTTGCCTATTGACTATAGACCATTGACCATTGACCATTGTCAATTGTCCATTGTCAATTGTCCATTGTCAATCGACGAATCACCATTCCTCAAAGCGGCTGCAAATATAGTAAGTTTTTTTTATTTATCGAAATTTTTATAAAAAAAAGCGGAATGATTTTTACAGTGCCCTCGCTGAAATACTGAACCTTTTTCAGTGCCCTCGATTTTTAAACCGCTTTTTTTTTAAATCGTTCATTAAGCTAAGCTAATGAATAGTTCCTTTTCAACCTCATTGAACTTTACTTTGCCTTCGCGTGCCAACCAGCCAAGTGCAAGGTATAAATCCTTGTCTGTCAATTTCGTTGCTTTTTTAACCGCTTTAACTTCAAGTTCACCTTCTTGTAATGCCTGCCATACTGAGCCTGCATTTGCTCCGATTGTTTCTTTTTTCATTTTCTTTTTGTTTGGTAACAAAGCATCATGCTGTACATTGATGATTGTTACAAGTTCGACAATTATATCAAAGAGTTAGTACTCTCTAATTCAGGTGCAAAGATAATTAAATATGTTGTAAAACACAAATTTCAATAAAAATAATATGTAAATGGTTAAAATATGCTATTAAACATACATTTCGTCAATTTGTACTTTGTATCTTTGCATTATTACCGCCCTCTTTATTTTAAGAGTATTTGTAAGCTCGCCTCCTTGTATGCTGAAAGGTTTCTGAATAAGTGCAAATTTCTTGATTAATTCGTGCTTAGCCATGCCTTCCTGCATTTTTTGTATGCGCTCTTCCAAAAAACTGTAAATTTCAGGATTGTTTAATAAAGATTTAGTATCACTAAATGAAATCTTCTTTTTTGCAGCATATTTTTCAAGCTCGGATATAGATGGTGCAATAATAGCAGTCACATATGGTTTTTCATCACCTATAACTGCAACCTGTTCAATACATTTGTCGAGAATTAATTTTGTCTCAATTTCCTGAGGTGCAATATATTTACCATATGATGTCTTGAATAAATCTTTGATTCTGTCTGTTAAAATGATATTTTCACCACGTATATATCCTGCATCACCGGTTCTGAAAAATCCATCTTCTGTAAAGGCTGCTTTATTTGCCTGTGGATTATTATAATAACCTGAGAATATAGTTTTACCTTTTAGTAAAATCTCATTATCATCTCCAATTTTAACCTCTAAATCAGGAATAATTGTTCCAACTGTTCCGAATTCATAACCTTTGTCTTCAAAAAAGCTTACAGAAGCGGTACTTTCGGTCAAACCATATCCATATACGATAGGAATACCCAGACTTCTCATGAAAATATTTATCTCATCAGATAGTTTTGCACCTGCAACAGGTAACAATACAGCATTGTCAAGTCCGATTGTTTTCTTTAATTTGGCATAAATTAATTTATCAGCAATTTTATAGCGTAACTTCAATCCAAATGGAGGCTTTTTATCTAATCTGATATAATCAAGATTGTATGTTTTGCCAACTGCCATAGCCCAAGAAACGATACCTTGCTTTAAAGGAGACATTTTCGATATGTTATCTTGTACTGCAATATATACTTTTTCCCAGAAGCGAGGAACAGCACACATCATCGTAGGTCTCACTTCCTTAATGGTTTCTGTTATTTCAATAGGTCTTAAGTTTATAAATACCTCAACACCACGAGCAACACACAGATAGCACCACATTCTCTCAAATACATGTGTAAGAGGTAGAAAGGCTATTGAAGTATCTTTCTCCGACATATCAGGGATACGAATTGTATGTATTCTGATTGCTTCGTTCAAACAGGAATGTGGTAGCATCACACCCTTAGGATTTCCTGTTGTACCCGATGTGTAAAGAATACATGCTAAATCGGTTTCATCAGCTTCTTCTATACGCTGCTGAATTTCAAAATGCCGGTTTGATGATCTTCCAAGTTCAAGTAATTCATCTAAATATAAGGTCTGTTCGTTCTTTTTCTTTACAGATGTATCAAATAAAACAATCTTTTTAAGAACGTCAGACTTATTCATAACCTCAAGTGCTATGTCATATTGCTGTTGCTCTCCTACAAATAAAATTTCAATTCCTGAATCATTAACAATGAACTCTATTTGAGGTGCAGTTGATGTGGCATACATAGGTACCACTATTGCACGATTTGAGAACAGAGCATAGTCAACTATAAGATTTTCAGCCATATTGTTTGAAAACTGTCCAACTCTGTCGCCGGTCTCTACTCCCAATTCATATAACGCCTTGGCAATAATTGTAGTCTGTTCCGAAAAGCTTTTCCAGCTTATTTTACTCCATTCGTCTTGAAGGTTTTTCCTGTGATTTAGAGCAGTTTTATCTCCATACTTTTGAGCTTGGACATGAATTAAATCTGCAAAATGAATTGTTTCCATATTATGTATCGATTATAATTATGAGACAAAGTAAATGTTTTTTAAATAACCGGAGCTGTTTCAGTTAATTTTTCTAATAATTCTGAATTGTTATTTAGTAATTGATAGGCTTTGTAAGAAGCGTTTTGTTGAGATTCTTTTTTGCTCGAACCGCTGTCTTCGCAGATATACTTACCATTGATTAGCAGTTCTGTATGAAAAACATGTACATTGGCAGAAAGTATTTCTTCTTCAATCAGTACAAATTCATATTTCAAATGGTTTTTCTGACAAAATTCAATGATTTTCGACTTGAAATTTCTTTCGTCAACTACCACTTTATCTAAATCTATAAAGGTTTTAAATAGTCGTTTTTCAACAAATCGTTTGCATTTTTTATAACCTTGATCTAAATATATTGCACCAATTAATGCCTCAAATGCATTGCCATATATATTAATATTGTTGTTTGAGTTTATATGGCGTGACTTTACAACTAATTTTTCTAATCCAAGTTCGAGAGCAATCTGATTTAAAAACTCGCGCTTAACCAATTTTGAACGTGTGTTTGTCAGAAAACCTTCACGTTGACGATCATATCTTTTAAATAATATATCTGTAACTATTGAATTAAACACTGCATCTCCTAAAAACTCAAGACGTTCATTATTCATAAAATGATTGTAAGTCGTTGAACGTGCCATTGATCTATGTCGCAGTGCCAGATTATAAAGGTCAATCTGATCAGGATAAAATCCCAATATATGGTAAAATTGCAAATAAGGCTCTTTTCGAGCGTTCGACAAGAGCCTTAATTTTTTCTTTAAATATTGAAACACCTTATTTTCTATACTTTTTTACAATTAAACTGGCATTATGACCGCCAAATCCAAAAGTGTTGGATAAAGCTGCATTTACTATGCGTTTCTGAGCTTTATTAAACGTAAAATTAAGATTATAGTCTATTTCAGGATCATTATCTCCTTCTTCGTGATTAATAGTAGGAGGAACGATGTCATTCTTCACTGAAAGAATAGCAACGATTGCTTCAACTGCACCGGCAGCTCCTAACAAATGACCAGTCATTGATTTTGTAGAACTAATATTGAGTTTGTAAGCATGTTCACCAAAGACTTCTTTGATAGCTTTCGCTTCAGATGGGTCGCCAACAGGTGTGGCTGTACCGTGAACATTTACATAATCTATATCTTCGGGAGTCATTCCTGCATCCTTCAAAGCGCGCTGCATTACTAATTTTGCACCTAAACCATCAGGATGTGTAGCAGTTAAATGGTAAGCATCGGCAGATAATCCGCCTCCTACCACTTCACAAATAATATTTGCTCCGCGTGCTAATGCATGTTCTAATTCTTCGAATATCAAGCATCCTGCTCCTTCGCCCATAACAAATCCATCGCGACTTGCACTGAAAGGACGGGAAGCTGTTTCAGGACTGTCATTTCGGGTTGAAATAGCAGTAAGGGCGTTAAAACCACCAACTCCACCGGGTGTTATGGCAGATTCAGCTCCACCGGTAACCATAACGTTTGCCTTTCCTAATCGGATATAATTAAATGCATCAATAAGGGCATTAGTTGAAGAGGCACAAGCTGAAGCTGTAGAATAATTAGGTCCTCTGAAACCATAAGCAATAGAAATCAGACCTGCTGAAATGTCAGATATCATTTTAGGAATGAAGAAAGGATTAAATTTTGGTCCTTGTTCTACATTATTATAATAATATCCTATTTCTTGCTCAAATGTAGTAATACCACCTATGCCTGCTGAAAAGATAACTCCAACTTCATCTTTGTCGATAGAATCAAGATCTAAACCACTATGCTCAATTGCTTCTTTGGCAGATACCATAGCCATTTGGGCATAAATGTCCATTTTTCTTGCTTCTTTCCTGTCTAAGTGCTGAAGTGGATCGAAGTCCTTAACCTGACAAGCAAATTTAGTTTTAAACAATGAAGTATCGAAGCGTGTGATTAGAGATGCACCACTCTTTCCATTGATAATACTATCCCAGAACTCAGGGATAGTATTACCAAGAGGAGTAACTGCACCTAATCCGGTAACAACAACTCTTTTTAATTCCATAATGTATGAAGGAAAAAAGTATTATAAAGCTTCGATGAATGCGATTGCATCACCAACAGTAGAGATTTTCTCTGCTTGATCTTCAGGAATTGTAATACCAAATTCTTTTTCGAATTCCATAATTAATTCCACAGTGTCTAATGAATCAGCACCCAAATCGTTTGTAAAACTTGCTGTTGGTACAACTTCTGATTCGTCAACACCTAATTTTTCTACGATAATAGCTTTTACTTTAGCTGCAACTTCTGACATAATTTTGTTTTTTTAAGTTGATAAATAAAATTTGTTTTTTAATTTTGCGATGCAAAGTAAAGTAATTTTATTGATATAACATCAATATTGTTGAAAAATTTACCTTTTTTTGCACACAATCATCATTTATGAGCAATAAAACCATATAAAATGACAACAAAGATAGTATTATTTGCTTCCGGTTCGGGTTCAAATGTCGAGAATATTGTAAATTATTTTTCAAATAAATCAAATTTTGAATTTCCGTTGATTCTTTCCAACAAGTCAGATGCATTTGTTCACGAACGAGCTAAAAACTTGAATATCCCATCTTATACATTATCTAATGAAGATTTTAGAGAAGGTTACAAAGTTGTGTCATTATTAAAGGAGCATAATATAGATTTTATTGTTCTGGCAGGGTTTCTACTGAAAATATCATCACCTATTCTTGAGGCTTATCCTAATAAAATTATAAATATCCATCCTGCTTTATTGCCTAAATTCGGTGGTAAAGGTATGTATGGTGATTATGTTCATAAAGCTGTTGTTGAAGCAGGAGAGGAGGAGTCGGGCATTACTATTCATTATGTAAATGAAAATTATGATGAGGGAAATATTATTTTTCAGGCAAAATGTGAAGTCCTAAAAAATGATACACCTGAGAATGTAGCTTCAAAGGTACATCAGCTTGAATATCTTCATTATCCTAAAGTAATTGAGAATTTATTGAGCAATTAATTCAGACTCCCAACATCCGTTGTGTTTCTCTTAATGCTTGTTCATTGTCGGTGATCATCAACATGGAATCTCCTACCTCAAGTTGGGTATTGCCTTGCGGCACAAAATAACGACCTTCTCTTTTTATCATTACAACGAGAGTGTTTTCAGGTAAATTCATGTGCATCAGCAGACTGCCGTTTTCTAACATTTTTTGATTTACCTTTATTTCGCAAGTTGCTGATTTTATCTCATCGGCAAGTTCTATTTCAAACTCTTTCATCTTCTTGGCTTTTGGTGTTTTCTCAGCCAAACCTAACCATCGAGCTACAATAGAAACTGATGTTCCTTGAAATAATAATGAAATAATTGTAATAAAGAATACAATATTAAATATCATCTTAGCTTGAGGAAGACCGCTAACCCAAGGATATGTGGCGAAAATAATTGGGACTGCACCTCTTAAACCAATCCATGATACAAATAACTTCGCTTTGAAAGTCAGATTTTTAAATGGAAATATGTTCATGAAAACTGCTAATGGACGTCCTACCAGCATCAAGAAAACGCCAATAAGTATTGCAACTCCGGCTATAGGCAGTAATTCGCTTGGTTCTACTAATAAACCTAATGTTAAGAACATTATAATTTGGAATAACCATGCTAAACCGTCGAAAAACTTCATAGAGCTTCTTTTGTGCACAACACGGTGATTACCTATTACTAATCCGCCTAAATAAACAGCTAAGAAACCATTGCCACCTATGAAATTGGTAATTCCATACATAAAGAACATCACAATCAGCATCAGTACAGAATATAATGCATCGTTGTCCAAGTTTATCTTGTTTATTAGGTATACTGCAAATTTACCAAGAAAATATCCGGCTGCTGCACCAAAAATCAGTTGTTGCATAAACTTTAGAAACACTATCCATCCATTGACTTCGGGAGATTGCAATAATTGAATCATCACAATTGTAATCATGTATGCCATAGGGTCGTTACTCCCACTTTCTAATTCGAGTAATGGTCGCAGATTTTGTTTTAATGACAGATTTTTAGATCTTAATATGGAGAAAACAGATGCAGAATCTGTTGATGACATTATTCCGGCAAGTAATAATGACTCTAAAAATGAGAATGTAACTGCATGTATTACGTTGTTGGTGAGCCAATAAATAAATACTCCTGTTATGAGAGCGGTTAAAAGTACACCAACAGTAGCTAATATTATTCCTGGTATATATATAGGTTTTAGCTCTGATACCCTTGTGTCGAGACCGCCGGAAAACAATATTATATTTAAAGCAACTATACCTATATATTGTGCAACTTCAGGAGAACTAAATTGTAGTCCGAAACCGCCACTACCGAAGAGTATACCTATTATTAAAAACAAAAGCAACATTGGAACACCGAAGCGATAACCGGTTTTTCCTGCTATAATGCTGATAAACATCAATATAGATCCAATTAAAAGGAATATGTCAAAATTCAAATCCATGTGTCTGCTTTTTTATTTTGACAAAAATAGTTTTTTTTGTTAAGATTTTGGTGTGAAAATTTGAAATATAAGTTTTTTTATGAAATTTATTTGCAGATATAAAAAAACTGCGTATATTTGCACCCGCAAAAGAAAGGTGCCATAGCTCAGTTGGTAGAGCAAAGGACTGAAAATCCTTGTGTCCCCGGTTCGATTCCTGGTGGCACCACTTAAAAAAAAGTAACAATAAGTAAGCTCCCGATATTCATTGAATATTGGGAGTTTCTATTAATTATGAAGTAAGTTCACGAATGTATTACAATTCCTATATCCACCACCGCAGATCTATTCGGTTAAAGGGCTACGATTATTCGCAGGCGGGATTGTATTTTATTACCATTTGTTGTCAGGACAGGGCGTGTTTGTTTGGTGAAGTTGAAAATGGTGAAATACAATTGAACGATGCGGGCATAATGGTGCAAAACGAATGGTTACAATTACCAATTCGTTTCCATAATATTGAATTACATGAATTTATTGTTATGCCCAATCATTTTCACGCCATTTTACAAATCGTAGGGGCGACCCTTGTGGTCGCCCAGAATAACGCAATCGCCCAAAATAACCCAATCGCCCAGAATAACGCAATCGCCCAAAATCATCCGATGGTCGCCCACAATAACCCGATCGTCCAAAATAACCCGATGGTCACCCACAATAACCCGATCGTCCAAAATAACGCAATCGCCCAGAATCATCCGATGGTCGCCCACAATCACCCGATCGCCCAGAATAACGCAATCGCCCAAAATAACGCAATCGCCCAGAATAACCCAATCGCCCAGAATCATCCGATGGTCGCCCACAATAACCCTATCGCCCCAAACAACAACATTACAATCGATAACAACATTGCAACCGTTATCGATGAAAACATTGCAACCGTTATCGATAAAGATGAAGGGCAACCACAAGGGATTGCCCCTACGGGTAAAACCGTTGGTGATATGTTGGGTGCATTTCAATCTATTGTTACGGTGAAATATATCCGCGGTGTGAACACATTGGGTTGGAAACCCTTTGACGGTAAATTATGGCAACGCAATTATTACGAACATATCATCCGCAACGAACAATCATATCAACATATTTCGGAATACATTATCAATAATCCGACAAAATGGGCGAATGATAAATTTTATATTTAAAATGAAATTACTGAAGAAAAATAATAAACATATTAGTGGTGGCATCACTTTTTATAAAACTATGTTGTAAAACATAAAAAATCTATTGTTTGCTTAAACGATTAATCTATATCTTTGCACTTAGATTTTTGTATAATCCCATTGAAAATTAAAGTAAACATAAAAATCAAATAATGGCAAGAGTTTCAATAAAAAATATTGCTGAAAAGCTTGGTATTTCAAGTGCTTCTGTTTCATTAGTTCTTAATGGGAAAGGTAAAAACGGACGAATAAGCGAAGAGTTGACTGCAAAAATACTACAAACTGCTAAGGAAATGAATTATCGTCCGAATATGGCTGCACGTAGTTTGAAAACCGGACTGAGTAAGACGATCGGACTATTAGTTGCAGATGTTTCAAACCCGTTTTTTGCTAAATTAGCCCGTCATATTGAAAATGCAGCGGATAAGAAAAATTACCAGGTGATGTTTGGCAGTTCTGATGAATCTTGTGTGAAGTTTTCTAAATTAGCAAATTTATTTATTGAGAAATCTGTAGATGGAGTTATTGTTGCACCGACAACCGGTTGTGATTCAGTGATTATGCAGATTGAAGCAAGTGGAATTCCCACTGTTATGGTGGATAGGACTGTAGAGGATATACCTGTATCTTCAGTTGTGATTAATAATTATGATGCTGCTTATAGAGTTGCGACACATTTGATTAATGAGGGATGTAGACGTATTGGATTTATGGCTTATAATATGGAGCTTTCTAATATTAAGAAAAGACATGAAGGTTATTTAGCAGCATTAAAAGAAGCTGGTTTGCCAACTGATGATCATTTGGTTAAATCAGTTTGTTTTGAAAATTTTGAAGAGAATATTCAAAAAGAACTCGACTCTTTATTATCATATAATGTGGACTCAATTGTTTTTGCTACAAATAGAGTTGGTCTGCAGTCGTTGTCAACTCTACAAAAATCTAATCGAATAGGGAATTTGAAGTTTGGAAGCATTGATAATCCTGATGAATATAAAATTTCAGGTATTCCTATTATTAGCGTAGAGCAGCCTATTGAAGAGCTTGGTAATAGAGCACTTGAACTCCTTTATAGAAGAATAAACGATCCTAAATATAAGGTGGTCGAAACAGTTTATCTACAAGGAACTTTAGTGCTTTAATTTTTATGTATGCAGTTAAACGTATTAGCTTTTGGAATTAAATATTAAATATAGAAATAAATTTAAATAAAAATCAATCATCATGAAGAGAATTAAATTATTATTATCTTTTTTTATTGTTGCTATTTGTATAACGGCTCAAAATCAGCCTTATAACGGTTTGAACAGCAACATGGGCAATCTTTATTTGTTATCTAACGCAAAGAGTCGTTCTATTAGTCCTGAGAATTTCACAGGTGAAAAAGGCAAAGGTGGTATGGCTGATCCGGTTAAGGATAAAGACAAACCTAATACTGCTAATGCATGGTATGCAGCCAGAGACTTAGGTCAGGGCTGGAAAGTTAATCCTTATGTAAGAATAGCTCCAAATGAAACTTTTGTAATGGCTGAAATTGAAGGTCCTGGTGCTATTCAGCATATCTGGATGACTCCAACAGGAAACTGGAGATATTCAATTATTAGAATTTATTGGGATGATGAAAAAGAACCTTCAGTTGAATGTCCGGTTGGCGATTTCTTCTGTATGGGATGGGGAGAATATGCACCATTATCTTCTTTGGCTGTTTGTGTTAATCCGGGAAGTGCGTTTAATTGCTATTGGACTATGCCTTTCAGAAAGAAATGTAAAATTACAATGGAAAATGTGAATGAACATGATCCTATGACTCTCTATTATCAAATTGATTATGCACTGACAGATGTACCTGATGATGCTGCATATTTCCATGCTCAGTGGAGAAGATCTAACCCAAATACTACATCTGATTATACTGTAATAGATAATATTAAAGGTAAAGGTCATTTTGTTGGTATGTACATGGCTTGGCAGGTTAATAATAATGGATGGTGGGGCGAAGGTGAAGTGAAATTCTTTATCGATGGCGACACTAAATTCCCAACAATTTGTGGTACAGGTACTGAAGATTATTTCTGCGGGTCATATAATTTCGATCGCAACGGTAAGTATACCGAGTTTTGTACTCCTTATGCAGGATTATGCCAGGTTATCAGACCTGATGGTACCTATCGTTCACAACAACGTTTCGGATTATATCGCTTCCATATAGTTGACCCAATTCGCTTTGATAAAAATCTTAAAATAACCATGCAGGATTTAGGATGGAGACATGGTGGTAGATATCTTCCACAAAAATCGGATATAGCATCTGTAACTTTCTGGTATCAGACCGAGCCTCACGCTAAGTTTCCGACTTTACCGAAATGGCAAGAATTAGAACATAATTAATACTGAAAATATTATTTAAGATTGTAATGTTGCTTGCACGTAAACATATAATTATTCTACTTCAACTGTTGATATCATTATCTATAGTAGGACTTAATCTACCAAAGGATTATCAACAGTTGATACAGAATATTTATGTCGGCAATATTGGTGTAAATACCGCAAATATTTCAAGTCAAGCTGTTGAAGGTGAGAACGGTATGTTGTATGTCAATATTGAGTTTGATTTGAATGAAACAATCAAACAGGATGATTGGCAAGTTAATATAACTCCTGCTTTTTCCGGTAGTTTTCACTGGACTCCGCATCTTACACCAAAAGAGGGGAATATAATTGACCAGCATGTTTTCCGGGCACCCTCAATTATTGCTTCAAACAGCAAAAAGGGATTTATTATTATTCCTGATATTGATAAAATTAAGGATGATACAGGGTATCGTTGGTATATGGATTTAGATGTTCCCAATAATAAACTCACTTTAGGATTGTCGAAAACAAAAGTGTCCGATCATGTGCTTTTCGAGCGGACTGATGGTTGCGTTTTTCCTAAGGGCACCATAGAGTTTGGTTTTTATATCATTAAATTAACATCTAAAAATGATTTGGCAAATCCTTTCAGAAAGCCTCTTGATTTTTTCTGGAGAAAATGGGGACATGATTTGTTTGTCAATGGACATCCTATTACTGGAAACTTAAAGCCTTATGTTGAACATACTTATAATTGGGCTTTCAATACTTGGAAGAAAAGTGTTTGGCAAGAGTTTGAAATTGATGGAAAGAAGCTTGGAGCACCTGTATTTATTGTAAACACAACTCAGAGCCCGAATTATCCCGGTGAGGTTAACGAGAGAGAATTTCGTTCCATTTGGAATCAAGCTTGGTTTAATTCTTTACGTTCGGCAAGTGGACTGTATAGATTTGCTCGAAGAGAAGCCAATGATGAGTTGTTGAATAAAGCTTTGCTAACTAAAGAATTAGCTTTGTCATATCCTCAGAAAAACGGGTTCTTTTATAGTGTCATTGCTACCGAAATGGAGCAAGTAGGACATGGTTCGAAAGTTTTGAATCGTTCAAAAGGATGGGATACTTATTATTGGGGTAACTCAAACAGAAATCCTTATACATGGGATCCGCGTCATGCTCCTTTTCATGTTTTGGATATGAGCTGGACTGCCCTTCTGATGCTTAGATGGTATGATGAATTAGAAAAGGATGAGAGACTGCTGAAATATGTTCAAAATTATGCAGATGCTTTGTTACAAAAGCAATATTCTAATGGCTTTTTTCCGGGATGGATAGATGTTCAAACCTTAGAACCAATGACTTACCTGAATAAATCACCGGAAACATCTATGTCGGTTACTTTTCTGTTGAAATTATTCGACATTACTAAAGATAAAAAATATAAGACGGCAGCATTAAAAGCAATGAAAGCGGTAATGCACGAAATTATACCATCCGGACGTTGGGAAGATTTTGAAACTTATTGGTCATGTTGCAGAGTTGGTACTCCTGATTGGGTTGGTCATAAGGTGGTTAGAAACAATATGTACAAACAATGTAATTTTTCAATGTTCTGGACAGCAGAAGCTTTATTAGCATCTTATCAAACAACTAAAGTGAAGAAGTATTTAGAAACCGGAAAACGTGTGTTGGATGAGTTATTAATGACACAGGCAACATGGCAACCTTCGTATATGTACGTGAATGTGCTTGGCGGATTTGGTGTTATGAATACTGATGGAGAATGGAATGATTCGCGACAGAGTTTGTTTGCCGAGTTGATTTTACAATATAGTAAATTACTGAAAAGTAATGAATATAGAGAACGTGGCATAGCTGCACTTAGGGCTTCTTTTTCAATGATGTATTGTCCTGAAAATCCTAAAGCAAAAGAGCAATGGGAAAAAGCATGGCCGTTTTTCGGACCGGCAGATTATGGCTTTACAATGGAAAATTATGGTCATGATGGCAGAAGTAGTAAAGAAGGTATCGGTATAGGCGAATTTACTATTTATGACTGGGGTAATGGTGCTGCTGCAGAAGCTTATAATCGAATTATCGATAAATTTGGAGAAGAATATATTTATCAATAAAATTAAAATAATATTAAAACCATGAATAGAATAATTTCAATAGTTTTGACAGGATTAATTATACTTAATTGGTCGTGTGTAAATACATCCAAAAATGATAAATCAACAGATATGAAACAATATGAACAAGGAACTTATGGCTACGATTTGAATTTCTTATTAAGTAAGGACACATCATTAATTCAACTTATTTCTTCTGATGGAAAATCTCAAATCATTGTATCACCCAAATATCAGGGAAAAGTATTTACAAGTACTGCTGAAGGACTTACAGGAAAAAGCATTGGATTTGTTAATTACAAAGCACTTGATTCTGAGGTTTTTGATGAGCATATGAATGGTTATGGAGGTGAAAATAGATTTTGGTTAGGTCCGGAGGGTGGAAAGTATTCTGTGTATTTTGCACCGGGTGTTGACCAAACATTCGATAATTGGCATACTCCCAAACCTATAGATATTGAAGCTTGGGACTGCACAAGCAAAAGTAATGCAGATGCAACTTTAGTTAAACATATGAAAGTTGCGAATTATTTGGGTACTAATTTCGAATTGCAAGTTGATAGAGAAATTAAGTTGTTAGAAAACAAAGATGTAAGTGATGATTTGAAAATCTCAATTGATGGTAAAGTAAGCGTAGTAGCATACGAAACTAAGAATATCATTACTAATTTAAATGATTTCCAATGGACTAAAGAAACCGGAACAATATGCATATGGATGCTTGATATGTTTAATCCAGGTCCAAAAGCTGTAACAGTAATACCATTTAATAAAGGAAATGAAAAAGAATTAGGTATGATAGTAACATCTGATTATTTCGGAGAGATACCTGCCGATAGATTAAAAGTTGAAGAAGATGTAATTTATCTTAAAACTGATGGAGAATTTCGTAGTAAATTAGGTTTGAACGGTAAACGCACTAAAGCTATTGGTGGAAACTACGACCCTGATACCAAGAGACTTACTATTGTTACTTTCGATGTAGATAAGAAGGCTGTGTATTTGAATCAGGAATGGAATCCTACCAAAGATCCTTTAAAAGGTGATGCTCTTAATGCTTATAATGACGGTCCGTTAGAAGATGGTAGTATAATGGGACCATTTCTTGAGCTTGAAAGTGTTTCACCGGCAGCGTTTCTAAAACCTGACGAATCTCTAACCCATATCCATAAGGTATTTCATTTTGTAGGAGAAGAAGAATCTCTAAACTCAATTTCTCAAAAGTTATTAGGTGTAAGTATTGAAAAAATTAAATCAATTTTCTAATATAAATTATATGAACGAACATATCGAAAAACCACGTTTAGTCCCTGCAGGAATTATTTTTCCTTTTATTTTATTAACATCACTATTTTTTATTTGGGCGGTACCTAATAATATGACCGATACCATGTTGGCTGCATTTAAACGTATAATGAGTTTGACTGATACGCAAACAGCATGGATTCAAGTAGTTTGTTATTTGTTAGGTTATGGATTTTTCGCTTTACCGGGTGCTATCTATATCAAGAAACATACTTATAAATCAGGTGTGTTGTTAGGTTTAGGCTTTTGTATAACAGGTGGCGTATTATTTTATCCCGCAATGTTAGCAAATGCAATTAGTTCTCCGGTTAGTTTCGCTATATATCTTTTAGCTATATTCGTACTTTTTGCAGGATTGTCGATTTTGGAAACCTCAGCAAATTCATATGTTTATGCTTTGGGTGATCCAAATACAGCTACAAGAAGATTAAATTTCTCGCAATCATTCAACCCGTTTGGAGCATTGACAGGTGTAGTTGCAAGTCAAGTATTTGTGTTATCTCAACTGAATATTTTTAGTGCTTCTGAAAGGGCAGCATTACAAGAGAGCGAACTGCTTGCAATTCAGGAAGGTGAATTGTTTGCTGTTACCAATGCATACATGATTTTGGGTGTGGTTATGCTTGTTCTCTTCTTACTGATTTTGTTTACTCGTATGCCGAAGGCGCAAGATGATGATAAAACATTAAACTTAAAAGCAACTTTTGGCAGATTGTTGAAGAATAAAAACTATGTATGGGGAGTAATTGCGCAGTTCTTCTATGTAGGTGCTCAAATTGCAGTTTGGTCGTTTATTATTCGTTATGTAATGTTACAATTAGATCTTGATGGTGTGATAGCTGCTTTAGGAGCTAATCCTTCTCAGGAAGTTATTATTGATGCCTTGCGTCATGTTGAACCTGTAGCCGGTGCATTTTACAGTTTCTGTGATTCAATTGGATTGACTGCATTATTGCCACGCACTGCTGAGCAAGCCGGTGCAACATATTATGTCTTATCTTTGATATTATTTGTTGTGGGCAGATTTATATGTACATGGTTAATGAAATATATACGACCGGTAAATTTACTATCTGCTTTGACTCTTCTTGCTGTTGTCAGTACAATAACTGCGATTTATGCTTCGGGTTTTGTAGGAGTTTATGCTTTAATGTTGATTTCGGGTTGTATGTCACTGATGTTCCCTACAATATACGGAATCGGTGTTCGTGGATTAGGTGATGATACCAAAATTGGTGGTTCCGGAATGGTGATGGCTATTGCCGGAGCAGCGGTGTTAACGCAAATTCAGGGAATTTTATCAGATCAGGCAGGAAGTATTAAGTTCGCTTATTGGGTGCCTGCTATTGCATTTGGTATCATTGCTTATTATAGCTTTACTATTGCTCGAGATAAAAAGCTACAAAGTTCTATAAAAGAATAAATTAAAAATCAGATAAATACAAAAAAATTAAAATATAACTTTATGAAAAGAAATTATCCGAAAATCGGTATTCGTCCTATTATAGACGGACGGCGTCAGGGGATTCGTGAGTCATTAGAAGAAACCACTATGAATTTGGCTAAAAGTGTAGCTGAATTATATAGCAAGACTTTAAGATATCCAGATGGAAGTCCCGTGCAATGTGTAATTTCAGACACATGCATTGGTGGAGTAAAAGAAGCTGCCCTAAGTGCAGAAAAATTTGAGCGTGAAAACGTAGGTTTAAGTCTGTCGGTTACACCCTGCTGGGCTTATGGCTCTGAAACTATGGATATGAATCCATTGATACCTAAGGCAATATGGGGTTTTAACGGCACAGAACGTCCGGGTGCGGTTTATTTAGCTGCCACTTTAGCAGCACACAACCAGAAAGGTCTGCCTGCATTTGGTATTTATGGTCGTAATGTTCAGGATATAGGTGACACGGAAATTCCGGAAGATGTACAGGAAAAGCTGTTGCGCTTTGCTCGTGCAGGTATGGCTGTTGCTTTGATGCGTGGTAATTCTTATCTTGCTATCGGTTCTGTATGTATGGGTATAGGAGGCTCGATGGTCAATCCTGACTTTTTGCAGGAGTATCTTGGTATGCGCACTGAATATGTTGATAGTACAGAGTTAATTCGCCGTATTGAAAAAGAAATTTACGATAAAGATGAGTATAAGCGTGCAATAGCATGGGTTGAGAAGAATTGTAAACCTAACGAACTACCAGATCATAATCCCGACAGAATAAAACGCAGTCGCAAACAAAAAGATGCCGATTGGGAATATGTAGTGAAAATGACCATCATTATGCGTGATTTGATGATAGGTAATAAAAAGTTGGATGAGATGGGCTTTGGTGAAGAAGCTATGGGGCATAATGCCATAGCCGGCGGTTTCCAGGGGCAACGTCAGTGGACTGATTTTCTGCCTAATGGAGATTTCTCTGAAGCTATGCTCAATACATCGTTCGACTGGAACGGCATACGCGCTCCTTTCACTTTCGCCACTGAGAACGACCATTTGAACGCTATATCCATGTTATTCGGCAATTTGCTGACAAACACAGCTCAAATTTTTGCTGATGTTAGAACTTATTGGAGTCCGGAAGCAATCGAGCGCGTTACAGGATGGAAACCAGATGATATTTTAAAAGACGGTGCTATACATCTCATAAATTCAGGAGCTTGTACATTAGATGCAACCGGAGAACAAACAAGTATAGATGGTGACCCTGCTATGAAACCTCATTGGGAGATAACAGAGCAAGAAGTTGATGCTATGCTGAAAGCAACGCAGTGGGGACCGTCATCTTTAGAATATTTCCGGGGAGGAGGGTTTTCATCCAAATTATTATCAAGATCAGGAATGCCTGTTACCATGTGCAGATTGAATTTGGTTAAAGGCTTAGGACCTGTATTGCAAATTGCAGAAGGTTGGACTGCCACGTTCCCTAAAGAAGTGTTTGATATCATCGACAAACGTACAGATAAAACTTGGCCATCAACATTCTTTGTACCAAGAGTAACAGGCGAAGGTCGTTTTAAAGATGTGTATTCAGTTATGAACTATTGGGGTGCTAATCATGGTGCCATCAGTTACGGACATATAGGTGCCGATTTGATTAGTATGGCAGCTTTGCTACGTATTCCTGTGAATATGCACAATGTATCAGAGGATGATGTTTTCCGTCCGTCATCATGGTCAGCTTTTGGCTCTGATAATGAAGGTGCTGATTATAGAGCGTGTAACAGTTATGGACCTTTGTATGGGTAATATGTTCATGTGCTAATGTGTTAATGTGCTAATGTGTTAATGTGCTAATGTGCTAATGTGTTAATGTGCTAATATGCTAATGTGTAAATGTGCTAATGTGTAATTAAAGGATATAAAATGAATAATATAGAATATATGAAGAAGTTGGTTTTATTATTTTTAGTATTGATTACGACGTTTTCTTTATCGTCTAAAACAATTAAACTATTGGCAATAGGTAATAGTTTCTCGGAAGATGCTATCGAGCAATATCTTTATGAATTGGCTAATGCATCAGGAGATACTATTATAATAGGTAATATGTATATTGGTGGGTCAGCGTTGTCATTACATAATACTAATAGTGTTGGTAATGTGCCGGCATATTCGTACAGGAAGATTGTGAATGGCGTTAAAAACACTACGGAGTCGTATATGTTATCGAATGCGTTTAAGAATGAGGCTTGGGATTATATCTCATTCCAGCAGGTTAGTCAAAATTCAGGACAGTATAATACCTATTTCCCATATATTACAAATTTAATAACATATGCAAAAGGTTATACGACTAATCCTGATGTGAAATTTATTTTACATGCAACTTGGGCTTATGCTAAAAATTCAACTCATTCTGGTTTTGCAAATTACGGGAATAATCAAACAACGATGTATAATGCTATAGTTGATGCTACATCAAGAGTTTTGGTAGATGCAGATATGGATATGTTAATACCTGCGGGAACTGCAATTCAAAATGGAAGAACAAGTTCGTTAGGTGATACTTTCTGTAGAGATGGTTATCACTTGGAACTGACATACGGTAGATTTACTGTAGCTTGTGCGTGGTACGAGAAATTATTTGATAAGTCGGTGATTGAAAATTCGTATGCTCCTGCATCCATATCACCATTTCAAGCTAAGGTTGCAAAACATGCTGCACATAATGCAGTTTTAAAACCAACTGAGGTTACATCCTTAGCTGATTTGACCAACGATATTGTAACTGTGCCGTTCACAAAACAAATTAATTTGAGTTTTGCAAGTGTTCCGGAAGAAGCCGGATGGAATGTGTTAGCTGATTTCAATTTAAATGCTAAGGTTGAAAATCTCCGAGATAAAGATGGAGATTTTACACCGGTACATGTTACGGTAGTAGATAGATTTGGTGGTACAAATCCTAATGGTCCTACTGCTACAACAACAGATATGAATCTTCCTGCAGGGGCAACTTCACAGTCGTTCTTTGGAAATGTCTTGGCTTTCGGTGGCTCAACAGAGCCTACCGCAGCCATCAGATTTTCTTTGTTGGATGTTAGTCAAACGTATAACTTCAAAATATTTGCAAGTCGAATGGGTGTAAGTGATAATAGAGAGACTGAATATAAGTTTTCAGGGGAACTTAATCCGGACACTACCATCTATCTTAATTCCAGCAATAACACTACTAATTATGTACAAGCAAATAATATAAAGCCCAATTATAAAGGTGAAATTGTAATAAAGATGACAATAGGACCAAATAATAACAATAGTAATAAATTTTATTATATCAACGCATTGCAGATTACACCTAATACATCATCATCATCAGGTGTTCAAAATTTGAAAAATAACTCTGTTAAAGTTTATCCAAATCCATTTTCAGAAGTTATAAATGTACAAGTTGATAATTCAATAGATAAAATCAAACTATTTGGTATAGATGGTAGGGAGATTCGTGATATTGATTACTCGAATACAGATAATAAAATTCAAATATCTACACAACATTTACATACAGGCTTTTATGTGCTTGTGGTAGATGACAAACAATATAATATCATTAAAAATAAGTAAAATAAAAATCAATGTTTAATTTTAAAAACAAGTCAGTATGAAAAAGCTATTTACATTTTTAATTTGTGCGGTTTGTGCCGTTATAGTAGCACAAGCCAGTTCTGCTCAAGGAGTTAAAAGCTCTTCTGAGTCATCTAATGATGTAGCGTTATATCCTATTATTAGAACAATCAACGTAAGCTTTGGTGGTGGTGCATTCCCGGGTTGGAATGTGATTACCAGTTATCAAGCAAATACAAAGATTGATAATCTAAGAGATGTTGAAGGAAATATTACAGCAGCTTCAATAAAGATTGTAGACAGGTTTGGTGGACAAAATTTTAATGGACCATCATCTAGTCCAGTTACAGATTTAGACCTTCCATTAACAGTTGTAAAGGAGAATTTTTTTGGTAATGTGGGTGCATTTGGCGATGGAGTATTTCCTGAAGCTACAGTGTTGATATCTTCACTTGACCCAACAAAAGAATATGATTTTACAATGTATGCAGGTAGATTGGGTGCAAATGATAATCGTGAGACTTACTTTAAATTTATTGGGTTAACTGAGGATGAAGCAACAGTTTATCTTGATGCAAGTAATAATTCAACTAATTATGTTACTGCTACGGGAGTTCAGCCTGATGCCGAAGGTAATGTTACGGTTAAAGTAGGACCGGGTCCAAACAATACTAATGGCTCGAAATTTTATCATCTTGCCACTATGAGTATAACACCCAAAGATGTTGCTGCTGTAGAAACAGTGCCTTTTACAAATCCCATAAAATTAAGTTTTGGTAATGCTACTGTAACTCCGGGTTGGAATGTGCTGTGGAGCTGGTTAGAAAATGCTCAAGCTACTAATCTAAGAGATATTAATGGTGACTTTACTACTGTTTCTGTGACTGTTGTCGACAGGTTTACTGAAATTAATTTTCAAGGTGCAACTGAAACAACTACTGCATTGGATATGCCTGCTGAAGTTAGTTCATCAGCTTTTTATGGAAACACATCCGTATGGATAGGTCTTATTGAGCCAACAGGTGCTGTTAAGTTTTCTAATTTAGAGCCTGAAAAAGCTTATGATTTTGAAATTTTTGGTTCTCGTGCAGGTGTAGGAGATAATCGTGATACTGAATATAAATTATCCGGTCTTAATGCAGCAGACACAATAGTGTATTTAGATGCTTCAAATAATACGACTAATACAGTAAAAGCACTTGGTATTAAATCAGATTCTAATGGTGAAATCAGATTAGATGTACAAGCTGGTCCGAATAATAATAATGGCACAACTAAATTTTATTATTTGGGAGCTTTAAGCATAGTACCTTCAGCTATTACAAGTATATCTGAAAAGAGAAACGAAGAGTTTAAGGTTTATCCTAATCCATTCAAAGATTATGTGAACATCAGCTCTAAAAGTGATATCAATAGTCTTAAAATCTTCAGCATAGATGGTAAAGAGGTGATTTCACAAAGTAACTTAAAACAAAATACTGTAAATCAAATATCTACCAAACATTTAGATTCAGGTAGTTATGTGATTATGGTTGATGGACAAAGAACAATCTTGATAAAATAGTAAATTATAAATACGTAGTGCATTATTTTTTAGTGCACTACTTGTAAATTTTAAATATTTTTTAATTGTTAATTTTTTAAACGTATGAAAACACAACATTACTTAAAGTCAATTATTACTTTAGTAGTTTTGACTTTGTTGGTAGGTATGCAAGCGTTCGCACAACTACCAAAGAGAAATCTAATCGTAAACAGCAATTTTGAGGAAGGTCTTAAAAACTGGCGCTGGGATGGTATGCTTGATGATGCTGCTGATGATGTTGCAGTAGTTTCTGTAGAAGAAACAAATCCTATTTCAGGAACTAAATCTGCAAAAGTAGAAATATTTAAGAAGGTTCAAGATCCATGGCAAGTACAATTGTACACATTTGTTCCTATTGAAGAGTATGCAAAGTACAAAATTCAGTTTAAAGTAAAAGCGAGTGTAGAAGACGCTAAATTCAAAATTGAAATTTGTGAAAGTTATGATAATCAAACTGCTTTCAAACCTATTGATATTGAAGAATGGAATCATGATATATTTACGATTGACAATCCGGACATCAATGATTTAAGAGGTACATTAACAGTAGGAACAGAAGTGCAAGATTTTGAATTTATAACAGCCGGTAATCAATTCAGCTATCCTAATTATATTGTAGCATTCCATTTTGGTCATGCAACAGAAAATGTGACTTTCTGGATTGATGATGTGAGAATTAGTCGCTGCGATGAGGGTGATTGGGATGGAAATATGTTCCCTTCAGGGGACTTTGAAAGTGATAGAGTTCTTAAATTTAATAATCAAGGATATTATATTGACGGTAGAACCGCTAATCCTGAAAGTGTAGCTTATCTGACAACAGGGGCTGGTGAGGCTATCTCAGGAAATAAATCTTTTTACATTTACAAAGCACCGGGTGAAAATCATGGTGGTTTTTGGGAGTTATCATATCACTTCCAGCTTTGGCATAATGACGCAACTAAATTAGATGTTTCCTTAAAGGGAAAGAGTACTAAAGCAGCTAAATTTATGATGAGAGTTACCGGACATCCGTGGGGATGGGGCGGTGGCGACTGGTATCAATGGGTGCTTCCGTTTACTACCGAAGTTCAAACTATTCGTCCCGATCGCAATATGGCAATTGGCTGGCATGGTAAAAATGACGGTGTAGATTACGGTTCAGTACAGCCTCTGGCATATGGTTGGGATCCAATTGCAAGAGATGGATATCGTGGTAGATTATCTATATTCGGTTCATTGTTAGATAACGAAGCAGGAGGTGATGAATATAAAACATCAGATGATACAGGCTTCTGGATTGATGATGTGGTTATTAAAGAAGCCAATCTATATTTGAATAAATTTGATGTTGAATATGCTCCGACAGAAGTTGAAATTGGCAAAACTGCACAATTTAAAATTGGAGATTTTGTAATGCCGACCCATGCACCTACTGAGTTAGATTTCTGGGTTGAAAACGGAACAGGTGAAGCAACAATTGACGATGATTTGGTGTTGACAGGGGTAAAAGCAGGTACAGTTAAAGTATTCTTCGACACGCCAAATATGACTGATGAGCATGAATTTACAGTGAATGTAGTTCCCTCATCGGGAGTAAATATCTTAAATGAAGCAGTTGTAAGGTTATCGTCTACCATAGTGAATGCCGGAGAATTAATTGAAGTGAAATCGCCTATACAAATCAGTTTTGATGTATATGATGTGACAGGATCTTTAATAGGTACTTACGGGAACAACGAACATCATATTCGTACAACAGGATTAGCTTCAGGCACTTATTTAGTGAAAATTAAAACTGATAGCAATCTTAATACTGTACGGAGGTTTATCGTAAAATAAAATCTTTATATAAAAAGTTGGGTGTAAAAGAACACAATGAGTGATTTTACACCCAACTATAAAAACAATATAAACATTCAATTATCTAATTGAAATCAATACTTGTGTAAATGTCTAAATCGTTTTTCACTTTGCTTTTTAGCTTGTTTCTTATGTCGCTACCTATTGCAACACAAGGTGTTTCGATTGTTCCGTTGCCAAAACATGCTGAACAGTTATCCGGAGAATTTGAAATTTCAGCTTCTACGAAAATCGTGATGCAGGGAAAAGAATGTATGCCGGTAATATCATTATTTCAAGATGTTTTAGTGAATAATTATGGAATAAAACTACCCATATCATCTTCAGGAAAAAATATAATTCGTTTTATTTTGGATGTTAAAATGGAAGATGAAAGATATGAGCTAAAAGTAACCAAAGACGAGATACAGTTGATTGGTAATAATGCCGGACTGTTTTATGCGTCTCAATCTTTATTACAATTGATACAGATTGCCGATAATGGAAAATTATCAATTCCGAATATCAAAATAATAGATGAGCCTCGCTTTAAATACAGAGGTCTGATGCTCGATGTGGCGAGATATTTCTATACTGTTGATTATATAAAGAAGTTCATCGACTTGATGGCATATTATAAGTTCAACGTATTTCATTGGCATTTGACAGAAGATGCAGGGTGGCGCATTGAGATTAAAAAATATCCGCAATTGACTCAAAAAGGTGCGTGGAGAAGCAGTACGCAGCATGGTGATAAACAAGATCGTATTCCGCATGGAGGATTCTATACTCAGGAGCAGATTAAGGATATTGTTAAATATGCTGCCGACAGACATGTTACTATCATTCCTGAAATTGAAATGCCGGGACATGCGATGGCTGCCTTATCAGTATTTCCTGAATTATCTTGTACAGGCGGTCCTTTTGCAATCCCTTTACAATGGGGAATAAAAGAAGAGATATTCTGTGCAGGCAAAGAACAGACTTTCGAGTTTCTTGAAAATGTGCTGTCTGAGGTAATAGAACTCTTCCCTTCGAAATATATTCATATAGGTGGAGATGAAGCACTTAAAAGACGATGGAAAGAGTGTCCGAAATGTCAAGAACGAATTAAGGACGAGGGCTTAAAAGATGAACATGAGTTGCAAAGTTATTTTGTCAGACGAATTGAAAAGTTTGTAAACAGTAAAGGAAAACAGATAATCGGATGGGATGAAATACTTGAAGGTGGAATTGCGCCTAATGCTACAGTCATGAGTTGGCGTGGTGAAGAAGGTGGAATTGCTGCCGCATCACAAGGACATGATGTTATTATGACCCCTAACAATTATTTGTATTTTGATTATTACCAATCGAAAGATAGAGCAAATGAACCTATAGGTGCACATTGGTATCCGTTGCCGGTAACACTTTCCGATGTGTATAATTATGAACCATATACAGATAGAATATCAACAGAACATCAAAAGCACATTATCGGTGTGCAAGCAAATATTTGGATGGAGATGATTCATTCAGAAGCAAATGTAGAGTATATGACATTTCCAAGAGCATTAGCATTGGCAGAGGTTGCTTGGTCGCCTCGTGAGTCAAAATCGTATCAAAATTTCTTGAGTCGTCTTTCGCTACGTTTATCTGAATTAGATAAAAAGGGTATACTTTTTCGTATTCCGGAGCCGGAAGGGTGGAGCAATGTTAAAATTGAGAGTGGTATGGCAATTATTCAGTTAACTCCACCTGTTGCCGGTTCGGTTATCTATTATACAATCGATGGAACAGACCCATCAGTTTATGGTAAGATATATCAAGATACATTACGTATACCTCTAAAGCTAACCGGTGCTAATGTCAAATGTGTAGTGCAACTTGCAACAGGCAGGTATAGTGGCATTTATACATTGTCATCAGATTAATAATTAATTATAATATCACACATAAAATAATTTAAAATGTTTTTACAATAAATTACAATCCATGAAAGAGAAATTTAAAATTAAATCTAAGAGGGTAATCAGCACCATAAGCTATTGGTTGTTGTTTACATTTATTATATCCTTGTCACACAGCTTGATTGCTCAAACTAATTCAGCAAAGAAGAGTGTCAGCGGAGTTGTGTTGGATGTAGAAGGTCATCCTTTAATAGGTGCAAGTGTTATTGCAAGTCCCTCAGGGACAGGAACTATCACAGATGTTAATGGTAGATATGAACTATCAGCAAACAGAAATGATAAAACCTTGACATTTTCGTATGTTGGTTATTTAAAGCAGGATACGGAAATAGGTAATCAAACAACTATTAACACAGTCTTGCGTGAAGCATCTCAAGAATTAGAAGATGTTGTTATTGTGGGTTATGGTACACAGAAAAAGGTTTCGATAACTGCGTCTGTATCTTCTGTAGAGCCAACAAAATTGATGTCGGTGCCTGCGCCATCTTTATCTAACACTTTAGGAGGTCAGCTACCGGGTATTATTACTCGACAAACAAGTGGAGAACCCGGTTTTGATGGAGCAGCAATTTATATTCGCGGTTTAGCAACATGGGGAAATGCAACACCTTTAATTTTAGTCGATGGTGTAGAAAGAGATATAAATCTTGTAAATGCTTATGAAATTGAGAGTTTCTCTATAATGAAAGATGCTTCTGCCACAGCGGTTTATGGAGTTAGAGGTGCTAATGGTGTAATTCTTATCAATACTAAAAGAGGTAAATCAGGTAAGCCTAAAGTTACATTAAGAACTGAATGGGGACATCTGACCGGCTTGAGGTTTCCCGAATATATAAATGGTTATGAATTTGCCGGATTGATGAATGAAGCGTTAGCCAATTCAAACAAGCCTTTAGCATGGACTGACGAAGAATTGGAGAAATTCAGAACACAATCCGATCCATATCTGTATCCTGATGTAGATTGGACTAATGAAGTATATAAAAAATACAGTGACCAAGCAATGCATAATTTAAGCGTTACGGGTGGTAATGAAGGTGCAAGATATTTTGTTAATATCGGTTTTACCAGCCATGGTGGTTTATATCAAGAAGACCCGAATAATGAATACGAGACAAACTCACGAATTAAACGTAATAACTTCAGATCCAATGTAGATATTAATATCACTAAAGATTTGGTATTAGACTTAGGACTGGGAGCTGTTATCGAAAGAAGAAATTATCAGGGAACGCCTGCGGGATGGATTCACGATGCCACTAAGAAAATATCCCCAATCAACTACCCAATTCAAAACCCTGATGGTTCTGTAGGGGGCGGACCCGGTTACATGCAAGATAACCCTTGGGGCTTAACAACACAAAGCGGATATGCCACACAGTATAGAAGTACAATTCAAGGAACATTCGGCTTAAAGTGGGACTTATCCAAATTTGTAACAAAAGGTCTTAGTTTATATGGTAAATTTGCTTTCGACACATTCTACTTTAGTGAAGTGTTCAGAAGAAAAGCATATGAGGTTAAACAATATTTGGGAGTAGATGATGTTACCGGAGAAGATAAATATACATTAATCAGAGAAGGTCAACCTTTAGGCTATGCACCTACAAGACAAGCAAATCATTCATATTATTGGGAAGCAGGAACAAACTACGAACGTACTTTTGATGCACATAGAGTGTTAGGAGTTGTTCTGTTTAATAGAAGAGAATATGTTGATACAGAAGCAGGTTCTTCATTATTCAACTTACCGTATAGAAGTCAGGGTTTAGTTGGGCGATTGTCTTACGATTACGACAACAGATATCTGGCTGAATTTAATATGGGTTATAACGGATCGGAAAACTTCCCTAAAGGTAAGCGTTATGGTTTCTTCCCATCTATTTCAGCAGGTTGGGTTGTATCTAATGAAGATTTCTGGAATAAGGATGTAGTATCATTCTTGAAGTTCAGAGGCTCTCATGGTCAGGTTGGTAATGACAGGATAGGAGGAGAAAGATTTTTATATATTACACGTGTAAATAAAAATGCTGCCGGAGGTTTATTTGGTAAAGATCAGACATTCATATCAGGTATGGCAGAAGCGCAAACCGGTAATGCAGGTATAACATGGGAGGTGTCTACTAAAACAAACTTAGGATTTGATGCAAACTTTTTTGATGGCTTAGTGTCATTGCAATTTGATGCTTTTAATGAAGATCGTTCAAATATCTTACAAACTCGTCAATCTATTCCTCAGTTTACAGGTATTTTGTATGAAAGCTTGCCAAGAGGTAATATAGGAAGAGTTAATAATAAAGGATTCGATGCAATGCTTGAAATTATGAAACGGACAAAATCCGGATTATATTATTCATTCAAAGCTAACTTTACGTTTGCAAGAAGTGAAATACTCGAGAATGATCAACCGGAACCTCCATTTGATTATCTATGGCAAAAAGGAAATCCTGTACATCAACCATTTGGTTTGGTGGCACTCGGCTTCTTCGAAAGTGAAGATGATATAGCTAACAGTCCGAAACAGATGTTCCAGGAAACTGTAAAACCTGGTGATATTAAATATAAAGACATCAATAAAGATGGAGTAATCGATACCTATGATAGAATGCCTATCGGATTCCCAGCGGTTCCTGAAATTATGTTTGGCTTTGGAGGAACTGTGGCTTATAAAGGTGTAGATGTAACTATCCATTTTGCAGGAGTTGGTAATAGAAGTAATTATTTGGATCTTGAAGGTATGTATCCATATATGTTAGAATTCCCTAACTACAATATCTTCCGTGAATATTACGACAACAGATGGATTCCCGGTGCAGACGACAATAGTAAAGCTAAATATCCCGCAGTTATAGCAGGTACAAATCCAAATAACTATCAAACTAACACTCTTTATTTAAGAGATGCAAGCTATTTGAAACTGCAAAATGCTGAAATCGGATATTCTTTGCCTAAGAATCTAACACAGAAAGTTAAAATTGATAATGTGAGATTCTTTGTAAATGGAACCAATTTGTTATGTTTCGATTATATAAAAATCGTCGATCCTGAGTTTAACACTACAGGAGGTTATCCTCAGCAGAGAGTTATAAATTTTGGTGCACAAATTAACTTTTAAATGATACAACAATGAGAACTAAAAAAACAATTATATTATTTCTAATTAGCATTTTGACACTTAATTTCAGTTCTTGTAAGGAAGATTATTTAGATATGATTCCCGATGAAGACTTGACATTAGATGATGTGTTTGCTAATAGATTATACACAGAAAGATTTCTTTCAAATATTTATGAAACATTACCTGACGAAGCAGAATTAAACCTGTTTGCAGGTGCATCCGATGAAATGGAAGTTGCCTTTGGTCCGCACCCATCCCATATTTTTGGAAGTGGAGCATGGAATCCTACAAACGTATGGCCTCCTTATTGGACTGATTTGTATACTGTTATCAGAAAATGTAATATTTTTATCGAAAATGTGGATAAATCTCCTACAACAAGTGAAGAGATTACACATTGGAAGGGTGAAGCTTATTTCTTAAGAGCTTTTAATTACTTTATGCTGATGAGAGTTTATGGTCCTGTGGTGCTGTTAGACAGGTCGTTAACAACAAGTGACGATTTTATTTCAATAACCAGAGAACCTATTGAAAAGTGTGTGCAATTTGTGCTTGACGATTGCGACCGTGCGATAAGTATGCTTGAACCTACTGTTATTGAACGTGATTTAGGAAGACCAACTACGATTTCGGCTTATGCCTTAAAATCAAGGGTTTTATTGTATATGGCAAGTCCGCTATGGAATGGTAATCCTGATTATAATACGTTTGTTAATTCAAGAGGTGAAAGATTATTTCCTGATTATGATGCTGCTCGTTGGACAGCTGCCGCAGATGCTTCATTGACTTGTATTACCGAAGCTTTAAATGCCGGTTATGGACTGTATAAAGCTAAAACAAACCCTGTTGAAAATTTTCAGGAAATATTTACAGAGAATAACAATAAGGAAATCTTATTTACCAAAAATTCAGGTTTGTATGGAAAAGCATCGCATTTCGACAACTGCTGTGATCCTGTAAGCTTAGGTGGTTTCTCAATCTTTAATCCAACTCAGGAAATGGTTGATGCTTATCAAATGGCAAATGGTACTATTCCAATCACGGGATATACAGTTGTAGATCCTATTAGCCATGAAGTAACACCGATAATAAATCCGGCTTCAGGATATTCTGAAGATGGAATTGATGCTAATGCTCATCCTGATGGGTGGTATCCAAGAAATGTACATAAAATGTATGTTGGTCGTGAACCTCGTTTTTATGCAAGTATAAATTTCTGTATGCAGACATGGAAAGGAACAACGATTCAATTTTGGAAGTCGGGTAAAGATGGCAGGGATCATGCCGGATCAGATTATTGTAAGACAGGTTATCTGCAGAAGAAATTAGCTGACCCACAGGCAAGTATTAATCCGGATAGACGAAGACTGCGCACAAGAATATTCTTCCGTCTTGGTGAAATATATTTGAATTATGCAGAAGCTTTAAATGAGGCTCAGGGACCGGTTGCAAATGTGTACACTTATGTTAATGAGATAAGAAGCAGAGCAGGTATTCCTGATTTGCCGGCAGGCTTGAGCAAAGATGAAATGCGCGAAAGAATTCATTTGGAAAGAAGAATAGAATTAGCTTTTGAACATCATAGATTCTTCGATGTAAGGAGATGGAAAATTGCTAAAGATGTGGATGATGCTTGGATACATGGTATGGATATTTACTCCGGAACAAGTAGAACCGATTTATCCTTCTACAAGAGAAAAGGTATAGAAAAACGAGTTTTTGAAGCTCCAAAGCATTACTTATTCCCTATCCCTCAAGACGAAATTAATAAGAACAAGAAGAATATACCCCAAAATCCGGGTTGGAGTATTGATTAAAAACTATATAAACAGTGTTACCTTTGTAATTAGTTGTAAACATCGAAGGTAATACTGTTATTTTATGAACACTTATAACGAGTTAGAAAATATCATGAATCGTAGTATTGTAAGAATTTTATTAACTTTCTTATGTTTGAATTTATTAATAATTTCGTGCGATGATAATGATATACCTATTTATGAATTTCCAATAACTGTCACTTTAAGTCAACATACCATTGATGCTAATTTGACAAATCCATTTTCTGTAGAGATTCATCTGTCGGATATGGATAAGTTTACTAAAATGGAGATTTATAAACAAGATAGAAAGGGCAATTCACTTATTGGGACTGTAGATAAAACTAAGTTTGAAAATTCGACTTACACGTTTTCTTACAGAGTAACTGAAAAGGATGATGATACTTTTTCTTTTTCTTTTAAAGTATTTGCCGACTCCAAATCTACTCTTAGAACATTATATGTTAATAATAAGTACGGACTTATGTTAAGCAATCTGACAATGTTGTCGAGGGTTACAGGAAAATCATTAGCTAACGAGACTCTACCTAATATTAATACCACACATTTGCTCTATGAGTTATCAGCTACGGATTTAGGTATCATTTGGGAAATAGGACCGGGTAAGGTTGGCATTTTCTTTGGCGATTCTTATGGTGGTAATTTTGTGCCCGGTGATAATGGCGGACCTAATAACGGTACAGATTGGCGTGCAAATGTTTTAGCTTTCTCTGAAAATAAAAATCTTGATGATGGATTGATTTTTTCCGGTATGGCTATGGATTCTCTCAATTCTAAAAGAGCAAGAGAGATTATTCCACGTTGGAAATACAAATCGTTCACCTCTATACCTACATCTGCCATTGAGATTCAGGGGGTTCAATATGTCCACTTTATGAATTGGCAGGTTTTCGGTGGAGAAGAGTATTTTAACTATTCAAGTATTTATAAGTCAACCGATAAAGGTTTAAACTGGAGTTCGTGTGAAGATTTAGTGAAATTTCCTGCGAATAGTTTGTTCGGACAAATCGGATACGCAAAACGTGATGGTTATGTATATATGATAGGTACACCGATAGGACGTAAAAACAGCGCTCGCTTGGCAAGGTTTCTCGAAAAAGACATACTCAACCACAATCAATACGAATATTGGAATGGCATCTATAAAAAGTGGATGACAGGGAGTGAATCTTTGGCTACAGTGATCCTTGATGGAACGGTGGGGGAGATGTCTGTAATGTATCTTGAAAAATATCAAAAATGGTTGATTTTATATTTTGATGAACAGGCATATGCAATTTGTTATCGAACTGCATCAGAATTAAATGGTGAATGGTCGAAAGAAAGGGTATTAGCTTCAGGTAATCAGTATCCGCAATTATATGGATCTTATATGCATCCTTTTGCAAATAATGATGATACAATATATTTTACCATGTCGTTGTGGTGGCAATACAATGTGTTTTTTATGAGAGCAAACATTGTCGAACTAAATTAAACTTTGTATTTTAGCAGTTTTTTGATGAGATGATAATATATTTTACGTAAAACAGCTAAATTATTTAAAACATTATGAGAATGAAAAACCATTTTTCTTATTTTTTAGTTTCTTTTCTGTTCGGCATTGTGCTTTTTTCTCAAGCTCAAACAGTAATAAAAATACCATTTCAACAAAATGCTGTCTTTGAAGTAATACCTGCTTCCTTTGATGCATCTTTAGAACCAAACGGGAGTTTGGAAATAGGGCTTGAGGCTACAATTAGTGGCGGCTCAGGAAATTATACATTTTCGTGGGTTTATAATGATGAGGTTGTAAGCAATAATCCTACCTTAACAATCTCTAAAGCAGGAAGCTATCTCTTTGTTGTAAATGATGGCGGTGGTTGCCAATCTTCCATATTGTATAATATCTCAGGAGATACAAGAGCTAATGCTTATGACTTTAAATCCTTAGTCAATATCTATCCCAATCCTTCTAATGGATTGATTAATGTTGAGTTACCGGATAATTTTAAATTTACATCTGCCAATATTTATTCTATTGATGGTAAACTCCTAAAATCTTTTGGATTTGAAGAGGTTAAGAGTGATAACTCATTGCTGTCGTTTAATTTATCCGATCTTTCATCAGGATATTATTTGATAAGCTTTATTACAAAAAACGAAAAACTAACAAAAGTAATAACCCTTGAAAAATAATAACTATGGAAGCTAAACAATTTAAATATTTCTTATTTCTTTTATTTATAAATGTAGTTTGTGTTAATAATATTATTTCTCAGACAGTAACCGGATATGCTCGTCAGGGCGACAGAGTGTATTTAGAGTTAGAGTGGAATGCCGGAAATTACGGTTCTATACAATGGCAGCAATCTACGGATGATGGTGCTAATTGGACAAATATTCGTAATGCAACGACTCCTTTTTATGAGTTAACAGTTTCTAAAGATGCATATATACGAGCTAAAGTAGATGCTCAAGAAGTTTGCGAGCCTTTTTATGTTACACGTATTATTAAAACAGTTTCATTTTCAGCAGTACTTAATAATGTTGGAGCAAATAGTGCTGAATTTAATATTTCTAATATCGATTTTGGTGATGCAGAAATAGTGGAATATGGTTTTTGCTATAATATGTCGACCCTTAACTCTCGTGGTTTTACAGATTTGTTTCGTGTGAAAGTCAATGAGTCATACCCTCAGACAAGTAGCTTTACTATGTTATGTGAGGATTTAACTCCAAATACTAATTATACTTTTCGTATCTATTTTAGAACTGCTGATGGCTCTATGCTGTTCAGTCCGACTATAAGTGCTAAAACTTTAACAGGAGTAAAATGGAGTAGTGAAGATTGGACAATTACCAAAACGGAAATTTCTGCACGTTTCCTAATAGATGGTGCGAGCGTAGCTAATGATAAGATTGCAATTAAATATGGCACATCAACTAACAATCTGACATCCATCAATTTTTCAAAAAACACTAATAATACTTATTCGTCAGAACTAATAAATAATCTACAACCAAATACAAATTATATATTTCAGTTAGAAGTTCAAATAGGAAATCGGACTGATGTAATAACTAAAAACGTAAAAACTCTTTCTGATTATAGTAGTTTTGTTACCGATCCCACAACTAAGAAGGTGCAAAACACAATAGAATGGGATAAAACAAAAACTTTGAAGCAAATATCGCCTGTAGGCTTACAAGCCGAATATCCGAGAATAATCAGGGTTAGTAAGGATACTCTCCTTTGTTCTTATCATGGTGGAAATGATAATGATTACTGGATTAATATTTATCTGCAAAAAAGTTATGATAACGGAAAGACTTGGACTAATCCGACTAAATTATTAGATAAGGAAAATTCAAGTTTCGGTCAGTCGTATTGGCGGTTTGTAAATCCAGAAATGATTAAACTTCAGAATGGTTGGATTGTAATGTCTTTTGTTGGAAATGGCAAACCTGAAACCAATGAAAACTGTCATGTTATGGTTATTATTTCTAAGGATAATGGTGAAACATGGAGCGATCCTAAAATTGTTGGTAGAGGTAGAACATGGGAGCCTATGGTAGTGCAATTGCCAAATGGCGAATTGGAGTTGTTGGTTGCCAGTGAAGCCGCTTGGTGGGGCGGGTCGACTATTCACCAGGAGATACTTTGCTCTCGTTCAACCGATAATGGGGAAACATGGACTGCATTTAAACGAGCAGCTTATTCCCCTAATCGTAGAGATGGAATGCCGGTAGCAACTGTTATGCAAGGTAACAAAGGAGTTTTATTTGCTATCGAAATTGTGAATGATCAAGGTTGGGGTTCTCCTACTTTAGTCAAACGAGACTTAAACGGTGAATGGGATGCAAATCCTTGGTCGGGTTCAGATACATCGAGGCGTTGGAGAGCTAATATGGGTGCACATGGTGGAGCGCCTTATATTCTTCAACTACCAACCGGTGAAATTGTAGTCTCAGCTCATTCACATGGTGGGGCAATATGGCAAACAAGTACGCCAACTATTGTAATTGGTGATAATAATGGTAAAAATTTTACATCTCCTGTTAAGCCTATTACCAATCTACCTACTAATCAGGGTTTATATTATAACTCTATGTTCTTAAAAGATAATGAAACTGTCTGGTTGGTTATGACACATTCTACATACGATGGAACAAAGCGAGTTAAAGGTGAAATCAGATATTTAGAAGGCAAGATTGTATCTGCAGAAACAGATAAGGCTCTAACACTTACAAACTTAAAGAAGATATCCCGTGTAACAGGAAAATCATTAGAGGGAGAAAATCTTCCTAATCCTAATAATACTCATATTTTGTACGGACTGTCTTGCACTGATTTGGGTGTTATATGGGAGATTGAGCCTGGTAAGGTAGGTCTGTTTTTTGGAGATTCATTCGGTGGTGACTTTGTAGTTGGTCCTGATGGCGGACCGAATAATGGTAACGACTGGCGTTCAAATGTACTTGCATTTTCAGAAAATACAACTTTGAATAACGGTATAATCTTTTCAGGTATGGCTTTAGATCCATATAATTCCCGAAGAGCAAGAGAGATAATTCCAAGATGGGGATATAAATCATTTACATCAATACCAACAGCTGCAATTGAAGTTAAAGGTGTACAATATGTGCATTTCATGAACTTTCAGGTGATGGGAGGAGATGAACATCTGAACTATTCCAGTCTTTATCGCTCTGTAAATAAGGGTTTATCATGGATATCATGTGAAAGCAAAGTGAAATTTCCTGCTAATAGCTATTTTGGTCAAATTGGCTATGCCAAACGCGATGGTTATGTTTATATGGTTGGAACTCCGATAGGTAGATCAGGTAGTGCACGTTTAGCCAGATTTCTTGAGGAGGATATCTTGAGTTATAATAATTACGAATATTGGAATGGTAGCTTACAAAGATGGATTAAAGGCAATGAATCACAGGCTACTGTAATATTAGATGGTACAGTTGGTGAATTATCGGTGATGTATCTTGAACAGCATAAAAAATGGATTGTACTTTATTTTGATTCAGATAGATATGCAATTTGTTATAGAACAGCTAAAGAATTAAATGGAGCTTGGTCGGCAGAACGTACATTAGCAATCGGAAGAGCATATCCTCAGTTGTATGGTTCGTATATGCATCCTCATACGAATAATGGTGCTAATATATACTTTACTATGTCGCAATGGCAACCATATAATGTGTTTTTAATGCGTGCAGATATAACGTTGTAAAAGGTAAAAAACAATGAAAATCGTAAAAATATCAATAATTGTTATTTTAATGTCCGTTACTTTTGCGGTTTTTCCTCAAAGTGGTAATGTGTCTCTTAGACAACTGTCGCCTCCGGATACTGTTGGTAGTTGGATATTACCTGCTCAAGGCAGTGCAGCTATTCCTTTGTGGGGACATAAAAATGGTATCAGGTTAGGTATTGCCCCAACACCCGGTCCGCGTGGTTTGATTAGGATTTTCTGTCCCTATCTTGGATTAGCTCATGATGAAGTAATGAATTTTATTGCTTTAGAACCTGTTCCTTATGGAGCAATAGATAGAGGTTATTCAGAATTAGAGAAGAGCAGTTTGGATAAAGGTAAAAATGGTAAAAGATTTTGGAGTGCAAATGACTCCCTAAGTATTAATCCGCAAGATGAAAGATTTCCGGCGCGTGGTGTAATTTCAAAAATTGGAGGAGAAGAAGTGCTTACATTCTTTGTGTTTTCTGAAGAATTTGATAATGGAGCTAAAGTTTATGTGAAGATTAGATTGTTCGAAAGCCGTCCATATGAATTTGAAATATCAGCTTATACATATAGTGGGTCTGTCGATTTAGAGTCTTTTGTGCTGACTGCAACAATGGGAAATAAGGCACGACTTCGTAACTTAATTCTCAGAGATACAACAATAAACTCTTTAGAATTATGGTCAACATATAAGGATATTCATTTTACGGCAAGAACTCCAATATCTGTGAATGATATGATAGTCAATGAAAAAGGTCAGACATATTTTATAGCAACGCCCGATGAAAAAGATTATTCAAAAGCAGAATATTATCCCGGAACACGGTCACATTGGCGTTATTATGGCAAGCATGCAATTCAATATTGGATTAAAGAACAAGCTACAGAAAGCTTAACAGGCATAGTGACAGGTAGATACGCATATTGGGCAAGTAAAGATCCAATTCCCGGAGGCATATCGATTGAAAATTTCGAGTTAAATGAACCCTTTATAGAAGGACATAAATATATTTTCGGGATTTCTCCTGAAAATTTAGATGATTTTTTAAGAAACATTGCGAAATAAAATTATATAATTATGGGACAACATACAAGTTTGGTAATCGGTATTGATTACGGATCAGATTCAGTAAGATCACTTTTAGTAGATGCTATTACAGGGGAAGAATTGGCAGTTTCAGTTTTTGAATATCCGCGCTGGAAGAAAAAAATGTATTGTGATGAGTCGAAAAATCAATTCAGGCAACATCCTTTAGATTATATTGAAGGTTTAGAATATACCGTAAAAGATATACTTAGTCAACAAGCAATAATTGCGCAAAACGTAAAAGCCATAACTTTTGATACTACAGGCTCCACTCCTGCACCTGTCAATGAGAAATGCGTACCATTGGCACTGTTACCTGAGTTTGCCGATAATCCTGACGCTATGTTTGTGTTATGGAAAGATCACACAGCAATACAGGAAGCTGAAGATATTAATACCTTAAGTCGAACTTGGGGAGGAGTTGATTTTACAAAATATTCAGGAGGTATTTATTCCTCAGAATGGTTTTGGGCAAAAGCATTACATATTACTCGTAAAAATGAAAGCGTAAGTAATTCCGCATATTCGTGGATTGAGCATACAGATTGGATGACTGCATTGTTGACGGGGCAAGACAATCCTGCTAAAATAAAAAGAAACAGATGTGCGGCAGGACATAAAGCTATGTGGCATACAGAATGGGGAGGATTTCCTTCAGCAGATTTCCTTGGCAGGTTAAATTCTAATTTGGCTAAAGTTAGATTGACACTTAATGATGAGACACTTACATGCGATACATCTCAAGGTGTAATTAATAAAGAATGGGCGCAGCGTTTAGGATTACCGGAAACTACTTTGATAGGAACTTCAGCTTTGGATGCTCATATGGGAGCTATTGGCGGTGAAATTAAACCATATCATTTAAGTAAGGTTGTTGGAACATCAACTTGCGATATGCTCACAGTTCCATCTGAAGAAATGCAGGGAGTTTTCGTCAAAGGTATTTCTGGACAAGTTGATGGTTCGATTACTCCGGGTATGGAAGGATTAGAAGCCGGTCAATCAGCTTTCGGAGATATTTATGCATGGTTTAAAGATATTTTGATGTGGCCTATAGATAATGTACTTGATAATTTTAAAGATATCGATGATAAACAAAAAGCAGCATTAGTTAAAAAAATGTCATCTTCTATAATTGTTAAACTTACCGAAGAAGCAGAAAAAATACCTGTTGGCGTATCCGGTGTGATAGCTTTAGATTGGATGAATGGAAGGCGCACACCCGATGCAAATCAAAATCTGAAAGGTGCAATAGCAGGTTTGACGATTGGCACTAAAGCACCTCAGATTTTTAGAGCTTTGGTTGAAGCAACAGCTTATGGTTCAAGAGCTATTATGGAGAGATTTTTAAGTGAAGGAATTCGTGTCGATGAAGTTGTTGCATTAGGAGGCGTTGCGAAAAAGTCGCCATTCGTAATGCAAACCTTAGCTGATGTACTTAATCGTCCGATTAAAGTTGCAGCATCGGAGCAAACCTGTGCACTTGGAGCAGCAATGTGTGCAGCGGTTGTAGCCGATATATACGACAATATCGAAGTAGCCCAAGATGTTATCGGCAAAGGCTTCGACAAGGAATATTTTCCCAACGAAGCAAACAGTAAGCTATACAATGAGTTATACGAACAATACCTAACTTTTGGAGAATTCGTAGAAGAATATTAATTATCTATATATCATTATCACCTTACTATACTCTCCTTCTTCGGTGTTGATTTTCAGTAAGTATGTTCCTGTTGTAAATTCAGAAACTACCATCTGATTGTCATTTACTGCCTTTAATAAAACACCGTTTAATGTATAAAGTTTTAATAAAGGTGTCGATGTATTGTTATAAGTTACATAAACAATATCCGATACAGGATTTGGGTATATTTTAAGTAAATCGTCAATTTTGTTATTTTGCACACCCAAAATAGGCTCTGCATACTGTAATAAATTATCGACAAAGATATCAGTTGATTTTGAAAGTATACTTTCTTTGCGCTGAACTCTAATGCCTGTTAAGCGGTAAGCAGGTGATTCAGGTACTTGAGCTTCAACAAATTCCCAACCCATAAAATTCAAATCACATAGTTTTAGAATTAATATATCTGAAGCTATTTCAGTAGATTGAAAATAGAGTTGTAGTTCGTTGCCCGACATATCACCATAAACATGTAAGCCAAATACTCTATTTTGCTCCGTAGTAATTACAGGATCATTCAGTTTAAAAACTGCTGATGCGTAATTATCTGTAAATGACGACTTTAAGTTATAGCTTGAAGAACCAAATAGTTTATTAGAAGTGCTTCTTTTGAAAGATGTCGAACTAAAGTTATCGCTATTGACTTCATCAAAGGTATATTTGCTATCAACTTCAAAATTGTCTATAACTGATTTATCGGTAACTCCAACATTAGTTGCGGTGAAATTAATCTCAATCGGATCAACCAATTTCACTCCTGAAACATCCATAGCATTAGCCCCAATATTTATTTTATAGCTACCACCCGGAGTAAGTGCTTCTGTCACTTCAAAATAGATATCGCCATAAGGTTCACTAAGCTTATTTATTTTGACTGAACGAGTGGCTTTGTCGATTGCTTTACCGGATGAATCATAAACATTAACTTCGTCTCTGACATTAGAGCTATTCAGAGCTTTGTCGAAAATAAAGAAGAAAAGAGGTTTAGAAGCATTTACTTTCGCCCCATCAAAAGGATAGCTTTCAAGTAATGCCAATCTGTTTCTACTTTTAGTAACGAACTGAAAAACAAAGTCTTCTGTTAATGAAATATTATCAGGATGCTTAGCTGTTTTAGCAAGTTTTACTGTATATAGTGTTGATTTCTCTAATGGAAAATCCGGTTTGAAACGTAATCTATACTGACTATCTTCAAATGTTAATTTACCCGCTACCTCAGGAGTAATAGAAAAAGCTTCACGTGTGCTTACTTCATCCATATCCCAGTTAAATTCCAAAACTATATCGGTAGATGGAATAACGCTATCTGTTAAAACCACATCTGGAGAGTGTTTTATAACTTCCGGCGGTGTATTTCGTATTTTATTCAATTCAAAACTAAGATAGTTAATTTCATTTTTCAGAACAGTAATTTCTTTAGTTTGAGAGTAATATCCGTCAGCCTCAGCTTTAATATTATAAACGCCGGGTTGAAGGTCTTTAAATACATACACACCATTCCTGTTATTATCAACTGTATATGTTTGATTAGTTTCAACTATGGTTACAGTTGCACCATTCAAAGGCAAAAGCACATCTTTTCCATGTTTTGTATATGTGCCGTCTTGAATAAGATTTCGACTGTCTTTAATTGTTCCGGCGATATTTCCTGTTGGTATTTCAGCTTGTTTGAAATATGTACAAAATGCTTTCTTAAAATTCCACGACTCAAGCCATTTGTAATCCATATTCATAAGTCGATATGTTTCAGGAATATAGTCGTGCATAGCACCCTCAGAAATCACCCCTGGTACTGTCAAACCACGCATAACTCCATATCCATCACTCCAGCCCATATATAGTCGTGCATATGTTTTATCGCCTGAAACATTATAGTTAGCCGCCGTCCAATTTGTCAATTTATTTTTAATTAGATTTTTAGCTATTTCTGTACTGACATCCCTACTTTCGTTAGATTTTGGAGTCGGGGTAGGATAGATATGTGTATCTCCGTCAGTTCTTCCTGCGAACAGCATTAATACATAATTGGCAGTTCCGCTACCGGCATTACTGTGAATCGACAACATAAAATCAGACTGAAACTCGTTTGCCATCTGAACAATCTGAGATAGAGGCAAATCATCTTGCGTGCGATTTTGTGTGCGCGATATTTGGACGGTCGCACCAAGTGTCTCTAACATTGCTTTCAACTGTAAGCCTTTATCAAGATTACTTTGCGATTCCCAAAAGCCAACATTTGGTCCGACTGATGGAAATAGGGGAGTAGGAATACCTCTGTCATCACTATCCCAGCCACCATGACCGGGATTAATGTGGATTTTTATTCCTGTTAAGTCCTGTGCATTTAGAATATTTATACAAAATGCAAATAAGACTAATATACTAAATCTTAATGATGTTTTCATTTCACTCTCACTTCTACGATAAAAATTTTCCCATCAATAGCATTGAATGCTACTTTTCCTGCTTTTGATGATGCGGTTGGGTACATTGAAATTTGTTTCGGATCGCTTAATACCTTCTCTGTTTTACCATCAACACTCTTCATTATAATTTTCGATTCGGTAACATAATCTCCATTGTCTTTATCTTGCATACCTACAACAAAATTATTGTCATACCATGTTGGTGCATTCAAATAACCTAACTTAGCAGTGATTTTTCCATCTAAATCACAAACATATGCACCTTCGCCGGCAGCAGTAAATAAGATACTTTTGCCATCGGGCGACAAAGATGCCCAGATATAGCCATTAGCACCTTCTATCGGATTGAGTTTTTGAATTTTATTGTTACGGTAGATAAAAAGATTACTGCCATCGCTCCATACATAATCGGGTACAGGAGCCTGAGTTTTTCCTATGGTTGCTTTTAATAACTTATTGTTGGCATGCACAACTATACCGTTTTCATACGATTGAGGCTGCCTTACATTTCGTTGTGGAGCTAATAAAACCAAGTCTTTTTTTGTAGCAAATTCGTAACTTTTTACACCCTCATTACGTAATCTTTCTTGGTAAACAATGTTTTTATAAAAAATCTTATCATTGCTTTTGCTGAAAACAGGTTGAAATCCTGCACCTGCATCTTCTGTTATCTTAATAACTGATTTATTTGCTAATTTATATACATTCAATCCGACATAAGAATCGCCTGAAAATGCAAGCATAGTACCATCGCTGTTAAACTGAGGATGAAATCCGGATTGAACATCAATAGAATAAGTTTTTTCTATAGTAATCGACTGAGCCATTACCAATAATGAAGTCAACATCAAAATGTTGATTAATAGCATCTTTTTCATACGTTTAAATTTTATTTTTGTGTTTTTATAAATATACATTAAAATTAATCAACGACAAATTTAGTAATACTGCTTTGATTATTTTCATAAACCTTTAATAAATACATTCCGGAGCTAAAGTCTTTTATTGCTATTGATATAGAATTGCCTTTATACACTCCGTGCTGAGTTGACATCAATAATTGTCCTGATACATTATATATTTCGGTGTGAACATTTTGTGAGTTGTTTTCGCTTAACCGAATATTTAATATTTTATTGTTGACAGGATTTGGGTAAATAGCAAATCGTTCTGATTTAATTGGCTTTAATGCGCTAACTACAAAGTCTTTATATACTAATAGTAAGTCTTTTATAGCTAATGTGTAAGGCTGGCTTTCTGTCATACCGGATGTGTTGATATAGAAATTCACATTATCAAATTTGATGGGGAAAACAGCCCTGTCAGATATATCGAAAAGAGCATCGACCGGAATACTTATATTAAAATCCTTGTTGGCTTCGAACGAGCTTATTTTGTATGATGTGGTTTTGGTATCGTTATTAGCTTTTAAATAGAATATTGCTTCTGTTAAAGCCATATTTCCTATATTCATAACCATTTTAACTGTATCAGGGATACCAAACAAGGTTTTCTGATTTGTAAGCCTAATATAGGGCGAACGACCAGCAGCATGTAGAAAATTTACAGCAGCTCCATGATCCCATCCCGAAGGTAAATTTGACTGATTAAGCTGTGCATTTAAAAAAGAGGATGCTGCCAGAGTCCATTTATTCACAGACATGCTATCGCCAATTATTGTTGCAGCAGAAGGAATTTCAACATTAATTTGAATTTCATCCGTTACCGAGCCAATTTGACCTTGCGCCATTGTTTTACCATTTTTCAAAGCTTTTACTATACCATTTTCAATCTTGCATATTTCGGTATCTGTAACAGTCCAGCTTAATGCATCCGGCGATATTAGTGCGTCTCCTCCTGATGTTGTTGCAATAACTTCGATAGGATAATCGGTTCTGTTATCAACAATAACAGAGTCGAGACGAATTTTTAAATTAGCAACAGCTTGCAATGTTACTGATATAGTCGCAGTAGATATCCCGTTATAAGTAGCAGTGATATTTCCAGATGTTGTTCCGGTAGCTACAAACTTATCGCCATCAATAATACCTAAGGAAGACGGACAGGTAAGCACAACACCCTGAACATCAGCAGAAAGTAGAACTCCATATTGATTATATCCGTAGAATTTGGGTTGATATTCGCCAAATTGAGGTAGGGAGATTGTTGATTTATATGGTTTTATCATGCTAATAACATTATCAGCAGGAGCAGTTGACACTGCAAAAATACCGTTTGCTACAGCACGCTCGTTACCATCACTCGTTGTGTTTACAGCTTTGCCATATTCTGCAACATACATGGTACTCGAACCACCTCCATCCATGTTGAAAGCTGTGTAAGCACCCGCACTCTTCATTAATTCTGCCAACTCTAATGTGGTTGCGCCCAATGAAACTCCTCGTCCATCTACAACACAGAAAATTACTTTATCTTTTTTCTGACTATAACCCAGACCTGTACGAGGATGACGTTCATTCCAAACATTAGTTTGCTCCACTACACCATTGAGTAGCATGGTTTTATAATTATCTCCACCTGTCATTTGTGTAAAATTAGAGGCAGAACTGTTTAATATCAAGCTGAATTTTATGTCTATCTCGTCATTTACAGATAGGTTGTTTAGTTGTGTTGCGGAAGTACCATGACCGGAAAGTACGGCTTTACCCTTTGGAATAGCCATGCTACCGATATTCTTCTCAACTTTTAATACTTTAGCTTTTATGGTTTTGTTAGTGCCCCAGATCTGCCCTTCTAAAAGTTCGACTAATACTTCAGTACCATAACTATTAGTTCGCGTAACCTTTCCATTAAACTCATTGTATAAAACCAATTTATTCTCATTTCTAAGATGATTGACAGAGTGAATAGCCCAGTTTGAACTCCCAAATTTTATATTTCCTGAATAAGAAGCAACACCAATATCAGGTACTTTGGATGCACTCATTACAAACACATTTCTCGAACCCGGAATTTTGGCAATCTGACCATCTATAATATTTCCACTAACAGGATATCCAACATAAGGCAGTGCAGTTTCATAGAAGTCGCCATTAGTTCCTGCAAAGTAGAATAAACCATCTTTGGATTTCCTCTTTGCTGCCGTAGAGATACCTTCACCTCCATAGATAGAATCACGTCCGATAGTTGCACGAATATCAACATATGGATTGGTTAAGTCAGTTTTTAGAAAATACACATCTAAACGTTTCGCCGGAGCAGTAGTCAGCCTTAACGCTACATATTGAGTACCAGGACCAACTTGATGATTTTCAAGAGTGTCGATATTATACACAGTACCGCCAACGGTCAAAGTCTGCGCATAAGCAGAAATAAAAAATAAAGAAATAAAAATGGAAGTAATAATCTTATTCATAAGCATAGCAAAATATAAAAAGAGGTGATGGCGCTGCCACCACCTCTTTCGAAGAAAAATTAATATGTTATTTTACAATAACTTTGTGAATTTCATTTACACCATCAATGGTTTTTACCTTCACAAGATATACACCTTGATTAGCAACTTTCACAGAGTTTACATGAGTAGCTTTTACTTGCAACTGACCGGAAACCGAATAAACAGTAACAGAAGCCATTGGTTCTTCGAAGCTTAATGTTTTCTCATTAACAGCAATTTTTATTGTGTTGTTGTTAACTCTTGCAACTCCATCAGTAACATTTATTTTAAATTCATATGCACCGTAGCCATTTTCACCGGTGTAGAGGTACAAGGTAGCAATACCATTTGCTTCATCTATTTCAACAGATGGAACAGCAGTACGATAAGGATTAGATACAGCACCCATGCCTGCTGCTGGTAATGTCCATAACGATTCAATATCTTTAAATTCCTTATTTGCATCTTTCCATTTAAATAGACGGAACGAAGAAGGAGGTGTAGCAAGTGTATTTCCTGACGCTATAAGGAAGAAATGTTCACCTGCAACTTCAAATTCAACCAAACCATTATGTCCGCTTTTGTTTCCGTGAGCCACCGACCAATCTTCAACTTCTTTAGGAACATTATAGAAGCCATCCACAATATTACCATCCATATCAATCAATGTAGGAAGCGTTGCGTTTCCGTCTAAATAGAAATAATTTTCATCCATTGGGAAAATTTGAGGAGCAGTACCCGGGTTGGTTAAGCCGGTTAAGAAAGTACCTTGTTCCGAAACATCAATAATAACAACTTCTGCAGCTCCAGCCACTCCATCTTTGATTTCCCATTTGAAAGCTGACATACCTGAAGCATTTGCTGCCATAATGATGGCATCCTTAGTAACATCACCATATACACCAAAGGCATCAAAACGAATTGCAGCTTCTGCAAAATCAGGATTGTCAACCAACGCCTCACTGATTACTTCTGTTCCGGTACCGTCAGCCAAGTTTATTTTCCAAACTTGAGCCGGTTTTTTATTGGAAGTAACTCCATTCCAAAGTAATAAATTACCTGCGCCATCCAATTTTAGATCATTAAGTGGGTACGAGCCCGATACGGGACGCTCGCAAGTTTCGAATATCTTCGCTTCTAATTTTATCGGAGCAAGACGGTTTCCGTTAGCTCCGTCAACAACGGTCAGTTGCTCTAAGTTGCTATCGATAAAATACATTTTTCCATCTATTGGCACCATACCACGTACCATTTGAGAGGCGCTGTGGATTTGGTTTGCGGCTAAATTGTCCATAATGCTTGACACCAACCATTTGCTGGTCAATGTGTATTTTCCGTCTTCTTTCGCCTCATACGTAGCGGGATCAACGCGCGGAACGGGGGATGCGGTTACTCGGATAGCGTCGGTTACTAAATAAGTTACGCCTTCATTGGAAGACACCACTCCTTTTACGTTTACTTTCGTGCCGACAGGCAACGTAGACTGATTCAGCGCGGATACCAAAACAATGGTATTGCTGTTATTATCACGGAGAGTTACATCGCCCGAACCGTATGATTGAATCGTCAGTCCGTCAATGCCTATGTATTTAAACATATACGGAGCCGCGTCCGCTTTCAATGTGGAAAGTGTCAATGATTGAATCGTAGGCAGCGATGCCGCTTCTTTTTTTTGGAAAGTAGCGCCTGTCAATACCACATAAGCTCCTGCTGTTACCGTAGTTCCAGAAACGGTAATCTTATCGCCTATAGAGAACGAACCACTCTCTACATCCACTTTCAAACCGCCCGTAGCATCCTGTATATACACTTCGTTGCCGTTTGCGTACGTTACCACACCACTTACCTTAGTTTCGGCTCCGGCAGCCAATTCTTTGACTTCGGCAATAGTCGGAATATATTCGCCAAAGAAAGCATAGAGCGTAATATTCCCCTCGGTTCCGGCAGGAATAGACGTTACTTTTCCGCCAGAGAAATCGACGTTTCTAAACCAACCTCCGAAAGTTTCGCCTTCTTTGTAAGGATCCGGAATAAATACCTCTTCCGTTCCATCGTAGGTGGCAGGACCAGCAAAAGCATGTCCCCATGCTGGTATAAATGCGTCAAGTTGTCCAGCTACCGAAAAATCAGCAGATATGGGCCAACCGGTGCGCTGTCCTTCAACGAAAAAAGCTCCTACCGCATAACGCCATGCAGCCGAAGTCCCATCGTCCGTACTGTTTAATTTAGTAGGCAACCTAGTGGGGGGTGCCGTTGGAATTTGCGTATCTGTTACATCTATAATATAGGTTTTTAACCAGCCCCATTGCGCTGCATTAGAGTTCAGAATAGCGCAAGAAGTCAATCCAGAAGCAATATTCGGCGCACTTAGCGGATCGGCTTGTTGTTTGTAATACTCGAGCGTATTCCATGCAAAGGTTGGATTCGCTTCTTTCATAAAAGCATCAAACATGTCGCTTTTATTTGTCCATCCATAATCATTTGTAACACCGCCGTTAAGTACGTAAGTGATGTTACCGCCTGCTGCGAACGACATCATCGTTATGGCACAAGCTGTTAATAATAACGTAAGTTTTTTCATAAACGTTTAATTTTGAGTTAGTAATTCTTGTTAATTGATTTATAATTTAATTTTCAATATCCTTTCTTTAGTTGTTGTTTTAATTTTTAATAAATAGATACCTGATTTTAATTCACTCGATTCTAATAAAATTGTATTTCTACCACTTACAAGCTCATGACTTTGTTTTTGCATGAGTACACCTGAAATGGAATAAACATCTATTTGTGCTGAACTATCTATATCGTTATCTATGACAATATTCAAGGTGTTGTTGGTATCAAAATAGCTATAACAGAATTGTATTTCTTGTGTTTCCTTAATGCCTGATGCATTTTTTAATATTACCATTACAGCAGGTGATGGATCGGTCAATCCTTCAGCATTCTTAGCACGTACTCTGATATAATATGTGTCATCGCTTAAACCATCATAACTTGTGTTGTATACAAATGCATCGGCACTTTTTAGTGTAGTTTGCCGTGTAGGGAACGATGGGTCTTTTGATAATTCTGCCCTGAATCCTTGCGATACTTGTTCCTGCCAACTGATTTCTATGCTTGTACCATAAATAGTCGAACCATCTGCGGGAGAAAGAATGACCGGTACCGGTACCGGAACTTCCACCGTACTAAACGCTATTCTTTCTGAAATGGCTTGTATATCTCCCTTCACAGCTTTAACACGAGCATAATACGTTGTAGATGGAGTTAATGTACCATCCGGAATGGTTGCTGAGGTAGCTTGTACTGTTTTGGAATACGTTATCACCGAGAAATCCGATTTGTTAGAAATTTCCAAGGTGTAACTTGCTCCTTCTCCTATGCTCATCCATTGCAATTCCGGTGTCAGCGATATTTTGTCGCTTCCGTCAACTGGCGAATTAATTTTGAATTTCGTACCGATGAAACTTCTTACACTTGAAGTAGTTACAGGACAGTTTGGAGCAATGGCTTTTACTCTCCAATAATAAGTTGTATTGTCTTTGAGATTGGTCTGCAAGCCCGAATTAAACTCAGCAACTGGAGTTTCCCTTGCTGCAATAGGCTTTGTAAATGCTACATCTTCGGCAATCTCACAAACATAATATGCAGCATTAGCAACTGCTTGCCACGACATCAAGGCTGGAAGCACCACATTTTGAGCGTCCGCAGGATAGTTTAATTGAGGCTGATCAATGGTAGAGGCACTCTCCCCATAAACGCGCGGTGGGTATTCATTCCCATATCTATCGTATACAGCAACAGCAATTTTATGACTTGCATTAGAGATGCCTGTGGGTAAGTTATATTCTTTGGTATAGGAAATTCCTAATAAATACTTTGCACTTGAAAAGATATCTGCCTCTGAATAATTTGCAGTTGGAATAGCATAAACACTATATCTTACAGAATTATCAGAGTAGTTCCATGTAACTTTACTACCAGCTATAGCCAGACTTTCTACTAATCCTTGTGTGGGTGCTGTTTTCCATCCATAGGCTGCACGCAACACTTTGGAGTTATATGGACCGGCTTTCAAGGCATTCAATGCTGATTGTGCCAAGTCATTGGTACGGAAATACACGCTTCCTGTGGTACCGTTTAAGTCGGCATTTCTATTGATATTCGCCTGATTAACAAGCTCATTATTTGAAAAACTACTCGTATTGCTGGAATAAAAATGTCTGCCGAAAAGATTGGATGCTTTAGCCCACCATGGACTAAGTTTTGAGAAATCGTTGGAGGAGCCTATGGTCCAATATATCTGCGGAGAGATATAATCAATCGACCCATCTTTTAACCACGCTAAAGGGTCGCTGTATATACTATTGTATTGCCAATCGCTACCTGCCGGAGCAGCCGGTAAACCATAGGAATTAGCAACTGCTGCGCTCGAAGCAGCTACACCTGCCGGACTAATACCAAAAGTAACGTAAGGCTTTATGCTATTGATACGTGCATACACATCTCTAACCATCTGATTTACATTATCACGCCGCCAATCGGCACGTGACAATCCTTTCGGATTATAGGATTGAAATTGTGCATTGTCTAATGCATCTGTTGTACCTGAAACATAGAAATAATCGTCGAATACAATACCATCGACTTCATAGTGTGTAATGATGTCTTCTACTACATCACATATCCTCTCTCTCACTGCAGGAATGCCAGGATTGAGAATTTTTGTATACGAGCCATAGTCTAATATCCACTCAGGATGTGTAGTGGCATAATCGGTTGGCAGATTACCATGCGATTCGGACGAAGTTGAATAACGATATGGATTTAACCATGCATGTACTTCAATGCCGCGTGCATGAGCTTCGGTAATGATATAAGCAAGCGGGTCCCATCCCGGATCAGCCCCTCGTTCTGAGGATAGATATTGACTCCAAGGTTCATATTGCGAGTTGTAAAACGCATCACTCATGCCTCTAACTTGAAAAAATACGGTATTGAAATTAGCATTTTGAAGCCTGTCAAGCACGTTCAGCAATCCATTTTTTTGTGCAGTGCGTGCAGCCTCTCTTGATGCTTCATTTGTTCCGGTTGCAGTAGGTACGGTGGTTGATGGCCAATCTAATCGCCATACCGTTGAAAGCCATGTGGCTCTCACTTCCCTCTTAACTGATTGAGCAGAAAGATAAAAGACACAAATAAACAATAATAATGAGATGTTTAGAATTCTATTTTTGTAAGATATTGTTTTTATCATCAGAATAATTTTGATTTTCCGTTATTAATAGCAACCCCATACACCTCAACACCTTCAATAACATGTTCAATTTTATTTGTGCTTGAATTGTATCTCATTAAGCCCGATTTTACTTCATTAGGGAAAGCTGAACGTAATCCGAAATAAATATCGCCGGTTGCTTCATCCAAAGCCATTTGGCATATTCCTATAAACTCACCGGAGCTTCCTTCTCCTTTACCCGTATCGGTAATGGGAGTTACGGTTTTACCTGTGGTTGTAAGAATTTTATAGGGTGCTAAATTGCTTTTAGTACCACCTATCTCATTGAGTTGGTCTAATCTACAACGATAAAAACCTTCGTAGCCTGTATCATAAACACTGAAATAGAACATTTGTTTTTTACTGTCCCACACTAAGGATTTAGGACTCATGCCCGACAAAGCAATACCCGATGCCGGTGCAGGTTGACCACCCGTGATAGCAGTAGGTAGAATATCTCCATCTGTAAACCGATAGATACCATTGCCATTAAATGTCTTACACCAATACCACACACCATCCACTTTGGTAAAGCAGGCATTCATAGCACCATAACTCCATCCGTTAGCGTAATATCCCAATGTGGCATTTTGTACTTTAAAAGGAAATTCAGCCGGTGTATGTATTCTGTTTCTATCTTTGAGTTCTATCGTCTTGATTCCTGTATTTCTGTCGGTAAAATATAAATACTTACCTTCAATGTATCCGTAAAATGGGTCGTTGAAAGCCGGACCGCCAATATTGGATAACATGGTTTCCACTTTTGCTCCATCTTTGGACATAATCATGATTCGTCCATCACCCATAATACCGGAAGCATCATCAACAAAGGTAAACTGCTGTCCGCAATCTAAAATATACAGGGATGCATCGTTGAATAATATGTTGAGCGGATGTTTTCCCGACGATACACCCATATCATACGGATATATATTCATACCTGCAGGTTTGTTTGTGGCTAATTTAAGTGCCATTATATTTCCGCCTTTAACCGCATAATACAAAGTAGGAACATCCTGATTATATGCAACTTGCACATTTACTTTGCCTTCTTCTAATGATCTTCCTGCTAATTTTACCTGTAATCTTACTGTTTGCGAACCAACATGTCCGAATTTAAGCTTACCCGGATCTGCTAATGTAGATGTACTCACCGGATTTCCTGCTTCATCCGTAGTGCCGGCAGGAAATAACCACAAATACTCTTCTGCCAGATTCTCAGGATTAGGTAATTCTACCGATATGCTTACCGGTGTGGTAAGTACTTCACATATACCACCAGCAACAGAATCAACCGACATAATAGGAACTATATCTTTTATCATGATAGGCTTTGTACTGTGCTTTAATCCATTGATGGTCAACTTCACAGAAAACGATCCTGCTGCAGCATATTTATGCGTCACCTCTTTACCCGTAACAGTGGGCGTACCATCGCCAAAATCCCAAACACAGTCACCATCCATACCTGAAATGCTTTGAAACTTTACTGTTGCACCAACGTAATAATCAAGTGTGTATGTATCATCTGAAACCTCATATGTAAAATTCACATCTGGTGATGGAAGGTTTTCAATATCAGGTATATTATCGAAACATCCGTAGGTGAAATAACCTAATAGAATTATCAATAAATATTGTGTTAGTTGCGTTATTGTTTTCATGTAGATGATTAGTTATTTAAATATTCAAATCAATTAATATCTATTTTCTTTGTTACAGTAGTACCATAAATATCTTTTTTATCGTATACTCGTAAGTTAGCATTTAAAGAGTACGTGCGCTTGTATTCTACATTATAGCCTGATGCTCCACTGATTAATTTATCGAATGGGATACTGTCATTATAAAGTTGCTCTATCTCAGTCGGAACTGGCGTGTTTCCGTTTATGTCTTTTTTGAAATGATAAACATAAGAGTCGGAATTGATATCCAACGTAGAATCTGTATATTGTTTAAAATCAGACCTTAACGATAGTCCCAATATCATGTTTTTGAAATCGGCATATTTCATCAAATTATACAGACTATCCTTAAAATGCTGCATGTATCCAACTCCAAAATAGGTTTCCATTTTTAAAGAATCAAAAGCAGCGGGTTTCGACCAAGCAAATGATTTTAAAGTTCCGCTGACCGGAAAAGTATTTTCGAAAAAATAAGCATGAAGCGAATCAGACCATACCGCCAAAGCATGGGGATATTCTTTTATCTTCTGGGAAATACGTTGTTCTTTCGAGATGATCGAACTGATGGAGTAGGTAAACGTAGTCGCCCAAGTACAAGACACATTTTTTTCTTCTGTTTCTACGATATTATACCACACTTCTGCATGATCAATATCTGCTACGGTCGAGTAATATTGAGCATCAAACGCCACATCTGAACCGGCACTAACAGTAGAGCTTGCTATTTCCCAATATGCTTGCGGACCAACATTTCCTGTAATTGCGTTTTTATCAATGAAGTCATGCTTTTCACATGAAAAGAAAATCAGCACTATGACTAACATAATTACCGGATTTCCTTGATTTTTCAAAATCTGTTTCATCTCTTCTGATTCTTAAATATTAATTTCTAATTTCCTGTAATCATTTCCACTCTATAGGATCGCTGCTGATAGCTTTACCGCTTGTGTTATACGCCCAAATCATACGTTTTTTCAGCCATTCATGATTTTTGAAGGCTCCCAGACGTTCTAACTCATTACGATTATATTTATCTTCGGTTTCGGGGTCGTAATTTAGACGAGTAATCCAAGCATTTGGTGACAATTCTGCATTAGTCCCGAAAGCATCTGCCTGCATCCAATATGGCTCATATAAATTGTATGGTCGACGAAGTGAGTATTCTGAAGTGAAGTCAGTAACTGCATAACTCGTACCTGTACCTTTATGTACCTTAGTAATCGTATAAACTTCTACGTCATCATATTTGATTCCATTTGTTTTACTGCTGTAATTATAGCGACGAACATCTGTCCATTGTTCAGGCAGTAAATACATTGCGACATACTTTTGCTGCATTAAATCTGCAATTGTGAAACTTGTCTCTCCCGGCAATCTAACTTCGAAGAATCGATTGTAACGTGTTTTTGCTGTGCCGGTTAACTCAGCTCCATCTGATGCTACCGACGTAGTAACCCCATATCTTACCATATTATGTATAACCGCAGTTTTTGTAGTAGCATATGCTCCTGCTTTGTCTCCTCTCCAATACTGTGCTTCTGCCTTAATAAACATCAACTCTTCCTCCGTGATTAAAGGCACATAGCTTTCATTTTTTGTGTATGGATTGCTTCCTGCAGTGGTAGCATATAAATCAGGATAATAGGTTATTTTCATCGATACATCCATACCGATATTAGTTTCTAACCAACGAAGTTGCGTACTTCCATTTACACCTGATATATCCCTTGGTGTCATAATTTTTTCAGCCCGTGGATCCAATGCATATCTTCTATTTAGATTATATGTATTATAGAACCCTAAGATACCATATCCAAAAAACTTTGTAGGTACGGAGGTAGCTAAACGATTTTTTCTGCTTTCCCATGCGTTAATTATGGGTGCCGATGTACCCCATGGACAGTTCTGCTCATTGGTTCCTCCCGGATAATAATAGCGTGGTTCTTCCCATTCAGAATCATTTAATACATCATCTACCATGCTGATAATTCTATCACATACAGCAGGTGTATTTTCCCAATTAGGTAATTTCCGCAACCATAATCTTGCTTGCAATGCTTTTGCATATAAGCCCCATTTTTTCATATCTCCACTAAAGATTCTATCCATCTTGTCAGTAATCGGTCTATTATCAGGATTATTTATCCAATCCGGATTTGAATATAGTGCAACCAATTCATCAGCTTCTGCAAACATCCAATCGTAAATTTCCTCTTGTGTGTCATAAGTGGGTGATGTAGATTTATATGCATTAGATCTTGGCATTGGTCCGAAAGCATCAGTAGTAAGCATAGTTGATTGCAACATGATGGTACGAGCAATCAAAATGAAGTTTCGTGAGTTTATTTTCTCGGCTGCACTAATCAGCTCATTAATGTTTGCTCCTAAATCATAAAAATGACGACGCCATTGCGGATGACGGTTCATGGACAGAAACTCCCAACCCTGACTGTATGCATACTCACCGGTCTGACTCTTAGAAGCTGTTGTTAGTGCTTGAGATAGATACACTCCATATTCGGCGTGATCGTAATTGATTTGTGCCGCATAAAAGCAAACTGTTGGCAATGCCTGATCTACAGTGATGGTAGTCGGACTGTCTAAACTTGTATTAATATCCAAAAAACCTTCACAACCGGTAACAATAAAGATAACCAGAATGCTTACTGCTATGTATCGAAATATTTTCATACCTATGTTCGTTTTAATAATGTTATTCTTTAAAATGTTGCTGTAAATCCAAGATTAAAACTTGTTGTGTTTGGTACTGCATAATTATCAATACCTGCTGAACCTGTTCCTCCTGCTCCTGTATCAGCGTTTAAAGTTGGGTCTGCACCTGTATATTTAGTCAATAAAAATAGATTATTGCCTGTTAGCGTGCATCGCAAATCTTTAAATGGCGTATTTTTTACATACTTGGATAAATCGTAGTTTATTGAAACATAGCTTAAGCGGATATACGAACCATCTTCTATGAAGTTCGAACTTACCGCACCGAAATAGTTTGTAAGTGTCTGATAATCCAGTGTGATAGGTGTTGTGTTGGGTTCATATGTACCATCTGCATTTGCCACTACGCCATCTACAACAATTTGTCGACCTCTATATGTTTCGAGCATTTTACTCTGACCGTTTGATAACAATCCACGTCCGGTAACATTTACTACATCACCACCAATTCGTCCATCAAACAAGAAGGAAAGAGACAGGTTTTTGTATTTGAGCGTATTGGTTAAACCCGCACGGAATAAGGGTTCGCGATTACCAATATACTTATTTTTGTTAGGATCTATTTTCGGATAACCATCCGTACCTACGATGATTTTACCCTCTGGGGTTCGTAGATAATCTTTTCCTGAAAGTCCGGTGGTTGAACCTCCCAAATAGGCTGAGGTATAAATATCTCCGTATTGAGTTCCTGTGATTTCTGCAACATCCTCAGGTAGACTGACAACGCGTCCTCTGTTCAGTCCGAAGTTTATAGATGCAACCCACGAGAAATCCCTATTTTGCATAATATCCTGTTCTAAGGTGAACTCAATACCATAATTGGTGATTGCACCTTCATTTCTTGTTTGCAAAATAAATCCTGAAGATGGTGATACCCTTACGGTTACAATTTGATTATCAACCTTTACCGAATAATATGCGATATCAATGCGTGTTTTATTCTTGAAAAACCGCAAGTCGGTACCAATTTCCCATGAGTACGACATTTCAGGCTGTAAATTTCTATCAGCTGATGATAATGTCGGGTCAATTCCATATCCATTGTCGGGATAGGTAGCAAATTGTTTATACTTTCTATCGTATAAATACGGACTGGTATCCTTACCTACAACCGCATAGTTTCCACGCAATTTACCGTAGTTGAAAAAGTCATTGCTAAGATTGAATAATTCGGAGAATAACAAACCGGCGGTAATAGATGGATAATAGTAAGGATTTTGGATGATGGTTGACGACCAATCCCATCGACTCGTAAAGCTCAAGGAAGCCAAGCCTTTGTAATCGGCTCTAATCTCACCAAAATATCCAAATGTATTTTTCTTTCTATGTCCTGCTGTTCTATCACTTAAAAATAAGTAATCAGCATTTGTATTACTTAAACTGAAGGTGCCGGGAATAATAAAATCCCGACCACTGTTGCCCATCGAAAAACCATCTTCCATTTTAAGCTCTGTACCTGCTAACACATCCAAACTAATATCTTCATTGATTTCCCATTTGTAAGTCGCTAACGCTGAAGCCGTAAATAACTGACTCTTACCGGAGCTTGTACTGTATGAACCTAACAAATTTTTATCTAAATCCTCTAAATCCTTACGATTCAAATAAGAAGTTTCGTTATTGTAATAATCATTGTATTGCTGCTGACTTTCTGCATAGGCAAGATTATAGGCTGCTAAGGCTGCTTCGTATCCGGGAGCATCATCCGACATCGTAAATGGTGCAGGGAAACCAAATTGCTGTAATTCTTTGCTTGATTTATTGTAAGCTGCTAAGGCAGCATTGTAAGCAGCCGTCCACTCTTGCAATGCCAAAGCACGTTCTGCCTTCCATGGGTCGGAATCTTCTACAAAACCATATTTGGATGTAAATGAAAATGGAGAGAATGAAAATGGAGACATGAAATTCGCCAATTGAAATGAATCATCCCATCGTGGTACGGAATAGCTATCAGACACACTTGTACGGGTATCATAGCTGACACGACCGGTGATTTCAAGATTCCGTATGGGCTTCCAATTTACAGAACCATTCAGTATATTCCGTATACCCGAAGATTTACCATAGTCGTTGTAACGCGCAAAAAGCGGACTTACCGGTGAGTTGTATTTATTGGTTTCGTTATAATATAAGAATCTTGGGAAGCCGTTTACAAGCTGATAGTTGCTAATATCATCGTTTATAGGCCAGTTGTATACTGAACTCATACCCGTAGAACCAAATGAACGCGAAGTGTTTTCTAAAATATTTGCTGAAACAGTAAACGATAGCGATTTAATAGGCTGATAGGTTCCTTTTAAGAGGACACCTAATTTCTTCAAATAGTCATTTGGAACAATACCATCATTTTTAGAATAATTCGCTGATGCATAAGCTTGAAATTTCTCACTACCTCCCGATAAACTAATATCATATTTTTGATAAAATCCATCATTTAAGAAAGCTTGGACATTATCATATTTTTGCTCGCCATCATTTAATAATGGTCCCCAACCACCCATAGTCTTATCTTTATAAAAACCTTGCGATCCGGGTGCATAGCTTGTCTGAAGCTGTTGGAGGCGCGTTGGTGTATCAAGTTGCCAATTAGTATTAATGGTTGCATTTACCTTTCCTACTTGCCCTTTTTTTGTAGTAATCATAATTACACCATTTGCGGCATCTTGTCCATAAAGTGCAGCAGCGGCGGCACCTTTCAGCACAGTAACATTTTCAATATCGTTGGGATTGATGTCGGCAGCAGCACTACCTTTGCCGGATACAGGCATACCATCTAAAATAAACAGAGGCTCGTTATTTTGCGAGTTGTTAACTGAAGAAATACCCCTAATAATTACTTGGGTTCCGGAATTGGGCGAACCACTGGAGTTTGTTACACTCAGACCTGCAATTTTTCCTTGCAAGGCATTCACGAAGTTTGCCGACTTATTCTCAACAAGAGTTTCGGCACTTACACTTTGTACTGCGAAATTCATCCGCTTCTTTTCCTGACGTATCCCCATGGCGGTTACTACAACCTCTTCGATTGCCAAAGCATCCGATTGCATTGAAATGTTCAATATTGATCCACTTGCAGGGATTTTTTGCTCCAATGTTTGCATTCCAACATAACTGAATACTAAGGTTGCGTTTTGAGGTACGGCAGATAAATTATATCTACCATCAAGATCTGTAATAGTGCCAGTGGTCGAACCCTTTATCACTACAGAAACTCCTATTAGAGGCTCTTTGTTTTCATCCGTTACTATCCCGCTTATGGATCTCTGTGCAAAAATTTGCAAAGGGAGTAAAAACAAAATACAAAGTAGAAAAAAATTATTTCTCATACTGTTTAAATTGATTTAAGGGACTCTTATGTTTCCTTTAAAATGTATTAGAGAATATGTTGTCTAAATTCAGCGCAAGTTAAATATGTTTTTCCACATAAAAAAATATATATTGGTATTTATGTTATATTTTTTCGTATATTTAACACATGAATACAGATATTAAAATAAATTAGGATAAGTAAAGGACAATTTAGAGTAGACAAATAAAGTGATATTCATGTAAAGTGATTAATATGCTTATTGTCAGAATAATAGCTGATTTGATAAATTAAAATATATACATAAAACATAATGAAACTTAATTATTCGCGTATATATACTCCTGATATAAAAAAGAAATTTTAATTTCGTGGAAAATATTCATACAATATTATTATATCATAATCAGGTTTCTTATCATTTTGACATCATGAAAACGTTAAATACTGTTTTTTTTGCGGTGCTTTGTTGGTCATTCCTATTGACTTCCATGCTCTATGCTCAAAATGATATAAAGTTTGCTTTAATCACTGATATCCACATAAGTAAAAATGAAACTACAATTGAAGACCTTGTCAATACAGTCAATTCTATCAATGCAAATAAAGACATTAAAGTTGTGTTTGTTACAGGCGATCTGACTGATGAAGGCGATAGAGCTTCTCTTAAAATAGCTAAGAAGCATCTTGATATGCTGAATGTTACATATTATGCAATTCCGGGTAATCATGAAACTAAATGGAGCGAGTCGGGAGCTACTGATTTTAAATATATCTTTGGTTGCGAGAGATTTAGATATGATATTGAAGACTGTGTTTTTCTCGGATTTAATACAGGTCCCATTATTCGCATGATGGATGGTCATGTTGCTATCCATGACATTAATTGGCTCGAAAATGAGCTTAAATCGATAAGTCCTCAAAAATATATTTTTATACTTACGCATTATCCTTTAAAAGATGGAGATGTGGATAATTGGTATGAAATAACCGATTTAATACGTAAATATAATGTCAAAGCTGTGTTGGGAGGTCATTATCATACAAATAAACTAATTGACTATGATGGTATACCTGCATTTATTAATCGTTCAAATTTACGTGCAAAAGAAGAAGTTGGCGGTTATTCCATTTATGATATAACTGCCGATTCTATTATTGTCAGCGAGCAGGTAATCGGCAAACCTTTACGTAAATGGGGTGCATGTTCTCTTCATCATAAGTATTATAATGTAGATGGAACTAACTATACTCGTCCTGATTATTCTGTTAATAACCAGTATCTTAATATCAAAGAGTTATGGAAAATCAGACATAATACAGCGATTTATTCTTCTCCTGTTGTTTACAATAATAAGGTGATTGTGGGAGATGATCTTGGTATTCTTTCATGTTTTTCCTTACAAGATGGTGAGTTGCTATGGCAGTTTTTTACCAAAGATAGAATTTTGGGAACTCCTGCCGTTTCTGATAATATTGTTGTGTGTGGCTCTACGGATTCTAATATCTATGGTGTAAATGTAGAAGATGGATCTTTAGTTTGGAAAGTAAAAACCGATGCTGCCGTTTTAGGAGCTGTAACTATTATCAATAAGAAAGCGTATATTGGTAATGGTGAAGGTATTATTTATTGTCTTGATATAAAAAAAGGCGATATGATTTGGCAAAATGATGTTGCAGATAATTATATTGAAACGAAACCGTTAATCTATAGAAATAAGGTGTTTCTTGGAGCTTGGGATAGTTATATGTATGCTTTGGATGAAAAAACAGGTAATTTCAGATGGAAATGGAATAATGGTAATTCTCGCATGCATTTTTCTCCTGCTGCTGTGTGGCCGGTAGCCGCAAAAGGTAAAATTTTCTTTTCTGCACCTGATAGAGTGTTGACGGCATTAAATTGTAAAAATGGTAAAGTAGTGTGGCGTACTAAATCTTCTATGGTGCGTGAAACAATTGGTCTGTCTGCCGATAATAAACGAATTTATAGTAAAACAATGCAGGATAGTGTTGTGTGTTATTCAACTGCTACAAATTATCCTAAAAAGATTTGGTCTACTAACGTAGGTTATGGTTATGATCATGCACCGACTATGCTTATGGAAAAAGATAAAATTGTGTATGGCAGTACGAAAAACGGCTTAACCTTCGCCTTGGATGCATTTACAGGTGATGTAATATGGAAGTATAAAATTGGTAATTCGCTTATCAATACTGTGGTGCCAATTGGCAATGGTCGGGTGTTGCTTACGTCTGCAGAGGGGTGGGTGGTGCTGGTGATTAGTGATTAGTGATTAGTAATTGGTGACTAGTGATTAGTAAATAGTAAATAGTAAATAGTAAAATAGTAAATTATAAATATATGATAAATTGTTTTATTCCTTATATTGATATGAGTCAGGCTGAAGAGACTATTATCTCTCTGAGGCAGATGACTTTTGTTAAAGATGTCTTTCTTTTGGTTACTCAGAAAACTGAAGATAAGATTGCCGGTTGTACATGCTTGGAAGTTGATAATTACACTTCTACGTCTATGGTAAAAACTGTTGCTGAGTTTGCGGATACTGATTATTCTTTGATATATACCAAAACAGACGAACTGAGCTTTGGCTATTTTGCTTTGGAAAGAATGATGCAGATAGCTGATAATTCGGGTGCGGGCATGGTGTATAGCGACCATTATCAGATTAAAAATGGGCAAAAGGTAAATAATCCCGTAATCGCCTATCAGAAAGGCAGTTTGCGTGATGATTTTAATTTTGGCTCGGTACTGCTATATCGCTCTTCTGCTTTGAAAAGTGCTGTAAAGGACATGCAGGTAAATCGTAAATTTGCGGGTTTGTACGATTTGCGTCTTAAAGTTTCGCAACAATACGAATTAGTTCATATCAACGAGTATATTTATACCGAGATTGAATCTGACACGAGAAAGAGTGGTGAAAAACTTTTCGATTATGTAGATCCGAAAAACAGGGCTGTGCAAATCGAAATGGAACAAGTTTGCACAGATCATCTTAAAAAGATAAATGCGTATTTAAAACCTGAATTTAAAAAGGTTGATTTTAATAAGCAAAAGTTTGAGTATGAAGCATCAGTGATTATCCCTGTTTTAAATCGCGTTAAAACTATTGGCGATGCAATAGAATCGGTGCTGAAACAGAAAACTTCTTTTAAATTTAATTTAATAGTTGTTGATAATTATTCTACTGATGGTACAACAGAGCTAATTAAGAAATATGCTTCTGATCAGCGTCTTATTCATATTATACCTAAAAATCGGTTTTTGGGTATAGGCGGATGTTGGAATGCCGGTGTTGCTAATTCGTCTTGTGGTAAATTTGCTGTTCAGTTGGATAGCGATGATATTTATTCGGATGAAAATACGCTGCAAAAAATAGTTGATGCTTTTTATGAGCAACAATGTGCTATGGTGGTTGGGTCGTATATGTTGACTGATTTCAATAAAAATCCAATTCCTCCGGGGGTGATCGACCATAAAGAATGGACACCTGATAACGGTAGAAACAATGCTTTGCGAATTAACGGACTTGGTGCGCCGCGTGCTTTTTATACTCCTTTACTGCGTGAAATTAAAGTACCGAACACAAGCTATGGTGAAGATTATGCTCTCGGTTTGGCTTTCTCACGCGAATATCAAATTGGTCGTATCTATGATGTGCTGTATCTTTGTCGCCGTTGGGAAGACAATTCCGATGCTGCGCTTGATATTGCTAAAATGAATGCTCATAATACATATAAAGATAGATTGAGGACATGGGAATTGCAAGCGAGAATAAGGATGAATAGTTAGGAGTATGGAGTATCGAGTTAGGAGTTTAGAGATTGGAGTAGGGAGTGACATTACATCACATTACACACTAAACACTAAACACTAAACATTTACATATTAGCACATTATTATTTTACATGGATATAAAAACTTTTTTTGAAGAACAATTAAACGAATGGCTTTTGGCTAAGCAAAATTATGATGCTTTAAATCGGGTGAAGGTAAAGGAGCTTGATTTAGGCGGGTGTGCGGTTAGGGTTCAGTTTAATCCGGAAAGAATACGCTCGACTGCTGCTAAAGTTGATGCTGCTTCTTTGCGCGAAAGACCTTGTTTTTTGTGCAGGGATAATCGTCCGAACGAACAACGTGATTTGTATTATAATGATAAGTATTCGATTCTAATAAATCCATTTCCTATCTTTCCTGTGCATCTCACCATTCCGACAATCAAGCATGTCGATCAGCTTATTTTTAATTCTTTTGAAGATATGTTAGACATTGCAAAAGACTTAGATGATTTTGTAGTGTTTTATAACGGACCGAAAAGCGGTGCGTCTGCTCCTGATCATATGCACTTTCAGGCAGGAAATAAAGGTTTTCTTCCTTTGGAAAAAGATGTTGTGAGTATGGAACGTATAATTATTTCTGATAATGATGATGTTATTTGCTTTTCTCTAAAAGATTATCATCGAAATATGATTGCTCTTGAATCTGATAATAAAGTGCAGCTAATCAGTCGTTTTCAGAAAATTTACGAACAGCTTGAAATTAAATCGGGCGAACCAGAACCTATGCTGAATGTAGTAATATGGTATGATGATAAGAAATGGTTTTGCTGTATTTTTCCGAGAAAAAAGCATCGTCCGAATTGCTTTTATGCAGAAGGTGAAGATAATTTGCTTTTCAGTCCGGCTTCTGTTGATTTAAGTGGTGTGTGTGTGTTGCCGCAAGAAAAGGATTTTGAGAAGATAACAGCAGAGGATGTGATAGGGATTTTTGAGGAAATATGATTGGTGATTGGTGATTGGTAATTAGTGATTAGTAAATAGTAAATAACAACGATGAAAAACAAAAAAAAATATTCACCTTGGAGTTGGATTCCAACTTTATACCTCGCTGAAGGGCTTCCTTATGTGGCAGTTATGACCATATCAGTAATCATGTATAAACGCATGGGCATTTCGAATACTGATATTGCGCTATATACCAGTTGGTTGTATTTACCTTGGGTGATAAAGCCTTTCTGGAGCCCGTTTGTCGATTTGCTTAAAACAAAACGTTGGTGGATTTATACCATGCAATTGTTTATAGGAGCCGGTTTTGCCGGTATTGCGTTTATGATTCCGGTACCGTTTTTCTTTCAGGCAACATTGGCTTTTTTCTGGCTGTTAGCCTTTAGTTCCGCTACTCACGATATTGCTGCAGATGGTTTTTATATGCTGGCTCTCGACTCTAATAATCAGGCAAAATTTGTTGGTATTAGAAGTACTTTCTACCGCATTGCTACGATTTTCGGACAAGGTGTACTTATTATTCTTGCAGGCTTCTTAGAAAGTGCAACCGGTATGGAACCACTGAATATCAATGTAGAAGCAAACCCTGAATACACTCAATCAACATTATTCATTGAGCCTATTTCGAATATCGAATCTATAGATGGCGATATGCACTTTATATCCGGTAATGCTGACTTGCAAATCGGAACTTTTAGCTTATCAAAAGATAGTCTGCAATTGTTTCTGGCTGATATCGATAGTATCAATAGTCTGAATGGTTTTGTTGAAACAACTAAGTCGGCTGACGTGACTTTAGTTGCCAATAAAAGTTGGTGGACTGCATATGTGTCTGAGCCTTTGGGAACATGGATTCAAAATACTTTTGGCGAAAAACGTGAAATCATTACAGAATCAAATCTTGCAGGAAATATTGGTGTAATACCTGTTTGGCTTTCAAAGATGCCTGAATCAGATAAAGATATTGTGCTGAATACCAACATGAATCGTGGTGATAAAAGTATATCTATCATTAAAGGCGAACGTTTAGTGTTTAATGCTTCTAATTGGAATAAACCTGCTTATATGGTATTTCAATTAGATACAAAGTTGGATGCTAAAACGACTACTGAATTTAAAGGTCTTTCTGGTAATATTACTTTTGCCTGGTCAATAACGTTCTTTTTGTTAGCAGGATTATTTGTATTGTTTAGCTTTTTCCATAGATTTTTTCTTCCGAAGCCTACTTCTGATGCACCATCTTCAAATGTTACAGCCGGAACAATTCTTAGTGATTTTATTCAGACTTTCGTCTCTTTCTTCAAGAAACCAGGTGTAGGTAAAGCTATATTCTTTATGCTTACTTTTCGCTTTTCTGAAGCACAAGCTTTGAAGTTGATTAGTCCGTTTTTACTTGACTCTCGTGATGTTGGTGGTTTAGGTTTGACTACTGGTCAGGTTGGTTTAGTATATGGTACCATCGGCATTTTGGCTCTAACTGTCGGAGGAATTATCGGAGGTTTTGTTGCAGCAAAAGGAGGCCTGAAAAAGTGGTTATGGCCTATGACTTTAAGTATGTTACTTACTATTGCTACTTTTGTGTATCTAAGTTTTTCTCAGACCGAAAGTCTGCTCGTTATCAATATCTGTATCTTTATTGAACAATTTGGTTATGGTTTTGGATTCACTGCATATATGCTGTATTTGATTTATTTCTCGGAAGGAGAACAGAAAACGGCACATTATGCTATATGTACAGGCTTTATGGCTTTGGGAATGATGTTGCCGGGTATGTTTGCGGGATGGATGCAGGAAATGTTAGGATATAATCATTTCTTTATTTGGGTGATGATATGCTGTATTATTCCTGTTATAGCTGTGATGTTACTAAAAGTTGATCCTGAATATGGAAAAGCAAAAAATAATAAATAATGAATAGATATAGTTTTTTAAGTTTATTTCTGATGTTTCTGGCAATTAATTTAATTGGTGCTCAAAACATTAAAATCAAAACCGGTATTGAGGTTCTGAAGCAACAAAACTTTAAAATATTAGAAGGTAAACGTGTGGGACTTATTACTAATCCTACAGGTGTTGATAATGTCATGAAATCAACAATTGACGTTTTGCATGATGCGAAGAACGTAAATTTAGTGGCTTTATTTGCACCTGAACATGGGGTGAGGGGAGATGCTCATGCCGGTGATTATGTTGAAGATGAGAAAGATACTAAGACCGGCTTACCCGTTTATTCTCTACATGGCAAAACTCGTAAAGCTACTCCTGAAATGCTTAAAAATATTGATGTGCTTGTCTATGATATTCAGGATATTGGTTGTCGCTCGTTTACTTATATCAGTACTATGGGGTTGGCAATGGAGGCTGCTGCCGAAAACAATATCGAGTTTGTTGTACTCGATCGACCCAATCCTCTTGGTGGGTTGAAGGTGGAAGGCGGACCCGTAGAGAAGAAGTTTATTTCTTTTGTTAGTCAGTATAATATACCTTATGTGTACGGACTTACTTGTGGAGAATTGGCTTTGTTTCTCAATGGTGAGAATATGATAGCAAAAAAATGTAATCTGCATGTTGTTACAATGAAGGGATGGAAGCGTAATATGAGATACGAAGATACCGGCTTACAATGGATTTCATCTTCGCCACATATTCCTCATCCTACTACTGCTCTTTTTTATCCTGTGAGTGGTATTCTGGGTGAGTTGGGTTATCTGTCAATAGGTGTAGGCTATCCTCTGCCTTTCGAACTGTTTGCTGCTGAATGGATTGATGCTGAAAAACTTGCTGAGAATATGAATCGATTGAAATTGTCGGGTTTATATTTTCGCCCTGTTTATTTTAAGCCTTTTTATGCTACCGGTCAAGGTAAACAAATGAAGGGAGTTCAAGTTCATATCATAAATTACGAAAAAGCAAAACTTTCGGAAGTGCAGTTTTATATAATGCAGGAAATTGCTTCCCTCTATCCGGATAAAGCTGTATTTGATAATGCTAATCAGCAACGTTTCAATATGTTCGATAAGGTTTGTGGCAGTGATAATGTGAGATTAAATTTCAGTAAGAATAATAAATTTGATGATATTAGAGAGTTGTGGAATAAAGATGTGAATGCGTTTGTGCGCAAAGCAAAGAAGTATTGGAAATATTGAGGCGTTTACAATTTTACAATTTACAATTTACAATTTACAATTGACTAATCACTAATCACCAATCACTAATAAAGAAATTATGTCTTCAAATAATAGATTATTATCTCTCGATGTTTTGCGTGGAATTACCATTGCAGGAATGATAATGGTGAATAATCCGGGTTCATGGTCGTATGTTTATGCTCCATTAGGGCATGCTCAGTGGCATGGACTTACTCCAACCGATTTGGTGTTTCCGTTCTTCATGTTTATCATGGGTATTTCGACTTATATTTCTCTTAGAAAATATGAATTTAAACTTAACAAAGATGCGCTTTTCAAAATTATTAAGCGTACTTTTGTGATTTTTTTAATCGGACTTGCAATTGCGTGGTTTTCGCTGTCATTTCGTACTTATCGTGCATTGGGTACTGATGATATTGGTTTCTTTGAACGCTTTTTTAAAGCGATTACAAATTTTGAGAATATCAGAATTTTGGGAGTAATGCAACGCTTGGCTTTAAGTTATGGTGCAACTGCAATAATTGCTATTATGGTGAAACATAAGTATATACCTTATATTGTTGCTGTAACTTTACTTGCTTATTTTATTCTATTAGTTACAGGTAATGGATTTGAATTTAGTGAGCAAAACATTATTTCTGTTATTGATAGGGCGGTTTTGGGAACCAATCATATGTATAAAGACAGTGGTTTGTATATCGATCCGGAAGGTTTGATAAGCACAATTCCTGCAATATGTCATGTTTTGATTGGGTTTTATGCCGGTAGAATGTTGATGAAGATTAAAGATAATCATCAGCGTGTGTTGCAATTGTTTGTAATGGGTACAATTCTGACCTTTTCCGGCTTTTTGCTTAGCTATGGATGTCCGATAAATAAAAAGATTTGGTCTCCAACTTTTGTTTTGACCACGTGCGGACTTGCTGCTACTTTGCTGGCATTACTCGTGTGGATAATCGATATTAAAGGACATAAACGATGGAGTGTTTTCTTTGAATCGTTTGGCGTAAATCCTTTGTTTATCTATGTTGCTGCTGCGGTATTATCGATTTTACTTGGTAATATCTTTATGAATTTTGGCGATCAGACATATTCAATTAAAGGATTTATCTATTCGGTCGGACTTCAACCTTATTTGGGAGATTATGTAGGCTCATTAGTCTATGCTCTCCTGTTTGTAGGATTCAATTGGATAATTGGTAATTTATTGTATAAAAAACAAATATATATAAAGATATGATTATAATAGCTGATGGAGGATCAACTACGGTTGATTGGTGCTTGGTTGACAAAGGTACTGTTAAAAAAAATATTACGACTAAAGGAGCTAATCCGTTTTTTCGTACAACCGAAGATATAAGTGTCGAAATAAGAAAGCAATTACTACCACAGTTAAATGGTAATAAGATTGAAGGTATTTATTTTTATGGTGCGGGTTGTGCCTTTCCTGAGAAAAACAAAATTGTCAGAGATGCAATAGCTGCCAATTTTGATGTCGAAAATATTGAAATCTACAGTGATTTGTTAGGTGCAGCGGTTGGTTTGTATGGCGATAAACCCGGTATTGCCTGTATACTTGGAACAGGTTCTAACTCATGTTTTTATGATGGTAAAAATATCTGTGAGAATGTATCGCCGCTTGGTTTTATCCTTGGTGATGAGGGAAGTGGGGCAGTGCTTGGGCGATTATTTGTCGGTTCTTGTCTGAAAAATCAATTCGGACAAGAAATTAAGAATGAGTTTTTAAATTATATACAATTATCTATACCTGAAATTTTAGATAGAGTATATAAACAACCATTACCAAATCGTTTCTTGGCAAGTATTTCTCCATTTATACAGGCTAATATACATAATGATAAAATATATCAGCTTGTGTTTAATGCTTTCACCGATTTCTTTAAAAAGAATGTGATGCAATACGATTATAAAAACTATAAAGTCTCGTTTATAGGCTCAGTTGCATATCATTTTCAAGATATTCTTAAAGCATCAGCAGAGGCTCTACACATAGAACTTGGCGAAATTGTTCAATCGCCTATGGAAGGATTAGTGAGATTTTACGCATAATGGCTTATTGCTTATATCATTTGAAAATTTCTTTGTATAGCATTTCGAGCGCATTTGCATTTGCTTTCATCACTTTTTGCATCTCTACTTTCCTTACAGCCTCACTTTCTTTGCGTGAAGTCATTTCTTTTTGCCAAGTGCGACCGGGTTCAAGATCGCGCAAAAAGCGACTTATTACATCATAGCTGAAATATATGTTTTTTCCAACTTTTACAACATTTAATTCATAATCGAATGCTGATAATAAATCTTCGAAACCGATTGAGCCTGTAGCGTCAAAGTCAGATTTTACAATATTAGCATCAACAACTGTTTCGTATTTATGCCATAAATAGGTTGGCGCAACTCCATTTTCAAAAGACAGGCTATAAAATCCTTTCTGCGGATTTAATACATCACCAATGCTGAAATTATTAGGGTTTTTATCTGCAGGAGCACTTGGTTGTGTTTTGAAGTTTGATTGAACTATGCCTGCATTATCAGCAAAATGCACTCCGTCATTCCAGAAACGATATAGTTTGTTGAGCACCACATCTGTCTGCTGAGGAACTTGTTCGATATAAGAAACGCTTATCACATATGGCTCGTTAGAGCCCCATGCCTTCGGTCCGCAATTCAACAAATCATTAATATAAAACCAAATCCACGAAGTATCGGTTAATTTATACATCAAACCGGAATTTGGCAGACGTGTTTTTTTGAACATCTTTTTTATAGTCTTTTCATCAACTTGCACCAAACCCTTTGCAGCAGCAAATTTCTTAACATCTTCAGGTCTATGACCCACCCAATCACGAATTTCAGTAAGAATACATTTATAATTAGTCTTAATCACATTTCCGGGAGCATAGCTATAGTAAGTGCCCGGACCATAGTTCTTACTTTTTATTGTATACCCCGGCACATCAGGCGAAAACCCACAAGTCGGCGTAGGTTCCAATCCTGGTATAGGTTGATAAACTGTAAAAGTGCTTTTGCCATAAGTAACTTTCTTTTGTGCAGTTACATTTAATAGTACTAACAAAAACAAGATGGAAAGAGTGGTTTTGAAGATGTTGGTCATTTTTAATGTGCTAATGTGTGAATAATGTGCTAATAATATGCTAATGTGAATAATGTGGTCTATGGTCTGTTGACCGTTGATAAATATATTAATATGAATAATTATTAGGTGCAAATGTATAAAAATAATATGGAAAATTGGTGTGGTTATACTAATGTTTTTGTAGGTTTTTAATCGTTTTTATGAAAAATATAAATCTCAAATAGCCATACGCACATCATCTAATTCTTATAAACAAGAGGATTGGCTGATAAATTTTCCCAATTTACGTCCACTCAACAGAATAACTTGTTTTAGTGTCAACTGCCGCATTCCATATTTAATAAAAAAACAAATGATTGACAGAATAAACAAAAAAACAATTGAAGCAATAAGTATAGTGTTCGGAATCGTTACCTTACTAAAATTTTACTGGTTTTTCTCTCTCCGTCAAGAGTAAGCACAACGACATGCAATCCTTTAGGAAGTGTAATACGGCTCCCTGAATTATAAACCGGATTGTCATACATCAGGTAACCTGATAAAGAAACGACCTTGACAGAGGTCGCTCTAAAAGGTTTTTCGAAAAAAATCCTGCATCCACCTTCTTCTCCGATTACTCTGAAAGAATTTTCCTCAGCCATATCCAAGCCGGTCTCACCGTGTAGCTTTTTTAATTCCAAACGAAAATGATCTATCTTGAACCAGCCCGCGTTATTAGTCGCCTCCGTTCCGTCGGCTTTCTTGTTACCGGTACGAAGCCCTAATTTCAAGTTATCCCCTTCTCCAAGTACAACATCTACCGCCATTTCCTGCAAGCTATGGTCGCCCGAAGTAGACAGGCCGGCAAAGCTGACATTATTGCCATTTTGTATATTGGAACCATAATCAGACTCTTTACCGTAATACTGTATGCTGTTATTGGCAAAAAGTGCCTGTGTGGTTATCATATTGTTCGGCACTGACATCTTACACCGTAATGTATATTCACCGGCAGGTAAGCCCGCTATATTCTGGTACAATTCGAAAAGAGGCGGAAAATTTGGTAGCGAATTATACCAGCATGCATTATTGCCGTCTTTATTTCTTGCATCATTATTAATACCAAAGGAGTTCCCCAGTATTCCACCGGTATCCTGCCAGCCATACGGAGTACCTCTGACGGTAGAGCCGTCATTTAACACCCCCTCAGCTTTGTATTCAAAACTGGCGTTTATTATGTAAGAGGTAAAAGTAATCATGCTGTTTTTATAATCGTCTATATCTTTTTTCAATTTATCCACTGCCGCTATTATTGCAGCCATACCTGCGCTCGTATCGTCCAAAGTAGATTGTGCGGTGTTTATCGCCGTTTGAAATTTGGAACGGGCATCTGCGGGATATTGTCCTCCTACCGTACCCTCCACAGTAGAGTCATAAAGTTTCTGCGCCTCTTTTATCAGGTCGGCTAAGGTGTTTCTTAGTTCCTGCTCGGTAAATTCGCGAACAAGTTCCAAGCGGAAATGGTCAACTTTAAACCACCCCGATCTTCCACTTCCATCTGAGGAACCATCGCTCAATTGATTGCTTGTACGAATACCTAATTTTAAATCTTCTCCCGGCGATATGGTTACTTTCAGTGCCATTTCTCGTAATTCCATCATTGTTCCTGGCCTGCTTTCAGCGCCCGGCGTATAACCGGCAAACAAGTTGCTCTCTCCGCTTGTCAGATTGGCACTGTAATCCGATTCCTTTCCGTAATACATCACCTTGTCGTTGGCAAAAAGGCGTTGGGTTGTTATCAGAGTAACCGGCGTTCCCAAGCGGCAACGCACGACATATTCTCCGGCAGGCAAGCCTTTGACTGTTTGAGACAATTCGAAATCTGCGGGCATAGGATCCGACGCGTACCAGCAGAGATGTTCGCCATGAAAATTGATGGCATCCTGATTGGTACCATACGAATTACCTTTCAAACTTCCTTTTTGAGTCCAACCATAAGGAGTTCCTCTGTTGAGCGTACCGGGTTTCAACTGATTTCCGTTTTTGTCAATTTCAAAATCAGGATTTACAAGCAGATGGGTTCTGTCGTTTTCCTGCTCAACAAAGCTTGTGGTCTGCACTCCGCTTAATACCAAGCCCGGATCGGCAAAGTATATTTTAACGGTAACATCCTTGTCGGAATCGCTATCTACAAATACATCGCCCCGAGCATATCCCCGAAGTATGTTTGTGCGCCACTCCTCATCATTTTCAAATCGGGCTATGCTTGTAAATTGGGGCGTACTGCCATCGATTGACATCGCATAACGCAAGTCCAAGCCCGGATAAAGCGGAAAAGTAGGCAGACACATTACCCGTATTCTATTCTTTCCTTTGTTCAATTGCACGGTATATTCGGCAGACGGTGCCGACGATATGTTGGACTGGGTATATTGCGTCATATTGAAGGGCAACACCGTCAAAGCTCCGCCGGTTACTCCGAGCTGTTCAATAACTTTTACCTTATCCGATTTAGCTTTAAAATTTACCGCCGGAATTGTATGCGACTGGGGTACAAATTCAGCGGGAAGGGGCTCGTTTTGCATTGTTTTTTCGTCCGCAACAGCAGGATCGTAAAATAAGGATAATCTTCGGGGATCGTAACTTACCATTCCATTCCACTTGCCGCCGGCTATTTGGGTATTGTAGCGGCTTGTCAAATTTTGGATTAGCCCATACGCATCTTTTGCCTGTTCGGAGATGGCTTTCGCTTTCGCTTTATCGCCTGTTCTGGCATATTCAAAACTAAGCTGCGCACCAAGGAGTTTTTCGTTCATCGCCGCCGTACAAAGCACCGGATAGGTTATCAACTCGAAGTAGGCATCTTTAAGTCTTGCGGGTATTCTCGATTCTAAGGCTTTCGCTTTTTGAGCCAACACTGCATAATCAGCCAGACGCTGTTCCATTTCAAATGCAGTCATAGCGTACCAATCGGCGTGCTCCGGACGTCCTGAGGCAGACAATATGTAATGAAGCTGCTGCACTTCTGCAATGTCATCTGCCAGTTCCGCTCCAAAAGTTTCGTTAGCCCAAAACTTCATATACTGATGTGCTTTTTCCGGACGCCAAGCATCTACATTCCAAGCCAAATCCATAGCGAATTGATATTCAAATTCGGCATGTTTCAAATCTCCCACATTGAATACCCATATATTCTTGGCATTCATATCATAGGCTTTCGACATTTCGAAACTCGTTTTTACCGGCGAAGTAGAAGTCAACCACAAGTAGGATTGTTGAGGAGGCGCCCAATATGAAAAGTGATAGTAAACTCCGCCGCCACCACTCCGTTGTTGCTCTTGTGGTGTCGATAACTGTCTGATAAACCCGTGGTTGTCATCGGGCCACAGCAAGGTAACATCATCGGGTAAATCAACGCCTATGTTGTATTGGAGCAGCACTTCCTTGTAGGGACAAAAGAGTTGCGAAATGGTGTTTTTAGGTTTTTCTAACTGCGCTTCCAAAATATCCCGTTGGGTACGGATAATTTCTTTTACCGCATTTGCCCGTTCCGTATCGCTGCTGTAACCTTCCATAGTTTCATCATGTACGCCGCGCATTCCCATCGTAAATACGGCATCAATGCCTTTGGACTGTTTAACCCTGTCTGTCCAATACATTTTGACGACACTGCTGTTTGTTTTCCAATTGAAATCACCTTTGGTTACTCCCGGATATTCATTTCTGAAATTACGTTTCCATTCATCTTCGTTGTTTCTCAACATCGGTTCGCAATGGCTCGAACCCAGTACAATCGCATAGTCCTGAGCTACTTTCCTGTTCTGTTCGTAATACCAGAATGCCCAGGTACAAGCGTGCATGGCGGGCCAGAAATAGTTCGATTTGGTGCGAAGCATCAATTCAAATATCTTCTTATGAGTATTTGGTCCTATATCTCCACTACCGTTACCACGAATTCCTGGATCCATTTTAGCAGCCGCCCAAGGCTTCATCCCAAAATCTTCGTCGTTGATAAACATTCCACGGTATTTAACTGATGGAGGTCCGAACAGCTCATCGCCCGACACGTGAATTGCCTGACGGGTTTCAGGAGTAACATCCGCCCACCATACCCAAGGCGAAACGCCCATCATACGTGACAGTTCAAATACTCCGAAAGCAGTTCCGCGGGGATCGCTACCGGCAATTACCAATGCCCTGTCAACTCCGATCATGGGATTATTTACAACTGAAATACAAAAAGTTTCCCATTTGCCCTCCAGCCTTGTTTTATTTATTTTTCCGTTCGCTGCTAATTGATCAATTAATGCAGATTTTCCAAGCGTTCCTATAATGATGGGAGGCGTGTTGTCTGTTGAGGTTTTAATCGCCGGAACAACTCCGGTCAGAAGTTTCACATCCTGACGGAATGCCTGCGCTACTATTTTCACAACTTCAGCATCGTTGTTATCAACAACAAGGTCTGCAGAAGTATTATTTGTAACTAATGGGAAGCTGCCGCTGCTTGCTGTTTCACTAACAGTAATACCTTCGGCATGTAGAGAAAAAGAAAAAAATAACAGGCTGATAAACGCCCAAAAAAACATAGGTTTTGTCATGATAAAAAATAAATATTAATATGATTAAATCCTCATTGGGATTTTTGATTGTTAGAAACTGTTTCGAATTTTACAAATTCATCAAAGAATGGTAGATAACAATCGCCGAAAAAATCAAAACAATTCCTTAAATTTCAACATTTCGATGTCAAATATACATTATAAGAGATTAATGTTTGGGTTAAATCCAGAAGAAAAAGCTGTAATCAGATCTTATAACTATGAGATAGAATTCGTGGCTATTCCACCAATATTTTACCGGCTTTGTTTTGCCCGTCAAGAGAAACCTGGATTACATAAAGCCCTTTAGGAAGCGTAATCTTGCTTTCCGAACCATAAAGTGACCTGTCGTGTATTAAATATCCTGACAAGGAAATTACTCGGATATGAGCTTTTTCGAACGGTTTTTCAAGAAAAATCCTGCATCCGCCTTCTTCTCCTGTTATTCTGAAAAAACCTTCTTCCACCAAATTCAATCCCGTTTCTTCGTGTAATTCTTTCAGCTCCAGGCGGAAATGGTCCACCTTAAACCAACCGTGATTATCCGAAGTTTCCCGTGAACCATCCGGCTTCATATTACTTGTGCGTACGCCTAACTTAAGATTCTCTCCTTTGCCGAGTATAACATCGGCTTCCATCTCTTGCAGAAGATATTCATAAGTGGTTGCCAGGTTTGCATAACTATTGATTTCTCCTTCAGTCAAATTTTTATCATAATCTGTTTCATATCCCAAATATTGTACATTGTTGTTGGCAAACAGGCGTTGTGTTGTCAATTTTTTAATTGGAGCGGCCATGCGGCAACGAACTGTATATTTGCCGGCGGGCAATCCCGAAAGTGTTTGATATAATTCAAAATTATCCGGCATAGGAAGAGAGCTATACCAACATGCATTATTTCCGGATATGTTTTTGGCATCGTTGTTTATGCCGTACGAGTTTCCCTTAATAGATCCTGTTTGCTTCCAACCGTACGGAACACCACGAAGAGTTGTCCCGTCGTTTGGAATCCCTTCTGATTTATATTCAAAACTCGGATTTACAATATATGAAGTATATGTAATTTTACTTCTCTCGTACTCTTTTACCGCTGCTTTCAAACTGGAAACAGCATTATTGCATTCAATTAAAGTTGCACCGGCTTTTTGGTATACGGCCTGAGCTGCATTAATAGCCGCTTGAAAATTATCGCGATCAGCTTTGAGGTATTGATCGAGCATTGTACCCACTTCCGTCGATTCATATAAGTTCTGTGCTTCCCGAATCAAATCTTCCAGTTCTTGTTTAATGGTGGAGATACTCATTTCCCGTAAACATTCTAATCGAAAATGATCGACTTTAAACCATCCGGAAGAATTATTGTTGACAACCGTACCATCACTTTTTTTATTATCCGAGCGTATGCCGATCGTTAAATCATCGCCTTCCGAAAGAATAAATTTCAATGCCATATCCTTCAACTTTATAAGACTTCCGTTTTCACTACCGGCATCGGGGGTATGGTCGGCAAAAGTATTTATTTCACCGCTTGCCAGGTTTGAAGCATAATCGGATTCCTTTCCGTAATATTGTACGTGATTATTAGCAAACAATCGTTGGGTGGTCATTCTGTTTTCCGGTACGGCCAACAGGCAGCGAACGATGTATTCGCCCGCGGGCAGATTTTTAATCGTTTGAGACAATTCAAAGTTAGAAGGCATTGGCGAAGAACTGTACCAACAGGCATTGCCTCCGTGATAATTGCTTGCATCTTGGTTCGTACCCCAGGAGTTGCTTTTTAAATCGCCCTTACGTTCCCAGCCATAAGGATCTCCTCTTCTCAGGCCTGTTAGCGGGTTGCCTTCTTCATCGTATTCAAAATCGGAATTTACAATTTTTCCGGTTAAAGGACTTACATTGCTATTACTAACTTCAATCGCACTGAGAACAAGTCCCGGATCGGAAAAATATATTTTCACCAAGATGTTTTTATCGGCATCGCTATGATAAACATGTTCTCCGGAAGAAAAACCGCGAACTACATTGGTTCTCCATTTCGACGATTCTGCTACACAAGCGATATCGACAAATTCCGGAATTTTTCCGTCTAAGGATATTGCATAGCGCAGATTTAAGCCTGTATAGAGCGGAAAAGTAGGTAAACATTTAACAATAATCTTATTACTTCCTTTCCTGAGGGGAATTTCGTATTCTACAGAAGGAGCTGTCGTTATGTCCTGATTAGTGTAGGATGCCATATCCAAAGGCCATACGGTGACAGAAGAAAAGGAGACGCCTAATCCTTCAATAGTTTCAATTGTTTTTCCGGCATTATTTTTTGTTTTATACTGCGAAGCTGAAATTGATGTGACATGATCCGGAGTTTCTGCCGGAATTGCGTTATAATCATCTAACTGGCCTTCCGTAATGGTATTTGGCTCATAAAAGAACCTGAATCCATCAGGTGCCCAATCCATCATACCATCCCATTTTCCATCTGATATTTCTTTGTTGTATTTCCGTGTCAGAACAGGGATATTGCGGTAAGCAGCCTGCGCTTTTTCAGCTATATCCAATGCTTTTTCATTATTTCTTTGTGCCGCGTATTTAAAACTCAAAGCAGCTCCTAACACTTTCTCATTCATAGACGCCGCACCTTCAACCGGATAACCAATCAATTGAAAATAAGCTGCCTGCAAACGTTCAGGAAGTTGTGCTTCTATAATCTTCGATTGGGTTACCAATGCCTTGTAGTCAGCAATGCGTTGCTCCATTTCCTTTGTAGTGTAATTCACAAGACCTACGAGTTCCGGTTTGCCGGCAGTTGCTAAGCGAAGATACTCTTTCTTAATAGTGCTGATCGGTCCGGCAAAGTTTTCTCCAAAAATTTCTTTTGCCCAAAATGTGGTATAATCCAGCGATTCAGCGGGTTGCCAGGCATTTATATTCCATGCCAGATCCATTGAAAACTGATATTCGAACTCCGCTTGTTTAAGATCACCTACATTGAATATCCAAATGCGTTTGGCATTTAGAGCGTAAGCTTTATGCATTTCAAAGCTGACCAATGCAGGAGATGTTCCAGACAACCACAGGTAATCCCGCGGAATACCTCGGTATGAATAGTGATAATAAACTCCACCACCTCCATTACGGAGCTGCTCCGCCGGAGTTGATAACTGGCGCATATATCCATGGTTATCGTCCGGCCAAAGCAGGGTTACATCACCGGGCAAATCAATGCCTTTGTTATAATGCTGCAAAGCTTCTTTATACGGGCAGAATAATTGGGGAATCGTTTCTTTGGATTCCTGGAGATATGTTTCTAAAATATCCCGCTGCGCCGCGATAATCTGTTTTAAGGCGGCAGCGCGTTCATCGTCGTTGTTGTATCCCAGCATTTGGGTATCGTGTACGCCGCGCATGCCCAAGGTATAAACTGCGTCGTTATTCACCGATTCTTTTACCCTGTCTATCCAGTAATTCTTGATGACCGTACTGTTGGTTTTCCAATTCCAATCGCCCCGGGTTACTCCCGGATATTCCAATGAGAAGTTGCTTCTCCACTCATCTTCATTATTACGCAGCATCGGCTCGCAATGGCTTGAACCCATTACGATGGAATACCGGCGGGCTACTTCGACATTTTCTTTGTAATACCAAAACGCTTTGGTGCATGCATGCATGGCAGGCCATAGGTAATTTGACTTGGTACGTAGCATCAACTCGAAGATGTGCTCGTAAGTTTTCGGGCCTATATCGCCTTTACCTCCATTGATTTCTGTATCCATCTTATTTGCCGCCCAGGGCTGCATGCCCCAATCCTCGTCGTTGATGAATATGCCACGGTATTTTACCGAAGGAGGACCGAACACTTCATCTCCCGATACATAAATGGCCGATCGGGTTTCGGGAATAACATCTGCCCACCAGATCCAGGGTGAAACGCCCATCATCCGTGACAGTTCAAAGACTCCAAAAGCGGTTCCGCGAGGGTCGCTTCCAGCAACAACAAGTGCTTTGGAAGCATTCGGAACAGGATTATCGACAACCACAATACAGAATGTTTCCCATTTGCCTTCCAATCTGGATTTATTTATTTTTCCGCTCGCAGCCAATTGGTCAATCAGTGCGGATTTACTCAACGTACCGATAATGACTGGAGGTGTATTATTTATCGTAGATTGAATGGTCGGGGTTGCTCCCGTAAGAAGTTTTATGTCTCCGCTGAATGCCTGTGCAGCGATTTTTACCACTTCAGCATCGTTGGTGTCAACAATAAGTGCTGCTGGAACATTCCCAGAAACTAAGGGAAAACTGCCGCTACTGCCTGTCTCGCTGATTACCATGCCTTCGGCAAACAGAGCAGCAGAAAAAATGATAAAAAGACTCGCAGAAATCAGGAATTTTGAAAAGTTCTTCATATTATTAATTAAAAATCAACCAACACTTTAACCGTCTTATCGGTCTTATTGACAGACATTCGGATAACATATAATCCTTTTGTGAGGGGAATCCACACCTCTTTTTCATTCATAGTATTACTATAAATCAGATGACCGGACAAATTAAAAACGCGAATACGCGTGTCAACAATTTTTTTTTCAAGGATTACGGAACATCCTCCTTCTTTGCTTATAACAGTAAAATCATTTTCCTTGATAAAATCTAATCCTGTTTCTTCGTGGAGTTCTTTCAATTCCAAACGAAAATGATCCACTTTGAACCATCCGGCATTATTCGTAGCGGCATTTCCGTTAGCGAGCTTATTGTTGGTACGGATTCCAAGTTTAAGCATTTCTCCTTTCTCTATTGCCACATCAACCTTCATTTCCCGTAAATAAAGCGGATTCGAAGCTGAAGGAAGCCACGAGGCAAAGCTGTATTGTTCTTCCTGATTCAAATTCACGCCGTAATCGGATTCAGAGCCATAATACTGCACGCTATTGTTGGCAAAAAGACGTTGCGTAGTTAATTTCCCGTTATCTACAGCCATTCTGCAACATACGGTATATTCGCCGGCGGGCAATCCGGTTATATCCTGGTACAGTTCAAAATTAGCCGGCATGGGATTGGATTGATACCAGCATACATTGTTGCCGTCCTTTTCGTTGGCATCATTATTAATGCCGAAAGAACTCCCGTTAATTCCTGTATCTGTCCAACCGTAAGGAGTGCCATAAGAAGTGCTGCCATCGTTCAGAACCCCTTCTGATTTATATTCAAAGCTTGGATTAACAATATGAATGGTTTCGGCAGGATCGTCGGGCGCAATGGGCTCGCTGGTCCTGAACTCATAACTTACGGTGATACTACTGCTTCCTTTCAGCATATTGACTTGTGCCCCATTGCTGATGAGCTTATCCTTAATCCGCAAGTCCTCGAAAAGGGTGTTACTGATATCATATTTTCCGAAGAATCTTATCTTATTGTTGTCGAAACAAGTCAGTCTTACGATTTTTATATCCGAGATAGGAGCAAGGTTCGATTCGAATTCCACAGCATAGTCACCACCCGATATGGTCTTCTCCGTTTCTTCGACCCTGATATCACGAAATTCGACACCCATAATGGGATTTGTTCCTTCACGCGTATCGACGCCAACTCCTCTTCTACAGTGAATCACATCACAGTTCCGAAACAAGATGCCGGACATGTCGCCTACGCTCTGCATGCCGGCTTTAACCCCACCACTCCAGTTGTAGCAAACGTTGTTGCTGAAAACACAATTATCCATATCGCCTTGCCGCGCCTTAGCGCAATACGCATCGTCAATCGTTATTACAAAGCATTGGTTTACTATAGTGTTGGACGATGTAACGGAATTGATGCCATCGTTCTCTATTTTATATCGGATATCCTTGTGGTTCAATACTTTTACATTTTGAACAAGGATGTTCTCTGAACGCATCAGCTCAACAGTCCAGCCCGAACCGTCCTTGACGATGATTCCGTTCAATTCTATATTCGAGGAGTAATCGAGCTGTACAACCCTCCGGCGGGGATGTGCCACCGATTGGGAAGTAAAACCGGCCGGCGGCGACATGAGCTTGTAACCGCTTCCGTCTATTTCGCCCCTTCCTGTAATTTTTGCATTGCTGGCATTGTGAATAATCACAGCGGGAGGCAAGGTCGAATTCTGGACGTACTGACTTCGTACGTCGATTGCTTTGAGGACAGCTCCGGGAGCGAGGTAAAGTTCCACATTGCTTTTTACGGACAGGTTTTCTTTAATCGTATATAATCCGTAAGGAATATAAACAATACCGCCACCTGCATCCGAAGCATCGTCTATCGCTTCCTGTATGGCTGTTTGCGCAAAGCTTACCCCTGACGGATCGGCAGAATAGGGTGCGGCGGTAACATTATAAATCCCTTCGGTATCGATTGCCGGAGCGTTCTTCTCGGGCAAATCCCCCAGAATTACTAACTTTTCAAGATTGTTAATTTGTACCATAAGGTATCTCGGGGTTTCATCGTCGGAGGTTACTTGTGGCAAGTTAAATGTTAACTGTTTGTTATTCACCGTGGCTTCTATACCTAATGAAAGGGGGCTGATTTTAAACGTGCTGATGTTTTCATTGACGGTAACGGTGATGCTGGCATTCCCATCGAAGCCGAAGTGCATATAGTGATAATCCATGTAATCAATCACATTTGCTTCCTTGTCATCTATTGTGATGCTAAACACGTTGCTAATCAATGCATTCGGGGGAAGCGGATAAATGTCCACTGCTGCGTAAGCAGTTATCTTTGTCAGGAAAGAAAAAAATAATAGGCTGATAAACGCCAAAAAAAACATAGGTTTTGTCATGATAAAAAATAAATATTAATATGATTAAATCCGCATGCAGATTTTTGATTGTTAGGAATTGTTTCAAATTTTACAAATTCATCAAAAGAATAGCGGAAGACAATCGCTGAAAAATTCAAAACAATTCCTTAAGTTCAATATCTCGATGTCAAATATACATTATAAGAGATTAATATTTGGGTTAAATTCAGAAGAAAAAGCTGTAATCAGATCTTATAACTACGCGATAGAATTCGTGGCTAATATCCTAAGAATATCTCTTTTTATCTTACAGTTACCTTAAATGTTTCGTTCTCTGTTGCTTTTACAATATATACTCCCGGGATCAATTCAACTGGTACCTCCGGCATATTGGATTTGACATCTGCTATTTTTATCCCATTAAGGTCATAAACTACATAAGCATCCGTTCCTTCTACCGTCAATTTCCGATCGCGTACAAAGTACGTGCATTTTGTGCTTACTTCATTAACACCGGTTTTGGAATCTACCGTATAATTAATGGTATATGTTTTTGTAGTAATACCATCGAGCGCAGTAACTGTTATGGTTGAAATACCGGATCCTGAACTTACATCGACAGTTCCCGCTCCGGTAACAGTTACGTCTTGTAAATTGGCAGTGGCAATAGCAGTTACCGTTTCTGTTCCTGCCGGCAACTTAACGGTATAAGTAGTAGTTTCCGGCGAAAAATTCAAACTTCCGGAGCTTAAAGTAATATTGGCAAGATCCGCATCACCGGCTTTAGCCGGATCCAATTTAGTTAAGCGGAAATAATCGATTCTAAACATTGGCGACTGCTGTACTCTCATAGTACCGTTAGATTGTTTATTGCTTGTGCGGACACCTAATTTAAGCGAGTCGTTTTCGGCGATAGTAACGTAAACCGCCATTTCTTTCAAATTGGCTTCGCCATAATCCGTATGTCCGGCAAAAGCATAATTTTCACAAGTCAAACATAAGGTGAAGCATATTACAATTTGGGTTAAATGTGGGTTAACAGATGAATAAAAAGTATTAATTGATAGATATTCTTTACTAAAATTACAGAGTCATTTTAGTGTGTTTAAATTGTTGTAACGTAAAAGTTAAGTTAAGTCTGGCTTTTCTCCCATTGACTTTGTATAATTTGAAATAAACTTGTTATTCAATAAAATGGACTGATCTTTCTTACCTAATTTTTGTAAAGCATGTACGTATAATTTGAGAGCATCTTCGTTTAAAGGATCTATAATGAAATATAAATCTGTATACTTTATTAATTCTTTGTAGTTCTTATTTTCATGCAACTTGAGTATGTAATCCCAGAGTATTTTCTCTACTTCGTTTTCATATTCGTGCTTATGAGCATCAATCCAATTTTCCTGTAAATTTGGAAATAAAGCTCCACGCTTTAAAATATCAAAAAGCTTGAGTATGTTTTCATTTTCATCTGTACCTTTATTTTTTATATTATTGATGGTTTCTTTATATTTGATATAATCGCAATAAAAAGATGTGTCAAACGAAAAATACCATTTAGAATTTTGATAAAATAAAGTAATACCGTACATATCAGTAAGTATACTGCGTAATCTATTAATAGTCACACCCCGTGTGTTTTTCGCGCTGTTAGTATCTTTATCCATCCATAATTCCGAGGTCAGCATATCCGTTGAGATTCCTTCTTTATCAACACTGTAAAAAAGTATTAGAGCAAACAAGGATCTTAATTTAGGACTGAATCGGTAACTTATGTCACGACCATTTTTATCATATACAGTAAAATCACCAAAGACGAATACAGAGTTTTTTCTATCCTTTTCTTGCTTAGTTTGAATTCCTTGCTTGTCCTGACTGTTTCTATGTAGAGTAGGGATATTCCAATCCTGTTTTTTCTTCTTTAAAAACAGAACAACCGGAATAAGAATCAGAGAGAACAATAATAACCAATAAAAAGAGAACTTACTTTCTGACCTCAATTCTGAAAATGATATAGGTGGCGACAAAAGAGAATACATTCGTATCTCTGCATACTTATTTTCAGTGTTTTCCCTAATAACAGCATAGAACTCCTGCATTAAATTATTATAAAATAAATATACAGAAGTTTCAATCTGTTCAGCATTAATATGAATTGAATCACTGACTATTTCGTAGCTGCCATCAATAATATTAAATTTATATAGCTGTAATGTTGAATTAAACTGATATTGGGGATAGCATAAAGTGTAAAAATGTGTTTTATCATCATCAAGTATTATGTTGCTGCAAGGAACAAATCCTGACTGGATATCTTTTATTTCCCATATTTTCGTTATCTGTTTTGCTTCCATATCCAATAAAAACAGATCATATAAGTGCCTTCCACCGTGTTCCTGCTTTCCTGATTCATTTCCGATTCCACCCATGATTAATATTTGAGACGGCAATACGCCTTGTCCTAAAGCTGAAAAATAACGTGGATAGATTTCATCTCCTGTAAATTCCACGTAATCCCAATTATCTTGTTTATAATCGTATTTTAATATTTTATTTGAGTACGAATGATTCCCATACCCTCCAAAAATATAGAGATTTTTTTTTGTATCTCCTACAAAAGCATTGTGATGATGAAGTTCAGTACCTATTCTTGCATATCCGTATTCTGTTGAATAATTTTTCATGTTAACAATAGCCATAGTAGGTTTATCCTGTGTTTCCTGGTTTAAATTGTAAATATATAATATTTCATTTTCTTCATCATAAAAGGTTTCGCCTGAATTCACGTTAGGAAGGAGATCATCTGAAATGTATAATCTTTTATTATTATATCTCATTGAGTAAGTGTATATAGAATTCTTATCAACAACAATGACCTGATTCTTATCTTCATCGTAACTTATTCCTGTCATTGGATCAGATTTGAATCTTGCTTTTTCCTGCCAGTAAAAATGTCTGTTGGCAAGCCATCTTGGATTCTTAACAATTCCCTTTACACGACCCTTATCGTCTCGTACTTTTTCACCATTAATTTCATTCAATGGTATATTATATTTTTTTCCTCCAATCTCTTCGATATGAATATTGCGAATTGCCATTTCCGGTACATCTAAATTTAGTCCATATAGTCCAAATGCAAGTTTTATAGATGAAGGATCTTTTAGTCCGATTGGTTCGCAGGAATATGAAAAATCTTTAGATATAACTTCTGCGCGGTCAGATTTTAGATCAAATATGATGCTGATAGGTAGCCAGCGTTTTTCCTCGATATCTTGTTTTGTGATAGGAATCTGAACCGATTTGTGGGTAATAGGACTATGGAAATCCAGATAAATTTTGTCTTCACCATAAAAATTTACGAATGCAAAGTTGATTTCTTGCTTAGTTTCATTTATTACACGAAGTATATAACCAAATTGCTTTATATCCCATATAGTAAGATCGAAATCGATCCGGAATGCATCTTTCATCATCAAAGCCTTATCGTCAAATAAAATTAAAGATGTCCTATCGCTAATTCTCTCTGTTCTAGATGAAAATAAAAGTCCATTAATGTGTTTTTGTGGAAACACATTAAAATAATAAAATATCAGAATTATTATGGTTATTACATTCTTTTTCATCAACATAAAATTCAGTGTAAATCCAATATTTAATTTGGATCTACTTATTTATTAATTTATCTTCCATCATTTTTATAAAATATCCTCCTACAACAGGGCGTCCTTGAAATCCAAGACTTTCGGCGTTATTTGTCCAATACCAGTCAGCCATAGGTACTCTTGCTGGTGTTTCATTAACAACCCGGTAAAGAGGAGAAATAAATTGCTGAAAAGTTTCAATGTTAGGAGATAAGGTTGCTGTCCATACAACCCAATCTGCTTTTGTATATGAATGTCGACTATCTAAAGGCAATCCGTATTTGTTTTGCTTCGTTAAATAATATGCAACTTCTTTTTCTCGTACTTCGTGTGGAAATACATCAATTTTCATGATTTTGTCCCAAGCCAGATTGTATTTTTGACTCCATGTATCTGGTTGATTGAAAGCAAAACGGTAATGATCTCCGTCGTCGGCAAGTTTTGTCCATTTTAAAGCTTGTAGACGTGCTTCTTCAGAATACTTCTCTGCAATACCATTTTTGTCAAGCATATCGGCCAGGCGTGCATAAGAAGCAATTCCCAATATTGCTTTAATCGATAAGTTGGTATTGTGTGCAGATAATCCTGTAAAAACATCCGTGTTCATCTGATTTCCAGGATCAAACCCTTCGTGTAAGAGATAATCTGCCCATTGCGACAGCACATCCCAATGTTTCTCTGCGTATACAGCATTACCTTCCATTGTCGCAATGGCTGCTGTGAGTATCAGCATGTTTCCCGATTCCTCTACCGGAAGAAGGAAAAAGTCAGAAGGTATTTGTCCGTTTGCATGAGGATATTCTCCAATATCATGAGGTGCAAATAAATAATCCCAATTACCACTTTCTACATAATAGAAAATAGGATTTAACATACCTTTTAGCAAATCAACATTATATAATAAGAATAGGGGAGCAGACGGATATGTAACATCAACAACAGCTGTTTTAGAAAGAGATTTTGATAGAAATAATAATTCATTATCAGGAGTTGAGAGTAATTTATGAGAAGATAAGGTTTGTCTGTAGGCTAAAGCACAAAGCTCTGCATATTCTTTTCCCCCACAACTATATGCATGGCTCATCATTTCAACATCAAATTCATCACATAGTTTTTTGATTTTCTTATATTGATTTTCTGCCTGAATGAATATCTGAGATATATCTTTATTTCCATGACGATTCCAATAAGGACGAAGATTTTCTCCGAAATATTGTGCTGAATAGATATCGTCATACCCAAGCATGATAAAACCATTCGTAGTCTTATTCACTCTACCAAGCGATCGGCTGAGTGCAATACGACTTCGTTTTTTATCAGAAGGTGTGCTTATTGTTTCTTTTACAATGCCATCAGAACAAAAAGAAGTTCTCATTTCATTGTGATCTCCAAAAGCCATGTGAACCCCGTTTTTCTTTGCTACAAGATAAAAATGTCCCCAGTCTATATAATATCCACCATTTCTCCCCAATATGTTCTGCATGGTGGTGCCTGTTTTCAGAAAGGCAAGATTTCCTATCTCAAGAGTCTCGCTTGCAGTTTCCTGACAATCATAACTTGTTGCCCATTCATTGCCTGCTTCAAAATACAATTCTACTTTATGTGTTTTAGAATCATTTGGTACAACTTCATACGAAATATAATTTACAGGACGAGATAATAACTCTAAATCATCCATTAGCAGAGGAGCTGTAAATGTCAGTTTTAAATCAACAGGACCACAAGTAAAGGTATAGATGGTCTGTGTTGGCTGAACATCAACAGATTTCTGAATTGCTGTTTGCTCAAAGAGTGTAGAAGCAGGTTGTTCATAGCTTAATCCAAAATCGATTATAGCATTTCTAATTCTATTCGTACAGTGTGCTGCTATAATATTTCTACCTTTACGAAGGGAACGAACAGCTTCATCAGGCAACCTCATCCTTTCGTTCTTTCTCACCACAGGTCCTGTACTAATCACATTAACTCCATTAATGTATATTTCCGCATCATCATCATTCGAGTATTCCATATAAATATCCTTTCCTGTCAAATCCTCGTCTAATACAAACTCTCTTCTAATCCAGATGTGTTCGCTTTGCCACGAAGTTCGTATTATAGATCTTGGCATATTATTGTGATCAGAATATCCGAAAGCACCCTCTCCTGTTGTCCATGTGCTGTCGTTATAATCCATCTCTATCCAATTGCCTTCTGGTTTAGAAAGAATGTATTTTCCTTTCCAAATCCCTTGTCCTGAGGTGACAACTACAAACTCGGTGTGTTTTCCAACTCCCATGAATCTGAAATTTTCACCATCAACACGTATCACACCAAGTAATGGAAACTTTCGTCCTGTGTTGTGACAAACTTGTTGTTTATATAACGTATCTCCAAACAACCAACCATTAGTATAAGGATCAATTGTGATAAGAGGATAAGCCGGAGCACGTAAAGAATTAGGGATATGATTAATTTCTTGTTTTTTACAACTAACAAAATATAAGATTCCTATAGAGAATAAAAATATTATCCATAACCTTAATTTAGAGAATCTGTTTACTTTTACTTTTTCTTTATGACATTTCATTTCTAATCAAATAATTTTTAAATTATTACTATAAGTCATGTAAATCATCGAAATAGTTTGCACAAATATAGTCAAAAAACTTTACCAAATCGAATTTACATAATAAATTTCTAAATTTTTCATATCAATTCTAAAATTTAGTTTCATTGATTTTAGGGAGATACGACAATATATTATTTAATGATAAATTTTTCAGTGTACTTATAACTTCCGTCATCGATCTTCACAAGGTAGACTCCTTTACTGAATGTCTGTGTGTTAATTGTCATTTCTTTACTGTTAGTAATCAGTTTATTAAATACTTTTTCCCCTTTGTAATTATAAATGCTGACGAGAGATTCTTTATCTATATTATTCAGTTCAAGGGTAAATAGATTTGTTGCAGGATTAGGAAATATCTTAATACCCTTATTTAGATGTTCAATAGGCAAAATAGCCGAAACTCCACCGAAGATAATATCAATATCTTCTACAACTGTACGTTTGTTTAAATGAATGTAAATCACATTATTACTAACCTGCCATCCTTCGGTTGAATCTGTTATTACGTTATTCAGCTCTATTCCGTTTACGAAGATTTTTTCCGGAACAACGGCGTTATAAAACTCAATATTGTATGAGCGTCTCTCAGGTGCTCCAATATAACTACCTTGCTGAGCTTTGATGGATAATTTCTTCTCTTGCTCTTTATATTCAATTGTAGTCAATGCATATTTACCTGCCTGGTAATTCAGGTTTTCGCCTTCATCTTCATACAAAGTAAATGATCCTTCATCTCCGGCGTAAACTTTTAAAATAAGCGAATCCCCTGCAATTTGACCGGTATTATCGGAGTATGGCGCTAATGGAATGATTCCACCTGCTTTAACAAATACAGGCATTGTGTTATAGTTAGCCGATACGGTTTTTACAGCCGGACCGATTACAATTTCATTTGTGAAATAGTTTGTCCATCTTCCTTCGGGAAACCATACTTGTGTCGATGCGGTTTGTCCTGCGGTTACTATCGGAGATACAAGTACTTTTTCACCATAAAAGTATTGTCTATCGTAAGTATAAGATTCGGATGCTTCCGGATAATAAAAGTACATCCCTCTTACTATAGGCAAGCCACCTCTTGATGACTCGTGAGCCAGCGTGTAAGTGTAGGGTACTAAAGCATGACGCAAGCGGATAAAATCTTCTGCTTGTTGTTTAACATTTGGATATTGCCAGGGCAAACGTTCTCCCCGTTTTGAATGAAGGCGGAAAATCGGTTGGAAAGTACCGAATTGTATCCAACGCATATACATATCATCGCTTAAATGGTTACCATGATAGCTACCTATATCGTGCGAAACGTATGGAATTCCTATATTTGCTTCCTTAATAGTGAAAACCGATTGAAAAGCAAGCATATTCCATTCGTTATATGTATCTCCGGTAAAATGTACTGTGTAGCGATGTTCAGACCATGCCTCACCTGGATCTCTGTTATTGTCGTAATACATATGTCCTGATCCTACACGTGAAAATGCAAAACCACGAAGCCCCCTATCTATCGCGGCTTTAGCATACAGATTGTTTATCCAAGTATCTGCGGGGGCACCGGCAATTGCTGAATTTGGGTATTCTGCCTGATCGAACCACCAAAAGCGAGTTCCCAAATCGTCGAAAGGTTTGTGCAAATCAAAATAAGCTTTCGCATGTTTTTTATTCGTGAAGTCAAAATGATACCTGTTGTCTCCATTCGTGATTAATCCTTCCGCTGTAGCATTTGTTACTGCAAACCTTGAATCGCTATTTTGAATCGTTGGATGAACGTTTAACGGGATCACTAATCCCATTTCTTTTGTCCAGTCGAAGAAAGCTTGTGGATCCGGAAAAAACGTTTTATTCCAATCCCAGCTATTCCAACGTTCAGGATACCGCCAATCAGTATCAACAACCAAAACATCCAAAGGGACTTTATTAGAACGGAAATTCGGTAATAATGTATTTTGATAATAATATGCATTGGTATAGTCTCCACTGTTTATTGAATACCAAATCCCAAAAGCCCATTTAGGAAGTAACACGGGATTCCCGGTTATTTTATAAAAATCTTTTAATGCTGTTTGGAAATCGGTTCCATAACCAAAGAAATAACCATCTTGATAACCTCCGGCATGAACCGGCCTGTCGACAATCCAATCCTCGCCATCATGCAATGCGGTATGGCTATCATCCAGCAAATACCAACCTTCACGACTCAAAATACCATCCCACAAAGGTATCGTTCCTTTCTTTTCGTCAAGTCCCCGTGACCATGCACCGAGATTTTTACTTTCTTTATAGAGATTTTCATCCGGTAATTCAGTGTCAAGAGGAGTTACAGCTATCCAGTCGATATTTACACGATGCGAATTATCCGCATCGCATGACAATCGTATGATATTTTGTCCTGCATTTAATGAGATGGTCTTTTTGGAAATATTCCAAGTCTTCCAATCTGCTGTACGATCGAAGGTAATTTGACTTTTCACTCCATTAACATATAGGCTTAAAGTACGATCAATGTGCTCTCCTGTACCGGGAACACCATTAGCATATTTGATTGAAACATCATACTGACCGGCAGTCGAATCATTGTTTAATTCCCATGTGATACTAGGTCCTGTCTTTGTCAATTTCGCAACGAATCCAGAACCGCTATACCCATGATGCTCGGTATCTACCGCTGCGCCTTCTGCAAGTATCGCATGTTCGGCCTCACATATACGATTTATTTTTGCAACTGGTATTATATTAATCCAGTCAATGTTAATATTGTAGTTATCTCCCTCATCACCTACAATTTTGAAGCTATGTGGGGCAAAATCTAATGTGACTTTTGTTTGAACCATTTTCCATTCTTTCCAATCAGTTGTTTGTTCAAATGTTATTTGTTCTTTTTTTACATTATCTACGTATAGGCTAATTGTACGATCCGATTCCATTCCATTACTGTATCTCAACTGTACGATATACTCGCCAGGTTCCCAGTATTTTCTTACATTCCATTCTATTCCGGCTCCGACTTTTTTTAGACCGGCAACAAATCCTGAACCTCTATAACCAGTATGGTTACTTGCCCTCGCGGCTCCACCGAATAATCTTGCACTTTCAGCCTCCTGCGTATAAGCCGAAACAGGTAAGTTCCATGGTTTTGCAACGATAGGCTCATCTTCTCCTTTTAAGTCGGCAATAAGATTATTTGTACTGAAAGCACCTGAATTTTGTTTGTAACGAAGTGAAATTTTTTCTGTTTCAATTTCGCGCCAGCCGTCATTTATCGTCGTTGTATAAGCAGGTGCCGGTAAATTGTGGTTAACAATATTGAAACTGTTCCTATCTTCAAAAATACCGTCACCTGAATATTCCGTTCGAATCAAGGTAGGAGTAAGCACGGTAAAGCGTGCTTTCCCATCAATAACAATATTGGATTCCTGCGCTTTAAACCCATTTGTGAAAAGAAGACTTAAAAGATAAAGGTAACACATTGTGATTTTTTTTGCTCCCATGATATTTTTGTGTTTTAATTGGTTAATAAATACACTAATAATGTTGTTAGTAATATTTAATAATATGTAAATAGTTTGTATTGATTAATATACATGATTTTATAATGACATATTATTTTAAAAAAAGTTGTATCCTTTGAGGGGTGAGCATTTCCCAAAGTGAAGCAACCGTCCAGCCTGGTGCAAAAATATCATTATAATAACCTTTTCCGTTCTTGCCGTAATCCCAGTTGGTATGCTGAACAACTTCCGGATAATAACCTGTTTTGGCAATACCACATAAATGTCCTTCGTAAGGAAGAAGTTGGCACATAGAAGTTTTAATTACTTTTGAGAATTCAGTAAAACGTGGTTCTTTATATTTATCAGCTAACCAGTCGAGTATAGTTGCAAAATCAAAAATAAACACATCAATATGATTGTTCTCAACAGATACATTACCCCATCCACGTGTTTTCAGTCCTATATCGCCAAGCATTTGTCCCTGTGCAAAAGGAACATCCCATGTATAATACCATGACAAACAAAAATAAGCCGATTTTTTCGCTAAATCGCTATAATACATGCTTTCTTTCCCTTTGGTGAATAACGCCAAATGGTATAAAGCCGTAGAGGCATAAAATGAAGCTTCTTTGTCTTCGCAGTTTGCATCTAATGTAGATGAAAAATAATCTGATTTCGAGATAATTTCTTTATCTAAATATTGTGCTGTTTTCTTTGCCGCTTCCATGTATTTGTTGTTTTTGAAATAAGCTGAAGCCAGCACCAACATCGGAGTTGCAGAAGGAGTACTTCCACCGCTGTTGTCAACAATACTCATATTATCTTTAAATTTACGGGGAAAACTGCCGTCTTCTTTTTGTAATTTTAATATCTGGTCTAGTATGTTTTTTACTTTTGTTTCCCATTCGGGATGTTTGCGTCCTTGTTTTTTCTCATATTGAAGGTAATATAAGATGGCATATAATCCTTCTGACTGACGACGTATGCTCAGGTTATGTTCTTCAGTATTGTTTTTATAATTAACAACTTCTCTAAAAAATCCGGTGTTTGTAAATCCATCTTTAAGATAACTATCGAATATTATCTGACTGTTTCTTACCAATTCAAGACGATTCTGCTCCACACCGTATTCCATTGCATTGAAGGCATTTAGGAGTACACGACCTACAAATCCAACTTCAGCAATACCTGTACTTTTACAATCATCAATATGCAAATGTACACCTGACATATATTTCAAAGCATGATTGTCAACAAGACTTTCCGTGAAATAATTACTTATTACACTTTTCATCTTATCAGACGTATAAGTAGTATTTACTATAGAAGGCTTATATAAATCATATGAATATTCCCATACTTGTTTTATAAAATCAGAAAAATCGCTTACTTTATTTTGCTTTATTTCCCATACTAATGTAATAGTTTCTCCTTTGGAAAGATGTTGGAAAGCACATACTTCCGGAGCCAAAGTCAATTTACGAATATATGTTTTTGGTGCTTCACGATAAGGATAGCCGAAAGATAAAGACGCTTTTCCGTTTATATTTTCAAATCCGGTATAACCTAACGAGGTTTTTCCCGAAATGATTACTTCACCTTCTTTATGGGTAGTTAACGCTTCGTGTTGGAAATCATCAATTCTGGTTGCGGTAATATATGCCCCTGTTGTCTCATTATATATTCCGGTTAACGGTGTACTTAGCCTGTCTTCACGTACTATCCAGCTATCAGATGTGTGAAATGAAGGAGCTCCTTTAGGTGAACGTAGGTTACGCCTATACCAGAATCCAGGCATGTAAAATTGACAATCATCGTGACTGAAATCACTCTGAATCTTTTGAGAAAAATTGAAGTAGATATCTCCGGTAGCTGTAATTTTTGTTGTTATTAGTTTCGTTGTTTCGTTTGTTTCTACGGTTTGATATATGATAGCCGGTAAATCATTTTCCGACGAAACCAAATTATAACTCCCTACAGGTTCATTACATGATTCATATTGTAAATCATAGCTTTTTGACGGATTTCCAGGAATCTTCAAGGCTAAGGTAGCGGAACTATTTTCAATATCAGGACTTGAAAAAGTATTTGTGTTGACCAATGTCAACATTGCAAGCAATAAACTGAATTTCATTGTTTTGTTACATTTATTATGTTATTATTATTTCTAAGTCAACTAAGTACGTCTACTCGCGTGATATAAGCTGTATTGGATTTCGAATTCAAGATGCGAGTAAGCAATTGAGTTTAATAAAATTCAAAATTCAGCAAAAAACACACGTATTTTTGAAATTTGCTCCAATGATAATTTTTGCTGGGTTAATTATCGGGTTAATTTACGATTAAATAGGTGAAGTAATGTTGTAACTTATGAATTTGAGAATCTTGCTGATGCTCTTGATAATCTTGCACCAATCACAAAAGAAATTTATAACTGAATGTAGAAAGGCAGTGGATGTTAACTACATAACGAACAAAAAATTATAATAAGAACTCACGTTATTTTAATAAAATGATAAACTTATGATTACAATTTTTCAAATATATTTTTATACAAAAAAGAGCTGCCTCAAAAACGAAACAGCTCTTTTTATTAGAAAATTATTCTAAATAATTTATCTCAATTCAGTAGGATTAACTTTATCCATATCACCATAATCTAGATTTTCACCACCCATGCCCCAGATGAACATATAATTGCTGGTACCTGCACCGGAGTGAATTGACCACTCAGGAGAGATGATAGCTTGTTCGTTGTGAATCCACAGGTTTCTCGTTTCAGTTGGCTGTCCCATAAAATGTACAACTGCTTGTCCTTGTGGTACATTGAAGTAGAAATAAGCTTCCATTCTTCTATCGTGAGTATGTGCAGGCATAGTATTCCATACGCTACCTGGTTTTAACTCAGTTAAGCCCATTTGTAAATGACAGGTTTTAACAGTCTGATTTACAATTAACTGGTAAATTGTACGATCATTAGATTCTGCCATTGAACCTGCGTTAATGATGTTACAATTCTTCTGTGTAATCAGCTTCGTTGGGTGAGATGTGTGAGCTGTTGCCGAATTGAAATAGAATTTAGCAGGATTGCTTGCATCATCAGAACTGAAATAAACTTCATGATCTCCACTACCTACATATAAGGCTTCTTTAAAACCTAATTTGTAAGTTTCTTTTCCAACTTTCACTGAACCCGAACCACCTACGTTAATAATACCAATCTCTCTTCTGTGTAAGAAGTTAGGAGCTTTTAGAGGGTCAATTGTTTCAAGATGCAAACTTTTACCTGCAGGTTTTGCACCACCTACTATCAAACGGTCATACATAGTATAAACCATATTGATTTCATTGTCACCAAAGATTTTTTCAATTACAAAGTCTTTTCTCAGACGTTCAGTGTTATAAGTTTTAAAATCTGTTGGATTTGTCGCATAGCGAACTTCGTAATTAATTTTTTGAGCATTCATATTTAAAAAGATTAATATCGATAATAAATAAACTAATATTCGTTTCATAAATTTATTTTTTAATTAATTATTGTTTTTTTCTTCGGAAATACTATTTTCTGATCTTTTGATTCCTTTTATTATTGTTATTCTATTCCAAACCATAAGTGCCATAGTAATAAGAATCAAAATGGCTGGCCCTACAACTTTGATAGAATGTGTTAGATGATAAACACCCCAGGAAAATGGACTGGAAGCAAAGTCTAATGCAGCAGCATTATTAAAGCCATCAGGTATTTTTACTGCGGTATCACCTGTTTTTGCATAAACATCTACAGCAGCCTTTGTAAATGCAGGAGCTAAGTTAGTTGTTATATATAAACCTGCAACCAAAATAATCAATCCAATGATAAATGTCTTGAAAACATTACCCTTAGTGAAAGGCAAAATATGTGGGAAAAGATAAAACATTCCCGCTAATGATGCCAAAGGCAAGAACTGATTATTAGGTAAAATCACTGCTAACACAATAATTACAGGTATCAGCAATAAAGATACAACTAAAGTGCTGGGGTGACCAATTACCAAAGCAGGTGTCATACCTATATACAGACCTGAGCTTCTTTTGAATTTTTTAGCAATTAGCTCTTTGGTGCCCTCCGATATAGGCTTTAAACCCTCGATGAAAAGTCCGGTGATACGTGGAATTAATTCCATCACAGCACCCATTTGAACACCTAACATCATTACTTTCTGGAAATTGTATTTTGCAAAAACACCAATTCCAATACCTACTATAACTCCAAGGAACAAAGGCTCACCAAGCAACCCAAAGCGTTTTTTCATTCCTTCAGCATCAATATTGATTTTGTTGATACCCGGAATCATATCTAAACCTTTGTTGAGAACCATTGCAATTGGAGCAAAACCTCCACTAAAAGGCTGTGGTATAGAAATACCATCCAAATCTTTATAGTATTTATGGAACATCGGAGCTGTCCAGTCAGCAATAATCAATGTGATGATATACACTATAATTGCGCCGAAGAAACCCCACCAAATACTATCTGATGCAAAATAAATTATAGCACCAACGAAAGCAAAATGCCAATAATTCCATAAGTCGATATTGACTGTTTTAGTTGTTTTTGTAAAAAGCATTATTAAGTTTACACCCAACAATACCGGAATGACAAAAGCTCCAATGGTTGTATTATAAGCAATACTTGCTGCAGCAGGCCATCCCATATCAAAGATTTTCAATTGTAATCCATAAACAGTAACAACCTCATTTAGTGCTGGTCCTAAGCTGCTGGTAAGCAATGCAGTAACAATAGAAAGTCCGACGAAACCCACACCTACAAGCAAGCCGCTTTTCACTGCTCTGCCCGGTTTGATACCAATGGAAATACCTAAAATCGAGAAAATAAGAGGCATCATTACAGGAGCCCCGAGTCCAACTATATATCCAAATATTTTTTCCATATATTATTTTCTAACTTGTTTTACGATTTCCAATGCATTTTCACATAAGGCAGTAATCTTCGACCATTCTTCCTTTTCTAACACTTCCTTTGGAAACAAGTTGGATCCCATTCCAACTGTAGTAACACCGGCAGAGAACCATGATGAAAGATTATCTTTTGTAGGAGCAACTCCTCCTGTGACCATAATTTTTGTCCACGGCATTGGAGCTTTGATGCCTTTTACGAAAGCAGCTCCCAAAACGTCACCAGGGAATACCTTCACTACATCGGCACCCAATTCTTGAGCATATCCAACTTCTGAAACTGAGCCACAGCCGGGCATGTATGGCACTTGGCGACGGTTGCAGACTTTGAAAACATCGGGATTAAGGAGCGGACCAACCACGAAATTGGCACCCAATTGCAAATATAAAGCTGCAGTTGCGGCATCAACTATTGAACCTACTCCCATAATCATTTCCGGACATTCTTGTGCTGCCCATTTGTTCAGTTCGCCAAACACTTCATGAGCAAAATCACCTCTGTTGGTAAACTCGAATGCACGAATTCCGCCTAAGTAGCAAGCCTTTACAACCTGCTTGGCTGTTTCTAAATCTTTGTGATAAAACACCGGTACTATACCAGTGTTTTCTATCGCTTGTATGGTTTGAATTTTCGAAAAACGCATAAGCTTAATTTGATGGATTATTTAGGTTGTTTTCCGATATAAGCCAAAATACCTCCATCAACGTAAAGGATGTGACCGTTTACAAAGTTTGAAGCATCAGATGCTAAGAACACTGCAGGACCTTGCAAATCTTCCGGCGTTCCCCAGCGAGCTGCAGGAGTTTTTGCAATGATGAAAGAGTCGAAAGGATGTGGTGAACCATCAGCTTGTTTTTCGCGCAATGGAGCTGTTTGTGGTGTTGCAATATAACCTGGACCTATACCATTACACTGAATGTTAAATTCGCCATACTCAGAAGCAATGTTTTTAGTAAGCATTTTCAAACCACCTTTTGCAGCAGCATAAGCCGATACAGTTTCGCGTCCTAATTCACTCATCATTGAACAGATATTGATAATCTTTCCGTGACCTTTCTTAAGCATACCAGGGATAACAGCTTTTGCTACAATGAAAGGAGCATTTAGGTCGATATCGATTACTTTGCGGAATTCTGTAGCCGACATTTCATGCATAGGAATACGTCTTATAATTCCTGCATTGTTTACAAGTATGTCAACAACGCCAACTTCCTTCTCAATTTGAGCAACCATAGCATTTACAGCATCTTCGTCGGTTACATCACAAACATAACCTTTCACATCAATATTTGCTTCTTTATATGCTGCCATACCTTTGTCAACTATTTCCTGATTGATATCGTTAAAAACGATACGAGCTCCTGCTTTTGCAAGAGCTGAAGCCATTGCAAAGCCAATTCCATAAGATGCTCCTGTTACCAGAGCAACTTTTCCTTTTAATGAAAATTGATTAATCATGATTTTTTTATTATTAATTGTAAATTGTTACCGTTCGACTTCGCTTAGGGTGCGGTGGAGTATTATCTATATACACGTCCGGAGCCGTCACCTTTCATTAAGTTCTCTACTTCCGAAACAGTTACTAAGTTGAAGTCGCCATAAACTGTATGTTTCAGACAAGATGCTGCAACTGCAAAGTTAAGAGCCTTCTGATCATCATTTGGATAGCTAATCAAGCCATAAATCAAACCTCCCATGAATGAATCGCCACCACCAACTCGGTCGACTATATGTGTAATATCGTAACGTTTTGATTCATACAATTTATCAGAATAAAGAACGCCACCCCATGTGTTATGATTTGCATTGATAGAACCACGTAGAGTGATAATTACTTTTTTTGCTCTTGGAAATCTTTTCATCAATTGTTTACAAACTGACTCAAATTCTGCTGCATCAACTTCGCCACCGGTATGAGCAACATCAAAACCTTCAGGTTTAATACCGAATACCTTTTCAGCATCTTCCTCATTACCAAGAATTATATCGCAACCTTCAACCAAAGCAGGCATCACTTCAGAAGCAGTTTTACCATATTTCCACAAATTCTTGCGATAGTTTAAGTCGGTTGATACCGTAATACCACGTTTGTTTGCTTCTTTTATAGCTTCGAGACAAACATCAGCAGCTCCCTGAGAAATAGCAGGGGTTATACCTGTCCAATGAAACCATTGAGCATCTTTAAACACTTCATCCCAATTAATCATGCCGGGTTCGATAGTTGCGATACTGGAGTGAGCGCGGTCGTACACCACCTTAGAAGCACGAGCAACAGCACCTGTTTCGAGAAAATAAATACCAACACGTTCGCCTCCTTTTACAATATGCTGAGTGCCAACATTATACTTACGCAATTCAGATAGACACCATTCAGCAATATCATTTTTTGGCAAGCGTGTAACAAATTCAGTAGGTAAGCCATAATTAGCTAAAGATACAGAAACATTTGCCTCACCTCCACCGAAGGTAGAATTTAAACTTTTAGATTGGATAAAACGGTCGTATCTGGGTGTTGCCAATCTAAGCATGATTTCTCCAAAAGTTACAATCTTTTTCATTTTATATTGCGATTATTTGTTTGTGTTATAATAGTAATCCACGTTTTCTGAAATAACAATATCAATCGGCATGTAATTCAATTTTTCAGGCTGTTCTTTGAAAATAAGGAAATCACCCAATGCCTTTACAGCCTCATAGCCCTGTAAATCAGTTCGCTGAGACAATAAAAACCTCACGTCATTATTTTTCAAAGCCTTTATATTTTCGCTGATAGCGTCGTGTCCAATCAAGTATAACTTATCCTTCAGATGTTTTGGCAGCAAATGAATAACCTTTGCAAGTTCATAAAAGCGAGAATTCAAAACAATGCCACCAACAGAATAATTACTGTTTTCCAAAAGTTGAGTCAATTTTTGTAAACCCTCCAGATGATTATCAGGATCAATTTCGATATGCTCTATAACACCTTGATAACCATTGTCATTCAAATAATCCATTATTCCGCGTTCACGATTTCGCATTTGCACAGAAATATCAGCATATTTGAATTTTATATGAGCAAAAAAGATTGTTTGCATATTTGATGAGGTAGTCAACAAGATACGTCCTGCAATTCTACCACTTACATAAGTATCACTTCCAAAATATGCGAGATTATTTTGGTTGGGAATATCAGAATCGAGATAGATATATGGTATGTCCCTTTCGTCTAATTTTTGAGATAATTGTAAAATGGGATTTTCAAACAGAGTTGCCATTATCACACCATCATAATCCTGTTCCAAAACCGCATTTGCAGCATCACGGAAAGAGTTTATATCATACTGATTAAAGTGGTGTAATTCAACTTTAGTCTTAAATTTATCCAACTCGTTTGCAGCTTTAACAATTCCTTTACATGCAAGTTCCCAATAACTGCCATCAGTGAAATAGGGCACAATAGCAGCAAAAACATAGCTTTTTTTATAAGCAAGAAAGCTCGCCAGTAAGTTAGGCTCGTAGTTCAGTTCCTTAAGAGCTTTTTCTACAAGCTCAAGTTTTTCCGGCGACACATGTCCGCGTTTATGCAACACTCTATCAACAGTGCCGGTAGATACTCCCGATTTTTTTGCTATGTCGCTAATTTTTACTTTCATACTTATTTGTGCTTTGAACCATGTGTGCGCACACAAAGATAAATGATTTGTTTGGATGTTGTGTTGTGTGCGCGCACAATTAAGTAAATTTAACAGAAAGAAGTGGTGAATGTGGGGTGATTATTCGCAATTCGTAATTTTTAATTAATTGTAAATCAAATGCGTACTCGTAACTAATTACTTTTTTTGCGCTTTATTCAGATATTTACTTTTAGTGCTTTCATCTAAATCATCGCATAATTCCACCATCTCCACAAATTTTTTTGGGTCGTTTGCCATTTGTATCAGTCTTGCATTGGATATACTTGGCATTTCTCCTTTTTCATATTGTCCGTAGCTGTTTACACCCAATCCCAGAATAGTTGATATTTTAGTAACAGGAATACCATGTTTTTCACGAATTCTGGTGATTTCATCGGGAAACGGAATATTGAATTTATCTCGATACTGATTATACACCTGTGCCATATTCAGTTCGTCCAATTCTGTAGAGGTAAACTGCTCTTGGGTGTCTTCGCATTTATAATAATGGAATACGATTTCAAAATTCCCTCAATTCTTCACCACTCTTACACCTCGTCCATCATTTACCTTAATCATATATACTCCGTTTTGTAATGTAGATATGTCGATAGTGGTGGATGTCTTTTCGACTTTATTTTTATTCAAAACTATCTTCCCGCTCAAATCAAATATTTGCACTTTTTCAATGTTTTCTGATTGCTCTATGATTATGAAATCCTTAGCTGGATTTGGATATATACGCGACTGTGTATCAGGTTGTTTTGTACCTACATAACCACCTCTCCTCAGTTTGTACTTACTTTGTGCAGGTGTAGTTATGCTATTGTTGTCGGTTGGCATTGACCACACGCTTATAAACTTACCTGAATTAGATACTGCATATAAATTACCTGCATAATCGAATGCGAAATCGTCGTATGTAACGGATGCTACTCCCAAGGTGTGCTTGAACTTAGGATTTACCACCGGAACTTCGTCTTTGTTAAGCTTGTAGTCGAACACATACAATCCGCCATCATAACTTAATGCTATCAGTCCTCTTACTTCGTCAACTGCTAAACCGCCGTTTTGAGATGCTTTATCTAATACGATGGTCGCACCGCTTCTATCCTTAAATTCTGCTGTATTGAAGACTGTTTCTTTGAAACTATCGCTATAATACAACACACATGGATTTGCTGTGGTGTTGCTGCCTGCTCCTCTGTATTGTCCTGCCCAATAACCTGTTGATACAGGTATGATACTGCTGTTGTCGTTGCCAACGTAGCTGCTTGGTGTAATGGTAGAACTTGGTGCTTTTGTCCATGTGGTGCCGGTTCCAATATTATATGTGTTTACAATTTTTTTCCATGACTGTGTACCAGGATATGATTTGTCAACTACATATAGTTGTGTTGATTCTCCGTTACCTCTCGAACCTATGGCTACTATCTGTCCAGATACTTGTGTGCTGCCTATCTTAACTGCGCCTGCTGAAACTGTTGAGCCGGGGAATAATGAACTAACGGCAAAGGTTTCCGGATTCATATAGTATATTCCTGCATTGGTATGACTTGCATCGGCTATAAATACTCTACCATCGGAGGTTACTGTTAGTTTACGCGGACCTTCACCATTTACTCCTGTCCATGCTATTCCGCCATTGTAGGCGTTGTTACCCTGACTTGTAATGTCTGTTGCGTCTGGCGACAGTACGTATATGCCTGTTGTTGTTGCTCTTGGACTTACTGTGCCTTCTGATGTGTTGGTGATATAAATTCTACCGAAATGCGGACTCAAAGGCGAATTGTCTATTGCTATACCCTTAGGTGCAAAGTATTTATATAGCATATTATCGTCTGATAGTTTAGTGAAGCGCGTTACATTTGGTGCTTTTACTTCTATCTTCCAGTTATATTCGCCTGTTTCAGGTATGTCTTCTGCGATGATTTTTGCTGTATGTGTTCCTTTGTCTGTATCATCTAAGTTGATTGTTTTTACAATCTCACCAGATACAATATCCGTTAAACTCAAAATCACTGCACTAACATCTGTGTTAAGCGTATAATTAATGTTGTATTCGCCTGTTTCGCTGTCGTATTCTGATGACAGGTTATATGCAAAAGCTCTTGCTGATGATTCTTGCTGAGTTAGGTTCTTCGTGCTGTATTGCACTATTTTATTGCCCACAAGATAATGTAGACTTATATCAGCATTTTCAACTATACCAAATGCAAACATCTTTAAAAGTTCTGTTTCATTAGTTATATCAGCAGTAGTTTCTCCAATCTTTATTGCATTGTCTATTCCGTTGGTATTATCATAAAGATGAAGTTGATAGCTATAGCTGTTGTCTGTTTGTTTGCTACATACCGGCTCTACTGTGTATATCTTATTTGTATATCTGAAACTATTACCACCCATTGATGTCTGTGGTATCTCTGCTGATAGGGTTCCTATTTGAATATTATCGTTACTTAACCAGTTCATTTCAAATTCAATAGGACTGATTTTATTACCATCAACGATAAATCTGTTTGGTGCGGTAGGAGAGAGTGTGATTTTCGTATCTTCTCCAAATCCTCCAAGTACTCCTGTTCCGATTGTATATCCTGAGTTATTGTATTGTGTACCTGTAACTACACCGTTTTCAACTTTCCATGCTACATAGCGAACCGACCAGTTTGAAGCTTCACTCCAATTATTGCTTGCATGTGAATCGAAAATAATTGTAAGATTGTTTAATGTTCCTGATACCGTAAAGCTGTTTGCCATAAGGTTCGAGTTGTTGTTGCCCGCTGCAGCTAAACTTGCACTGCTATTGGTCGGCAATGTCAAAAATACTTGTGGATCTACATCTTCTAATGATTGTTCGTCTGTTGCCTGCCATTTGTATACATAGAAATCGCCAAGCTGATATGTGTTGGCTTCTTTTCCTACTACTGTCGAATTTACTCCGATTAAGACATTGTCTTGCGTAAAGGCAATATCCGAAAGATTATATAAGTGATTTTTGCCTGCATAACCTTCTGTAGATATGCCATTTGTGCTCATTTCTTTTATTAACTCTCCTGTCGAGGGATTAATAACCAATAACTTAGGTGCTTTTTGAGCATCAACTGCAAGAATATAATATTTATCGTTTCTATATAATGCTCTTCTTACTGTTAACGCTTCTAATGCGCTGATTGTAAATTCTTTTGTTTTTCCAAATAAATATGTACTTGCTGCTGCTATATCACCATCTTGAACCGGATGTGGGAAGTCTAACACTTCTGTAACCAGAACTTCATCTTCAATATTGGGATCTTCTCTTTCTAAATCTGTAAGTAATTTATTAATAAAGGAAGTTTCGTTAGCCTTGACTTCAATTTCTTCTGTTTCTTTCCAATAACCGGGGATGTCATATACTAATGTGTATGTTCCGGGATTTAATTTTCCAAACACATAAATTCCATTGTATTCCTTGTCTGTTGTGTATGTGTCAATTACGTTGTTATTAAGATCTTGTAATGTTACTGTTACTTCATTCAGTGGTTTGTATTGGTCGAATGAACCTACCTTATAATTATATAGATTATGTGTTAATGCCTGATTTTTATCTTTTACTGTACCCATTATATATCCTTTGGTTTCGGTGTTGTCGCCAAACCATGCTCTGATTGCTCTCGAATATCTTACGCCTTCCTGTTTACAATAATCATCATTCAGAAGTCGATGACGTTCAGGTTGATATGTATGAAAACATCCTTCACTCAAATAGCCATCGCATCCATGTTTGAGTACACCAAGATAACCAACATATCCCTGGAATTCCGAACTTGAACCATAGAATGATATATCTCCACGTGTATTATTGTCATTTGCTCCTGTGTATGACGAATGGTAGGTGGTCCCATTTTTAGCAATGTATTTCCAAGCATCTCTTGCCATATTTCTTGCCTGAGTTAAACCATTGCCCGGTTCTGTATCTGTACCTCGAAATAATAATAATGGATAGTTGGTTGAAGTGCCCTCTGTTGCTGCATTGCTATGAATAGAAATGAAATAATCCATATTGTTGGTCTCGACATCTGCACAAATTACTGATAGGGTAGAAAGCTGACCGTTACCCTCATACACTTCATGCTGATTTAAAGTGGCTTGTGATTGAGGAGCAATTCCATTTTTAGTGCGTGACATGCGAACATATCCTACTCCTGCATTTGTCAATTCATCACGCAGAGATAAACCTTTCACAAGATCGGTGTTAGTTTCGAAAAACCCCAATGTATCGAGGATTGCATAATTGATTGTTGCCAATGGGCGGTCGTTAGATCCCCAACCGCCGTGACCTGGGTTTATATATACTCTTGCTTGGTTTAATGTATTATCAGCATAAATATTCAAAAAAACGAATAATGCCAACCAAAGAAAGCCTGTTGATTTTATAATATGTGTTTTCATTTTTGTGATTATGTTTATAATGTCTATGGTCTAATGTCTATGGTCTAATGTCTATGGTCTAATGTCTATGGTCTATAGACAATTGACCTTTGACTGTTGACTTAAAACTCAATTGTTATCAAATGTATTCTCCCGTCATTCGTGTTGTATACTATTTTTTTACCATCTATGCTTGATGATGGATTTGTTGCGATAACTGATTTATCGGTTAAATCAGTTCTGTTTTTGCCTGTTGATGAGATGATTACGATTTTTGAAGATGTAATTGTAACTCCATCGTCATAATCCTCCATACCTACTACCCAGTTATTCCCAGCCCATTTGGGAGTTCGTAACGTGCCTAATGAAACTGCATTTGTTCCGTCAATATTGCTGACAAATGCTTTTCCTAATTCAATTACATAATATAACATTTTTGCACCATCAGGTGAAATGCTTGTCCATAAATAATTATACTGTTTACCTGCCGGCGATATATTATCAGCTTGTTTGTTTTTGTTCAAATATAATTGTCCCTGACGTATACTGCTGATATTAGGTGTTTTTGTAAGTTGCTTGCCTGTAATCCTTTTAGATTTTACAACACCCTTCTCAACCGCTAAAACAGTTCCGTCTTTGATAATATATTTTTCTATATCCCGACTGTCTTTTATGATATCCTGCTGTTTGCCTGTTTTCAAGTCTATTGCTTTTAATGTGGTATATTTGAGGCGGTTTTTATAAATCTGACTTCTGAATGCTATTAAACTGCCGTCTTCTGAAATCTGCACATCGAATCCCGCTCCTTTATCGGTCGTTATCGTTGAAAGTTGCTTGCTTGCAAGGTCGTACTTACTCAGACCTTTCAAATCATTTCCTGTAATTAGAATATAATCGCCGGCAGGACTGATAACCGGACTATATGCTGATTCGCTTTTTGGTAAATTAAGTGTTTCAGTACTTGTTATCTTTATTCCCTGAGAATAAGATGCGGTTGTGCAAAAGCATATTAATGCACCTAAAAATAATTGTTTCATAAATTTTCGTATTAGTTTTTGTTGATTTTTTTATTTTAACGCTGATAGATTTTTTATTTTTATATCAATTTTGGATAGTAGTAATCTATCAAACCTTTCATGGGCGATTCAGTAATTTTAGCTATTGTAACTTCAAATTCGTTGGCAACATCATGCAGAATTGTTTTGTAACTTTCAGCCATAGTACCAATAAAACCTACAGGAAATTTCTGATAGTCGTATTGTAATATATTTCTTCTGAAAAACCTTCTGAAATTTTTAGATATTAAGTCGTAAACATATTCATTATCTGTATGATCTAATAGAAAAAATGAAAATTTTGATAGCGAACGGCAGTCCGTCTAAAAACCGTCATTATCACCCAAATACACGGCAAAAATACA
>CALFXE010000236.1 GCA_937927845.1 uncultured Paludibacter sp.
ATCAAGAGGGGTCAATATCACCGGAATGAGGGGTCAATATCACCGGAATATCCAGTTCATGCGGTTCCGTAATGAATCATCAAAACATTGGGATTATGCTACCAATTGAAAATGGTTCAAAAATTAAATTTTACTGTGACAGAATAGATTGTTCAGAACAATATAAACTTGACCATGAATAAAATCATTGACGCTCTTAAGACATTTTTTGAAGGACAAGGTCTTTCTTCTTTGCTTGTAATAATTATCCTATTGCTTTTGTTTATTGGAGCTACAAAACCTGAAAATTTTCAAATTTATTTTGGATTTATATGGAGGATTTTAGCACATCCTTTTAAATCTTTAAGAAAATATTCAATTAAAAGTGATGTTGAAGGCCCTTGTACAAAAGCTTTGAAGAGTATTGCAAATGAGCTCCCCGACATTGATATTCCTGCATTAACAATAAATTGGGTAAGTGAGGATAATTTAGAAACGGCTTTAAAAGATGGTAAGGCAATAGTAAAATTGAAGTTTGAAAACAATCCAACAAAAAACATAGTTAAGGCGACAACAATCTATGTTAAAGATGCTTTTCTTAAACACACAAAACCCTATATAAATGAGAATTTTAGGAAAGCTTTGGATATTTCAGTTACCAAGAAAATTCTATTAAAAATTGAGAAGAATAGTTCAAATATCTTATCAATATTTATTGATGAAAATACTTCTGAAAGTTCGGACGTTTTTGAGCGTTGTGAGTTAATCGAAGATATTGATGATAATGGCTTGTTTACTCGAATTTTATTACGGGAGTTAGACCTCTTTGGCAAAAAGTTACATGGTAGAACTATAAAGGAAGAGTATAAGAGAGAATCCGATGAGTTTCTTCGATTTGTTAATCAAATTTCAATCCGAGAGTATGATGATGATACACCATTAGCATTTTCAAAACAAATATTAAAAGTTGGAATTGTCTTAGTCGCAAAAGAAGAAACATTTATAAATTACGGAATTAAACCATATTTAAGACGCATAAAACTTGGAATGTCTAAAGGAATCGAAAGCTTTTATCTATTAGCTAGAGGTGCAAGTGTTCCAATTCTAAAAGAAGTATCTACGCAACTTCTTAATACAGGCAATTTTGTTTTAATAAACAAACCAAAGGAGTATTTTGATTTAAAAAATCGCTCTGCTATTTGTTATTGCATTCGCATCAACAATGACAGTATACTTTCTAATACATTAAAAGAAATTGGTAAAGCAATAGAAAATAAAACTGCAATTGCTGGAGTAATAACATATGTTCAAGAAAACTATCTAAAAATTGATATAAATGGAATTGAAGGTTATTTAAGGAAGGAGAACCTAAGTGTCATTGATATTCAAGACGCGAGGAGGTATTTTAAAGAAAACACATATATAGAAGCTATTCCAATAGAAATTCAGGAAAACGGAATAGTAGAATTTGGTTTAAGAAATACTAAAAGTGACCCAAATAATATTTTAACAACTCAATTTGAAATAGGTAAGAGAATAACTGGGAAAATTTCTTTCATTGAAGATTCTTTTGCTACTGTAGATTTAGGTTTGGATAAAATTGAAGGATTTGCTTTTAGAAAAGACTTGACCTATAGTAGATATGATTTTCTACATAAATTATTTAACCTAGGTGACGAATATGAATTTGATGTCCTTGGATATAATTTTGAGAGAGGTAATATTAGACTTCGTTTAGCTGACCTTAAAGACCCTTGGGATAGGATTTTTTATGCCAAAAATTCTGAAGTGGAGATGATTATTTGTAAAAAAGCTGCAAATTCTTTTGTTGGTGAAATCGCAGAGGGTATTGAAGCTATTCTTCCATTCAGAGAACTTTCATGGTCTGAGGATGATATAACATCTTTAAAGGAACAATTCAAACTAAATAAGAAAGTTAAATGTTACGTTGACCTTATTGATAAAGAAAAGAAAATTGTCTTTGTAACACTTAAACATAAAAAAGAGAATCCATTCATTCAATTTTCTATAGTAAATCAAGGAAAAACATTTGATTTAATAGTAAATGAAGTCAATTCGTATGGGATTGTTGGGTATATTATTGCCGATAAAACATACAATGTATATGTCCCAAGTTATGAGACTACTTGGAATGGGTCAAGTTATACCTACAAAGTTGGTAATAAATATCAGGTTCAAATTATAGGTACAGATAAATACAATACTAAACTACTTGGTTCTTTTAAACCGTTTATAAAACATCCGCTGGCTGAATTTTCAAGTTCCTTTGAGATAGGGCAAGTTTTAAAACGACTTAAAGTTTGCGAATCAAACCAATGGGGATTGTTTTATACTATCAAGCATCAAAATAAAGAAATTAAAGCTCTATTGCATCGTCGAGATATTGCTGATGGGTATATCGAAGATTGCCAGATGCTTAGAAACGTTCTTGACGATATACCTTTGTGTTTAGCTTTGGTTGATTTGGAAAATAATCGTGTCGCATTAAGTTTAAAAGACTTACTTTCAATGAATACAGAACGAATTGAAAATTTCGAATATGAAAAGACCTATTCTGGGAATATTATAGCTTTAAACAAAAAGGATTATCATGTTTTGATTAAAGGCGCTTGGGTACTGGGGAAATTGGAATCTAATAAACGATATAATTTGGGAGATTCTGTAGTTGTTAGACCAATAGCAAAAAATAGTGAATTGATACTAACTGATGAATAGCTCACGCTTATCAAGCACATTAGCTGGTCGCTCGAAAAAAGCCAACGCTTCAACCAAAACCAGCCAAAGAGCTTGCTGACCCAAACACACAGCGACAGAAACGATATTGTAAATGGACAGAAAAATGACAGAAAACAAAGAACACCAGGCGGTAACAAGTGGTATAGTTAATTGCCGGTGCAGTGCGTATTCAAGCGGCACAGCTCGTATCAAAAGTAGTTGTAACTTGATAGGTAAGTGCTTCGAAATCGGCAACTAACCATACCGCCAACCGTTAGGGCTCATTTAAAAAGACAAAAAGAAACTATGATTAGACGAATATTTCTGTTATTTTTTGGACTTGTTTTTATATTCGACTGTTTTGCTGACGAACCAAGACTTCAGACAAAATTTGAGAGTAAAAACGGAGAATATTCCGTAAAATATCAAAAGAAGAAATGGACTCTTTCAGATAAAGCAGGCTCAACTAAATACAAATTTAAGGATTTAGGTTTTACGAGCATGACAATTTTAGTTTCAGATAATGGACAAAATATAGTTATCATAGATGATTTCATGGAAGGACATACAATTGGTGATAGAAACGCATTATGGTTTTACAGAAACGGGAAACTATTAAGGTCTTATAAGTTGACAGAACTCGTTGTTGACACATGTAATGTTGGAAAATCCATATGGCATACAGACTGGAGTTATGGTAATTTTGAGCTTTCTGAACACCAAAATCATTTTACTCTCACAACTTATGAGCTTTCTGAAATTGCATTTGATTTGACAAATGGACAAATTTTTAGCAACCAGAAACCGATTGGGTTTGACTCAAATAGCTTAATTGTATTTGGTGAATTTAGAAAGGGTGATGATGATTATACAACGATGAAAATTTTAAAGTACATTGCTGGCATAAAACAAGAAGACAACAAAATAAAATTTAAAACAACAAGTTATGGTGCTGGTTTATGGAGAGAACTGCTAATGATTAAAAATGGAATCGACATAACACCGGACAAATATCGTGGCAACATGTTTTTGAATACATGCTTGAATGAATAGAAAAACGAAGCCCTAATACTTAGGCTTCCTGCGGTCGGCACGACCCAGCACGGAAGCGTGGGTTGAGCCGTATTCCCTCTTTGCAGGGATTCTATTAGTTGAGCGTTGATAAAAGTGGGTATTATGGGAAAAGCGTCAGTATTTGGGATTCCGCGTTCAGTTTAAAAGGTTAGAAAGTAAAGCTGAGAAGCTTTTTTGGAAAAGCAAATTCGCAAAAAGCAGTAATTATATAATTGAAAAACAGCAGAAACAGCGGTTTTTGCTTACGTTAAGACATAGTAATGGCCGTCCCTGTTTGAAACAGGGCTTGCAGGCTATTGATCAGAGGTTTTGGTGGTTAGTTCGTGGGTAAAAGACATTATCGGGCGAACGGATTCGGGGAAGTGTTTCCATCACAATCATGTTTCCGGTTTTGCATATAGGACATTTGCAGGAGTCAAAACCAGTAAGCCGCACCATTCTCTGCCAGCGTGTTTCGGTAAGTTGGAGGATGTCGGGTCTGCTTTTGAGGTGCTTCACCTGCTCTTTATAGCTGCTGGCAAGAATACCGTAATAGCGTATCTTGACAAAACCACGCGGCAGGATGTGCATGGCAAAACGACGCAGGAACTCCACCCCCGTGAGGGTCATCAGTTTCTGATTTGCATTATCAGCATAATCCTTATAGGAGAAAGTGACATTGCGCTCGTCGATGTTTTTGATACGTGTATTGCTGATAGCTACCCTGTGAGTGTATTTTGCTAAATACTCCACTATTTGTTTTGCATTTCCCAACGAAGGTTCTGAGTAGATAACCCATTGTTTGGCGTAGCAATGGTCAATTGTCTGCTGAATGTCACAGGTAAACCGGTTTTGTTTTTTGAGATGCTGTTTCAATCGCAGGAGTAACTTTCCCCGAAACACAGCACTCATTTGCTTCACCGGATACAGGTATTTCCCTTCACGGCCAATGTCCAGTATCTTTCCTCGTACGTTCTGACCAGCTGCGGGAACTAAGCAATGCAGGTGCGGATGCAACGAGAGGTTTGCTCCCCAGGTGTGAAGCACACATATAGCTCCGGTTTCGACCCCGTGATGAGAGTAACCAAAACTGCGCAGGGTATCCCATGCACAGGCAAAGAGTGATGAGTAAAAGAATTTGCTGTCGATCAGACAGATTTCATTCAACTCATCGGGTACGGTAAACACCACGTGAAAATGCTTTACATTGAGCGCATCCCGCATACGGTCTTCAGCCCAAAGCATCTGACGTGCTATTTGACATTTGGGGCAATGGCGATTGCCGCAACTATTATAACTGTAATGCTCGTGGGAACAAGCCGGGTTGTTGCACTTGTCTTTATGACCTCCCAGCTCAGCTGTCCGGCATTGCTGCAAAGCATTGAGTACGGTAAGCTGATAATTATTGGGATGAGATTGCATACCAAACTCAGCCCCGAAACGTTTTATTACGTGGGCTACCTCGAATATGGAGCGATTCATTATCTTTGCTGTGGATAAAGCGTATCCAGCGGACTATGCGCCTGAATCAGGGGACATTGGGCTATATGCAGGTAAACCATGGTTGTTTCAATTTTGGAATGCCCCAGCAGATCTTTGACAGTGATGATGTTCAAACCATCTTCAATCAGGTGTGTAGCAAAGGAATGACGCAGGGAATGAACCGTTACACTTTTTGAAATGCCGGCTTCTTTCACAGCTTCCCGCATTACCCATGCAATTGCTTTTGAGGAATAGGTCGAACCAAGCAGTTTTCCATTAAAAAGCCATGTAAGGGGTTGTTCAAGCGCAAGATACTTTTGAAGTCCGACAGCCATATAAAGGGAGAGTGGCACAATACGGTCTTTGTTGTATTTGCTACGCCGGATATGAATAGAAGATCTCTCAAAGTCGATATCTGCAATTTTAAGGTTAATCAGTTCAGAGGAACGCAAGCCGGCAGAGTAGATAAGCATTAACAGGATGCGATGTTTGAGCAAAGTGGGAGCCACGAAGAGTTTTTTAAGTTCCGCTTTATTGAGAATATCAGGCAGTCGGGCATCCTTTTTAAGCGAAGGCAGTTTTACGGCACGCGTTGGGAGTCCCACGTAACGGTAGTAATATCGAAGACCATAAACTGAATGCTTGAAAGCACTTCGTGAAGGAGATTTGGCCGACAAAGCCAATCCGGCAAGATAGTCGTTAAGCTCATCTTCGATTACCTCTTCGGGCAGGCAGTTGAAATGCAGACAGACCTGAGCGATGCGATGAATGTAGTTTTCGAAGGTACTCTTAGCTTGTCCACGCAGCACAACCTGCTGTTCAAGCTTTTGATACACAAGGTCGAAGCCTGGAATAATGAGCAGTGCCTGACCAATAATAGAGAATTCTGATTTTTGTTTCATGATGCTGAAAAATTAAAATGAATAAATTGGGAGATTTAGAATTTTAAAGGAACTGGTAATTCCTCTTTCAGCATCTTGAAACAGAAATCTTAAAATAATGTTATAAAAAATGAGTTATTTAAAGCCCTTCCCGGAGGGAATTTAGTTCAACACGCGGTAATAAAACATTGGGGGGATTTGGTTTTTTTAGGCGTCCTACCCCGCATCAGCTATTTGTCGATGGACACGAACTGAGCCCGCAATCCCCAACGTTTCATACCGCCACCGTTAGCGGTCATTGTAAAACGACAACCGACAACGGTATCAAACATACTAAAAATCAAATTTTATGGCACGTCCAACAACAAAGCTACAACTTATTGACCAAAGCGAAGAAAACTTTAAAAAACTCTTTGGTCTAATCAACTCATTAACAGTAGATGAGCAAGAAAAATCATTTTCGTTTGACGATAGAGATAAGAACATTAGAGATGTATTGGTACATTTATATGAATGGCACCAATTGTTGTTAAATTGGGTGAAATCAAACTCGGCAGGAAAGAAAACAAGTTTTCTGCCCGAACCATACAATTGGAAAACCTATCCGCAAATGAACGTTGAATTTTGGAAAAAACACCAAACTACGTTCTATCAACAAGCAATATTAATGCTACAAAAAAGCCACGCCGAAGTCATGTCGTTGATAGATACATTTACAAACGAACAACTTTTTACTAATAAATTGTTTTCGTGGACAGGCACAACAAGTTTAGGCAGTTATTGCGTTTCGGCAACTGCAAGCCACTACGATTGGGCAATAAAGAAAATCAAAAAACACAAGAAAAGTCTGACAGATAAATAATTGCGATAAAACAGCTGTTTTCGAGCGATTTTATTTAATTTTGTGGATTATCATATTGAAATAAGGCTATGGCTAAAAACAAAATCATAAAAGTTGAGGGCAAAGAAATTACGGTTATTCTCGTCAAAGAGCAGGAATACATTTCTTTAACTGATATGCTAAAAGCCAAAGACGGCGATTTTTTTATTTCTGATTGGCTCCGAAATAGGAATACGATTGAATATCTTGGTATTTGGGAAAAGGTTTACAATCCTAATTTTAATTATGGCGAATTCGCCATAATTAAAAGTCAAGCAGGGCTAAATAGCTATAAAATAAGCGTAAAAGAATGGGTCGAAAAGACAAATGCAATTGGATTGAAAGCTACCGCAGGGCGATATGGTGGAACTTACGCTCACCCCGATATTGCTTTTGAGTTTGGGATGTGGATTAGTCCGCAATTCAAAATATATCTTGTAAAAGAATTTCAACGCCTCAAAAGTGAAGAAAACGACCGTTTAAAATTAGAATGGAATTTGCAACGAACTCTTGCCAAAGTGAACTATCAAATTCATACCGATGCAATAAAAGAAAACCTTATTCCGCAGGAAATTACCAAACAACAAGCGAGTTTTGTTTATGCCAACGAAGCCGATTTGTTGAATGTTGCTCTGTTTGGAATTACGGCAAAAGAATGGCGAGACAATAATCCTGACAAAACAGGAAATATACGAGATTACGCAACATTGGAACAGCTTGTGGTGTTAAGCAATATGGAGAGCGTGAACGCTTTGCTAATCAGACAAGGCTTATCACAAAGCGAAAGGCTTCTGCAATTAAACAAAGTAGCCATAACACAAATGAAATCGTTACTTGCAAGCAATACAATGAAGAAACTGAAATAGAAAGCAACGAACCGCTAACATAGGCTTTAAGAAATGGCGGGGTAAAGTGTTGTATTCAAGTTTTGTAACCCGCACAAACATTAGTGAAATGCTGAGAATTACACGCTCGCAATCCGCCACTTCTTAAAGCCTCAAACCGTTAGCCACAAATTTAAAATGGCCACGCAATGAGCAAAGAAATATCGTTATTCTCTGATTATCACACGAAAGAAAACTCACTAACAAATCATTGTGGACTGATTTTGAAATTGCTTTATGAAGAAAATCCAACAAGTTTTGAAGAAGCAATTTCGTCTTTGACTTCGACAAATTTTATAATCAACCCGACTTTTGAGCAACAGGTAAGAAAAGAAACAAGTGTGCCTGATTTAGTAATTGAGCAAAAATCTTTTTCAATATTCTTTGAAACTAAACGAACTGACTGGTTTTATTCTGACCAGATAAATCGTCACTTAGAAGGATTTAAGAAAAATGTTGATTACAATATCTTGTTTTTGCTTTCAAACTTCGAGATTGATAATCCCGAAGAAAAATATCAGCAACAGATTCAAATAGCTAAATCACTTGACATTATATTAGTCCCAATATCTTTTGAGGAATTTGTAGAAACATTGGAATCAGTTGACTCTTCCGATGTTTTTAAAAAGTTCCTTGTGGAATTTCGAGCGTATCTTGACCGGAACGGCTATTTTTTCCCATCATGGAGATATTTATTAGAAGTTGTAAACTGTGCTTCTACAATTCACGAAGTTCACGAAAAAAACGTTTTTATGTGTCCTAATACTGGAGGAGTATATAGTCATCGAAGAGCGAAATATTTTGGTGGTTATAAATGGAAGAATGTAAAATTTATTCATGAAATAAAAGCTGTTGTTGTTATTGAGAAAAACTACGATAGCGAATATATTCAATGGAATAATTCAAATTATACAGATAGTGAGCTTATTCAGGAAGCCAAAGAAAAGATTTTACTTTGGGATTATCGGATAGAAGAAATTAAGAACAATGGACTTCAGGTGTTTTTACTTGATAATCCATACGAAGTCAATTTTAAAAAGACTTCCAAAGGTGGACTTTATGGAAACAAGAAGTATTTCTGGGACTTAGCTAAAGAACTCAATGCCACAAATTCAAAGGAATTGGCTAATGGAATCGTAAAGAAAAATCTCTCATGGAAATAAATTACTAACTCTTAACATTTTAAAACTATGAACATCGTTAAAATCACAAATGGAAAAGTTGAATTACGTAAGGATTCAGGTTCTTTAATCAGGACAATTGTTAGCAGTGGAGCTGTAGATGCTGACATTAATAATGACGGTTCTTTAATAGTAGTAACAACGGCAAACGGGAAAGTTGAACTGCGAAAAGAAAGTGGTTCATTAGTAAGAACAATCGTTAGTAGTAATGCGATAGGAGCTAAATTTAGCGGAAGTGATATTTTAGTAAAAACCAACCAAGGTAAAACGGAACTTAGAAAGGAAAGCGGTTCATTAATTAGGACTATTTGATTGAAAACCAATAAAATCTGTGGCTAACATCGTGTATAAAATATTGGGGTTTAAGTGGTTAAATCAAGTATTCTGCCCCGCATCAGCGTTTGTGTCGGCGGATAGGAACGAAGCCCGCAATCCCCAACGTTTCATACACGCAACCGTTAAGTGCAAGCGTGTGACAACGCAAAGATAAATAATTTGAAAAGGAAAAATAAAAAGAATAATAAATGAAAAAGATTTTTTTATTGTGCCTAATGCTGTATAGTAGTTTTTATAGAGCCTATTCACAAACAGAACTTTGTATCGTTGGAGAAGTGCATGAGGAATGTTCATACATGAACAGAGATAGTGTGTATAATATATTGATGAAAATCAAACCAGATGTAGTTCTTATTGAGTTAGATTCCTCTTTTTTTACACCCGATTTTCGATTTAATATAAAACCTGATCAATATTGGGGTAATCAAATGTTGGGGGCACATAAGTATAAATCATTACGCAAGGTGGATTTGCGACCTTTTGATATGTCTGGTAGGGACCAATGGTATCGGCAGACAAATTATTTTGACAACCAAGAAAAGATGTGGAGTGATATACTTGATTTATACGAAAAGAATGAATTGAGTGCGAGAGATAAAGAAGATGTTGATTTGATACGCTTAATAATGAACTACAATGGGTTAAAATTTAATTCTGTAAAGGATTTGAATGTCAATGTAACCGTGAAATTTTTGTCATTGCGAGAAAAAATAATTTATTCAAAGGTAGTTTCAATAGTTGAAAATACCAAAAAATTAAATCATTGGATTGATTTTGCGCGGCTATGGAAAGCACAATGGTATGAGCGAAATGCAATAATGGCTGATAATATAAAGAAGATAGCTAGAGAATACACAAACAAACGTATTGTGGTTTTGGTAGGGTTGGAACACAAGCCCGGACTTTTAGATTTACTCGAGGGTTCAACAGATTTCATTATTCGAGAGTATTGGACTTATTAGTCAGATAATATGTGACAGACAAACGCCAGCACTTAACATGCGGTATAAAAAATTGCCGTGTTAGTAGATTATTCAAGGGTTGTAGCCGCTCCAACTTTTGTATAACTTGACAGGAAATCGCCCGCAATCGGAAACTTTTCATACCGCCGCGCGTTGGGCACAATTATAAAAAACAAAGATTTATGACAATAAGTGATTGGATTCTGATAATATCTGCTATTCTTGTAATTAGTGGTTGGTTTGTAAATAGTGAACTTAATCGAAGACACGAGATTGCAAAGAAACGACTTGACTACAGATTAGATATGCTTTTAGCTTTTATTGAGGTATTCCTTCAAATGACCTCATCAAAGAATCCTTTTGTAGAACACAAAAACCTACCCACGAATATGGCTGATGCTCGAAAGAAATTTCAGCTTTACGGTAAAGACGATGAAGTCAAAATGTTTGAAGAATTTGTAACCAATATAGAAAGCGGTGCTGTTGATGCAACTAATGAATCATTAAAAAAACTCATCGACCTTGTAAAAAGCAGAGTACGTAAAGAATTGAAAATTTAAAAATCGCTAAATACTAACTAATTTGGAAAGTGAAACTTCAAGTGCCTTTGAAATTTCCAGAAGAGTAAAAAGCGTGGGGTTCACTTTGCCATTTTCCAATTTTTCGATTGCTTGCCTGTCCTTATTGCAGGCTCTGGCTAAATCTGACTGGCTCCACCCCTTTTGAGTTCTTAATTCAATAATGCGTTGACCAATTTTATATTTAAGTTCATCTTTATTCATGATACAAATGTCAATTAATTATACGACAATTTTGTCATATTAAAATTTGACAATTCAAATTCTTTTCATATTTTTGTCATACTATAATATGACGAAATGAAAAGATTTAGGAAACTAAAAATTCATAGTAAATTCCAACAAAGAAGATGGGATTATGTTAGTGTTCCAGAAATCAGACTTGAAGGAAAATGGCTTGAAGAATTAGGATTTAAAGAAGGAGAGCATGTCCATATCGAACAACAACAAGATAAATTAACTATAACTCTTTGTAGAAAAGAAAGTGAAAAATAAATAACTGCGCCCAACATGCGGTATAAAACATTTGGCAGGAAAGTGCTATCTTTGAAGTCGGTACATTTAATAAACTTTATAGCGGTTCGACAGGAAAGGGCGTTGAAATGCCAAACGTTTAATACCGCCAACCGTTACCGGCAAGCGCAAAAAAACAGCATAAACAAGATTTTCGAGCTAAAATAATCAAAAATGACTTTTATTTTGCTTGCAATTGCAAAATAAAGACTACCTTTGCAGAAAATTAATCAAAAACGAACAGAAAGATGCTTCTGCAATTTTCACTAAAAAACTTTAGGACATTTAAGGACAAAGCGACTTTGAGCCTTATTGCTTCTAACTATGACAAAGACACTAGAGAGCACGAAAACATCGTAATCAATGACAACTTTGGACTGAGACTTCTCAAAAGTGCGGTTATCTATGGTGCAAATGCGAGTGGTAAAAGCAAGTTGCTAGACGCATTTGCATTTATGCGATATTTCGTAATCAACAGTTCAAAAGAAAGCCAAAAAGGTGAGACTATTGAAGTTGAACCCTTTAAACTAAGCACACAGACGGAAAACGAACCATCTGAATTTGAAATCATTTTCGTTCACAAAAATGTGCTTTATCGTTATGGCTTTGAAGCTACAACCGATAGAATTGTATCTGAGTGGCTTTATCACAAACCAAAAACAAAAGAAATTGAACTCTTTTACAGAGAAGGTAGCACCTTCAATACTCACGAACGAAGTTTCACCAAAGGCAATACGGTTGTTAAGGAAGGACTCGTTCGAGATAATGCATTATTAATTTCTGTAGCCGCTCAATTCAACGAAAAGACTGCAATCAATGTTTTAGATTGGTTTAAAAGACTAAAAACCTTATCAGGGTTAAACGAATCAGGTTACCAAGGTTTTTCAATGGGCAGAACAGAAGACCCTGACTACAAAATCAAAATTCTTGAATTCTTGAAATCTGCTGATTTAGGAATTCAAGATGTCGAGTTACAAAAACTTGACATCAATAGCCTTCCGAAAGGAATGCCCAAAGAACTTAAAGATAAAATTATTAAAGAAGTTCGTGAAGAAAAGCAAGAGTATGTTTCTGATGTATTGACCAAGCATAAAAAATACAATGAAGATTTAAAATCGGTAGGAAACATTAGTTTTTCTTTGGACGATGATGAATCATCAGGGACAAGAAAATTCTTTGCTTTAACAGGGCCAATTCTTGATGTGGTTGAAAATGGTTACACATTAGTTGTAGATGAGTTAGACTCAAAACTTCATCCAAATTTGGTTTGTAAAATCGTTTCGCTTTTTAACTCTAAAGAGTTTAATAAGAAGAATGCACAGCTGATTTTCAATACTCACGACACAAACTTATTAAGTTCAGGTCTATTTAGAAGAGACCAAATTTGGTTTACAAACAAAAATAAATATGGAGAAGCTAAACTCTATTCACTAGCTGACTTTAAATCAGATGAAGTGAGAAAAAATGACCCTTTTGAAGATAATTATATTAAGGGTAAATATGGTGCAGTTCCATTTCTTGGCTTTTTTGATAATCTAAAATTTTTATTGACAGAAAATGAAAATGAAGGACAAAAAAGCTGAACAAAAAGCAGCTAAGAAAAAGCACCTTGAACAGTTAAAGGCTCAACGTAGAAAGGAACCGAGCCTAGAAAGACCTGTTGCAGAGTTAACAGAAAAACCCTCTATTCTTATTGTTTGTGAAGGAGAAAATACCGAACCCTCTTATTTTAATCAATTCAGAATTACTTCAGCGAAAGTCAAATCAGTTGGTGAAGGATATAATACAGTTACGTTAGTAAATAGAGCCCTCTTGCTAGCCCAACAAGGAAACTACGACCAAGTTTGGTGTGTGTTTGACAAAGACGATTTTAGCGATAATGATTTCAACTCTGCAATTCAAATAGCCGTAGACAATAACTTTGGCGTAGCTTATTCAAATCAATCGTTTGAATATTGGCTGATATTACATTTTAATGACCATCAAGGCGGTGGAATGCATAGAGATCGCTACAACGATAAAATCAACGAACACCTTAAACCATTCAAAGTAACTTATGACGGTAATGGGACAAAATTAATAGAAGAAGATTTTTTTGAATTACTTGACGGCATAGACGACAAAACGAGCAAAAAAAGAACTGAACTTGCAATAGATAGAGCAGAGAGAAATTACAATCATTTTGACCATACAAATCCAGCTAGTGAAGAATCTTCAACCACTGTGTTCAGACTAGTTAGAGAACTTCTGAAATATGTGCAATGACAGAACGCCAGCCGGTAACAGCCGTTTGCCGCAATGGGGGGCCGTGGTTAAATCAAGTGCAGTGCTCCGAAATCCCCCACTGCGGCAAGCGGCAAAACGTTAGGCGCCACCTCCTGAACAGTATAGTGATAATATGACTAACAGAACGATATGTAACACGTTAATTAAGTAATTTATGAAGAAGATAATTAGTTTGCCGAAAAAGAAGCAAGGTATGCGACTACTTAACATTATCACAGTAATTTTTATTCTTGGAGCCTTATCTAGTTGCGCAACTGGTTCTATAATTATTACTGGAACGAAAAGATCTGCGATTAGCCCAAATGAAGTGAAAATTTATCTTGATCCCCCTACGGAATACGAAAGTATTGGAATAATTGAAGTTTCCAGTGATGTGGTATTATCAAGACAAGCAGCACAGGATAAAGCAATGGATGCATTGAAGTCAAGAGCAGCCAAAGTAGGAGCTAATGGAGTGCTTTTAACTAATACTGGAAGCCAGTCAGTAGGAACAGTGGGATATTATTCCAATGGTATTTTTTATGGAGGCGATTCGAGTGATAAAATACTTGCACAGGGAAGAGCAATATATGTAATTCAGAAGTAAAGTCACAGGAAGACTAATGGGCGGCGTCTAACAAGGGTTTAGTGTCAGGCGGGATGACATTCAACCGTGAAAGTTCCTGCGGACTTTCCCGCCCGAACGCCAAGCCCCGAACCGTTACCGCCAAGCAAAAAAAACGACAGTGCGGAGATTATTAGCTGTAATCTGTGCGAAATTTGCGGAGAAAGTTTTATTTGCGGAGAATAAGTAGTATATTTGACGCATATTTTGCGGAGAATGAAGATTTATATACACGAAAAGGAAAACTGGACAGACTTCACTTGGGACAATAAGAAAGTGATGATAAAACTTGGTGAAGCAAGAAATCAGCAAGGAAGACTTTTGGGTAAAATGGAATCGCTTGGTTTTGATTTGCAAAATGAAGCCGTATTGAACACTCTTACTTTAGATGTTATTAAGTCATCAGAAATCGAAGGCGAATTTTTGGATGTTGAACAAGTACGTTCCTCAATTGCACGTCGACTAGGAATTGACATTGCAGGAGCAGTAGAATCGGAACGCCACGTTGACGGACTAGTCGAGATGATGCTTGACGCTACTCAAAAATATGATTTGCCGTTAACTAAAAACAGACTGTTTGGCTGGCATGCAGCGCTGTTCCCGTCAGGTTGGAGTAATCTTTATAAAATTACTGTTGCAGACTGGCGCAAAGATACGACTGGACCTATGCAAGTTGTATCAGGACCTATGGGAAAAGAAAAGGTTCACTACCAAGCTCCAAATTCTGACAGAATAGAGCCAGAAATGATAAAATTCTTAGACTGGTTTGAAAACGAACATGAAATTGATTTGGTTCTTAAGGCAGCTATTGCTCATTTATGGTTCGTAACAATCCATCCATTCGACGATGGAAACGGTCGTATTACAAGAGCAATTACAGATATGACATTGGCACGTTCTGACAAAAGTATCAGACGGTTCTATAGTATGTCTGCACAAATTAGGGTTGAAAGGAAACAGTATTATGAAAATCTTGAAAAAACACAGAAAGGAAATTCAGATATAACAGAATGGATTTTATGGTTTTTGCAATGTTTAGTAAATGCTATTGACTCCACAGAAGAGACTTTATCGAAAATACTTCATAAAGCAGAATTTTGGAAATTTCATTCCACCACAATTCTCAACGATAGGCAACAAAAAATAATAAATAGACTGCTTGATGGATTTGACGGAAAGTTGACAACCTCGAAATGGGCGAAAATTAATAAATGTTCACAAGACACAGCTCTTCGAGATATTCAAGATTTAATTAAGAAGAATATCTTACAAAAAGAAGGTAGTGGTGGACGAAGCACTAATTATGAATTGAAATAAATGCCAGGCGATAACAAGGGGTGTAGCCAATGTGGGTGACACTGGGACTTCTGAGCGGTTTCGCCCGCTCGGGCGTTTTCGTCGGGGGACGAAAACGTAACACGCTCTCCCACACTTGCCACACCCCCATCCGTCAGACTGCGCAAAAACCACCTTTATTTCTGATACATTATTTTTCAACCTAATCTAAGAAAAACCTTTCTTTTTACTTGGATGAATGCGCTAAAATACTTATCTTTATGCAGTTAATAAAGAACAGTCCTATGCACCACGTAACAAGCGAACCCCGGAATCAAATACAATTTTACTGTTTGGATCAACTGGTGGAGCCCGACAGTTTTGTGCGCATTATCGATTTTTTTGTTGATAGTATCGATTTGAAAAGTTTCGGCTTTAAGCATGTTACACTAAAGAGTGAAGGTCGTCCACCGATTCATCCTGCTCAATTGCTTAAATTGTATATTTACGGATATCGTTATGGTGTTCGTTCTTCTCGCAAATTAGAGCGGGAAGCCCGGCTCAATATCGAAGCCCGTTGGCTGTTGGGCGAAATAGTACCCTCGAATAAAACCATTGCAAATTTCCGTAAAGACAATGCCGAACAGTTCAGGGCAATCTTTCGCAAGTTTGTATTTCTACTTAAAGAGTTGGATTTGATTGAAGGTAAAACCATTGCCATTGATTCATTCAAGGTTCGTGCACAAAACTCGCTGAAGAACAACTACAATCAGGGCAAGATAGATCGTCACCTTGATTATATTGATACCCGGATACGGGAATATGAGAACGCTTTAGATCAGTCGGACAGTGAAGAAGAAAAAGCTGAATTGGCAGAGAAGCTCAAGATACAGAAAGTGCGCAAAAGCAAATATGAGGGACTTGAATCACAGCTTAAAGCAACAGGTAAAGAACAAATCAGTACGACAGATAGAGATGCTCAATCAGTAGTTCTTTACCGTCACATCACCCAGGTGGGCTACAATGTGCAGGCTTCGGTAGATGCCAAAAATTATAGTCAACCGGTAGGTGCAAGCGTAGGAGACCGCCACACAAATAATTAGACTAAAAGATATGAGAGTTTTAATATTTATTCTATTGATTGTAATTTCAGCAGCATTAAAGGCTCAAAAGAAAAATAATGAATTTTCTCAAGTAGATAAGATTGCACTTCAGATTCCCGATTCATTATCGGGTTCAACAATAGGAATTTCCGATTATATAAATTCCAACTTTATCAGTCAGACTGAGAAATCGAGAGCAATTTTCATTTGGATTACTACTAATATCCAGTATGATATTGAAAATATGTTTGCTATAAATTTTTATCAAAACACGAATGAGATTATTGATAAAGTTTTAATAACAAGAAAAGGGATTTGTATGCATTATGCTGAGCTCTATCATTCTATAGCAAATCAAGTCGGGATAAAATCCTATGTAGTTTCAGGTTACACAAAACAAAACGGTTTCGTGGATTACATTCCTCATGCTTGGATTGCGAGTTTTATTGATTCAACTTGGTATTTAGTCGACCCAACATGGGGCTCCGGTTATATTCAAAATGCGAAGTTTGTCAAGAAAACTAATGATTACTATTTTAGGACTAGACCGGAACAAATGGTTAAATCGCATATGCCTTTTGACCCATTATGGCAATTTTTAAACTATCCTGTAACAAATCAAGAATTTTATGAAGGCAAAACAGGGTTAAATAAGACCAAACCTTACTTTAACTACCAAGATACGTTATCTCAATTTGAGCGGGAAACTGAAATTGAAAAACTTGAATCATCGAGTAGGCGGATTGAGAAAAACGGAGTGAAAAACTCATTAGTTTTCGACAGACTTCAACATAATAAACGAGAGATGGAATATTATTATAATAAAATACGTGTTGAAACCTATAATTCTGCTGTAAATCATTACAATGACGGGATTAATCAGTTAAACAGATTTATTGATTACAGGAATAAACAATTTACACCAAAGAAACCTGATAGTGAAATTAGAGAAATGGTTGATTTACCAGAGAAATCATTTATCAATTCTCGGGAAAAGTTGAAAGAAATTAAAAAGCCTGATCCAAATACTGCAAATTCTATGATTCAATTAAACAAATCAATCGATGAAGCAATGTTAAATTTGAATGAACAGAAAGCATTCCTTGACAAGTATTTTTCGACCGGAAAAATGTTTAGAAAGTCATTATTTTACAAATACACATGGATGGGGATACCATTGAATTGAATAAACGCCAGCGCCCAACATATGGTAGAGTGCATGCGGGTTTCAGAGGTTTTCGAGTGTTTGGGGCTGGTGACAAAATCAGTGTAAACCGATAGGAAATCGCCTCGTAATCCCGCACGACACCCTACCATCAACCCTTAGGCGGCAGTGTAAAAAATGCTCTACTGTGAGTCTTCTCCCAAAAAATATTGAATGTTTGATTTGAAATTGAAGAAACCGGTTTATAGTTAAAATAATAGTCGTATGAAAAAGTTTTTACTTTCCACGCTGTTTTTAGTACTCTGTATAGGTCTCTATGCTCAAAACAAGACCTATACCATAAAGATTGAAAGTATATCTCTCAATTCAGTTGTATTATCTTGGCAAAGAGCTGATGGGACTTCTGAAAAAGACAGCACTCATGACTATACATTATATTATTGTGAATATGGTCTAAAAGGGTTTGAAAGAGGTAAAGGTGTGATTGGTTTAACTGCTTGGGCAGGAAATATAATCAATAATCTGATTCCGGGTACGGAATACTCGTTTTTTATCAGGAAAGCAACGGTTCCTGCCGATTCTTCAGTATGGTTTGAGGAATATAACTTTCAAACATTAAGTTGCAACACTTCAATATCGAATATTAAAACCGAAATGGAGTATGCAAATGGTATCAATATTAAAGATTTACTTAATGTACATATTACATTTGATGCATTGGCAAATTCTTTCGAATTGGAATATGGTCCGCAAGGATTTGATCAAGGTAGCGGGAATGTCATTGTGTCCAATCAGAACAGGTTTTCACTTGGTAATGCAAATCTACAATCAAATACAGAATATGACTTTTATATACGAGGAAAATGTGGTGGTATTTATGATGACTGGTCTGAAAAATACAGCTTTGCAACTGCAAATGTTTTTCATTATCCGGGAAGCGAAGCATTTGATGTCGCTTTTGAACATATAACTAACAAGTCGGCTCGTGTAAATTGGTCAAGGATTGTACCCGGTTACGCCTCCCGGTCATACAAAATAGAATATGGTCCGAAAGGATTTGAAAGAGGGACAGGGCAAACACAAAATCCGATACTAAACATTGCCGATCTGGACGGTTTAGAGGAAGCTACTGAATACTCCCTTTTTATCAGAAGTTACGGAACAGCCACAACTGATTCAGTATGGCTTACAGAACATGTTTTTAAAACCTTACCATGTAATACAGCAATTTCAGGAGTAAAAAGTTCAGAAGTATGGACAACATGTTATTGTGGAGATGGAGCAATTGTAATAGAATGGGATGATCTTTCCGATTCGTATGAACTGGAATACGGGTTGAAAGATTTTCAACAAGGTACAGGTAACTTAATACAAACAGATGTTAGTTATGTAAACATTTTACCAAACCTTGGAAGTATGGATTACGATTTTTATATACGCGCTAAATGTAACGGTACATTTGGTGATTGGACAACTAAAAATTCATTTACTGCTTCTCAAATCTATTATGCTGTAAAAAATATTCAAACTTCAAACTTTGAAATTTATCCTAATCCGGTTGAGGAAATCTTTCAGATAAAATTACAACCAGTTTTCGACAGTAATACTGTTACTGTATTAATTTATGATTTAATCGGTACAATAAGGTTTAAATCTGAATATAATGACAATTATAATATCTCTTCGCTACCTACGGGGATATATATTGTCAACATTAAAGACAAACACTTGTCTGAAACAATGATTATCCAAAAAAAATAATAAGAAAAAGAGCGAGAATCACCGGAAATAAACTATACAAAATAAAAACAAAGAGCATTTTATAAATTAAATTTAAGTATTATGAGAAAGTTATTAATTTTGGGGGTTGTATTTGCCACAGTTCTGACAACATCTTGTTCCAAAGATGAAATTGATGATTTTACTAACCCGGGTTGTAGCCCGCTTGAAATTTTGTGAAACTTGGCAGAAAGTCGCCCGCAATTGGGAACTTTTCATACCGTCATCCATTAGGGGCATAGTAAAAAAATATAGATTAACATATAATGAAAACAGATATGAAAAAATTATTTTTAATTCTCATTGTTTTACTTATAACAATTTCCCTTAAATCTCAAAATAGTTATCAAACTGTTTACTCTAACAGAACAGCATATTTTCGGGGAGAATATAATTTGGTGGAAACTATTAAAATTGACTCTTGCAAGTTCAATAACGACTCCATTCTGTTTCCTTCCAGAACTTTACAACTGATTGGGGATGAATGTTATGATCCTTTCGGAGGCAGTTGGGCCGGTAAAAAAATAATAATACATGACCACTGGAACTATTTTTTCAATGATGATCATGATACAATAAAAATTAAGACCAATGCCACATTAAATGAAAATTGGAATTTATTTCAAAACCCTGACATTACAATTATTGCAACAGTAACCAGTTGGGATACACTTACTGTTTTGGGAGTTCTGGATTCTGTTAAGATTATTACTTTGCATGTTTACGACCATACAATGAAACCCCAGCCACATGAACTTGAAGGAACTACAATAGCCATCAGTAAACATTTTGGTCTGACCAAAACATTAAACTTTACACATTTTCCTACCGTCAAATTCAGACCGGCTTATTATGTTACAAAGAATTTAGATCTTATTGGAATCACAAACCCTGAATTGGGACAACAACATATTAAATGGTTCGATGTATTTGACTTTCAGGAAGGGGATGAATTTCATTATGTTAATTCCTCGAATTCGTTAATGTCTGGTGGAAGTGCCCATGAAAAAAAATATATAATACGTATAATAAAGAGAGAAAACTTTGCGGATTCAATACGATACACAGAGCAGATTGAAACTTTACTCAAATATCGGCAGAATACTTCAAGTGATTATATAACAACATATGACAATCAGCAAGTTACCAATGTCGTTTATAAGAATGCTGAGTTCGATCATGAACCAGGTGTCCCGGTATTTCGGAATGATAGTTCAATGTTGGTAGTTTATCCAAGCTTTAGTGTTAATAGTTCCCCCGAAATATATTTTAAAAAAAATGATTGTTGGCACAAATCAAATGTACTTGACGATGCATGTAATTATACTTCATATGAAAAAGGAAGAGGACTGATAGCGTCCGGTAGTGGGTGTTGGGAATGGCAAAGTTACAATAATACTCAACAAGTATATTATAAAAAAAACTCATCGACCTGGGGTACTCCACTGTTGCTTACAAATATTAATGAATTGTTAGACTTGCCGGAAATAAAAGTTTATCCGAACCCAACAGCCGATAGAATTTACGTTTATATGAATGACTTTTCTCGTTCCTACTCATTTGAATTATTAGATGCTAAAGGAGAAACAATAAAAAAAACAGAGTTGAAAACAAAGAGTAATATCATAAGTTTAGAAGAGTTAAATAGCGGGTTGTATTTTTATCGCTTAATGAAGGACAACAAACAGATAAAATCGGGAAAAATCATTAAAATATAGTTACAATTTCATATTGAAAAATGAAAACCACGATTCCCTAATATACCCCTATGCGCATGGCGGCTGACGTGCACTTTGCGGTTTTTACGCCCGCATTCACTTCACAGTTTTGACAGTAAGCCTATTTACAGATTGCGACTTTATAAAAAACACATTTACACACAAAGACAAAACAAAAGCCTTATTGAAACACTTTTAAAAGAAGATGATGACAAAGCACTTGACCATTTTGCAATGGAACACGAAATGGCAAAAAACACAGGCAAAGAAGCAATGAAAAAAGGTTTTGCAGACTTTAGAGAATTGGTGGTAAAAAACTTCGGGACAGAATTGAATTCCTCTTTTATGGAATCCGAAGAGAAATTTTCAACGAACGCCGAAGAGAATACAACCTGCACTAAGCACAATCCTATCGGGTTTGCCGCTTATTTGTTATGGCTAATAATAAAAAAATAAAAATCATATGGTTATGAAAAGAAATTTCGCATTTGGCTTGTTGCTCTTAATACTAAATTTTTTAAAGGCAAATCCACTTCCAGTACCCAATAATTTTGTTTTGGCAGAACTATTCTTCAATTCTGAAGGGAAATGGACAATTGAACTTAAATTTGTCGATGATTATTACTTTGGTACAGATGGCATTTATGTAAGCTCAATTTCGGGACAATCAGAACTCAAACAGTTAAACGACGATGCAATTTTTAAAACGAAGATTGTGACGATAACGAATGATAGTTTAAAATCTGATTTACTAATTAATCCTTTGGGTGATAGTGTTTTTGTCTATTGCCAAAGCGCATATCCAATTATCCATCCATTAGTTTTTGGTAATCGAGTTACAGCTTCGGTCAGAGCGCCCCAAGTCAGTGAGTCTATTGCATTATACAGTTTTGATTTTCAAGATGATTTTGCCTTCGATTATAGTATTGACAAGTCGCCCTCATTAGGCAACGAAAATGATTCTACCGGAATGTGTGGTACAATCAGAGGCAAAATTTATGACCCATATAATTTACTCCCAGCCAACGCTTGGTTAGCCGGGAATGGAATAATAAATTTTAAGCCGGACGCAAATGGAGATTATTGTGCAAGAATAACTTCTTCGAAACACAATATTGACAAATTATATTATTTCATACCGGAATCAGGAATCTCTTCAGGATATTATGTTAAGGTATTACCCGTTGTTGTTACCACAGAGCCTGATACCATCGTAAATGTTGATTTGCACATTTATGATATAGTTTCTTCTGTTGAAAGTATAAAAAGCAATCAAGAAAATATCTTTAACATAACTCCCAATCCAATTATAGAATCTTCTTTTCATTATGAAATAACTATTCCTGTAAAATCCTCGAATAGTTATATTGAGCTTTTTAATATAAGCGGACAAATGGTCGAAAGGCACTATATTACAGAAAGTAGTGGAAAAATTAATTTAAAACAGCAATTGACAGCGGGCAATTACACGGTCAAGCTTTTTGTGAACAATAAAAACTATGCAAATTCAAAAATAATTGTTGCTAACTAATGAAAAGATTTTTAACGACTATCGTTGTGATTTGCTGTTTTATATTCTTTACAGAAGCTCAAGCAACAATCTCCTTCTTTGAAGAACATATCGACTTTTCTTTGGACAATAATTATTTTACGATTAATGGAATATTTTCATTCGCGAATAAAAGCAACATGCTTCAAACACAACAAATTATTTTTCCATTTGCGAACGAAACACACTCGATCGACTCTATAAGAATTATCAATTTGAACACTTTAAGCAACTTGGATTTTATTCGACTGAAAAGTTCGGTAATATTTAAAATAACTGTTCCTGCAAATGATACTGTTGACCTGAATATATTTTATCGTCAAAAGAAATCTTCAATAAATAAATATATCATCACTTCAACTCAATCGTGGGGAAAACCATTAAAGAAAGCAGTTTATTCTTTATCCACAGAAAAAGAATTAAATATTAAGTCTTTTACATATAAGCCAGACACAATCAAAATAATTGACGATAAGAAACTATATTTGTGGAATAAAACCGACTTTATGCCAAAAAACGACTTTGAAATAATATTAGACGACTAAATTATTGTGCCTGACACAAGTCTATGGTCACAGACTGGCGGACCTGCACTTAGTGGGTTTGACGCCCGCATTCATTTGTCGTTTCACGACAGCAAATGCTCTCGCAACCCGCCCGTTCCCATAGCCTGGGTTATTATCGATCATTGTAAAGCGGGGACTCAACAAATACTAAACAGACAGAAAATATGACAGAAGAACAATTAAGAAAGTACTTTCAACAAATTGAAGACAACTTCAATGGTGCGGTCATTTCGAACAAAGTTGACGAAATTAAGAAGTGTATTACTTCTGACTGGGTTCTCGTGGACAGTCAAGGGGGAATAATTCCTCAGGAAGGTTTTTTCAACGTTCTTGAACAAGGCCTGCTTTCACATTCAACAATGACTAAAGAAGTTTTGAGAGTAAAAGTTTATGGTGATATCGCAGTTGTAACAGGGCGTGGACAAAATACCGGAACTTGGCAAGGACAACTTTTGGAGGCAGACGAATGGATTACAGATATTTACAAAAAGGAGAATGAACAATGGCTTTGCGTGATGACGCATTTGACACCTGTAAAAAAGTAACTTGAAAAATGGTATCGATAGACACTTTCCGGGAATTGGCATTATCGTTTCCCGAAGCGACAGAAGAACCTCACTTTGAAAAAACTTCTTTCAGAGTGAAAAGGAAAATTTTTGCAACCTATGACGAAGTAAAGAAAAGAGCCTGCATTAAATTATCGGAAATAGACCAAGATGTTTTTTCATCTGCCGACAAGACCAATATTTTTCCGGTTGACAATAAATGGGGTAAGCAAGGTTGGACGCTTATTGAAATGAAGAAGGTTAGAAAAGAGTTATTTGTTGACGCTTTGACAACTGCTTATTGTGAAGTTGCACCCCAAAAACTTGCAGCCAAAATCAGACCCAAATCAACAAGTTAAAAATAAAAATATGGAACAATACGTAATTAATAACGACATTCGCGTAATGTATTTGACCGCACAAAAATTTCCTGACGATGTGCCGAACACATACACTAATTTAGAACGAAAAATAGCCGACAAAACACCAAGAAGATATTTTGGGTTTTCACATCCCAATAAAGAAGGAGTGATAGAATACAAAGCTTGTGTAGAAATACTTGTTGAGTCGGAGCCCCATGATTATGGACTTGAAACATTCATAATAAAATCAGGGAAATATGCTTCTATCTTCATTCAAAATCATTATGACGATGGGGCAAACATCCCTAACGCTTTTGGTAAGTTACTCAAACATCCTAAGCTTGATCCTAAGGGTTATTGCTTAGAAATGTATAAAAATTTTTTTAGTACATGACAAAAATTATATAGCGATATAATTATTTGAATATCAATAAAATAACTGTGTTTTTATTTGGTAAAGACCTTGAAATTTTGTATCTTTATAGCTGACTACCAATCAGTTATAATGAAAACAATAAATTCCAAGGTCTCGTACAAAAGTAGTGAATTAACCTTAGTTTTAATTGATCACTTCGGAAAAAGTTTAAACTTAGCCCGAATAAAGTTCATAGGCTTGTTTATTTGCGCTCTTTGTAAAGTTCAGGTCGTTTGTTTTGAAAAGCTCGCCAGCGGCTTCGAAAATGGCTGTAGCGGTGATTCTTCGCTCCGACGAATACAGCGTTTCATGGCTCAGTACAGGCTTGACAAAGACTTAATTGCCAGATTGATATTTGCATTGTTGCCACATGAACCACCTTACTCGATTGCAATCGACAGGACGAACTGGAAGTTTGGTCAAACAAATATCAATATCCTGGTATTAGCCATTGTTTATAAGGGAGTTGCCTTTCCTGTTTTGTTCAAGCTAATGCCCAAACGGGGTAATTCTCATACAGCGGAGAGAATTCAAATCATGAATCATTTCATCCGCTTGTTTGGAAAGGAATCCATTCAATGCTTAGTGGCAGACCGGGAATTTATTGGCGAACATTGGATTAATTATCTGAACTTCAATGGAATAGAATATCACATTCGTATTCGGGATAATTTCTGGGTTACCAATCCACGAACCGGGAAGCAGTTTAAAGCAACATGGCTCTTTTGTGATTTGAAGTTAAATGAAAGCAAGTACTTACACTCGATTTATTATGTTAATAATCAGTTGTGTTACTTGTCGGCATCCAAAATCAAAAACAAAGAAGGTAAACCGGAATTTCAGATAATCATATCCTATTGTAAACCTGAAATTGCGCAAACAACATACAAAGATCGCTGGCAGATTGAAACTGCATTTAGAGCAATGAAAACGAGTGGATTTAATTTAAAAGACACGCATCTGACAGATATTGAGCGAATTGAAAAGCTTGTAGCTTTAGTAACGATTGCATTCTGTTGGGCATACCTGGTTGGTATTTATTTGCACGAACAAGTAAAGCCAATCAGAATACTCAATAATGGTAGAATGGCAAAAAGCTTCTTTAAATATGGGCTTACATTCATTGCGTCTGTGTTGTTAAATGCTGGTTTTCAATCAAATATAGATATATATAAATTTTTGTCATGTACTTAGAAAAATTTTACTGACCCGGATGTTTTATGCCTTGTACCAATATTGGATTAATAGCAATGTACCAACGAACCGCTAACGGGGTATTGCCAAAAGCAGGGCTGAATGGCTTCGATTGGACTTGTGCAAGGTTCAACATTGGTTCTTCGCTTGAACTTTTGTACTATATCTATGCACAACCAACTAACAGCAACGACACTATGATTCTAAACCATTCCGATTCGGTGTATTTCCAGTTCCTAAATACAGTTTGTTGGGCGAAAATACTTTTCATAGGAATAATTTACAAAACAGCAGGATTTCTACCCGAAGAATTAAATCTTGAGAAATATCTTGGACTTAGACTAGGAACAACGCTAAGACTATGAGTCAATGACGACTGTAATCAGCCACTGGGCCTATGCGTGCCCGTTATGGAGCATTATAAAACACTACTAACCATGAAAATATAATGGAACGAATAAAAATGATTTTTGTATTTACAGTTTTAATTTTTACAACTGTTTTTGGACAAGAGAAAGAAGTGATTTGTGACTGCCCTAAGACTCCGTTTGCGGGGACGAAGGCTGACACGACTTTTCACCTTTCAAGCGGCAGGACAATCGTTTTATGCAGTTATAAGCATCCTGAGCGCAAGCCGGCAACGTATTCCGAATTTGTTTTGGCTGTTTGCGGACAAGACACAATCATCGACTTTTGGGGTGCTGTTTGGACTTGTAGACTGAGAGTTACCAATGATACGTTGTTCGTTGACCAACTTCAGAATTTACCAACAGGAGCAAATTTTAGCTATCGAGAGACAGTATGGACAACAGAGAAGATATATTTCAGTGGACAACGAGTTGTTCGAAAAATGCTCGTAAACAGACAAATAAGAAAATATACACAAGCGGAGATTCTACTCGTTATAAAATCATACGAGTCAGCCACGCCAGGCTTTCACAGCAGTAAAATGGAAATTGCCAACCGATTATTCATTGCCTCAATCTCGGGCAACAAAAAAGCAAGGCAATATTTTAAGGAGCTTGAGACTAAAGTTGGAACTCTCGACGGAGCTTTTGCAGAGGAATACAACGACTTAACCGCCATGCTTGCATTATGGGACAAGGCCGAATAACGCGCCATAACAAAAAACTATATGTCAATTGCCGTTTCAGTGCTACAAAAACGTAGCAGCCTGTAAAATCTACCCGATGCAAAGTATGTGTACCATCAGTAAGAAAAACGGTTGCAACATCGACCGAAACGAATTTGCCTCCCTGATGGAACAAAAAGTCGAAAGGATAACTCAAAACAAGGACTACTACAAAGAGCGCCGGCAATTAGCTGGACATCCCTGGAGTCGGCGATAACCTGACCTTTTGTGCCAATATCACAAATGAATTTATTTATAAATTCAAATATAAACAGACAAATATTTTTCACGACCAATGGGGGCAGTAACACACGCCTAAGCACAGTAGCCGAATTTGTGCAATTTTGGAGGTTTATCTTCCGCATGGACTTGTGTGTTGTGTGATCGTATAGCCACCCTGTAACTTAATAATGGGAACTGCGGGATTGATATGGTCGGCGGGTTTTCGGAATGGTTAGAGCAGGAACTGCTTTGCTCTATTTTTACATACGCCAATACAACTGATTTTTAACTTCCATTCGTTATTGAGGCTTGAAAATATAAATAAACTTGAAAAACAAACAATTAAAGGATTGTGTTGAGAATTGAATCGGATTTGAGAAACTATATATGGGCAAGCTAATGCAGCATTGTGTCTGTAAAAAAGAAATTGGAAAAACGACATTACAAAGATGAGATTGAAAGATAAAATAGCACTAATAACAGGTTCGGCTCGGGGAATAGGGCAGGCAACTGCCGAACTATTTCACAAAGAAGGAGCACTTGTCATAGTGTCTGACATTCGAGACGAAGAGGGACATACTCTTGCAAAAAATTTAAAGACTAATGCTGACTATTTGCATTTAGATGTTGGAAACGAAGGTAATTGGTTGGCAGCAACAGAGTATATAAGCAAAAAGTACGGGCAACTTGACATTTTAGTAAATAATGCCGGGATAACAGGATTTTTAGAATCATCAGGACCTTGGGATGCAGAAAATTCTGATTTAACATCGTGGGACGAAGTTCACAGAGTAAACTCCACAGGTGTTATGCTTGGATGTAAATATGCTATCAGACTTATGAAGGACAGAGGTGGAAGTATTGTGAATATTTCTTCAAGAAGTGGTATAGTTGGAATTCCAGGCGCAGTAGCTTATGCTTCAAGCAAGGCATCGGTTAGGAATCATACAAAAAGTGTAGCCTTATATTGTGCGGAAAACGGATATAAGATTAGATGCAACAGTGTTCATCCAGCAGCTATTATGACACCAATGTGGAATGCGATGCTTGGCAAAGGAGAACAAAGACAACAAATAATTGAAGAAGTAGAATTCGGAATTCCAATGGGACACTTTGGAGAACCGATCGATGTTGCTTATGGAGTTTTGTATTTAGCAAGTGACGAAAGTAAATATGTAACAGGAATTGAACTTACAATTGACGGTGGAATTTTAGCAGGAAGCGAAGTAAAACCCAGGAGATAAAAGCAAAACTCCCTTTAATAAGCGTTTGGCTCAATGGTAAGTGATACGGTTGATGGAACATTTTACTTCGCATTAGCCGAATTAGTTAAGACTTAACTGACAGTTTAGGAAAAACCATTTTGCAAACAGGATAAAATATCAACGAATTTCCAATCATTCTTCTTGGGGATTTATAGATAGATACCCTAGGAAATTGTCATTTTGCTGGGTATCTATAGTTTTCTTAATCCTATAGAAGAGCAAGGAATGATACTTGCGAGAAAAGGTGGCAAAGTTTGCTTTTATTGAAAATAGTTGGTAGTTTTGCCTCTTTCTTGAGCGAAGGAAGTATAGTTGCCGACCGACTTCCCACGTTGTTGGTTTGACATGGTATGAATTAATTCTTTTTCAATCTGAATTTATGAATCAAGTACGTATCGGGCTTTTAATACTTGCAATTCTTGGAATATGTGGTGAGTTTGTTTTTGTTATAGATTATAACGATTTAAGTTGGACGAACAATGCCGGGTCGTATCTTACAATTATGTCTATGGTTTTATTAGTTGTAAGTATGATCATTTCTATACAACATGTTAAGAAAGAAACCGGCAAGAAATCAATACTATTTCTCAAAAAACATATTTTATCAAAATGAATAATTAGAACCATGATCGTATTTGGAAAAAAGACAATTCATTTTTGGAAGTTTTGGAGAACAAAAAGTAAGTTGTTTTTCTGTTTGACTTCGGGGGCGGTATATTCAGTGTTTTCATTGGTAGTTACTGTAATTACAAAAGCAATTATGGGGAAAAGCGAAACTATAATTGAAACAAGTTTATGTGTTGCGTTGGGAGCTTTTATAGCTGGTACGTTTATGAGTATTGCATTGTGGTATGAAAACGAAAGGAGGTTTAGGTTATGGCTTGACGACAATAATTTGTGACTCGTGGACTAGTATAGTATGATCCCTTTTAAGGTAAAAAGAAAACGTTTGCTCATTTCGACTGGGAAGTACGGCTTATCGAGCGACTGAATAATCAAATAAATCGCCTGAATGTCGGGAGAAAGTCGGGAGAAATACCTCAGGAATTGAGGATATCTATTCACTAATATTATATCTTTGTCAAAAATTTGGAGTGCAATGAAACAACCGGAATTAGGTAAAAAAATAATTGAACTAAGGAAAAGCAAAGGGTTGACCCAGGAAGAATTAGTTGAAAAATGTAATCTTAACGTAAGAACTTTACAACGAATTGAAGCTGGCGAAGTAAATCCAAGAAATTACACAAAAAAAAGTATTTTTGTTGCCCTTGATTATGATGAAAATGCAGCTTCTATAAATAAAGAAAATACGATTAAAAAAATCTATAACCAACTTCAAAAGTTTAATATGATGAATAACTCAAAATTTTTTTTTCACAACTTTTTCTTGTCAATAGGAATTGTCTGGTTTCTGAGTGCATTAGCAATAGTAATATTTGAACTGAATTTCCAAAAAAAAGAAATACTCTTGACCTTAATTTTTCCTTTTGCATATGCGCTGATTAGACAATTTGAGAAAAGTAAATCTTCAAAAGCAGTTCAAGACTAATCTTATTGACTTGCTTGTGACACAGAAAGACCGGATAAATTACATACAACCAGGAGCTGCTAACACATAACATACGCTTGGAGTTACAGGCTAGCTGATATGTGCTTAGTAGTTTTTTGCCCGCATCATCTCTGGTAGCAGCAGACAATGACGAAGTCCACAATCTCTTATACTGATCCTGTTGCCAACTGTTGCGATGCAATGTGTGCGGTGAAACCGTTCGCTATTTATTTACCATCACTAATTAAGGCAACACCTGCAAAGCCGTAAGAGCAGGATGATACCCTATAAGCATACAAAAAACATGAAAAAAGCATTTATTTTTATCGCCTTTATTTTTATTTCGATTGCTGGGTTTGGGCAAACAGATTCGCAGGCATTCAATACTTTTATTTCAGACATTAACAAAGTTGAAAGCCAATACAAGGAGTATTACAACAAAAAGGAATACAAACAAACCGAAATGTTTTTGAAAGAAATGTTGAGGTTGGTTGAAAATTTAAAACTATCTCCCGATGAAACAGCTAAATTTCAACTTTCCCTACAACGCATTAAAGCAGGAACATACTACAATTTAGCGTGTACATACTCATTGTCAAATCGAAAGAAACAAGCTACCGCAGCATTTGAAAAAGCGATAGAATTAGGATATTCGGACTACAGGCACGCCACAACTGACAGTGACTTAGATAATGTACGTAAAGAGAAAAAATTTATTGCCCTCTTAGACCGGATTAAACAGTTCGATAAGTTGGTTCAGCTTCAAAGCGCACAAGGTTATCAAAAAGAAAATACAGATTCTTTACCACAATTTTCATATCAATCGCCCGAAGATTATAATCTGAAAGAAGTCAGGACCTTTTTTAAGTTAGATTCCGTAGCCGGCAATGGAGATGAATTATCAAAAATTATCAATATCTTGAATTTTATTCATAATGCAATTAAGCACAACGGAAGCAACTATGCCCTTTGCGAATTTGATGCTATTGATATATACAACTACCACAAATCAACAGGCAAGGGTGTAAATTGCAGACATTTGGCCATAGCTCTCAACGAAATGTATCTTTCTATGGGGATTCCTTCCCGATATGTTACCTGTCTTCCAAAAGATGAAAAAGACCAGGATTGCCACGTAATAAACAGCGTATATTCCACTCAATTACAAAAATGGTTATGGATTGACCCGACGTTTAACGCCTACGTAAAAGATGAAAACGGTAATTTGTTGAGTATAGCTGAAGTTCGAGAGCGTTTAATTTCGGGCACACCGCTTGTTTTGAACGATGACGCAAATTGGAACAATCAAACCAAGCAGACGAAAGAATATTATTTAGAAACCTATATGGCAAAGAATCTTTATTGGTTTGAATGTGTAGCGTATAGCAGATTTAACCCTGAAAGCCGTTATAGAAAAATGAATAACCAATATATTGCCTTAAAGCCTATGGGATTCGGAGATAACGCAACAGAGAAAGCCACAGGTTCAACAATCATAACTCATGACCCTGAATACTTTTGGCAAGTACCACAAAAGCATGAGAGCAAAAAAGAATGAAACACCCCGGCACCTGATAGGCATGTCACAACTAAGGTTTATCTTGTTCATGGATACGGTGGTTCGGGTAGAACTAAAGGCTGTATAAAAAACAATTGTCAAAGAAGGTTTTGTCGGTGAAATTGTTACGTATCCAGGTTGAGCGAAGGGTGGCGTTTTCTTGCCGGAGCAGGCTAAAAGGGGAGTTGAAAAAGATGTGTGGCATTAGCTTATTCGCCTCAAAAGCAAACATAGAGATTATTGGAAAAAACAGAGAGAGAAAATGAAAAATGCAATTATTGTTGGGGCAACTTCTGGAATTGGAAAAGAACTTGCCAGGTTACTTGTTAATGATGGGTTCAGAGTCGGGATAACAGGCCGACGCATCGAACTCCTTGAAAGTTTAAAATCGGAAAAGCCTGATTGCTACTTTATAAAGGCTTTTGATGTGAATGATACGAAAGTAGCAGAAGAAAAATTGGAAGAATTGACCGGTGAGCTTGGCGGGATTGATCTGCTTATTTTAAGTTCAGGCACAGGCAATATCAATAACAAATTAGACTTTGAAATTGAACTCCGTACAATTGAAACGAATGTAACCGGCTGGACTTTTATTGCAGATTGGGCGTTTAAATATTTTGAAAACCAAAAATCAGGACATTTAGTAGGAATAAGTTCCATTGGTGGATTACGTGGCAGTCGGCAATCACCTTCTTACAATGCAACTAAGGCTTATCAAATCAATTACCTGGAAGGATTAAGGCAAAAAGCTACAAGACTAAAAACCGGCATATATGTGACTGATATCAGACCCGGGCTGGTTGATACGGAAATGGCAAAAGGTGACGGGTTGTTTTGGGTGATGCCATTACCAAAGGCTGCCCGGCAAATTTATACTGCAATAAAGAAGAAAAAGAATGTTGCATATATCACAAAACGATGGGGCATTATTGCGGCAATTACAAAGCTAATCCCGAAACAAGTGTATAATAGGATGTAACGAAAAGATATGTAACCACCATTGTTGGGATTTCCTGCGTTGGAAAACAACTATTTTACGGTTAATGGAATGTTTTTCATCGAGACGATGAATGATAAGAAACTATACTTGTGGAACAAAACAGACCTTATGCCAAAAGAGGACTTTGAGATAATATTGAACGAGTAAAGTATTGTTTGTCAGACTGTATACCTTGACGGACTAAAGAGTGCTTGGCGGTATGTTGACTATAATCAGACATTAGCCTTCATTCTAGGATCCGAAAATGAGAAGAGTCGTGTATGGGTGCTCGTCTTAGGGTTGCCAATCCGATTCTTCAAGCTCGAAAATATTATGAACGGATTGATTAAAAACCTGAGCGATTTTTAAAGCGAGAGTAGTGGATAAATTGTATTTTCCCAACTCAATTGCATTGATAGTTTGCCGGCTGACCTGCACTAATTCTGCTAATTGAGCTTGCGTGATATTTTTTTTTGCTCGTTCGACTTTAATATTATTCTTCATCGCTTATTTGATTTTTGGATGTATATAGAGCCCAGTTGAAACGAATGAGAAAAAAGATGAGAAGCGTAAACATGTTAAATACGAGGACCCATAAGAATGTCATTTCGTATACAAACATTATTGCTAATATTAGAATTGCATAATTTACATAAGTTGCCCAAACCAACGATTCTAATCTGATTTTGGCGATGAATTCATCCTCGGATTTCTCTTTTGAAAAAGCAATAAGTAATGCTCCGGTAATTAGTAGGATACTTGCAATCTCGTCCAGGACATAATTCTCTGATATGGAGAGGAAATTAGTATTGCTGAATATTTCTTCTTCAGCAATAACGAGCACATTCATGTTAAAAAGACTTATATCGGATGGATACATCAGGTATAATATCCCAAGCAGTACGCCAGGAACAAACAAAAACCAACCAATTTTTTTAAACCGATTCGGAAATAAATAATTTGCTTTCATGATAGTTACTTTTAAAATTAGGGTACAAATGTAAGGTAAAGATTTTAAAATGACAAGTATTCTTTACAAATCGACATGTTAAAATGACAAAAAATAACAATGTTTTCAACTGCCGATACCTACTTTGCGTTTGCTCATTCACCCTATTTCTAAACAGGAGAGGTGTAGTTGATTATAATTGTTGTACCTTTGCTTCTAGTTGTAATTGAAAAGAAAAGATTGTTCAGACCGTCGGTTTTAATTACCAAGCAACATTTGCACAATGATTACGCAACATCAGTACCTGGATAAGTATCCCATTGCCAAAGACAGTGAAAAACTTATCGTTGGAACCATTCATCCTCATGACCATGCGAAGTTTATCATTCCATTCTTCTATGGTAATGTGGCTAGTTTGTGGTCAATTTTAAGTGACGCATTCCCGGATGACTTAAAGCAGCCCCTCACTCTCGACGGAATTTTAGAATTTCTTTTTAAAAAGAAAATATCCATCAGCGATACGATTGTTAGGTGCAAAAGAATAAGCCCGACAGCATTAGATAGCCATTTGATTCCGATAGAGTTGAATCACAAAATTATCGAACAAATTAAAAACTCCGATATTAAAGAAATTCTTTTTACCAGTGGTTTTGGTACGAACAATGCATTTAGGCTATTTTATGAAAATATTTTAGGTCTTAAAATTACCCGGGAAATGAAAGAACGACGCGAAGTATTTCTTGACCCTCAGCTCTTTGGACGAGAAATTAAGTTGACAATTCTGTATTCTCCTTCGGGGGCTTCAAACATAGGAATAGCGAAATCCAAACTATATCTAGACAATAAAATCAAATACGAGAAATCGGCGAGACCTGTTTACGACTTTAAAGTTGATTATTATCGCGACAAGTTTAAAACGAAATAAAAACCGCATTGCCGGCACTCATTGGGCCTAAGCGGCAAGTATAAACATACATTTAGACATCATCTATTATGAGACAATTAACGTTCCTGCTTATTGCAATGGTTGTGATGCTTTCGTGTAATTCAAAATCCGGCGAACCAGTACTTGCTACCGATTTTGGAGCCTCATCAGAACAGATGATGCTGGAAGAAGATCTTGAAGTGGCTCAAAATGAGCCGTTAGCGATTGAAAGGAAACTCATAAAGAACGGTTCTATTGCAATAGAGGTTCGGGACATTAAAACCGAAAAAATCAAAGTTGACTCCTTAGTCCGAAGGTTTCAGGCTTATGTTGATAAGGAAACAACAAATCGCTATGGAAATAAAACAATGTTGATGATCACGATTCGCATTCCTTCTCATCATTTCGAGAAGTTTATTGCCGGAATAGAAAACGGTGAGAATAAAATTACGAGCAAGGAAATAAAAACAGAAGATGTAACCGAAGAGTTTATTGATTTAGAACTGCGTTTGCTCAACAAAAGAAAGTTTATGACCAGGTATCAGGAGTTACTTCAGTCGGCAAAGAGTATAAAAGAAATGCTTGATATTCAGGAAAAAATAAGAGCTCTTGAAGAAGAAATTGAAAGTACGGCAGGAAGATTAAAGTATTTGACCCATCAAGTTAGTTACAGTACTTTGGAAGTTCGTATAGAGCATGAGAATGAGTTTAAATATATTCCGGAGAAGCGGGAAAATGCGGGGGAGAAGCTTAAGCAATCACTTATCGGCGGATGGTTTGTGTTTGTGGATTTTCTTTATATCCTGCTTTACAACTGGGTTTTCATTATTCTGATTGTTGCCGGACTGTATGGGTATCTGAAATATCGTCAAAGAAAGAAGTCGAAATAATTGCTGGTTGTTCCCTGCAGCATAGAAATGCCGGCCGGTAACAAGCGGTTGGGCATCGGGCTCGCTGAAATGTACTTTAAGAGTATCGACGGACAGAAAGCGGCATGCTGAAACAGGACAGACCCCCGACCCAATAAAATATAGAGAAAATAAGATAGACGGATTTTTGTCCCACTTCATTAAATGTTTTTGGGAATTGGATAAACCCGGAAAAGATGTTGATTACACCATCTTACCCGACGGTCATTTCGATTTGATCCTTGAGATCAGACATCGTGAGCTCTCCAATATTTTTCTGACCGGCGTGTGGACCAAACCGATTCATGTGCATATTGATAAAGATGTACAGCTGATTGGAATCAGATTTAAACTGATTGCGGCAGAATATATCTTCAAGCAGTCGATAAAAAACATGCTGAATTCTACGATCGATTTACAGAGAAACCTTTTCGCGGTAAAAAACCTGCCTTTTGACGACTTTGACCTGTTTACCGATTACTTCCTCGAGTCAATCAATTACGGCTTGAAAAACGGGAATGAGCTTGATGATAGAAAGCTCAAATTATTCGAGTTGCTCTACGAGAATAAAGGGAATCTGAGAGTGAGTGAGTTAGCCGGGAGAGTTTTTTGGAGCAGTCGTCAGATGAACAGGTATTTCAATCAGCAGTTTGGTTTTTCACTAAAAACATTTTCAAATATTTTGAAGTGTAATTCATCCTTCCACGAAATTGCCAACGGGCGATTATTTCCGCAACAAGACTATTTCGACCAGGCACATTTTATCAAGGAAATAAAAAAATATACCGGTTCAACACCCAAAGAACTACATAAAAATGAAAACGACCGATTTTTACAATTATCTACCCTGATGACTTCTTAACTTTGCGCTTATTAACGAATAAAAAGGGTAAAAAATGAAAGTAAACAAGCTAACGCCAAATTTCGAAGTAAAAGACATTCGGGAAACTGTACATTTCTATCAATCTGTTTTAGGGTTTTCTCTTGTGATGGCTGTTCCGGAAACCCAAGATAGGATCGAACAATCTATTGACGACGTGACGGAATATGTTTATGCTTTGGTGTCAAAAGATACCGTAGAAATGATGTTCCAGCGAAGCGATAGTTTTAAGCGTGATGTCGAAATGGCAAAAGGCATGCCTGTTGGAGCTTCTGTGTCGTTTTATATGGAAATGACTGGTTTGGATCCATTCTATAATAATCTAAAAGACCAAGTTGCGGAAATAACTGCACCAGCATTAGCCTGGTACGGAATGAAAGAGTTTTATGTAAAAGATCCTAACGGCTACATACTTGGATTTGCAGAGAAATCAGAATAAACAATTGAAACGTATTCAGTTCAGTTTCTATTAAAAGCAGTTGACCCGGTCAACGTGCAATGGAGCCTTGCAAAACTGTTCAATTGAGCGAACAGTTCGGTGCTGTAATTGCCGGGTATTATATGCCGGAGCCACAGCCTCCTTATTTGATGAACGTAAACCTGGCGTAGGGGTTGAAATGCGTTGAGGAGGATGTAGCCTAAATATTGGTTTGTTTGTGATATATATTACTTCGGAGTTAATTTTAGCCGGTTTTTGATTATTTTTGTCTCAGTATTTCTTTTCGGCCGGTCGTATGGTTGATCGTTCATTCATTATAATATTCCAATGAAAATAATAAAATTAACCGGGACTTTGTTTTTATTATTCTTGTATAATGCAACTTATTCTGTTAACTTCGACCAGAAGTTAGCAGAGTTGCTAACAAGCAAAGATTGGTTCGGAATAGAACAATATTATCAAGATCATAAAGACAGTATCAGTGCCAACATGCGCTTGTGGTATATGGCTGAAACTTCCAAAGTTTTTAATCGTCCAAAGGTGTCAATTAGTGCATATAAAGAACTTATTACAGAGAATCCGTTTGGTTGGGATACGCTTTCACTAATTGGATATTTCGGAGTTCCTCTTTTACAGTTGTGTGGTGACGAATTTGAATTTCAGAAAGGAGTTGATGCCAGTAAAAACATGCTCTCGATGATACAGAATGAGTCTGTTTCAGATGAGAATTTACGGCAGGGATATATTCAATATTTAGAAAATGCAATCCTTGCTTTTAAAAAGGGAGCTAAGGATTACTCCAAAACAGATGTAACAAAAATAAAGAAATCTCGTAAAAGCGAAATAAATTTAATTCTCAACAAAAACAGTAACGATATTATTTTTCGATCGTTATGCAACGATAAACCGGTTAAATTCCTGTTTGATACCGGTGCAGGTGTTTGTTTTATCTGGAATAAAAATACAGCAAAAAAAATAGGACTTAAGGTGAATAATAATGATACTATTCTGCTAGGTCAAACAAAAACAGTGTCCGGTATTATAGATAGTCTAGAAGTTGGACCGTATCAATTTAAGAATGTACCTGTTTTTGTGAGTATTGATGAGATCGATAAAAATGATCCTAAGCAGGTGAAATGTGATTCTATATTAAGTAGTGTTGATATAGTGTTAGGTATGCCAATACTTAAAAGGCTGGAGAGAGTTCAGTTGGATTTTAACAAGCACACCATGATATTTTCGGATGAAATCATAAACAACACGGATAGAGATAAGAATATGTATATTGAAAAAAATGGGTTATTTCTGGATATGAAAGTATTAGATAATTCTTTTTGTGCATTCTTCGATACTGGATTTTCTGGTGGACTTGTTGTTAATTCAGCATTTTACAATACAACTAAAGATCTATTTCCTTCTCTTGACAAGATGGATCCATTTACAAATTATTCTGGAGGCTGCTCGGCATCCAATGCTAAAGTTATTGATAACGTTTGGCAATGTAACGATATTAGAATCAGCATAGGCAATCAAACGATTGATTTAATAAAAAATTGTCGGGTTTCCAAAGAGGAAAAAGATGATGCGCCTAATGGGACAAAAAACGGAGGGGTATTGGGAAATCACATTTTGAAATATGGCAAAAAGTTCCTTTTTGATTTTCAGGAGATGAGATTTAGTATTTTATAAACCGATAAACAAGAGACAATGAAACTGAAGATTTTAATTTTAACGGCAATCACCGTTTTTACTGGTTGCGTAAGTACGAGAACGTATTCCACCTATGTTCGAGAAAAGTTAGAAACACAACTCAAAGCGGGGGCTATTCAACATGAAAATATTTTATTTGATTTAACGCACTTAAGAGAACAAGCCGGGTTGGTAGAATCAGAAAAAGTTAACTCATTCTTTATTCCTGCTATTTTGTATTGGGGGTAGGAGAATACGATTGAATGTAGTATCAGTCCGTCCATTGCCGGTGAAATGTTTAAGTCGAATTTCCTGGATAGCGCTGACTCTCTCGGGCTCTTACAAAACTTGAACGGACAAAACCTTGAAATTACTGTTGAAGCCCTACCAACACGCTTCGTTTATACAAACCAAGGAAGCACGATGATTTTTATTATTGCTTATACCGTAAGTACATTAGAAGCGATTTACCCGGAAGAACAAAATCTGGTCATAACATATAAGCTTTCGGCGAATGGACAAGAGACGAAGGCCGGTAGAATTACAGCATTAAATACAGCGATGCCAATTAAAAATATCTGGAAATCAACAAAGAAATTTACATGGATGTATATTGACCGGTATGATCATACTATGAAAACATTAACGCATGATATTGTTCGACAACTTCAAGAACAGCTTTAAATTTTATTTCAACTACTGGGCTCTGTTTTTTCCAATGGGTAATGTTGAGTTTTGTTTGTCGTGATAAAACTAATGAAAAATCTTGTATTTTGTTCGTTTTTTCGTAAAATCAATCAAATAACTTAAACTTGTCAGAAAAAATAATCACCACTCCTTCGGCTAATACCCGTTCCCGCTTCTTGATAAACTCAGGTTCGGAACGAGAGTCCCGGTCACGAGAAGTATGTACCCTGACTTCTCATAACCGGGTCTGAATTGGTTTGGAAGTAAGTCGTTGCGACGGTTGTTACCCAACTGGCGTTCCCAGAACGATGAGTTTGGAATGAAAATCCACGTTGACACAGTTTTTTGGATACTACTACCTTTTAGGGTCTATTCTATCGAATCTAAGCCTACAAACTTGGTTTTATCATATTTGAGTTGATACTTATATTTTACCAATGTATCAGTACAAGTATCATCTAACTTTCTAAGAAATAGAGTATCATTTTGAATGTAGTACTCTTGTGTATCTTTCCAAAAAAACTTACTGCGAAGGTAACTTTGAGAATGTATCCTGTTAAACTGATAACCATTAGTTGAATTTGCTTTCTCAACATACCAAATACCATCAATGTTTTGAAATGCTGTCTTGTAATTGCTTTGTGCATTGTTAAAGCCGATTGTGCCTCCGCAATAGCCTTGTTCAGTATATACTTCAACAGCAGTTTCGTATATCTCATTATTTTCTCCCAACCTTTTCCATGTTCCAAACAACGCTTCATCCCGATATGCATTGGGTTCAGGGAAGTATTCCTTCTCGCATGCAAAAAGGCATATTAAACTAAAAAAAAATATACCGTATTTCATACCTATTTGATTTTGTATTTCTCTACAATATTGTCAGACAAAAGTATATCGGCAGGAGCAATTGTTGGCATCCATCGAACAGACAACCGGTGTGTATTAAAGCCTTCACTATTAAACGAACGCCATGTAATAGTTGTGCAAATAAAGCAATTGTCTCTAAATTTAGCCGTGATAAAATCCCCTCCCGAACAATAGGGCTTACCCTTTTGGCTTTCGGCATAGGCAATCACTTTGTCAGCATTGGGGTAAACATCTACAAATCCACTTCTCAATCCCCTCCAACGCCATTCTCTTTTCCTAACATAACATAAATGGGCTTTGCAGTTCCAATGATAATCCACATTTTCATCACGAACACCACTTCCGTTTTGCGCACTAATAGTTGTTCCATTTGTAGTAGTTAGAGTTGGCAAATTTGTCTTTGTCTGTTTAACTATACTCACATGTCCCGGTGGGTATTTGCCTATTCCCACATACTTCGAAATAGCTAATGGATTGTAATAGTTGAGATAAGCAGAAAGCCACACTGTTCCAGGTAGATTTATCAACACATCGCCTCTGTTGGCATGTGTTCGCAACTGTTCTAGCACTTTGCTGGGTTCAACAAAATCGGGATGATCATTATCCTCCAATTCTTTTCCAATTTCTGGGTCGTTCAGTTTTGGTGTCATAGCTTCGGTATTTGCTATGGTCCATTGTTGTGAAAATAATTCTTTTTCGTCATCCGACAAATCAAAAAAAGAAATTTCTGTACCCGATTCGTCTGCTATATCCAAATTTGCAAATTCCTCTACAATAGGGTTCAACAAGCCATTGGAGTCATCGTTTGTTGCCGATTTAATTTTACTTATCTTATTACTATTGAGCGTAGGAGCTGTAAGGCTAATCAATTTTGCCATGTTACCATACTACCGTTGTGCTTCGCTTCGAAACTGAAATAATGTGCATTAACTTGTGTTCATATCGGTCGTTCTTTTTTTTTGCATATTTGGTAACTCTCCGCTATGTAATCTTTTTATCCAACGGGCTAAAACAAAGCGAGAGTTGAAACCGGCCTGTATGGCCAGTTCGTCTTGTTTCATCTCCGGATGTTTTTCTCTTAGTTTCAGAGCATAAACCACCCGTAGACTATTTACCAATTTGTAAAACGAAAGATAGGGACTATGATGAATTGCCTGCGACACGTATTTCCGGTTAGAGCCTACTGCCAGAGCCAATTCGTCCAATGTCAGTGAAGCCTGTTTATACAATTCCTTTTCCACAAGTACGTTCAGAATTTTCTCGAACAATCGCCCGTTAGCTTTTTCCACGTTCTTTCCGTTTGTTTGCCTTATATCTGCCTCATATACAGGGTGTTGCTTTCTTCCGATTACCGGTAGGGGGGCGACTGCCATGCCTATTCCATCCACTTCAGATTTCGCATTCGGTCTGCGCGATTGCAGCGTATAGCCGACTAACCAGATGTTGCCGCAGGCGTAGCCCACGTCGCGTACCACTTTTACCCAGCCTGAATCAAAAAACGCAGGCAAAATCACACAAAGTACGATATAGAAAGGGACAAACCAAAGCATTATCCGTACCAACCGGGAGGGAAAATCGTCCGGATTGGAAAACAGGCCTTCATCTCGTTCCCGAGCCACCTGATAGTCTTTGTAAATACACATCAAACCGTAAACAAAAATTCCCCCGCCTAAAGCAACAGCTCCCCAGAGGATTACCGTACTGTAGGTTGCAAGAAAGTCGCCGCCTTGTATGGCAAAATAGAAAAGTGGTGCCATATAGAGCGTAATACTTCCCACGATCGGTACCAAAACACGGACAGGAAAGGCTGCGTAAAAAAAGAACAACCGTACCAATACTACGGCAAAAATTGGATAACTGATGATGCTGTAGGCCCGTGCATACAGTAAGGCATCTGATGAAAAAATATTCAGCAGATACGGAAAGTCAAGCATCAGCAATAAGGTAATAATAATGGTGGATTTACGTGCCGGATAATGGAGGGAGCACGCGGCAGCATCCTTCGAAAATTCGGGACAGGTGTGCACCCAACGTATGTAAGCGCAAACGGCCGACGAAAAAACAAATACCAGATTGGCAGCAAAAAAGTAAATGTAAGGCGTGATAAATTTTTCCATGATCTGAAACATAACTGTAGTAACAACAAAAATAAAAAAAATCGTGGAAAAAATAAAAAAAATGACCACATCCACTTTATTTTCTGCAAATAGTAACGGCTGTTCTTTTTATCGTTACAACAAATTCTCTTAGAATCACATAAAATACTACCATTGTCATAACTGCTCCAGGGAATGAAATTAATTTTGCCAGGGAAATAGTGGAAAGCACTGCTGAACACAAATGTCGTTGCTCTGTCTTCCACAAATCTCCCTTTTCAGGGAATGATCGCCTAAGGTGCAAATGTATGAACAGAAGTAAGATATGTTTACATTACTCTTTTTCAACCTTTCTTCGGTGATCGATTTGGCGGAAATTCAAAAATCGTTTAATTCATAGCACCCCAGAAATGAAAACAACAAAACAATTTCTTTTAACAGTCTTGTCCGGTATCCTGTTGATGCTCATGAGTACGGCAGGCGTGCCGGCTCAAACACAGCCCTCGGCGGGCGACGGTTCGGTTGCTAACCCTTACCGCATAGGCACAGCCGATGAATTCAGGTGGTGGGTAAACCACGTAAACGGCGGAAACACGACGGCATCGGCGCGCCTCACGGCGGACATCACGTTCACGAACATGACCGTGAACCCGACCGACGGCACGGTAACCAACCGGCAAACCACGCAAACCGTACCCACCATTACGCAATATGAGGGCACTTTCGACGGCGGCGGCCACTGCCTATCGGGATTGTGTTTGAACTCGCACCTGAATACCTTATTCAGACTTATCGGGCCGGCGGCTACGGTAAAAAACCTGTATCTCCGCAACGTGCTCACCTTATCTACCTTTACCGGCATTTTATGCTATAAAAATGAGGGGATAATAGACAACTGCCACGTAGAGGGAAAAAGTACCGGCGTTAGCAGAAGCGGCGGATTCTGCAATATTAACTCAGCCGCAAATACAGGCAATCGGGGTATCCACCGCTCCTCGCTCAAAATTTATATGGAAGATAGCGGCTATACTTCAGTTACAGGCATTGCCGGCGGATTCTGCCAAGACAACCAAGGATTGATAGAAGACTGCGTATCCGAGGTTACGCTAAACTACACCGTAAGCGGTGCGTTACAGGATTTCGGCTTTTTTACCGGCAAATCCACCGGCTCGCTCAAAAACTGCGTAGCGCTCGGCAATAAAGTGGAATACACCAACAGCGGGGGCGGTGGACGCAACTATGCCTTTGCCGTGGACAAAACGGGTAACTCTACCGATTGCTATGTGGCTTCGATGCTGGGTATCGCCGTGGTAAAAACAGGCAATTCCACCGGTATTACCCGGCAAACGGAAGCAACTATCCGCAGCACGGTAAATATTTACGACGGCGACGGTATCAACATGCTGAACCCTACCGAATTTCAACAACCAACCCTTGCCGCCGACGGTTACTACGAGATAGCCAACGCCGCACAGCTGGCGTGGTTCAGAAATTACGTAAACACCGCCAACGCCGAACCCTACAAAACCGCCTCGGCGCGCCTTGCTGCCGATATTAACCTTGCTGCCGTATGCGGTGAGTACAAAGGCAGTTGGACACCTATAGCCAAATACACACCTTATGCTTTCGCCACCGGCTACGGCTGGCAAGGCGTTTTCGACGGAAATGGAAAGCGGATTAATGGGCTTTATATTAGTGATTTAAGTGGTAATTTTCAGGCACTCTTCGGCATGGTGGAAGGTAGCGTGAAGAACCTTACCGTGCAAGGGCAGCTTACCACGGGAAACACTACTGCGCTCGTGGTGTCGTTACTTGGAGGGAACGGCACAATGGAATACTGTACAGCCGAAGGCAGCGTAAACGGTAGCGCGACTGTGGGAGGAATTGTGGCAGACGTGAAGAGTACTGAAGCACAGGTAAGTCATTGCACCAACCAAGCTTCGGTAACAGGAGGGAGTTCGATGCTCGTCGGCGGCATTGCCGGTTCAACAAGCGGAACGATTTCCCATTCGCTCAACTACGGAGCTGTAACAGGCTTACAAAACGATCCTGACTATCCCCCTACCTCCTACATTGTGGGCGGTATAGCCGGAGCGAAATCGGGAAAAACCGCCCGAATAGAGCATTGTGCCAATATGGGCATGGTAAGCGCTCCCACGGGTAAAATAGGAGGTATCGTCGGACGTCTTGCCAACGGCACGATAGCAAATTGCTACAATGTAGGCGCCGTCACTTCCGGTGCGGATAACGCCACGGCACACAGTGTGATAGGGTTTAAGGAAAACGAAACAACCTCACAAATCAAAATCACCTTTGTCAATAACTACTACCTGAGTGGCGATGGCTTACTGACCGACCCGCTGGCTACTGCCAAAACCGCGCAGGAATTTGCTTCGGGCAGCGTAGCCCGCCTGCTCAACGGTGGCGACGGCACGACAGAAACACCTGCCGGAGCGTGGGGACAAACCCTCGGTACGGACAACACGCCCACCTTGGGCGGTACGCCCGTCTATTGCCTGACCCTCGGCACGGAAAAATACTACGGCAACACAGGAGCTACGGTAGCGATACCCGCCGCATCCGCCATACAAGAATTCGACGGTGCCAGCATCTATGTCCCCGGTTGGTCCGACGACGAGGGAACGCCCTACACCGCTTCGGCATACACGTTCACCAACACCGACATTACGCTTACCAACGGGCGGTTGCTTGCCGATATGAATGCCAACGAAAACAAAACAACCATAGACGGCACGACCTATTATAATATCGACACGCCGAAAAAACTGCAATGGTTTGCCTACTACGTGAACACTGCCAATGCAGAACCTTACAAAACTGCTTCGGCACGCCTTACCGCCAACATCGACCTCGCCACCGTGTGCGGTGCGAATGTGAACGGCACGGAAATCAGCTGGACGCCGATAGCCCAAAAAACGCTTTATGCTTACGACAACGGCTGGACGGGTATTTTCGACGGCAACAGAAAGAAAATCAGCGGACTCTATATCAACAAACCTGAAGAAACGAATCAAGGCTTGTTCGGCTACGTGCAGGGCAATATCAAGAACCTGACTGTGCAGGGACAGGTAAACGGGCTAAGCAATGTCGGTTTGCTGGCATCATTAATCGGCATTAACGCCACGGTCGAACATTGCACGACGGAAGGCGCCGTTAGCGGGGAGCAAAGCGTAGGAGGTGTCGTGGGAATGGTCCGGTTTTCCACCTCGCGCATAAGTTACTGTGCCAATCACGCTTCGGTTACAGGAAGTACGTCGTATAGGGTCGGCGGTATTGCAGGTTCGACAAGTGGCACTGTTTCTCACTCGGTCAACTACGGAGCTATAACCGGCACGCGGACAGACTTTGACGACTCCACCGTGGGCGGTATAGCCGGCATCAAAGAGGGTTCCGGTGGCGACATTGAAAACTGTGCAAACTTAGGCAACGTAAGCTGTTCGCACGGCAACGTGGGCGGTATTGTCGGACATCTTTTTTACGGGTCGCTATCGAACTGCCTCAATGCCGGAACGGTTACTTCCAATACCGACAACGCTGCGGCACACAGCGTAGGAGGAGGCAATAACAATCAAACTGTAACCAATTGCTACTACATAAGTGGCGAAGACCTATTGACCGATCCGCTGGCAACCGCCAAAACGGCTGAAGAACTTGCTTCCGGCGTAGTAGCCCGCTTGCTCAACGGCGGCAACGGTATGGCAGAACTTCCCACCGGAGCATGGGGGCAAAACACCAGCTCGGACTACATCCCCCAACTTGGCGGTGCAGCCGTGTACTGCCTGACTCTCGGCACGGATAAACATTACGGCAACAGCGGCATGGAAGTACCAATACCCGCCGAAGTGCCGGAGTTTGTCGGCAGCCGGATTTACACCGGTGGCTACTTCGATAGCGAGGGAAATCCCTACACCGCTTCGGCGTACACCTTTACGAACGAGGACTTCGCCCTCACGGCAGGGAAACTGATTGCCGATATGGATGCCGAAGAAAACAAAACAACCATCGACGGCACGACTTATTACAATATCGATACGGCGAAAAAACTACAATGGTTTGAATACTTCGTGAACACGGCCAATGACGTGCCCTTCAACACCGCTTCGGCTCGTCTCACCGCCGACATCGACCTCTCCACCGTGTGCGGTGCGGATATCAACGGTACAAAAATAAGCTGGACTCCGATAGCCCAACCCGCGCCTTATGCCTACGACAACGGCTGGCGAGGTACTTTCGACGGCAACGGGCACAGCATCAGCGGGCTTTATATCGACGAACCCAAAAAGGACAATCAAGGCTTGTTCGGCTATGTGCAGGGCACTCTCAAGAACCTGACCGTGCAGGGGCAGGTAAATGCACGCAGAACGATCGGCTTATTAGCCTCATTAATCGGACAGAATGCCACGGTAGAATATTGCACGGCAGAAGGCAGCATTAGCGGGGAGTAAATCGTAGGAGGTGTCGTGGGAATGGTCCGGTTTGCCACGTCGCGCATAAGTTACTGTGCCAATCACGCTTCGGTTACAGGAAGTACGTCGTATAGGGTCGGCGGTATTGCGGGTTCGACAAGTGGCACTGTTTCTCGCTCGGTTAATTACGGAAATATAGCCGGCACGAAGACTAATTTTGACGATTCCTCCGTGGGTGGCATAACCGGCGTCAAAGAAGGCACCGGTTACGGTATCGAAAACTGTGTAAACTTAGGCAGCGTGAACTGTTCGCACGGAAAAGTGGGTGGCATCGTCGGAAGCCTCTGGTTCGGATCGCTATCGAACAGTCTCAATGCCGGAACGGTTACTTCCAATACCGACAACATCAAGGCACACAGCGTAGTAGGAGGCAATAACAACCAAACCGTAACCAACTGTTATTACCTGAGTGGCGACAACGTATTGACCGATCCGCTGGCAACCGCCAAAACGGCTGAAGAACTCACTTCGGGCGTAGTAGCCCGCCTGCTCAACGGTAGCGACGGAACGACAGAAACAGCTGCCGGAGCATGGGGGCAGACATTCGGTACCGACAACACACCACTGCCCGGTAGCAAAGCGGTGTACCGCCTCACGGCCGGCGAAAACAAGCTCTACGGCAACACGGGCACGGAAGTATCGTTACCCAAAGCCCCCCTCGCATTCGATGCAGCTAAAATTTACGGCGAAAACTGGCAGGACAACGATAACAACCAATACACAGACTCTTACACCTTTGCCGACACAGACATCACGCTCATACCGGCGCTCTTTGCCGATATGAACGACCCTGCTAATCGCGTACCAGAAGGTGAAGATAATTATTACCTGATTAATTCAGCGCCGAAACTGGCGTGGTTCTCCTACTACGTGAACACCGCCAATGAAACGCCTTACAAAACTGCTTCGGCACGCCTGACTGCCGACATCGACCTTTCTACCGTATGCGGAGCGGACGTGAACGGCACAGAAATCAGCTGGACGCCAATAGCCAAAGAATCGCCTTATGCCTATAACGACAGCTGGCGAGGCACTTTCGACGGCAACGGCAAACACATCAGCGGGCTTTATATTAATGCCCCCGGTCAAGACACACAAGGCTTATTCGGCTACATGCATGGCAAAATAAAGAACCTGACCGTGAAAGGAACAGTCAAAGGAAGAGTCGATGTCGGCTTGGTAGCAGCGCTGCTTGGCCAAAATGCCCTTGTCGAATATTGTACCGCCGAGGGCAGCGTCAGTGGTACGCAGAAGGTTGGCGGTGTTGCCGGCGATGTACGGTGGGAAACTTCGCACGTTAGTTACTGTGTCAATCAGGCTTCGGTTACAGGAAGTCTTTCTTATCTCGTTGGAGGTATTGCCGGCACAGCCAGCGGCAGCATTCTCCGATCGGTCAATTACGGGTCTGTAACCGGTACGCGGACGGACTTTGACGACTCCACCGTGGGCGGTATCGTGGGCAGCAAAAGCGGTTTAGGTTCCGATATCAAAGACTGCGTAAACTTAGGGCAGGTAAATTGTTCGCACGGCAATGTGGGCGGCATTGTAGGACGACTCTGGTTCGGGTCGCTATCGAACTGCTTCAATGCCGGAGCGGTTATTTCCAATGCCGGCAACACTACGGCACACAGCGTAGTCGGCAGCAATAACGGCAATACCATAACCAATTGCTACTACCAGAGTGGCGACGGCTTACTAAGCGACCCGCTGGCTACCGCCCAAACAGCAGACGAACTGAAAAGCGGAGCCACAGCATGGTTGCTCAACGGTTCCCGCTCCGTCGCGGATGCTCCGTGGGGACAGCGTATCCAAACTACAGGTGTAGGCGACTTACAGCCCATGCTCCTCTTCGCCGAACCCGACAACATACTGAAAAAAGAAGACGACGGCAGCTACAGTTGTGCCAGCCTGTTGTTGGATAGCAACAACTCCTTTTACAGCCCCGAGGATTTTACCGCCCACGGCGTAAGTTTTGCCAAAGATTTTACCGGAGGCAACTACGATGCGTTCATTCTGCCCGTGGCAATACCCGTGAGCCAAATCGAAGGCAACGTGTACCGTCTGCAAGAAGTAAACCACACGACCAAGGAATTTATCGTAGCTCCGGTCAATACAGGCAGCATAGAGGCAAACGTACCTTACATTGTGAAAACAACCGAAAGCGGCAGCCTCTTCGACCCGATGCCCAACACGCTCGTACAAGGAAAATCCTCAACCGGTTCGCTTACCCTCACCGTGCCGGGAGCCGAGTTTACCGGCATTTATATGAGTCGCAGTTTCGACCAGAATGGCGAACGCCGCTACTGCAAGCTTTTGCCCGACGGTACGCTCAACCCCACCCCGTACACCTTCTATATGGGCACATTCGGTGCGGTAATAAGCCTCCCAAAACCGGTAAGCGAAGGGGATTATTCGATTAAAATAGATGCCGTTGTTACTCCCGGCGAAAATCCCTGGCCGGAAGATTTTGAATCGGCTACCAAAGCTAGTTATGATGCAGCAGCAGTAATGCTGACCACTGGTGAATGGCAGTTTAACGATGCATTGTTGGGTTCGGATGTCAATGACAAGAAAAATAATATCCAAAGCGTCCGTATTCAGGGTAGCGGTTCCATATGGATGAACTTCGACAAACCCGGAGGTGCCGGCTCCCTGACCCTTTATCATGCTAATTACGGGTCTGATACCGGCGGAACATTGATTCTTCAATTATCGGTAGACGGCGGCTCCAACTGGGTGAATGTTGGCGACGAGATTAGTTCCACGGGCACGTTAAACGCCTCTACCTTTGTTATCAACCAGTCCGGCAATGTCCGGTTCCGAGTGAATAAAACAGGTGGTAATCGTGTCAATATCGACGATATTCTTATCACCGACTATTCCACGGTTCCGGCATCTTCCACCTGGTGGGGCAACAGTTCGCGTGAATGGCGTCTAGCCTCCAACTGGAGTCATGGCACTCCCGGTGCAAGCACGTCCGTTACCATAGCAGCATCTCCCCATCAGCCGGAAATCCACTCCGATGTAAGCGCCGGCAGTTTAACTCTTGAACCATTGGCCAGCTTAACGGTTCATAGCGGCAAAACGCTCCATCTGAGCGGGAACCTGACGCTTCAGAGTTCTGCCGTCGGTACGGCCACCCTGGTGGATCACGGAACCTTGACTGTTTCGGGTACCACTAGCGTTGAGCAATACCTGACAGCCAAATCAGACCCCTCGGCCAGCGACCACTGGTGG
>CALFXE010000237.1 GCA_937927845.1 uncultured Paludibacter sp.
ATTATGGCGACTACTATTACGTAGAGGCACTGATGAGATACAAAAAAATGATTCTGAATAAATAGAAAAATTATCTTTTTGTACGAGTGGAATCTATTAATTATAACTTTAAATATAGCAAGGTATGAATAATACAACATGAAAATCAAAAAAACAGAAAAAACTACAAAAAACCAATGCGTTACTTACTTATAGGGCGCGACATTTATTATTACTTAAATCTATTAAAGTATGAAGATTTTAATTTATCTGCTTTTATTTATTTCTCCCTCCTTGTTTGCACAGGTCAAGGGGACTGTTACTGACGAAAACGGCGAAGGTATTATTGGAGCCAATGTTGTTGTTAAAGGTAGCAATGTAGGTACTATAACCGATTTGACAGGGACATTTACTGTTGATGCATCAGGAGATGCCACGCTTATTATATCCTATATGGGTTATAAAACCCAGGAAATAAAGGTTGCTAATCAGAAAACAATCAAGATTATCCTGCAGGAAGATACAGAAATTTTGGACGAAGTTGTTGTTGTAGGATATGGTGTAATGCGCAAAAGCGACCTTACCGGGTCGGTAGGTTCTGTAAAATCGGATGTATTGAAGAAACAGGCTGTTTCTTCTTTTGATCAGGGATTACAGGGAAAATTTGCCGGAGTTCAGGTTACGGCTGTTTCCGAGGTGCCGTGGATATCCGTATTCGCGGTGGGAACTCTTTAACTTCTGGCAGCCAACCTTTGTACGTTATTGATGGATATCCCGTAACAGCCGGAAGTTCGGCCGGAGGATCAGGTGCCGGACAAAATCCGCTGGCTACATTAAATCCGGGTGATATAGAAAGTATGGAGATTTTGAAGGATGCATCAGCTACTGCTATATATGGTTCCCGTGGGGCAAATGGAGTTGTCCTTATTTCAACCAAAAGAGGGAAATCCGGAAAAACCACGGTGTCTTATGATGGATATGTTGGATTCCAGAAAGTAGCTAAAAAGCTAGATATGATGAATGCCTCCGAATGGGGTGCTTTAGCTAATGAAGGTGCGGCCAATGATGGACGTCCGGCTTATTATACAAATACTTCAACAAACCCTCTTTATCCCGCTATCAGTGATTTAGGTCAGGGGACGGATTGGCAGGATGAAATTCTAAGGTCTTCGGCTCCCATTCATAATCACAATGTAACGATTAATGGGGGAGCTGAAAACACCAAGTTTTCAATTATGGCTAGTTACTTTGATCAGGAAAGTATTGTTAAGAATCAAGACTTTAATCGTGTTTCTTTTAGAAATAACATTGATACAAAACTATCTTCACGGATAGATCTCTCAACTAGCTTTACAGCAAGTAGAGTTACTTCAAACGTGGGTCGCGAAAATGGAGATGGTGGAGGTAATACTTCAATCATCAATGCAGCTTTGGTGCTGCCCCCTACAGTTCCTGTATTTGACCCCACGACAGGAGAGTACGTACGTATGAACTATATAACAGGTAGTTCTACAGTGCCCAACCCAGTTCCATATGTTACCTTTTTACAGGATAAGGGAACGATTGATCGTGTACTTGGATCGGCTGATCTTAGTATTAGATTTATTGAAGGACTTACATTGAAGATAAGTGTTGGGGCCGACCTTTCCAGTGCGTTGCGTGAAGTTTACGAACCGAAGCAAACAAATACGGGTTACAATGCCAATGGTATCGCTAGTCAGCAAAACAGAAGGAATCAGTCTCTTTCAAACGAAAATGTGCTCACTTACCTTAAGAAGACTGGAATTCATTCAATAAATGCAATGGTTGGGACATCAGCTTTATCTATCCAAAGCAAGTCGAGCAGTATGACTGCCAGAGACTTTATTTCGGATGTTTACGGTTACAACAACCTGGATGCAGGAGCCCAATGGGATAAGCCTTCCACCGGAAGAGATAAAAACACTTTGTTGTCCGGATTCGGTCGTATCAACTATGTGTTAAAGGATCGTTACCTTTTTACTGTTACAGGACGAGCGGATGGTAGTTCCAAATTTGGTACTAATAATAAATGGGCATTTTTCCCAACTGCCAGTTTTGCATGGCGTATGGATCAGGAAGGATTTATGAAGCAAGTGGATTGGATTAATAGTCTTAAGTTGAGAGCTAGTTACGGGGTAACGGGTAACCAGAATATTAGCAGCTATTCTTCTGTCGAAAAAATGAATACCTATGTTTATCCTATCGGAGGAGTCACCAATGTGGGAATTGCTGCCGGAAATATGCCAAACCCTGATTTGAAGTGGGAAACAACCGCTATTTCTGATATTGGTGTGGATTTTGGATTCTTGAATAACCGCTTTAATTTTGTTGCCGATTATTATTATAAAAAAACGACCGATCTTTTATGGAATATTTCAGTCCCATTAACAACCGGATTCGGTTCCGTTCTAAAGAATATTGGAAGCCTCGAAAACAAAGGGTTGGAATTAAGTTTATCTGCCGATGTGCTTACCGGTGATTTTAAATGGAATACAGCAATAAACTGGTCGTCAAACAAAAATAAAGTATTGGAGATTCCAGGTTATATCCCAACACAACAAGGCGAAATTTCAGGACACTTAAAAGTAAATGGTAGCTGGCTAGAGCCGGGTTTGCCAGTTGGTGTATGGAATTTGCTTAAAACTACAGGTGTTATGCGTACGCAGGAAGAACGTGATAAAGCTGCCCGTGTAACTAGTACAACGTTTGATCAGGTGGGAGACATGAGTTTTTACGATAAAAATGGCGACGGTAAAATTAGTTTTGGTGAAGACAGAACCATTGTTGGAGATCCAAATCCTGATTTCATTTTTGGTTGGACAAATAACTTTACTTATAAAAACTTTGATCTTTCTGTTTATATCAATGGCTCATATGGAAATGACATTTACAATGTGCTGCGTGCTGAAACAAATATTGTGAGCACTTGGGGAAATCAACGCAAAGAAGTCAATGACCATTGGACACCGACAAATACAAATGCCAAATATCCGAGAGCACACGTATTGGTAAACCAGAATTTATTACAATCGGACTTTTTAATTGAAGACGGTTCTTTCTTGCGAATTCAAAACCTGACCTTGGGTTATAATGTTCCCAAATGCCCGTTTGTGAAATCGTTAAGAGTATATGCAACCGGACAAAATTTGCTTACTATTACCAACTACTCAGGATACAATCCTGAAGTAAACAGTCAGGGTCAGAGTAACCTTCAATTAGGAGTGGATTACAATGCCTACCCGGCTTCCAAGTCATTTATCCTCGGAGTTAATATTGGTTTTTAATATTCAAATCAAAAAATTATGAAACTATACAAATATATGATTATCGCAGCTGTATTTGCGATTGGCAACTCTTCCTGCAGCGGCTTTCTGGATGAGGAGATTTATGAATCCATTACGCCTGATAATTTTTACAAAAATGAGGCCGATGCTAAAGCCGGGCTGACTTCTGTTTATCAAACTCTTCAGGAATCAAATGGATACAGACGGTACATCTGGATGGGGGCCGAATTTCCTGGAGAAGCTGCATACGCAAATGCCAGTGCCCCATCTCGTGTTGAAATGGATGATTATACGTGGACACCTACAACTGATTTCTGTAAATTAATCTGGCAGGTGTCGTACAGCGGAATAAGAA
>CALFXE010000238.1 GCA_937927845.1 uncultured Paludibacter sp.
CTTATAATTGTACAATAAGCGCTTAGAATTCACTTATTGCAATGTTGGTGTGGAAGGAATATGACAGCAGGCTTGTCCAAGGGTAGAAGAAACTATTATCCTTATTACCGATGCCTCACCCACAATGGTGCTAATTACAATGCAGATAGGCTTCATATTCAATTTGAAACCTTGTTAGATGCATTTAAGCTCACAGAGCCGCACAACTCAGTGTGATCACAGTTAAGGCAGAAGCCATATTACATAAAATGGCACAGGACCAAAAGGATATTATTGCTTCCAGAAACAGGCAAATCTTAGCGGTAGAAAAGAAATTAGCAACGTTGGAAGAATTATTATTGAGTAGAAAAATTGATGGAGATACCTATAACAGGCTTTACAATAAATTGATTGAAGATAAAGATATATTTACCTCCAGCAGACAGGAAGCTGTTAAAGAGTCAGAACAGTGGATTCACCTTCATTCATTGTTGTCTTCATTAAAGTCTTTGAAAGATATTTATAAGTTAGCCACATTGGCACAAAAGCATATTCTTTTGCAAAAGCTGTTGCTTCATAATCTGATTTATGAAAGTGGCAATTTTAAGTTGTATTGATAAAAAAGTAAACCATAGTTTTTCTTCTCTCCAAGTCTTCCTAAATAAAAGTAAGGATTTTTGGAAGGCCCTATTCTCTCTATTCTTCCATTGAATCATTACAATAAATACTTATTTTTTAATAATATTTATTTTATTGGGCAATTTGACAAAAGTAATTATATTGCAAAATATATAGATAGCTATTATTTAGTATATTAAATTATTTTTTCAAACCTAAACCGTGAAAATACTCCACACTGCCGACTGGCACATAGGTCAGCTCTTCCACGAGTATGATCGCAGCTATGAGCACAAACATTTTCTGGATTGGCTGGTACAAACGCTCCAGGATGAGCAGGTGGATGTGTTATTCATCAGTGGTGATGTGTTCGACCTGTCCAACCCATCGGCTGCGTCTATTAGGCTATTCTACACATTCCTTAACAGGGTTATAAGGGTGAATCCCAATCTGCAAATAATCATAATCGCCGGAAACCAAGATTCCGCATCGCGCCTGGAATCACCCAAACCGCTTTTGGAGTCATCCAATATCCATATTGTTGGGTTGGTTGAAAAGGACGAAAACGGAGCGATTGACTATAGCAAATTAATTACTCCATTGAAAGGTAAAGATGGGAACGTGGAAGCGTGGTGCTTGGCCGTTCCTTTCCTGCGCATGGGAGATTATCCGGTAATACCGGATAGTGATAATCCTTATTCGGAAGGTGTTGCCACCTTTTATAAAGAAGCGTATGCATATGCACTGGCTAAAAAGCAACCCGGGCAGGCCATCATTGCGATGGGCATTATGATAAGATGTTTAGAGATCCAGAGAATGCAGTGGGTGTTTTAGTATAATAAAATGATATTCAATGTCAGAAAAAGGAAGTGTATTTCAAAAAGGAGGTGGAGGTACAAATTTTGAACAATCCATCCAAACAGCTTTTATTACAGGCTTAGTAATAGCAGGTAGCGCCCCATGCCTACCCTCAAATGAAATAATCGAAGTTAGTTTTCAAAACACCAGCAGAGGATATGAAACAGATGACTTGTTAGTCATTGCAAAGTCAGGATTGGGCGAACATAGATTATTGATGCAAATCAAACATGACGTATCGTTTACTGAAAATAGTGAGACTTTTAAAGAGGTGTTGCAAGCCTTCTGGAAAGACTATAACAATGCTGCCATTTTCGATAAAACAAAAGACAAGCTGATTATCGTAAAAGGTGGGTTAACTAAGGATGAACGCAATCATTTTAAATCCATCTTTAACTGGGCTAATTCACATGCAACAGAAGCGGATTTTATTAATGAAGTAAATCGCATTAAGGGGAAAAAGGAACGCTTAGAGGTTATACGCAACATTCTGAAAGAAGCCAACGGCAATGTTGCCTTAACAGACAAAGAGATCTGGGAATTTACAAAATGCATGGATGTATTGGAGTATGATTTGTTGCAATCAGGGAGTGTAGACCAGGCATATTTTTCAAACCTGATTAAGCTTTCAAAGAGCAGAGCATCTACCCTCAGCGAGAAAGAAATATGGGATGGCTTATCAGCCATTGCCACAACATTTAATAAAGATGGGGGAAATATAACTACCGAAACCATCCGGCAAATGGACATTTATAAAAATTTTTCTGCAGAGAATTTGATCCCTCACTTTAACGCAATAGAAAAATTAAAAACTGACAGTAGTGCCATAGTGAACCCGCTAAAAGATACCATTGGAGAAGTACATCTTAAAAGGTCAGATATCACCGATAACATAGTTCAATCGATTGCGACATTTCCTATCACTATAGTGACCGGAAAACCCGGAGTTGGTAAATCAGCACAAGTGAAGGATTTGTTGCAGAATGAACTTGCGACATCAGGTGTCTTCGTATTTAGAGCAGACCAATTTAACCAGCCACATATTGCTAATGTTTTTTCAAATCAGGGCGTTGACATATCTATCCGGGACATATTTTCCTGTATCTCGCTTATTCCGGATAAAATCTTATACCTGGATAGTTTTGAAAAACTATTGGAAGCAGATCCAGAATGCGCATTTAAACAACTGATGGGCATATTGACTGAATACCCTGATATTAAATTAATTGTCTCTTCAAGAAAGTATGCTATCGACCTGATTATTCAGAAGTTTGGATTAAGCAAAGAAAAAATTGGTGTTGTTGAAATTCCGCTATTGACAGATGAAGAATTAGAAACCGTTTCTCAAAAATACCCTCAGTTAAATAGTGTGCTGGGCAATGAAAAAATCAGGCCATTGTTGCAAAGCCCTAAGTATTTAGACTTTGCCGTTAAAGCCTTACATAAAAGTGGTGATGATTATGCTGATATTGAACTTGCAGAATTTAAAAAAAGGTTGTGGAATATCCTTGTAGTTGATGAGGCAAACGAAAAAAACGGACTGCCAATTAAACGGGAAAATGCGTTCATGGAAATAGCAATTAAACGGGCTAAAGAAATGAAACTGTTTACCCAACCAGTTACGGCTGATGCGGAAGCAACTGCATTGCTCGTAAAAGACGAGATGCTGGTGCAGGAACCGTTGAACAGGAGATATACACCTGCTCATGACATACTGGAAGATTGGGCATTGATAAAACATATTTCATCAGTTTATGAAGATGCAACCAATGTTGATGACTTCTTCAGTAAAATAGGCAAAGAACCTGCAATAAGAAGGTCATTCAGGCTTTGGATAGAAGAATTGTTAGCCGAAAACAGAACAAAAGTAGTAACTCTTGTAAGGGAGGTTTTAGGTAGTAAATCATTAGAGCGCTACTGGGCAGACGAAATTCTTACCGCAATTTTCAGATCACAAGTCAGTCAAACATTTTTTATTGGTTTTGAAAAAGATTTGTTAGCAGAAAATGCAAAATTGCTAATAAGGTGTTTGCATATAATTAAAACATGCTGCAAGGAAAACAATGACAAAGTAAATCTCTTATTGCCTGTAGGATCTGGCTGGAGAGAAATGCTTATGTTCATTGAAAAGCATATCGATCAGCTTGCAGCTAATAGGTTTAATATAATATCTTATTTATCAGACTGGCACTCAAGGCTGATGTTTCAATTCAATGAGATAGACCAGTATGAATTAGCATCAGCTAAAAGCGTCGTACTACACTACATAAGGGAAGTTGAATCGGGTTTAGAATTTTGGCAACAAAGGGAAATGGAAGGGAGAAAAAAGGATTTGATAGCCATTTTGTTCGACCTGGCTTCTATCGCAAAAGACGAAATAAAAAAACTTGTTGAGCAGGCGTTTGCAAATGAGGAAAACAGTTCCCGGCAACATCGTTCATTGGACAAAGGAGTAATCAAAAAATGTCTTTCAGGATTGGGTAACCAAGAGTTAATAAAAGAACTGCCCGAATTGATAGTAGAGAGTGCATGGAAGGAATGGAAACTTCGTCCTGTTGAACCACCATCACCTGGCAGCATCAGAGCGATGATCGGTGATGATAGCTTGGATAGGGATGATTGTTGGGGCATTGAAGATAAACATGAATTTTTTCCTTCTGGTGTTTACAAAACGCCATTGTATAACCTACTACAATATCATCCACTGAAGGGGTTGGAGTTTCTTGTTCAGTTCATTAATTATTCGGTAGCTTTTTATGCGCAGGCAAAATGCCAATATAAACATCAGCTAAAAGAACTTGAATTTGAATTGCCTGATGGAACCATGAGAAAACTATGGGGAGCCGGAGAATTATGGGTGGCCTATCGGGGAATAAGCGTTACTCATTATCTTTTAGAATCGCTTTTGATGAGTTTTGAAAAATTCCTTTTAGGTATGGCTGCTAGGAAAACAGAGACAAGCCGGGCCAACCTCAAATTTATTTATGAGTACATCTATAGCAATACAAATAATGTGGCACCTCTTGGGGTACTGGCGAGTGTTGCTATGGCATACCCCATTGAAGTGGATGAATCAAAATTGCCTTTATTAAAAGTAAGAGCATTTTATGAATGGGATTTAAGCAGGGCGCTACAAGAACATTCTGCAA
>CALFXE010000239.1 GCA_937927845.1 uncultured Paludibacter sp.
GTCGAAAGACAGCTGAGTTACAGTCAGCCCCAGTTGGCCACTTTGGTAACTGCCCAAAAGCGATGCAAAAATACATTTTTAATTTATTTCTACAAAATAATATTTGCCATCTTTATGGCTGTAATTGCGGCTTCTACGCCTTTATTGCCATGAATTCCACCGGCTCTATCCATAGCTTGTTGCAATGTATTGGTAGTTAGAACTCCAAAAATAACCGGACAGCCATTTTCTATAGTGTTAAGTATTGTAACACCCTGAGTAACACCTTGACAAACATAATCAAAATGAGGTGTTTCACCTTGAATTACACATCCTAATGTTATAACTGCATCATATTTCTTATCCTGTACACTTTCATGTACAAAACGCTTTGCTGCATATGTTAATTCGAAAGTTCCCGGCACATGCACTACATTTATGTTTCTTCTTAAGACTCCATGCTTCAGAAGAGTTTCAATAGCACCATCTAATAATGAATGTGTAATCTGAAAATTCCAATCAGAAACAGCTATCGCATAACTTTGCTGTACTAAAATATCATTAGAGGGAAGAATATCAGGGTTGTATTCTGATAAATTCTGATATTGTGTAGCCATTTTATTGTAGTCGAGTAATATATTTGTCAATATCCTGACCTTCTTGACTTAAAGAGTATTTATCCTTAATCTGTGTATAGCATGATAGAGCCTTTTTGTTATCACCAATAGACTCATATGCAATACCGGCTTTTTTCAGGAAAATCGGAGACAATACTTCATTGTTGAAATCAGCAGCTTTAGTAAAAAAGCGGATTGCCTTTTCAGTCTGATTTAACTCAACATAACTATCACCAATTAGACCTATTACAGAAATAGAAAAGTACGATTTATCCGCATCATAACCCGATAAATATTTTATTGCATTTTCATAATCACCTAAGTTATAATAGCAAATACCAGCATATGCTTTTGCAAGATTTCCTGATGGAGTAAGACTGTACTTTGAACTTATCTCCTCAAAACCTAATGATTCAAACCCATCGCCATTTAAAGCTAAATTAAATGAATCTCTTGCGAAAAACAACTGAGATTTGTACATCTCATTAGCAGCTTCAACCTTTCGAGGTTTTACATAATAATTATTTATTGCTAAAAAAGCCATTACTGCAAGTGCAACTATTCCGAGCCATGTAATAATTTGCTTTTGATTTTTCTCAATAAATGCTTCAGACTTAGTCAATGCACTCTCGACACTCTGGAACTCATCTTGTTTTTTAACAGCCTTTTTCGACTGATTTTGTGTAACTTTTTTAGACATGATTATAATGAATGATCTGTTTTCTTCTATTTTCTAATTAAAACGGCTACAAAATTAACTCTTTTTTTTGATATTACGACACAAATTATTGTATTTTTGATTAAAAATAGTGAGGATGCACAAATAATACGTATTATTCTTATAATAAACAAAAAAAGCAGCACTATAAACTTTATAAGCAAAATTTTTGTTATATTTGCATCATAAAAGAATGCCGCATTGTTTTGAGATTGGAAAACTCAACATAAAAAAACAAAACGAGTAATGTCGGTTTTTAATGGCGGGCTGCACCTTCGGGCAAGTCGTAGACTCAGCAGATTACAAAGAAAGCTTACACCTCAAATCCTGTCTACAGGAGTTTTCTCATATATCGCAATGCGGTTCTTTTATTTTGTACTTCATTAGAAACAGCAGTTCGAAATTGATTTAAAATTGGTTTCGGACTTTTTAATTTGATACAACTTTTAATCCGATAATTGAACCTATTAAAGTTGCAATGAATAACATCCTCAAAAAGGTTGCAGGTTCTTTAAACACAAAGATTCCAATTAAAACTGTGCCTATCGCTCCAATACCTGTCCAAACAGCATAAGCAGTTCCTATAGGTAAAGTCTGAGTTGCTTTTACTAAAAGGATCATGCTTAGGGTAAGCGTAACAACAAAACCTGTATACCACCAATAAACTTCACTACCTGTGACGGTCTTTGCTTTTCCTAAACAAAATGCAAAAGCCACTTCAAATAGACCTGCTATAATCAAAATTATCCAATTCATTATGTTTTTATATTTTATGAGTTCGTATTTGTAGCTACTTATATTATACCTTTTCTTCATTATCGAAAAGTAAAATTCATCGACTTTGTATTACAAAATAAATCTGAATGCTATACTACAACACAAAGATACAATAATACTTTCAGAGATGAGAAGTTTTTTTATTATTAAAATTTACACTATCTTGATGATAATTAAGACAAAAAAACTATATTTGTAACCAATTTATAAACAATAATACCATGGACATAGAAATTTGGCATATTTGGTAAAGTCATTTATCTGCCTTACGAAGCAACCGGAGTACTGAGTTCGATTGGTGGGATAAAAGAAATGTTGGGAGGGAAGTGAAAGTAATCCTTAAATAGGTTATGATTATATCTGATATATGCAATTTTCATTTTATAAAAAATAGATATTAATATATGAAAAAAGTAATTATTCTGACTTCGTTTATTTTAGCAAGTGTAATAGCTTTTGCACAAAACAATTATGAAGAAGTCGTGTATCTGAAAAACGGTAAAACAATTCGAGGAGTTATTATCGAACAAGTGCCGAATGTTCAAATTAAAATCGAAACCGCAGATGGTGATATTGGTATTTTTCAGATGGAGGAAATTCAGAGAATCACGAAAGAAAAAATTCAGATAACGGAAAAACAAGTAAAACAACCTGTTGCCCCACAACAAGAACAAACGCCTACGTCGCAGCAAATCTTAGAATATCTGAAACAAAACAATCTTGTGATTGTACATAAAAAAGATTACAAACCGAAATATCCATATTTGTTTTCGCTGCAAAGCGGCTTGGCGCATTCGCTTATCGACCTGAGCGAGATGCAGCAAAATTATACTCAATATTATGAACTTACAAGTGAAGAAGTAAACAAATACATCAGCAAAATCAAGAACGGTTTTTTTCTTAACGCCGGTTTTCATTATCTTACCACTAATTTTTTAGGTATTGGCGCAGAATATAATTTTTTCCGTTCGGCTGCCAAAGGCGAATTTCTTGTTAATCCAAATTATGGTTACGGTAGCTCCTCTCTACCTGTTTATATACTAATGAATTCTAATGAAAAAATGTATTTGAACTTTATAGCCCCTTCAGTTATGTTTTTGCAATATTTGGGAGAAAATAAGAAAATATGCCTAACCGAATCACTCGCACCCGGTGCGCTATTTATGAGAATGGAAGGCAGAAGCATTGATTACCATGCTTATGGTGGCAATAACAATAATCATGTCGGGAGTCCGCCAATGTATTACGCTCCATCGGGTAGCGTTGTTACGAGTGCAAATTTTTCGGCAAAAATCGCTTTGTCACTCGACTATTACATTACACCGAACTGGTCTACCGGCTTGACAGGCAATTTTATTTGGGCGAATATTAAAAAAATCCGTTATAAAAGCAAGCAGAGCGAAGACAGCAGTACTCTTGACGAGCCGCTCGAATTTTCACATCTCGACTACGGATTTGTAATCCGTTATAATTTTTAGTCTTTTATTTCAACCAGATGAACATGAAAACTTCAATTCAACACATAGTGCTCATAGTCGCCGCCGCAATCGCTTTTTCGTGCAGCGATCAATTTATCAACGAAACCCTTGATATTTCAGGCGTTGCCGTATCAGCAATCATCATTTCGCCTGAGTGGGAAAGCGACAACTATCAGTTTCAATGTGAAAATGCGGAGAATGCCGATTTTAGCATCGAAAGTAAGCCGGAATGGTTGAGCATTGATAATAATTCGGGAACATTCTCGGACGGAATGGCAACAATTACTTGTAAAGCAAACGAGTTGAAAAAATTTGCGAAAACAGGTATATACATCGACCAAATGCTCGTGCTTGCAGACGGGAAAAAATACGCTGTTCCGCTGTATTACATCAACGAAGGCGATCCGAAAGTTTCCGCTCCGGTGAACTTTGAGATAAGTTATACCAACAATAATTCGCTTACAATAGGCAACACCGGCGACGGCATTTTACTTTGGGAAGTAATTGCTATGCCCGACTGGCTTGCTTTGGATACAGCACAACTCAACATAAACAATTTGATGATTGCAAAAAATGCAAACGTAACCATTCCTTTTGTATTCAATCCTAATGCAGCGATAACCGGAATTGCGAGTGGAACTATAGTGTTAGCAATCAATGACAAAAGCAAACCTACTGTTACAATCAACATAACGGCTGATTTTGGGAGCCCACAACTTAATTATTATTCATACAACACAACTATTGATTTTGGTAGTACAACAACAAGCAAAAGTATTTATTTTTCTAATCAAGGAAATGGTTTTTTAACGTGGTCGTTTGAAAATCTACCCGAATGGTTAAGCGTTTCAAAACAGAGTGGGACGTTGAATTATTATGATAGTGAAAATATAACATTAACCTGTGACCGCGCAAAACTTACACCCGGACAAAATTCGGCAGTTATCCGCCTCGTTTCAAACGATCCGGTTAATCCGACATATCAAATAACAATTTCTGCACGTGCCCCCGGCAGTAACACGAATGTGAAAGCTATAGAAGGAAATATCGTTGATGCTTGTTATAATAAAAACACGGACATTTTATACTATGCTACAAGTCAGCCGAATAAACTTATTGCATACAATACGCTAACAAAAAGCATTGCCCACGAAATTACATTAAGCAAAGCCCCAACTTGCCTTGCTATTTCCGAAGATTTTACAAAAGCGACAGTGGGACACGGTGGACTGATAAGTGTAGTGAATTTGGGAAATTTTGAGGTAACAAAAACGATAGAATTAGATTTTTCTGTATATGATATTGCATGGGCAGAAGATGATTGGTTTTGTTACACCAAAACAAGCTCACCTTTTAGCAGTTTACTTTGGATAAATACATCTACATTAGAATCATACAACACAAATGATAATGATTTAGACGAAAACAGCGCTGTAAAAAAAGTTCCGACCCAACCATTTATTATTGCATCACGACATTCAACAAGTCCAAGTGGTTTTTTTGCGTACAGTATTGCAACAAAAGCACAAAAGAGTTATTCACACATGGATTTAACAAATTTTTGGTTTACAGAAGACGGAAAATATACTTTTGGTAGAAACGGTAATGTGTATAGAACATCAAGTGCCACAAATTCAAATAATACTTTTGATGCAGAAATCAATTCTATTGGTCGATTAAACAACGGTTCAACTTATTATTATTCCATTTGGATAGACCATTCTGCAAAAACACATAATATTTGGGCTATATTAGGAATTTATTACCCCAACTATTCTTCAAATATTTATCAATTTGAAGACAACGATTACACACTTGTAAAAACTTATATTATTGACGATTTATATCAACCTGATTCCCAAACCGCAGCTTACGAAGTACAGGCACACTACGTTTTTGCAAACGGTGCAGGCACGGAACTGTCGGTTTTACGCAAGGGAACGGGCAATAATAATTGGTCGATAGAATTTATTAACGTACAGTAATCTTTATATGACATACACTCCTTCAATAACATAAAAATCTCATTTCTTTATTAAGATTTTCTGTATATCTTTTGTATTTTGATGCTCAACTTTAACAAAGTAAATACCGCTATTAAAATCTGTGGTGTTAAGACTTACAGAGGTATTAGTAGAAATGGTTGACCACACTTCCCGTCCGGTAATATCTGTAATAGAAATCAAGGCATTATTTGGAAGATTATCAATTGTGAGATGATTGTAGGCTGGATTAGGATAAATATTTAGTTGCAATTTATTTTTCTTAGCAACACCACTAACCTCTTCATCATATCTGTAAATTTTATTCAATCCTGCAAAATAGACTTTTCCTTCGCAATTACGTAGAATTGATTGTGTATTTCCAGGTACCAATTGACCAAGAGATTCATAAGATAAACCCTCGTCCTTACTTATCCAGCTATCTCCAAGTTTAGTGGTAATAATCAGATCATCTTTATAATAAGCTGTACCCATTAAAAATGAGCTGATTGGTTTTCCGCTAAATTGAAACATGATATCTTTAGTCCAAGAGCCCAGAAATAATACGCTACCTTTGTACATAGCCATCGTTCCGTAATCATAAACCCTAACAACATTTTTATTCTCCAGCTTTGACAGATATACATGATAATCATTTGTGAAGGTAGTTGCCCTGTATTCTATCCAAGTCTTTCCTCCATCAATGCTCGATGCATTATTGGTAATGATAACCGAGTCATTAACTTGAAGATAAGTTCTAAAAATTGGAACACCTGATCCTGTAGGTATTTCTCCATTGTCTGTCCATGACTTACCTTGATCGGCAGATTTATAAAAATGGAACTTATTAGTATCGAGGTTATAATTAGTAGTTAACCAATTGTTTTCGCTCAAACGAAGTAATGAACCAAGCATAAAATCAGCATTTACGCTCTCCAATGTGAAGTTAGTTGTGTAGTCTGTTGTTTTATAGACCTTGTCAAACAGCAAATACAAAACATCTCCCTGAAAGAACATATCATTAGGCTCTGGATAACTCAAAGGAAGGACAAATTCTTTCCATGTTACACCATAATCATCAGAAACAGAATAGATTCTGGCATTATTGAATAAACGATTGGCACAAGCCACGATTGTTTTTCCATTGGAATTTGTAGTAATACGCTGATATTCGTATAGTTCAGTGTCAGATGATGGAGCATTCAAATCAATCCATCCTGCAGATACATTCAAACTAAAAAATACAATACAAGAAATTGTGATAAGAAGATGTAATTTTGTTTTCATAAATAAGTGTTTTAAAGTAAATTTTATGATGACTTATTTTAAGAGTAAACAGTCCTTAATTATAATTGTTCACGAAGTGATAGAAAATTTAATCAAAAATCGAGGCTAATTCGCCATAATTAAATTAAACCAAATTAATCCTACTTCAAAATTTTCCTTTTCTCTACATTTTCAAGTATCTGCATTTGCTGAATCGCAATTTTATTTAAACGAAATAATCTTTCAGATTGAGACAATCCTTCATTAATAAAAACGGCATTCAAATTTTCCAAGTTCGACAAGCAAATCAATTCATTAATACCGGCATAATCCCTAATATTACCTTTCAACTCCGGATTAGTATTCCGCCATTGTTTTGCCGTTTTACCAAATAGTGCCATGTTCAGCACATCAGCTTCATTGGCGTACACATAATTAATTTGTTCTTTAGTCAGCTCAATCGGAATAAGGTGCTCTTTTATTGCATCTGTATGTATATGGTAGTTAATTTTCGCTAATTCACGCTTTGCCGACCAACCAAGTTGCTTTTGTTCTTCTTCTTTGAGGCGTTGGAATTCTTTTACTAAATACAATTCAAACTCTACCGAAACCCAACTTGCAAACTTAAATGCAATATCTCTCTGTGCATAAGTTCCACCTCCTTTCCCATTTTTTGTAAATAATCCAATTGCAGAGGTAAGTTCTATCCACCTGGATGGACTCATTGTAAACGCATTACTACCAGCATCTTTCAAAAGGAGTCGAATTCGACCCCTTTAAAAGCAGGGTTGTTCAACATCTCCCAAAGACCAAGATATTCTAATGTATTTTTCAGACGCATCCAGTTTTTGACTACATCCTTAGGTTCAAAAGGATTTTTTTGCTTTGCAATATCTGTAATACAAATATAATCAATGCCATTAATCTTTAATGTTTTGACTATTAATTCTTTTACTGTAATATTCACTCCATTTCTCATAGATTTACTGTTTAATTTTTTCAGCCACAAATTTAATCATTCCTTCCCATATTTTTTTATTACATTTTAAAAAACATCACTCACAAAACCACGTAATTTCACAAATATGGTATATTTCATCCTTTTTTTGTACTTTTGCAACAATTTAGAAATAAAAAGATTGTATGAGTATTGAATTAAGTGAACAAGAACAGTTCAGACGAGAAAGTCTCAACCGTTTACGAGATATGGGGATCGACCCTTACCCTGCCGCTTTGTATCCTACAGATGCATTTTCAATAGATATAAAAGCTGAATTTAAAGATGATGCTCCGGCAAAAGATGTTTGTATCGCCGGTAGAATTATGACTCGCCGCATTATGGGTAAAGCTTCGTTTATGGAGTTGATGGACTCGAAAGGACGCATTCAAGTGTATGTGAGTCGCGATGATATAAGCACCGAAGAACAGCCCGAAATGTATAATACGGTATTTAAAAAGCTGCTCGATATAGGAGATTTCATTGGTATTAAAGGCTTCGTATTTCGCACTCAAATGGGTGAAATTTCGGTACATGCCAAAGAATTAACTGTACTGGCAAAAGCTATAAAACCTCTTCCAATTGTAAAATATAAAGATGGAGTTGCATACGATGCTTTCGAAGATCCTGAACAACGTTATCGTCAGAGATATGTGGATTTAGTCGTAAACGATGGCATTAAAGATATTTTTATCAAACGTACAAAAGTGTATAATTCCATGCGTGAATATTTCAATTCACAAGGATATATTGAAGTTGAAACACCTGTGTTGCAGTCGATTCCGGGAGGAGCTGCCGCACGTCCGTTTATAACCCATCATAATGCTTTGGATATTCCATTGTATCTTCGAATTGCTAATGAATTATATCTAAAACGCCTTATTGTAGGTGGTTTTGAGGGTGTTTATGAGTTCTCGAAAAACTTCAGGAATGAAGGTATGGACAGAACACATAATCCGGAATTTACAGCAATGGAAATATATGTTGCTTACAAGGATTATAACTGGATGATGGAATTTACCGAAAACATGGTTGAAAAAGTGTGTTTGGATGTAAATGGCACTACAGATATTCAGGTTGGCGATAAAACAATTTCTTTTAAAGCTCCTTACAAGCGTGTGACTATGATTGATGCAATAAAGGAGCATACCGGAATTGACATCAACGGTATGGATGAAAATCAACTTAGAGAAGTATGTAAAAAACTTCATATCGAAATCGACAAATCAATGGGGAAAGGCAAATTGATTGATGAGATTTTTGGTGAAAAATGTGAAGGAAAATATATTCAACCAACTTTCATTACCGACTATCCCATAGAAATGAGTCCGTTATGTAAACGTCACCGTACCAATCCCGAACTAACAGAACGTTTTGAGTTAATGGTAAATGGTAAGGAGTTAGCTAATGCTTATTCCGAATTAAATGACCCGATTGATCAGTTGGGACGCTTTCAGGAGCAGTTGCAGTTAAGCGAAAAAGGCGACGACGAAGCCATGCATATCGATATGGATTTTGTGCGTTCTCTCGAATACGGTATGCCACCCACATCCGGAATGGGTATAGGTATGGATAGATTGGTAATGTTAATGACAGGTCAGCAGGCAATTCAGGAAGTCTTGTTCTTCCCTCAAATGAAACCAAATATTAACGGATAGTGCTTAATCACTAATCACTAATCACCAATCACTAATCACGATAATGGAATATGGCTGAACGACACAGAATTGCAATTTTAGGAGGTGGAAGCTGGGCAACAGCAATTGCAAAGATTTTACTTAACAACGTAAATGAAATCAATTGGTATATGCGTAGGCAAGAACAAATTGATGAGTTTATCAGATTAAGTAAAAACCCTTCATATCTGACAGGCGTAAAATTCGACACTGATCATATTCGTTTTACAAACAACATCAATCATGTGGTTGCAACTTCGGATATACTGATATTTGCAACACCTTCGCCCTTTCTAAAATATCACTTAAGGAGATTAAATCGAAAAATTCATAAAAAAGTTATTGTTTCAGCGATAAAAGGTATTGTGCCTGACGATAATATGATAGTAACTGACTTTTTCGAGCAAGTTTATAAAGTTCCCAAAGAAAATATTGCAGTATTGGCAGGTCCGTGCCATGCTGAAGAAGTTGCACTTGAAAGATTGTCATATCTGACTCTTGCTTCTACCTCGCGCGACAGGGCTAAGATGTTGGCTCAATTATTTGCTACCAGCTTTGTAAAAACATCTGTAAGTGAAGATATTATAGGAATGGAATACTCTTCAATCATGAAAAATATTTACTCAATAGCAGCAGGTATTTGTCATGGTTTGAAATATGGCGATAATTTTCAATCGGTGCTGATGTCGAATGCAATACAGGAAATTAATCGTTTCTGTAATGCAACCAGTCCGCTACACCGAGATATCAGTCAGTCGGCTTACTTAGGCGATTTATTAGTTACAGCATATTCTAAGTTTAGTCGCAACAGATTGTTTGGCAGCATGATAGGCAAAGGATATTCAGTCAAAACCGCACAAATAGAGATGGAAATGATAGCAGAAGGTTATTACGCAACAAAATGTATTTATGAAATCAATCAAAAATATAAAGTAGATATGCCTATTGTAAATACTGTTTACGAGATATTATACAACAGAGCATCACCGCTATTAAAAATCAGGGAATTGACGGATAGGCTTAAGTAGAATGAGGAGTGAAACTTATGGTCTATAGTCTAAGGTCAATAGGCTATAGTGTATGTACTATTTTACTATTTACAATTTACTATATATTAATTACTAATCACTAATCACCAATCACTAATTACAATATAAAAAAATGGAAAATATTAAACTTATTATCGACAAAGCATTTGGTTTTGTATCTAAAGAATCAGTTGCAAATTACAAATTGGTTACAAATGAAGCAAATAAAGCTTTACATCAGGGAACAGGCAAAGGAAATGATTTTCTTGGCTGGTTGAACTTGCCAACTTCTATTGATGAGGCGCACTTACAAGATGTTGAAAATACTGCTAAAATACTCAGGGACAATTGTGAAGTTGTTGTGGTTATCGGTATAGGCGGTAGTTATCTTGGAGCAAAAGCCGTTATCGATTCGCTATCTAACAGTTTTGATTGGCTTCAAACTGATAGAAAAAGCCCTGTAATTGTATATGCCGGTCAGAATATAGGTGAAGATTATCTTTATGAATTGCAAGAATTGCTAAAAAACAAGAAGTTTGGTATCATATCAATATCAAAATCAGGCACTACAACTGAGCCTGCCTTAGCTTTCCGACTATTGAAAACTCAACTTGAAAATCAGCAGGGGAAAGATGCATCACGTAAATTAATTGTTGCCGTTACGGATAAAGAACGTGGTGCATTACGCACTTTAGCTGTACAGGAAGGTTACAAAACTTATGTAATTGAAGATAATATCGGTGGTCGCTATTCTGTTTTATCTCCTGTAGGCTTACTTCCTATTGCTATTGCAGGCTTCGATATTCGTCAGCTTGTTAAAGGTGCTGTTGATATGGAAGGTACTTGTGGATTAAACACGCCTTACGAAAATAATCCAGCTGCTCAATATGCTGCTGTGCGCAACGAATTATATAAATCAGGAAAGAAAATCGAAATTTTGGTCAATTATCACCCAAAATTGCATTTTGTTTCGGAATGGTGGAAGCAGCTTTACGGCGAAAGCGAAGGAAAAGAAAATCTTGGCATTTTCCCGGCTGCTGTTGATTTTACTACCGATTTACATTCTATGGGACAATGGATTCAAGAAGGTGAAAGAACAATTTTCGAGACTGTTATTTCAGTAAACGAGCCTAATAATAAGGTACTTGTACCAAGTGACGAAGCAAATCTCGATGGTTTGAATTTCCTTGCAGGCAAAAGAGTTGACGAAGTTAATAAGATGGCGGAACTTGGAACTTTGCTCGCTCATATAGATGGTGGCGTACCAAATCTCAAAATCGAATTGCCTAAGTTAAATGAATATTATCTTGGTCAGTTACTTTACTTCTTCGAAAAAGCTTGTGGCATAAGCGGTTATATTTTAGGTATTAATCCATTCGATCAGCCGGGTGTTGAAGCATATAAGAAAAATATGTTTGCTCTGTTGGAAAAACCCGGATTTGAAGAAGCTACAAAAGCAATAAAAGCGAGACTGTAAGATTAATGTGCTAATATGCTAATGTGTCAATGTGTCAATATACCAATGGGATAATGGATTATGTGCTAATTCTGATAAATCAGGATTAGCACATTAACATTTTCTTAAATTCCCCAAGTTACTATCATAGTGTTAGTTGCAAATATAACCACCTTTTAATTGATTTTTAATTATGATTATATCTGAAATTCTTTTAAATTTGCACAAAAATTAAAATTTAATGGAAATTTCAGGAAAAATTATTGCAGTATTACCTTTACAAACCGGTGAAGGAAGAAACGGACCATGGCGTTCACAAGATTACGTTTTAGAAACTCAGGAACAATATCCCAAAAAAGTATGTTTTAACCTGTTTGGGAACAAAATAGATCAATTCCCTGTAGCGATTGACGATCAGGTAAATGTAAGCTTCGACATTGAAAGTCGCGAATGGAACGGTCGCTGGTTTACCTCTATACGTGCATGGAAAGTTGAGAAATCTGCTGTTAGCGGAGAAACTGCCAACACATACGCCGACACCTTCGATGCTCCACCTCCTCCTATACCACCGGCTTTCGACTCTACACCGACAGAAGAGGGTTCAGGATTGCCATTCTAATTTAGAATGCATAACCTACATTTAGAGATAGTGGGATTTTTACAGCTTCATTATTTGGGAAAATATTGCCATTGGAATAATGTCCGATTTTAAGCTCGGCATTATATCTTCTGTCATCTCCAAAGAAGATTCCGGCACCCATATTATCCATAAATGTAAATTTCTCTCCTGTATCATAGCCATCAATTATCTTTTTTGAGATAAATGTTGGGGCAGCTACAGTATAATAAAAGTATGCGTCAAACAGTTTGGTTTGTAGGAAATTCAGACGGAACACAGGAAATAATGATAGAGTAAAAAAACTTTCTTCACCGTTAGTTGTATTACCATTAATTCCTGTTGTTTGCCATGCTGATGCATTTATACCCCAGTCAATAGCAAAGAATTTGGCACTATGGAAGACATTCCTCTGGTAATTAAGAGAAATTCCTTGTTTCACATGAGCATTACCTCCCCAAAAAATTGGAAAATACTGATTAGACACAAAATTATTCACTCCATAGCCGATAATATTACTTGAATAACCTATTTGAAGCCATTGTTTTGGATGAATCATGCCACCTTCAGCAGTTTTCTGAATTTGCTTATCAGTATAAGGAATGAAATTATATGAAAACCCGGTGCCGACAAAAGAGGTATATGGTTGATTTCTTTTTGCAGACGAAGGAGAATAATTACTTACGAGTTGTAAAGCCCACTTCTTATTAATGTGATATTTCAGTCCTGCACCAAACAGGAAAGTTGCATAATTAGCATCTTTTACTACGGGATTTCCGCTGTTATCCTCAAATCCTGCTCTTGTAATAATTCCCAAGCCTCCTTCTCCATATACAGAAAATTTCTCACCAATAGGCAGTTTGCCTTTTAAGGTAAAACCACCAACATTTGTCCATACAGATTTTCTGTTTACAATCGTAGAACCTGCCTGATTATACTGATATTTCACCCAACCAACCGGTCGCATATAAGTTAATTGAGCCGAGAGATAATCATTAAAATCATATCCCCATAGAACCAAACGCACAGCCATATGTGGCACTTGTACGTCTACCAATTCATATCCGGTTTCAAGCTGTTCAGCACCAAACGGATAATTAATATATCCTAAATTAACCTCAAAATATGACTTTTGAAGAACTGGTGGAATCTGAGATCTTTCATCCTGAGCTACAGCAGATAAGCTTATAAACAATGAAAATAAAACGACAATAGCTAAATAAAAACGCATATCATTAAAATTATATTTCGATTAGGGTTATTTGGAGTTACCATTTTTATGTTCATAAATACATTTAGCAGCCCTTTGCGCCGTGCCCGGTTCTCCTAAAGTCTCTCTTAAAACCTTATAAGAATCAATCATTTCCATTCTGTATTTATTATCATTTAGAATCTTCTTCATCTCATTGTAGATATTATCTACAGTAAATAAATGGGCATATAATTCTTTAACTATTGGTCTTTGAGCCAAAATATTAACCAAAGAAATATATTTAGTTTTAATCAACAATTCTTTAGCCCAATAAGCAAACCTGCCCAACATAACGTGATACACAACAATTTGCGGTGTCCCAATCAATGCAGTTTCTAAAGTTGCAGTCCCTGAATTTACAACTGCAATATCTGAATGATACACTAATTGATAAGGATGATGCTTGATAATAGGATAATTTCCACCATTCATATATTCATGATAAAATGCAGTATGCACAGAATTAACCCCTGAAATTACAATTTGATATTCCGGAAATTTCTTAGCTGCCAAAATCATCTTTGGTAAACATGCAGCAATCTCTTGTTTACGACTACCCGGAAGTAGAGCGATAATAGGCTTTTCAGAAAGGAAATACTTCTTTTTAAAATATGATTTTTCTTCTGATTTATCTAAATTGTCATGGATGGCATCGATTGTTGGGTTTCCAACATACTTCACTTCATAATTATGCGATGCATAAAACTCCTTTTCAAAAGGAATTATCGTAAGCATTTGTGTAATGTCACGCTTTATTTGTTTAATTCGGTGTGACTTCCAAGCCCATACTGATGGAGAAATATAATAATAAATCGGAATGTTCGTGTGCTTTCTGATATATTTAGCAACACGTAAATTAAAACTTGGATAATCAACAAGAATAAGAGCATCCGGTTTATAATCAATAATAGCCTGTTTACATTTCTTGAGGGTTTTTAAAATGGAAGGAAGATTTTTAAAAACATTCCAAAATCCCATGAAAGACATATCTCTGATATGCACAACAGGTCGTACACCTGCTGCTCCTCGCATTAAATCACCACCAAAATATTTAAATTCACTATTTGAATCTAATTTTATCAACTCTTTCATAAGAGTCGAACCATGAAAATCTCCGGATGTTTCACCGGCAATTACAAAATATTTCATATTAAAATATAAATAAATCTATCCTGCCCAACCTTCCCGGTCGAGGTTTCTATAATTAATAGCTTCTGCTATATGATATGCACAAATATTCTCTGAACCTTCCAAATCAGCAATGGTTCTCGAGACTTTTAATATCCTATCGTACGCACGAGCCGACAAATTTAGTCTTTTCATTGCATTTTTCAGCAATTCTGTACCGGATTTATCAGGATTTGCAAATTTTCGCTGTAATTTTGATGTCATTTGAGCATTACAATACACTCCATCAATATCTTTAAAACGTATTTCCTGAATTTTTCTCGCTTTAATAACTCGCTCGCGTATACATTCACTTTTTTCAGCCTCTCTTTGTTCAGATAATTTTTCAAAAGGCACAGGTACAATTTCTATATGAATATCAATTCTGTCGAGCAGCGGACCGGATATTCTACTTAAATATTTCCTTACACTTCCCGGTGCACAAACACAATCCTTTTCAGGATGGTTATAATATCCACATTGGCAAGGATTCATTGATGCAACAAGCATAAAACTCGCCGGATAGTCGACAGCAAATTTCGCTCGTGATATTGAAATCTTTCTATCTTCTAAAGGCTGCCTCATAACCTCCAATACCGAACGTTTAAACTCAGGTAGCTCATCAAGAAAAAGAACTCCATGATGCGCTAATGATATCTCTCCCGGCTGTGGAAAAGCTCCTCCACCAACTAAAGCCACATCAGAAATCGTATGATGCGGACTTCTGAACGGACGTTGCGCCACAAGTGCCGTATTTGAATCAATATTACCGGCAACCGAATGAATTTTCGTGGTTTCTAATGCCTCTTCCAACGTCATGGGTGGCATAATAGTCGGCAAACGCTTAGCCATCATAGATTTACCTGCACCTGGAGGTCCCACTAATATAATATTGTGCGAACCGGCAGCAGCAACTTCAAAAGCTCGTTTTACATTTTCCTGCCCTTTTACATCAGAAAAATCCATCTCTAAGTTTTTGTGAGTATCATAAAACAGCTCATCTGTATTGACTCTCACAGGCTCTATTGTCGGGTTGCCATTTAACAAAGAAATGACTTCTCTTATATCTTTAACACCATAAACATCAATTCCGGATACCACAGCAGCCTCTTTTGCATTCTGATAAGGTATTATAAGTCCTTTAAATCCGGCTTCACGAGCTTTTATTGCGATAGGTAATGCCCCTTTTATCGGCTTCATACCGCCATCTAAAGAAAGCTCTCCCATCAATAAAAACTTATCCAAACCATCAGATTTTATCTGCTGTGATGCAGCCAATATGCCAACCGCCAATGGCAAATCATATGCTGAACCTTCTTTTCTTATATCTGCCGGTGCCATATTTATAACTACCTGCATACGTGGAAGTTTCTTTTCTGCAAAAGATAATGCCGATGCTATTCTCTCATGACTTTCTCTTACTGCATTATCCGGTAATCCGACAATAAGAAATCTGATACCTTGACTGATATTTACCTCTATGGTAACGACAGTTGCTGTTATGCCCTGAACAGCTGCTCCAAATGTTTTTACTAACATAGTTAATGATGATTTATAATTATACAAACAGTAACGGGCACAAAAGTACTATTTATTTAAGATAACTCGCATACGTAAAAAGTAAAAAAGCAAGTAAAAGGTAAAAAGTTTTAAGGCTTTTAGTGTAATTTACCAATTACTGCTACTTGCTGCCTTCACAAAACTGATAAATAATGGGTGCGGATTCTCAATGGTACTGCTATACTCAGGATGAAATTGTGTACCAATATACCATTTATGTGAAGTAAGTTCAATGACCTCAACTAAATTTGTATTCTCATTTATACCGCTACAAATCATTCCATTTTTTTCAAATTCTTCTCTGAAAGAACTATTAAACTCATAGCGATGACGATGGCGTTCGTTAATAGATTTTTTTCCGTAAATATCAAATACTTTTGAACCTTCTTTCAGTGTACATTGATATGCTCCCAAACGCATACTTCCTCCTAAATTGAGAATATTCTTCTGTTCATCCATAATATCAACGATTTTGTGCGATGTATCAGGATCTATTTCCGTACTATTTGCATCAGTATATCCCAATACATTTCGGGCAAATTCGATTGACATGGTTTGCATACCCAGACAAATACCAAAACATGGAAGATTATGTTCACGAGCATATCGTAATGCCAGAAACTTACCTTCTATACCACGATTTCCAAAGCCCGGTGCGACTACAATACCATGTAAATTACTGAAAGTCTTATCAATATTGTCAGCAGTCAAGTTATCTGACAGTATGTATTCTAATTTTAATTTTCTATCATTATAAGCACTTGCCTGTATAAGTGATTCAATGATTGATTTATACGCATCCGGCAACTGAACATACTTTCCAACCAAACCAATACGTACTGTCTGTTCTGCTTTCTCAAGTTTATTCAGGAAACAGTTCCAACTTGTCATATCAGCCTGGCGAACTTCTGAGATATTGAACCCCATTTTCGACAATACAACTTCATCTAATTTTTCATTTTGCATATTTATCGGAACACGATAGATATTTGGTACATCGATAGACTGCATCACTGCTTCAGGTTCAACATTGCAAAACAAAGCAACTTTGTTACGTATATCTTTTGAAATATCATGCTCGGTACGCAACACAAGCACATCAGGCTGCACACCCTGTTCTTGCAACATCTTAACAGAATGTTGAGTTGGTTTCGTTTTAAGTTCTTTTGCTGCTGATAGATACGGAACATAAGTAAGATGAATATTTAAGCAGTTTTTGCCAAGTTCCCAACGTAATTGACGCACGCTTTCGATGTAAGGCAACGATTCGATATCTCCTACCGTTCCGCCTATTTCAGTTATTACAAAATCTACTTCTGAAGTATTCCCCAAGAATTGTATATTCCGCTTTATCTCATCAGTAATATGAGGTATGACCTGTATTGTTTTTCCAAGAAATTCTCCCCTACGTTCTTTTTTAATAACACTCTCATAAATTCGTCCGGTGGTGATATTATTTGCTTTATGGGTTTCTATATTCAAAAATCGCTCGTAATGTCCAAGATCCAAATCAGCTTCATGTCCATCCACAGTTACATAACACTCACCGTGTTCGTATGGATTTAGCGTTCCGGAATCTATGTTGATATAGGGGTCGAGTTTTTGGTTGGTGACTTTAAAGCCTCTTGCTTGCAAGAGTTTTCCGAGAGAAGCGGCAATAATTCCTTTGCCTAACGATGAAGCAACTCCACCGGTTACGAATATGTACCTCGTTGCCTTCATTTATTCTTAAATATCATATCGGTTGTGTTTATTTTTTCTATCGAAAAAAGAGATTTTCTTTTCCGGCTACAAAATTACGATTTTGACATGAAAATTATATTATAGTTAGATTATATATTTATATTTTTTTTTGACATAATCAATCTACTCTATCAACTATTAAGCAATTTCAAATAGGATAACCAAAGAATAGTACGCTGATAACGCTGATTTTCAAACGCTGATTTATAATCTGTGTATATCAGCGTTGCTTGTATCCGCTTTATCAGCGTACCAACAATATACTCTACATCATCAAATATTCATCTATCTTTTTGGCTGCTTTGCGTCCTGAATCGATAGCGCGAACTACAAGGCTTGCGCCCAGAGCGGCATCGCCGGCAGCAAACACTTTGACTACGCTCGATTGATTGGGTGAAAATGTTTTTACATTGCCGCGAATGTCGTATTCAATACCCAACTGATTAAGTAATCCTTCATGAACCGGCGATATAAATCCCATCGATAGCAGTACCAAATCAGCTTTGATAATTTCGGGTGTGCCGACTTCTTTCATTGTCATTCGACCGTTTTCTTTCACCCATTCCACTTCTACTACCTCCACACCGGTAACTTTGCCGTTGCTGCCGATAAAACGTTTGGAAGCCAAAGACCATCGCCGCTCGCAACCTTCTTCGTGCGAGCTTGATGTTTTTAGCACCATCGGATATGATGCAGGCCATGGTGTCTCAGGGTTGTTGCCGATAGGCGGTTTGGGTAAAATCTCAATTTGAGTTACACGCTCGGCTTTATGACGCACAGAAGTACCCACACAATCGGAGCCTGTGTCGCCACCACCGATGACTAACACATGCTTTCCTTTTGCAGAAATCAAATCATCATCAGCGATTGCTGTACCAGCCACTATCCGGTTTTGCTGTTGGAGGAGTTCTAATGCAAAATGAATCCCTCTCATTTCGCGACCTTCAATTGGTAAATCACGTGGTTTCCCGGCACCAACTGCCAAACAGATTGCATCGTAGTCGGCAAGCAATTTTTCGGCTGAAATATCTTTGCCAATCTCCATATTTACTTTGAAAACGACTCCTTCTTCACGCAATACAGAAACGCGCCTTTCTACAATTCCCTTGTTCAGTTTGAAATCCGGAATACCCAAGCGGAGCAATCCACCAATCACTTCATCTTTTTCGAAAACAGTAACCATATGTCCCTTCTGATTAAGTATATCAGCAGCAGCCAATCCTGCCGGTCCCGAACCGACTACTGCCACTTTTTTGCCGGTTTGTTTTTTTGGTATACGCGGTTTTACAAATCCTTCCAAAAAAGCACGTTCAGCAACCGCTGCTTCGTTCTCACGAATAGTTACAGGCTCTTTGGATATTGCCAACACACACGATTTCTCGCAGGGAGCAGGACATATTCGTCCGGTAAATTCAGGAAAGTTATTGGTCTCAAACAAAATTTCATATGCTTCCTGCCATTTTCCCTTGTATATTGCATCCTGCCATTCGGGCATTTTGTTTCCAAGCGGGCAAGCCCAATGACAAAACGGGATGCCACAGTCCATACAGCGAGATGCTTGCAGCATACGGTCTTCCGTATTTAAAGTCTGCTCCACTTCGCCGTAATCAGCAATGCGATCGAGAACAGGACGATAGCCTGCCTCTTTTCTATTTATATTTAAAAATGCTTTCGGATTTCCCATGTCTTCAAATATTTAATCATATTGAACTTGTGCAATCTTTTGTTTGATTGCTTCTATTTTCTCTTCCTGTAACACTTTTTTGTACTCAATAGGAGTTACTTTGATAAAATGTTTCAGATATTCATCCCAGTTTTCTAAAATACGCTTTGCGAGCGGACTTCCGGTGTGCTGTGCATGTTTTATAATCAACCCTTGCAGTTCTCGGCTATCTGCTTTATCTTCAATCAGTGTTAGTTCAACCATTTCCATATTGCAGAAATAATCGAAATTACCTTCCATATCGAGCACATAAGCAATACCGCCGCTCATTCCTGCACCGAAGTTTTTACCGGTTTTGCCTAACACTACTGTACGTCCACCAGTCATATATTCGCAGCAATGATCGCCCACGCCCTCCACTACGGCAATTGCACCACTATTTCGCACACAAAAACGCTCGCCTGCATGTCCGTTGATATATATTTCGCCGGAAGTAGCACCATAGAGTAGAGTATTGCCCACAATCGTATTATCTTCGGGTTTAAACGTGCTGCCTTTTGGCGGCACAACTGCTATACGCCCTCCTGAAAGTCCTTTACCGAGATAGTCGTTGGCTTCACCTTCAAGATAAAAGGAAATGCCGTGTGCGAGAAAAGCACCGTAACTTTGTCCGGCTGAACCCTTAAAACGAATATTGATAGTATTCTCAGGCAATCCTACATTACCGTATCTTTTGGCAACTTCGCCCGAAAGCATAGCACCTACTGATCGATCGGTATTGGCAATGCCAACCGTTATTTCTACCGGCAACGCTTGTTCGATAGCGATATTGGCTTTCCTGATAAGCTGATGGTCAAGCACCTTTTCAATCTTATGGTCTTGCATGAAGACATTGCGAATCGGATTGCTGTTTTCTTTTTGAAAAGAAAGCATTTTAGAAAAATCTAATTGCCGAGCTTTGGGGTGTGAGTCGAAAGTTTTCATCTCGATTAAATCTGAACGACCGATAATTTCATTCATACTCCGGAAACCCATTTCAGCCAAAATCTCACGTACTTCCTGCGCCAAAAAGGTAAAGAAATTAATCAGATATTCGTGCTTTCCGGTGAAACGGGCGCGAAGTCTTTCATCCTGCGTGGCAACACCTACCGGACAGGTATTCAGGTGACATTTGCGCATCATCACACAACCCAGCACAATAAGCGCACTCGTAGCAAAACCGTATTCTTCAGCACCAAGAAGTGCAGAAACTACAATGTCTTTACCGGTTTTAAGCTGTCCGTCAGTCTGCAATTTTACAAATCCGCGTAAGTTATTCATCACCAATGTTTGTTGCGTTTCGGCGAGACCGAGTTCGCCTGCCATACCCGCATGTTTGATAGAGCTGAGCGGACTTGCACCTGTTCCGCCTTCGGCACCACTGATCACGATACGGTCGGCTTTAGCTTTTGCCACGCCGGCAGCAACAGTACCTACACCATTTTCCGACACCAATTTTACACTGATTTCAGCTTGCGGATTGATATTTTTCAAGTCGAAAATAAGCTGAGCAAGATCTTCAATAGAATAAATATCATGATGGGGTGGCGGAGAAATAAGGGTAATACCCGGAATGGAATGACGCGTTTCGGCAATAATTTTATTCACTTTAAAGCCGGGTAACTGTCCGCCCTCACCCGGTTTCGCACCTTGTGCAACTTTTATCTGTAACTCATCAGCATTGACTAAATACTCGGCTGTAACACCAAACCGTCCGGAAGCTATTTGCTTAATAGCACTTCTACGACTTAGTCCATCCTCGCCCACTTTGAAGCGTTCGGGATTTTCGCCACCTTCACCGGTATTGCTTCGTCCGTGCAAGATATTTAGTGCAACTGCCAAAGCTTCGTGCGCCTCTTTGCTAATTGAGCCGAACGACATAGCTCCCGTAACAAAGCGTTTCGTGATATTTTCAACAGGTTCAACTTCTGAAATATCTATAGGATTACGTTTATAAATCAGGAAGTCACGTAGGAAAATAGGTTCGGATTTTTCATTCACCGTTTGGGTAAATTCCTTAAACTGAAGATAATCACCAAGGCGAGTGGCTATTTGAAGTTTCGAAATAGTCTCCGGATTCCATGCATGCGACTCACCATCATTACGATAGGCATATACTCCTGCATTTTGCAGCAGTTGGTCTTCATCAGAATAGAAACCTTCGGCATGTCGAATCAGAATATCTTTTGCAATATCTTCCAGACCGATACCGCCAATGCGAGCTATCATACCTCGAAAATACTTATCGAGCAGTTCTTGACGAATACCTGCGACTTCAAATATCTGTGCCCCACGATAACTTTGCAAAGTCGAGATACCCATTTTCGACAGAACTTTCAGCAAACCTTTATTGATAGATTTGACATAGTTTTTCTCGGCAGTATGAAAATCCAATTGAAGTTCGTGCTTGTTAACCAATTCATTCAGTGCAGAAAATGCCATATAAGGATTTACAGCAGATGCACCAAAACCGAACAATAGTGCAAAGTGCATCACCTCACGCGCTTCGGCAGTTTCCGCCACAATAGCTATTTGCATACGGCGACGTTTTTCAATCAAATAATGGTGAACAGCCGACACAGCAAGCAGCGAAGGAATAGGCGCTTGTTTTTCATTCACACCTCGATCGCTCAAGATAATGTAATGATATCCATCAATAACAGCCTGTTCCGCTTGATTACACAAATCAGTTAAAGCAGCTTCTAAAATTTTTGTTTGCTTCGACAAACTATCTCCTTTCGACACATCAAAAAGCATAGGTATTATCTTGGTTTTAAAACCTTTATATCCCAAATGGGTTAGAATATCTAATTCTTCGTTGCGGATAACCGGACTTTCGAGTTTTAGCATTTTGCAAAGTTCGGGAGTCGGCTGCAACTGGTTAGCCTCCTGTGCCCCGATATAAAGTGCAAGCGACATCACCAACTCCTCGCGCAAAGGGTCAATCGGCGGATTGGTAACTTGTGCAAACAATTGCCGAAAATAGTTGAAAAGAAGTTGAGGCTTAGTAGATAAAACAGCTAAGGGTGTATCGTTACCCATCGAGCCGACCGGTTCCTTACCATCGGAAGCCATCGGTGCAATGATATGTTCGATATCTTCTTTTGAATAACCAAAAGTCTTCAATAATTTTTGATGATCTTTTACATCATGGCTTACCTTTCGACCTGAAGAAATATTATTTAGCATAATCCGGTTTTTCGACAACCATTCGGAGTATGGCAGAGCTGAAGCCAATTCTTCTTTAATTTCCGAATCGTAATAAATCGCACCTTCCTGCGTGTCCACCATCAGCATTTTACCCGGTTGCAATCGACCTTTTTCCTTAATTTCAGAAGCTTCAAAGGGAAGAACACCAGCTTCGGAAGCAATTATGAGTGTGTCGTTATTGGTTAGAAGATAACGTGCAGGTCGCAATCCATTCCTATCCAACATACCGCCGGCGTACCGTCCATCAGTGAAAAGCAGTGTAGCGGGACCATCCCATGGCTCCATGATAATGCTGTGATATTCGTAGAAAGCCTTCAACTCGTTGGAAATAGGATTTTTATCATTCCAACTTTCGGGTACGAGCATTGCTAATGCGTGCGGCAGACTTTTCCCCGACATCACTAAAAATTCCAATGCATTATCTAAGGAAGCACTATCGCTCATGCCCGGTTGAATAATAGGAAAAATATCTTCAGAATTACCTAATTCAGTTGCCGATAGAATACTTTCGCGAGCAGTCATCCAGTAGCGATTACCACGAATAGTGTTAATCTCACCGTTATGCCCAAGTAAGCGAAACGGCTGAGCTAAATCCCACGAAGGAAAAGTATTGGTGCTGAAGCGTGAATGTACCAATGCCAGCGCACTTGTGAAATAAGGACTGCTCAAGTCGATGAAATATTCACGAAGCTGTGTTGAAGTCAGCATCCCCTTATATACAATTCGCTGTGAAGATAGGCTCACCACATAGAAACTACGTTTGTCGGTCAGTATCGATTGAGCAATTTTCTTCTCCAATTTCTTGCGAACGATATAAAGCTTTGTTTCCAACAGTTCGCCGTTGCTGATTCCTGTTACGAATATCTGCTTGATATCAGGCTCGTTAGCGCGTGATATTTCGCCAAGTGTGTTACTATTGACCGGCACATCACGCACAGCAAGAAGATTCAGACCGTCAGCAATCAGAGTATCTTCCAGCATCTTCATGCAAAGTGCTGCCTGATCTTCTTCTTTTGGGAGAAAGATAAGACCTGTACCGTATTTGCCCTTCTCAGGCACCGGGATACCTTGCAGCAGAATAAACTCATGTGGGATTTGGAGCATAATACCTGCACCATCACCTGTTTTGACATCAGCACTTTCGGCTCCACGATGTAACATATTTTCAAGCACTTGCAGACCATTTTCAACTATATCGTGCGACTTTCCACCATGTACATCAACCAACAACCCAACACCACAAGCATCATGTTCAAATTCAGGATTATATAAATTATGATATTTCATCTTTTCTGACCTTTAAAAATTAAGACTAAATATGACTGTACAGGAGATTCCTCAATCGCTGCGCTCATTCGGAATGACACGAGCGTTAGCGGACGAGGATGTTAGCCGATTACGACTTTAGAGGAGTTCCCTCACTTCGCGCTATCCAACTGACTACAACTGCACGGGAGTTCTCTCACTTCGCGCTATCCAACTGACTACAACTGAACGGGAGTTCCCTCACTTCGCACTATCCAGCCGACCACAACTGCACGGGAGTTCCCTCACTTCGCGCTATCCAACCCACTACAACTGTAGAGGAGTTCCCTCACTTCGCGCTATCCAACTGACTACAACTGCACGGGAGTTCCCTCACTTCGCTTCGCTTGTTCGGGATGACACGAGCGTTAGCGGGCAG
>CALFXE010000240.1 GCA_937927845.1 uncultured Paludibacter sp.
CATTCAGTTCTGGCTTAGTAACCTTTAGAGTACGCACCAACATTGCTGAAATTTCCTGTATAGTAACCTTGTTATTTGGAGCAAACTTGCCTTCTCCAATTCCAGATACGATTCCTAGACTAAAGGCTTTTAATACTTGTGAGTTTTGTGTATCTGTAAATGGGTTTATACTTACAGTTGGTGCTTCTTTCCCTGTGATTTTTTCATAAAGAAGTATTGCCAGCTCGCAGAATTCTTCCCTTGTGATTTCCTTAGGGAACTCCGTAAGTACTTTATCTGTTACCAACTTTTCTTCTACAGCTTTATTTACCTCTGTGGCCGCCCAAGTTGCAAGACCCTCGTAGCCTGCTGCTAGCTCTCCTGTAGGCTCTCCGCTTACTGTAAAAGGGGCAACTCCAAATAGTGCATAAGAGTATAGATCCGCATTGATAGTTCCTGAGCAGATTACTCTTACTTCATAGTTTCCAGGATTGGCAGGTGCCTGGAATTCATATATATTTCCTACTTTAAAATTGCTAATATATGAATCTACTGTGGTATTTTCAACTTTTTCATTTTCTATTCTGTGTATTGTTTTAGAATGCGTCCCCGGACAACCGCATGCCAATTTTTCGGGTTTTACTTTTTTCATATTCTCTTCCATATTCGCTTTCACTGCCTCCTCATTAAATTCCAATGTGTCTCTCTGTTCAAAGGTGATCGCTCCCGTCGGACAGACCGGCAGACAATTGCCTAACCCGTCACAGTAATCGTCTCTTAATAATTTTGCTTTTCCGTTTATCATCGCGATCGCTCCTTCGTGACAGGCTGAAACGCATAAACCGCAACCGTTACATTTTTCCTCATCGATTTTAATAATTTGTCTTAACATTTTTATCACCGCTGGCATTTGCCATCCTTCATAAAGCAGTTATGAAAAATTTCAATGCCGTTTCCCTTTCTCTTTTTTATTTTATAATTTATCATAAGAAGAATCATTCTTCTGCGCAGCACTTTAAAAAAATTTGTTTTTGCTATTGACTTTGTGACTCTAGTATACTATAATTACACTATAATATCGGTTGCAATTGCAACAGAAAGTGAAAAAATTATGGAAAAAAATCTAAAACATTTAAAAATTTTGAAAAACAATATTTTATTTCATCAAATAAAGGATACCGCTGTTAAAATGTCTGGGCGCGGTTGTGCGAAGCTATCAGAAAAACAATATTATTATTTTAGCGGGGGATGAAATTTCAAAACTGGGCATTGTATTGGCAGGTTCGGTTTCCGTGGTAAAGGAAAATATATCTGGTGACAGAAATATTGTGGCAAACATTGCAGTCCCCGATGTGTTTGGCGAAACTTTGGCTTGCGTTGAAACAAAGGAGTCCCCCATTACAGTGGTCGCAAATTCAAAATGTGAAATTTTGCTGTTCGAATTTAATAAAATACTTGAAACCTGCCCCTCAACCTGCACGTTTCATGCCAAGCTGATCGCGAATATGCTGCGGCTGATGGCAAATAAAAATATTATGCTGAATGCCAAGCTTGAAATTTTATCCGCAAAAACTACGCGTGATAAGCTGATCGCTTATTTTGGGCTTCAGGGCAAAAACAAATTTACCATCCCGTTTAACCGTGACCAGCTGGCCGATTATTTGAATGTAAACAGAAGCAGTATGTCCAGAGAGCTTTGCAAAATGCGTGACGAAAATATGATCAAGTTTGAAAAAAACAAATTTGAGCTGCTTATATAATGTAATTACATAAGCCGGTAAAAAATTCGAAGAAGTAAATTTAATACGCTTATGTGATAAAAACCACATAAGCCGATAAAGATTTCGAAAAGATAAATTTAAT
>CALFXE010000241.1 GCA_937927845.1 uncultured Paludibacter sp.
ACGGTTGTTCAGCGAGAATTTTATTATCTTGTTCAACATACTGATTCGTGTTTTAGTGATTAGTGACTATGTCCTTCGGGCATTACGGAAGAGGTTGCTGCCAGTTTCACCTGATACACACCTTTGGTAACTACTTTGGCTCCGCGTTGAAGACCTGCAAGTATTTGCACACGTTCGCCGTTGTTCTGTCCGAGGGTTACTTCTTTCTTTGTGTATTCTTCGTCGCCTATTTGCAGGTACACGAAGTTCAATCCCTGCACTTCGGTAACGGCTGAAACAGGAACGGATATGACATTGTCCTGCAAGGTGGAAAGCAGATATACTTCGGTATAAGCTCCGGGAATAATGTCGCCCACGTTATCGAACTCAAAGGTAACAGGGATGTAGAAAGACTGGTCGGTGCTTGCTTTACCGAAAGACAACAGGCGTCCGTTCAGTTCCGAAAGTTTATACAACTGATTGTCATAGGCAGGCTTAAAGTTGGCGCTGCTGATGCTTTTCAGTATCTTAAAGTTGTTTTCGGATACTTCGGCACGTAACTGCAAACGCCTGTTCTGCGATACGGTTGCAATGGGCTGACCTACTGAAACATATTCGCCCTGTGCAACAAGTCTATTCTTAATATATCCGCCGATAGGGGAAGTTACACTTACGCCCGATGCTGTCATGTTGCCTGCCTGTGCCTGATAAACTGTTTTCGCTGTTTCGTAGCGCAAACGAGCCTGTTCAAAATCCTTAGCGGAAATAATCTGTTCTTTTACCAATGATTCGGCACGTTGGAACTCTTTCTGGGCGGTTTCATATTCAATCCGCGCTTTTACGGACGGGTCGCCTTCCAACAGTTTCTTTGCTGAAATAGTTACAATGGGTTGTCCGGCTTTCACGGCTGTACCGTCTGTTATGGACGGATTGGTAAATGATACAATACCGTTGGATGTAGCTGCAATAACAGCTTCGTCACCTTGCGAGGCTTGTATCTGTCCGCTTGTTTTGATGGAGTTATAAAAGCTGCCGGGTGCAACGGTTTCTGTCTTCAGGTCAACAAGCTGGGCTTGCTGTTTTGTGAAGAGGATTTCGTCGGCGTGACTTTCTCCCTTTGCTTCGGCTTCGTGGTCGTGTCCATCACCCTCTGAGTGTTTATGCTCTTTATCGTTTGAATGATCATGTCCATCACCTTCGGAATGGTCATGGTCTTTTTCATTCGCATGGTCGTGACCGTCGCCGTCCACATGTTCATGCTTGTCTTCTTTTTCGTTCTCTGTTTTTTGATTTGAATTACATCCGGTCAACAACATGGCTGTAACAATGAATAATCCTATAATATACGTTTTCATTTTTTTATTATTATGTTACGGAAGTACGGCACAGGCATTGCTACACAGGCATAGCCCGGCACGCAAATTACCGATACTTCAATTTGAAATAATTGAATTTAATTCTCGAAATTCTGATGTGTAAGAAATAGTACGGCTTATTTTGGACACGCACAGGCACTCAAAACAAGGTACATGGAAATAAATGAAATGCTTAAACGTGTATATAGGGAGGGCCACGCAAACCATTGAAGTGGTTTGCTTCTGCGGATGTGTAGAAAACAATGTACTCGCCGTAATCTGTTCCTGAACCGGAAGCAATGTTGCCGAATGCAAAGTTGTCCGCAGCTAAATAATAGAGTGGGAATAAATGGATGATATGGTTGTCAGTACAAGATGAAACCTTGCATTGGTTTTCTTCATGCGATTGCGGTACAGTATATTCTGCATCGGCTATACAGGTTTCTCCCTGCTGGCTTTCGAATGGAATGGTGCTGTGTGAGGTGTGTTCGTCGTTAACGTTGTTATCTTCGTCGCATATTTCGATAATCATGCACGCCAACCCTTTGTGGTGGTGATGGGGCACGACTGTCATTATCAGTAGCAGGAGGCTTGATAATGCGATAAATGCTATGGAGATAATCTTTTTCACTAACGTTTTTTATTAACTGGTGCAAATATATATATAAATGGAGTGCAACTAAGTTGCATTACGAGAACATTTTCCGCAATAACCTTTAATAACAAAATTTGCGTCTTCCATTTCAATACCATCGGGTAGCTCCAGCTTAGGTACAACCACGTTTTCGAGGCAAAATGCTTTCTGGCAGTAATTACAATAAAAATGTATGTGGAAATCGTCCTGACCGCAATCGCAATTGTCTTGGCATACGGAATATTTCATGGAGCCGGAACCATCGTCGAAATTATGAATGATTTTCTTTTCGTGAAAAAGATTGATGGTACGAAATATAGTAGACTTGTCTATGTCGAGCAAATCTTTTTCAAGATCGCCCAAACTGAATGCACGATTATAACCCAGCATGGCATTTAGTATTAATATGCGTGGCGTTGTGGGCTTGATGCCGTTTGCGTCTAATATGTTTATGACTGAATTATCCATTGTTCAAATTTAAATGATATTTTTAATATGGTAACAAAAAAGAGGTGCAGAAAGTTAATTATCAAAAACAGGTATTTAAAATTGCATTGACATGGATAAACCGCCCTGCTGACCGGTATAGTACGGATAAAAAGCAAGGTTGGTCTTTTTATTTTTATTCTTTCCGCCATTAAATAGCTTATTTTCGACAGTAGGGTATAACCAATATGCAAGTTTTGTACTCAAAATCCCTAATCCGGCACCAAATGCTACATCGCCCACCCAATGCTTATTATTATAGATACGGAATGCTCCTGTTCCGGCGGCAATAGTATATCCTGCAATTCCGTACCAAATAGAAACATCTTTATATTCCTGCCAGAGAAATTCGGCACCCATAAAAGCAATTGCCGTATGTCCTGATGGAAATGAATTCCTTGCTGATTTATCCGGTCTTTCGACTTTTGCCGTATATTTTATACCGTTCACTGAAGCAGCTGTAAATATACTTGCCATTCCCAGAATTATGGTGCGGTCTTTGAAATTATGTTTTCCTTTTATGCCTGCTAAATTCAGCGCATATACGCTGGCTGCCGGAACATACTGGGTAATGTCGTCTATCTGAAATTTTTCGGGCTTATGGGTAATAACTTCGTGTCCAATGGCATAATTTAGTAAACGGTTTTTAGGTGCAAGAGTGACTTCAATTGTTCCGTAGAGCATTAAAACTCCCGGAATAATAAGTTGCTTATATGAAAATGTGTGCTCGTCGGAAACTGAGATACTGTCATTATAGGATGTTTCAATTCCGTCAGTTACGGGCAAAGCTTTTATTGGTATGAGAAATAAGATTATTACCGTAATGAATGATATAATTACTTTTGATGTTAGATACATAGCTTTTAAATTTGAAGTGTTGTTGTTTTTAGATAAAATAACTGAGCTCAACCTGCATGAAAATAACACGGACAACATATCTTTTCATGGCTCTTACTAAGAGGTTAACTTGCCCGGCTGGGAAAACATGGGTGTTGCCAATGATTTCGGAAGAATCAGGTATACCACACATACGCATACAAGGATCTACTGTTATGCTTGCAGCAAACGTTTACATTATGGATATGATTAAAATGCGATTACCCTGATATATCAGGCGTGCCGATAGGGTGGAGCACGTAAACTATTGTGCCGGTTTAATTGTGCGGATTGATAATGTGATATACACTCTCCGTAATTCGTATCGGAAGTAGTTGATTCGGTCAGGAAACTTAATAAATGCACAGGAAGAATAAATAAGGTTAAAAAGTTAAGATTGTCTTTGCCTGAAAGGATTTGATTGATTATTTCGTGCTCCGAAGCCGGTATGATTACATCGAGTTCGGTAATGCAGAAATTGTCGTGTGTGTTTGGTTCAGGCACTTCTTCATGATGGGTATGTTCATCATTGTAGGTATTGTCATTTTCGCATAGTTCCATAACAATACAGGCTATTCCGGCATGATGATGGTGAGGTATCACTTTCAGTACCAACATAAGTAATGTTGATAATGACAATATGGATATAATGAGATACCTTTTCATACCTTATATTAACTTTGGATTATGCTGATTATTGTTTCAAGTATCAAAAAGCGGAGTTTTTACAGCGGATTCAATAAGATGGGATGAACCCTTTTATTGAATCCATACTGTGATTGTGTATTTTAGTGATGTTTGCCGTCATTGTGTTGATGACCATTCTTGTCATGTGTTCCGTGGTCACTTCCATTGTGATGAGTTCCATCATGGTTGGTTCCTGAATGGCCGGAGTATGCACATACCGAATGTGTACCGTCGTTGTAGATATCGCAGTTATCGTGGTTTCCTGCTGCACATTGTTCAGCAACACTTGCCTGATAAGCGGCTACATCATCAAAACCTAAAGCGGCGGCTCGGGCTTCAATGTCCTGCTGAAATGTGGTTCCGAAATCATCGTGATCGTCATTACTACAGGCAGCGAATGTTACTGCAAATACGGTTACGGCTACTAAATAAAATAACTTTTTCATGTTCATCTTTATTTTTAATTTATTAATGATATTCATTGTTGAAGCGCTTTCATTTATATACCGTGTCAGTGAGGTTTTACCCTACAGTCAAAGATAAAAATTTTAAATAAATGATGATTCTATTTTAAATAAACTGTTAAAAATCAGAATGTAACTTCCAGAAAGACTGTCGGTGTAAATGGAGTTGCCTTTGTGAAGATATTTGTTGCATTGTTTTGACTGGAAATTTGATAGTTGTATTTTATATTCTTAGTGCCGAACACGTTTAATAGCGACATACCCGCTTGCAATCTTACTTTTTTTATTTGTGTTCGGTATGTAGCACTTATATCGAAACGGCTATATGTCTCGTCAGAAGAATTCGTATGCTCGTGCTCTGAACTGTGTCCCCCTTCTTCGCCGCCTTGTCCATGTCCATGACCTCCGGTAGAGATATAGGCAAAGCCTGTACCGTAAACGTAACTCAAAGAAAAATAGAACGGATTGAATGCTCCGATACCTCCGATTTTTATTTCATGCGACAGTTCATTTTGAGGTTTACTAAGGCTATTGATGGAATATGAACCGTATAAAGTATGGTTTCCGATCTGTTTTTTAGCAAACAGGTCTGCGCCTAAAATTGTATTATCTATTTTATAGACGATGTTATCCAAAAAAAACTGACTGTTTTTTGTCTTTTTATGATACCCCTCCAGACTGACCAAAAAACCGTTTTTGCTGTATGCAATGCCTGCGGTAGTGTGCATTGCTTTTGTAAAGGTACTGTCCGCCATAGTCCATACAGTTTGGAATCCAGATTCATCATACTGATATGTGGTACGGGTAAGGAACTGGTTGTAAAGCCCCCATGATGCGGTTGCAGTCAGTTCTTCCGATAGTTTATAAGATCCTGACAAACGGGGTTGTACATATACTTTTTTATTCAGGGGCATATCCACTCGTATGCCTGCGTTCAAAGACAGTTTACCCAATAATATATTATCATTCACATAAAAGGTAGGTTTTTCCAGTTCTCCGCACAAATCATTCAGGCTGACCCGATATTGCTGCCACTCTCCGCCAATTTGCACTTTGTTCCGGTTTCCGATATAAAAGTCATGGTTGAGTTTTATCGAAAATTCTTGTACCTCATTATCCAGATGACTGACATCTTCTGTTGTAGGTTTTTTATTCCCAACGATCGCAAGGTTATCTAATAGAGAGGTAAGCCGTGAAAATGCAGCCACAATTTTAGTAGCCGAACCATTTTCCCATACCCGTTTATAAGAAGCTGCTCCGCCATATTGCCTGTTCTTTTCAGATGCGTTGATGTCGTACTCATCCGGTTGGCCTACCGAGAATTTAAAGCGGTCGTCGGCCCCATACAAGCTGATATAATAGGAATCATCCCGATATGCCTTTCCTGATAATTTGATATTGGCATCCCTGAAATGGTAGTCCGGTTTGATATATACATCTGAAAGGCTTTGCGGATTATTGCCATTACCGGAAAAATCAACTTTTTCATTGTTATATAAGTTGTAAAAAGTTTGCCTGTAAGCAGCAGAAATATTCAAATTCTTTGTCAGGGGAGCCGAAGCAAAGAGATTCATTGTATAATTGCTGATGGCCGCCTTTACTGCCGGGACATCAAAGTTGCCGTCTATACCGGTTATCTCTGTAACAGCTCCGATACGTCCTCCCTGATTAGAGCCGTATCCGCCTTTCATAATGCGTATGTCTTTTACCATATAGGGATTTACTGAACCGATATGGTCGTTATAGTTCTTTATACCGAACAAGGTATATCCGTCGTATGTTATTTTGCTCTCGCCCATATTACTGCCCCACACGATCATATCTTCAGATGGTTCGCCCGATGCCCTTACACCGGGCATCATGCGCATCAGATTGAAAATGGAATTGTCGATGCTACCGGGAATATATTTGGCTACCTGATGATTAATTCGCATTTCGCCGGGATTTCCACCGGACTGTATCAGCATGGTAGAGGGAACGGAATTGATAACGACTTCATCCATTGTATATGCCAAAGGGTTAAGGCTGATAAGATTGAATCCGGTTGTTATTATCGTATCTCGTTTTACATATCCCAGATATTGAGCTTGAATGTTCAGCTTTCCTTTTCTTTCGGTGCGGAATGTGAAATAGCCTGTCTCGTCTGTGGATATGATGCCATCGCGAGTAGTAATATAAGCATAGGGTAAACTTTCACCACTTTCGGCATCGGTAAGGTTGCCGGAATAGGTGTAATATTTCTTTTCTTCAATGACAGGCAGAATTGTCTGTACTGGTTTTACAGAAGGGCTGATAACATACACACCATTGATTTTCTCATATTGGAAAGGTTTATCTTTCAGTAAGAATGAGATGGCCTGTTCGGCATTGCCGAACTGCCGGTTGATGGTAATGCGGTATTTGGAAAGGGCGTTGTCGTCGAAAGAGAGTTCAACATGCAGACTTCTCAATACATCGTTCAACGGTTTGTCTTTAACGACTAAATGCAGCTCCTGTGCGGACGCTGCAATAGTATTCATCAGAATTATAGCGAGTATGAAAAGTATTTTCTTCAATTATTTCATTTTAAATTCAATACCGAACGGTTTACCTACGATTTTCAGTACATCTTCGGGGTTCTGTGTTTTGGTAAAGTTGCCGGAGTAAAGGTAATCTAAATTTGAGCCGGGCTGTACGTTTATATCGTATTGTCTTTCAATTTCCTGTATAACTTCTACCAACGGCACGCTTACGAAAACAAATCTGCCTTCTTTCCAATTAATAGCCTCTTTGGCATTTTCAATGTTTGCGGTTATCAGTTGATTATTATTCAGAATAGCCTGCATATTGGGAGTAAGGACTACGGATGTGGCTTTATCGGCTACACTCACTTTTCCGGTAAGACAGGTTACGGCATATTTGTCGGCACGCGAGAAGATATTGAAACTGGTACCGAGCACGCTGACTGTATAATCACCGGAACGAACGTCGAACTTACTTCCTTTCTCAACTTCAAAATAAGCTTCTCCCTGAAGCTCGACATTGCGTGAAACCATCCACCAAAAGGGTTTATAGGTGATTTTACTTTCTGCATTCAGTTCTACCTTCGAACCATCGGGCAACGCTACTGCCAGATGAGATCCTCTACCTGCTGTTTCGCTTTTGGTATAAAGGAAAGCGATGCCGGGCAATAGTATAACGATGGTTGCAACTGCTGCTGCAACATATAGCCATACAGGTTTCCTGCGAGGTTTCATTTCGATTACTTTTGGGTTGTCTTCCAATTGCTCGAACATATCGTTCCAGATATCTTCTTTGCTTTTGCTCCACTTTGGAGTTATTTTAATGTCTTCCGTTTTCATATTATCCTAAATTATAATAATTGAGCCCTGAGATATTGCAAAGCGCCACTCATTCGCTTTTCCACAGCTTTCACACTTAGTTGCAGACATTCGGCAATTTCGTGATATTTCATTTCATCGTTTCTGTTCATGAGAAATACAACACGTTGTATTTCGGGCATCTGTTCGAGTGCTTTGGCATACATGGAGGATAGTTCCTGAAAATTTAATTCTTCTTCGGGAGATAGCTGAGATTGTTCCTGCGTTGTCATGCTTTGCTCATAATCCACACGGCTGTTATTCTTCCGATAGCTGCTTATGATCATATCGTTTGCAATTTTATAAAGCAACGGCTTTAACTCCAATGCATTAAGCTGCTCCCGTTTCTCCCATATCTTCATAAATACATCCTGAGCCATATCGGATGCTGCATCTACATCGCCACAGCGATAGTAGATGAAGCTTCGTATCGTATCGAAGTACTTGTCGAATATCTGTTTGAACTCTGCTTTGTTTAACATCCTGCTGGACTGTTTTTTAATATACCGTTTGAAAGGGTGAATACCCTACATGAAATTATAAAAATTTTTGGTAATCAATTTTCAACACACCCGAATCATATACTTTTGTCTTTATTATTTTCCACTTAGATTCCTTATTTTGTTCAAGAAATAGAGGTATTCCTTTGCCTAAAATTACAGGAAAGTAGCAGATTTGCATTTCGTCAACCAAATCTGCTTCGAGTAACATTGAAGTCAATTCTCCACTACAACATACGTCATTTGTTTCGGATACGGCCAAATTACATCCATATTCATAATTTCGCGATAAGTACGACCGCCCATAATGACCGTATCAACCGAAGACAATAGTTCTTTATAGCCGTAATCTGTCTTTTCCGGATTTGGAAATCCGGTGAGCCACTCCAAACTACCATCCGGTTCGGCGATGCGTTGATCAAGAGATGCGGCGATATACAGGATAATCTTTTTCATATTTTTGAATTTAATCGTTCATACCATTGGTCGCTATATAAAAAAAAGCGTGGGACACGCATGTTCCATTGCGAGGCACTGGTATGCCCTTAGAAGAAACAAGCAACCCACGCCATACTTTCGCATAGCATGAACATGCGCTTTGTCTCTTCTAATTGAAAGTTACCAGTTTTCGCAATGAGACGTTCAGCGAACGTTATGTTATATATAAACGGGTATACCCGCTATAATTCTATTTATCTTTTGCAAAGATACCAAATTTGTTTATGGTATTAAAAGCTTTTCTATTTAGAATTTTGGTGCAAGGTGCAAGTATCTATATAGATAGACTTGCACCTTGCACCAATCTTAAATAATTAGTGTTCAGGACACTTGCTTATTTGAAAATATGTTGTATCTTTGAACCCAAGAGATAGGCAGACAAATAGCAGCCAAGAGCGGTCAAAAAAGGGAATCTACAACCTTTTGCTAATTCGTAACCTATGACATTTTTTTAAAAAACAATCATTTGATTATCAAGACATAAGGAGAAAGGTTCATAATCAGTACAAAAGCCTACAAGTTGTTGACTTGTAGGCTTTTTTTTTCAATATGTCCGTCACAAAAGACACGAAAAAGCCCCCAAAAGACACAAATTTGTGCCTAAATCGATACCGATTCCGTTCCGGACAAAAACGGTAACGATTTGTCCAAAATTGACCTCTCGCTGTCCTAATTTGTACAGTCTGTATATATCTCACAATTAATATATTAAAAGTAATTTTGTAACATTGAAAAGTGAGATTATGAAGAGTACATTTAAAGTCCTTTTCTACCTGAAAAAAGGGTCGGAAAAGCGTAACGGGGAGGTGTCGATTATGACAAGAGTTACCGTTGATGGAAAAGTTTGCCAGTTCAGTACGAAACAAAGCATCCTTCCCGAGAACTGGAATGTGAAAGCAGGAAAAGCCACAGGAAAGTCTGCCGGCCAAATCAACAAGCTGCTGGATGACATCAAAGCTTCCCTCAACCAAATCTACCACGAACAACAGCGGCGGGACAACTACGTTACCGCCGAAAAGGTAAAGAATGAGTTCCTGGGTCATTCAGAGAATCATGCGACATTACTGGATCTGTTCGTGAAGCACAACAACGATGTGAAACAACTCATCGGTATATCCAAATCCGCATCTACTTATCAAAAGTATGAAGTAACCCGGAAGCATCTTGAGAACTTTATAAGACACAAGTACAACTTGTCGGACATTGCACTGCAAGAGATAAACCTAATGTTTATCACCGATTTTGAAGTGTATCTTAAAACGATCTGCAAATGCAATTCCAACACCACAGCCAAATTTATGCAGTTTTTTAAGCGCATCGTTCTGATTGCCAGAAACAACGGAATAGTTATTGGCGATCCTTTTGCGAATTACAAAATCCGGCTGCAAAAAGTGGATAGAGGCTATCTTACGGAAGATGAAATCAAAAAAATACTAGAACTCAACCTTGTATCAGAAAGGTTGGAACATGTTCGTGATTTATTTATCTTTTCTTGTTTTTGCGGTTTGGCTTACATAGATGTGGCAGGTCTTAGAAAGGAGCATATCCGCAAATCGTTTGACGGCAACCTTTGGATTATGACCAAACGGGTGAAGACAGGCACAGATGTCAATGTCCCGTTATTGGATATTCCCAAAATGATCCTGAACAAGTACAAAAATAAGCTCCCAAATGGGGAAATCCTTCCAATAATCAGCAACCAGAAACTAAATTCATACCTGAAGGAGATTGCCGATCTGTCCGGAATCAGAAAGAACCTTACTTTCCACATGGCTAAACATAGCAAAATTCACAAGTGGCTATATTTCAGCGAATTGTGACAATGAAAAAGAAAAGTTGGTAACGATAAGGAAACCAGCGATGTTCTATATTCTTCCCTATTTTGCATTTTCAAAGAATCGCTTTTGAATACGACAAAGGTAATATTATCTGTGGAGAAAGACGAAACTTTCTCCGTTTTTCTTTTCTAATAATTCTCTGTTCAGACAACAGCTTTATTCCTTTCGTCTCATTATTCATTGTTATGGCAGTCTTTCTTGTGAAGACTGCCTTTCATTTTTTTCGCTCTGTCCTCTCCGGTGTTCCTCTCCACGTTCCATTCTATGTATTCGCATCGGGATCGGTTGTTCGTTGTCAGCGGCAAAGGTAGTTTCGGGCTTTCACGGACAAAAAAGGTCGGAGCGGCAAGCCGTTACGACGACAATCTCCACACTTCCATTTCATTGCAGGTAGTATTCTCGCCGTAAAACCTTGTTTGTCCTGAGCCCTACCTTTTTACGCCACTGAAACGAAAACGACAGACCCGACGGAAAGACGCATAAAAAATGTCGGAAACACGAGGACAGAGAAAATGAAAAATGGAAACTCAACTCCCTCACCTCTGGAATCCGCATAAAATCAAAAAAATCAGACAAGATGAAACTGAGATACAGAATATCAATTTGGGTGGCACTTGCACTCGCAGGCTCTCTCCTTTGGGGTGGAAGTGTCTGGCTTTGGCTGACAGGGATATGTGTGGGAAAACTTCTCTTTCGGCTGCTCCTCACCATCGTTTTGGCAATCGCAGTGTACATCTTGGCTTATGCCCTCATCATTGGGGGAATATTTTGGTTACTCATTTCTTAAATACGCTCATATATGAAAAGAAGAAGCAAGACAATCGCATAGCAATGCAAATACTATGAGGTGGACAACATCTTCGAGTATATGGTACCGGTTTTCCTCAACGGAAATATCTCCGCCTTGGGGGAATAAGATGTAATATTTTAACATACTGATATTTACGATATTGCAGTAACATAAAAGCAGATGACTTTCAATTTAGTATCATTTTAGCACTATTATTCAGCCACTGCAACAATCTAAACAACGAAACAAATTCTATCATAGGATTGGGAATGGGCTTGATTTGAATTTACTTCTAAAAATCGCATAAAATACATTTTGTGACTATATTTCGTAATTTTTCCACTAAAACACGAATCATAGTTTGCTGTGCAAGATTTTATTTGTACATTTGCACCGTGTAATAGATAAATTCAACGAATATGATAGCAGAATTCAACATTGAAAATTTTTTCTCAATAAAGTCTCCACAAAAGATAAGCTTTGAGCCGTCGTCAGATACTTTTATGTCTGATGAATATTCGTATGAAGTTAAGGATGGGATAAAGTTGCTGAAAGTAGGCATCATATATGGCGCTAACGCTTCCGGCAAAACCAACATCTTGAATGCTGTTGAATTTTTCAGGATGCTTGTGCTTAGGATGCCCAAAGACCGAAACGAGAAAACTGGGGTTGTTCCTTTCATGCTGGATGATACATCAAGGAATGAAAAGACTAAGATGTCAATGGTATTCTATATCGGTCAGTCGAAGTATATCCTTACTTTTGAATTGGATGCAAAATATATCCATTCCGAGACACTGATTGTTTATGATTCTATCCGACCTACCAAATTGTATAGCCGCAGTTATGATGCAGCAACAAATTTCACGACAATAGATTTCGGTGTAAATCTGAAAATGACAAAGAAAAGCCAAGATGTGATTTCCGGCAACACTATTAATAATTGCAGTGTGCTTGCTGCATTTGGTAAAAGTAATGTGGAGCGGACGAAACTAAATGATGTGTACGATTACTTTGCCAAACAAGTAAAAGAAGTGCTGGCACCGGGTATGTTACTTTCGGGCTATGTCAAATCACGATTGGACAAAGACGAATCGGGCGACTTGAAGAAGTTCATCCTAAACTTCCTGAAAACCTCTGACTTCAACATAGAAGATGTTGCATTACACGAAGAGGAGGAATTAATTACCCCTGAACTGGAGCAACTGATTCAGAACGCCCCTATTGGTGATGAAGCAAAAGCCGATATGCTTAGAAAGGGGAAAATCACAAATACCGAATTGACATTCAAACATAAAGCTGGCGACAAACTTTATGATTTGTCGGAAGAATTCGAATCCAACGGTACAATGAGGTTTTTGGGTATGGCCGTAATTTTGAATTTCTTGCTAAAGACCAATCGGTTTGTTCCTATTGATGAAGTCGAAACAAGCATCCATTACGAACTGCTGGCTTATTTTATAAAAGTCTTTTTAGCGAATAGTGAAGGAACATCGCAAATGCTGTTGACAACGCACGACATTAATCTTCTCAATGAGGATTTTATTCGCCGTGATACGATATGGTTTACCGACAAAGACGAATTGGGTGAAACTAAAATAGTGCGTTTGTCCTCTTTGGGGCTACATAAGAATCTCTCTCCATATAATGCCTATAAACAAGGTAAATTAGTAAAACTGCCGTTCCTTGGCAGTCAGTATATCAACTTAAACGACTGACAATATGGGACGAACAGTAACAAAAAGTATCGCCATCATAGGCGAAGGAGAGACCGAGTGGTTCTATTTCGACTCTTTGAGAGTAGCATGTCGCTACCCTTTCAAGGTTGCGCCTGATTTTCCGCAGCATAGCGACATCAATCATATTCTAAAATTGGTTGAATCCTATTTGAACAAACAATATGATTTTATCGTATGTCTGTTTGATATGGACAGACTATTTCAGTTTCCATCGGAAATGAAATTGTATCAGCGAGCAAAGAAGAAATATGCTGCAAAGATATATGCCGGAAGGGTGATGTTTGTAGAAACTAATCCTTGCACAGAGTTCTGGTTCCTCCTACATTTCTTGCCTAATATTGTTTGTCGGAGATATGAGAATTACGACCAACTGCTTCCTGAATTGCAAAAGTATATGCCGGGGTACGAGAAGACAAAACGGTATTTCATATGCGCCAATCTTTACAAATATCTGACAGAGAATGGTGATTTGGAACGTGCGATGTCTAATTCCGAGAAGTTATGCCAACTCTGTCAAGAATCACCTGATGATTTGATAGCGTATTCTGAGGTGCATAGAGTGATAGAGTTGCTAAACAACGCTTAAAAATAATCAAATTTTAAAGAAATATGGGCTTTGATGAGAACAAACATTTAAGAGAAGTATTAGACACCCACAAAATGTGTCACGTGCAAGAGTTCGTGAATAAAGTAAAAAAGCGTAGAGAGGAGATTAAGAGCAAAATGCACGACCATTATGGTTGCGACAAGTATTCATCGTTTGGCTCTGGCAGTTTTGCCAAGCATACCGCCACTAATGTTAAATTCGACCTTGATTTGGTTGAACCATTCAAGCATAATGCCTTTGGAACATTACAGGAAATGTTTGACAGTGTACACGATTTTCTTGCAGAAGAATATAAAAACAGCAATGTAACTATTCGCAAGCAAAAGGTTTCTATTGGCGTAAGTTTTCCTATTGAAGAGGGAGATGAGAGGCCAGTTGAAATTGATGTAGTACCTGGTAGGGAACTAAGCGATGACGACTATCTTGATTCGCGCGACCTAAATTTATGTTTTAATGAAGATCATTGGGGATTCAAGAAAGGGACAAGCCAGAAAACGAACATCCAGAAGCAAATTTCGCATATCGAAGGTAAGTCGAATGAGCGTCAGATTATCCGCCTGCTTAAAATATGGAAAAAGCAAAAGGATAAGAAATACAAGTCGTTCGTTATAGAACTGGCTGTAATAAAAGCCCTTGATGGTTATTATGGTGATAATGGTCTTTGGCAAGATTAAAATTCACAATGGAGTATCTACGTGACCACATAGCAGAAAGTAGTTTTCATCTTTATGATCCAGGTAATACTAATAACGATGTTATAGCGGCAATGCAGGACTATGATAGACAATCGTTTAAATCGGATATGGAAAGTATGCTCAACAATATAGACAGTAATCCCAATGTGTACCTGCCTTACTACTTCAAGGTAAACGAGAAGTATAACGGATATAAAGAGAAGGATGCGGGTACGGCTTACCCTACAAGTACAAAACGATTCGGATAGTATAGAATATGATGACGGCAGATAAAATAAAGAAATTGATAGGTACCCTTTCTGGAGTTAGCCTTATTGATGATTTTACCATCGATGAGGCTGGCTCGATGAAAGGCCGTATTGCTGTGGCTACAAGCCAAAACAATACAGATTTGGAATGGAATGTAGAAATCAGCCCTACCTACCCGTTTAAAGCAATGGGCAGTGAACCTATCCATTTTCAAAATAAGAATCTGCTAGACTATCCGCACATTATGCAAGGTGGTAATCTTTGTATGCATCCTGCGGAATATGATAATGCTGAAAGTCAGTTTGTGAACGACTTAAAACAACTTAAAGAATGGATAGAGAAATACTATGTAAAGGGGAAGAAGGATGCACATTATGAGCATTTGGTAGTGAATCATCATACGATTCGCGGGCAGTATTATACTTTCTGTTTCGCAGAGACTCAAGAGGATTTTACTGAAGGAGACTACGGAATAGTACACTATGCAACGTTGCCAACAGGTCAAAAAAATGACTGCCAAGTCTTCAACTATGTGGCACAAAAGTTTGTGTCGTATCTGAAGACGAAGAAGGTGTTGCCATGCAAGATTAGCAAGTCCTACCAAGAATTAAGGTCGTTTGCTGGCGTATATTGCCTACAGAGCGACACCCCATCGGTTTGTAACAAGTTTATTGTTGAGGAGTACGATTCTATCAAGGGGCTGTTTTCGCAGAGTCAGAAGAACTATATTCATAGTTTTGTGGTATCGCATAGAGACAAGTATGATTTCTTCCCGTTGTTCTGTGGATATAGAATTCCCGAAGGTGGCGTTCACTGGCAGGCAATGATTCTCTTCATGGATGATCTGCCGATAGAACCTGTGCGGGTGGGCACTGGTAAGAATAGGCTTTGGTTCACTGATTTTAGGCAAGGGCAAATCCAATGGGCAGAAACCGTGGATATTTCCTATAAGTATTTCTTTGGGCGTGGAGCTATGCCAGAAGAACTGGCTAACAAAAAAATGCTGATTATGGGTGTCGGGGCTATAGGAAGTATTTTGGCTGAAACTCTAACAAGATGTGGTGCGAAAAACCTGACTCTATATGACATAGACAATAAGGAACCTGGTAATGTTTGCCGGTCTGCATATCCTTTTTATACAGGTATAATTGAGAAAACCTTGGATATAACGAATTTACTGACGCAGATTTCGCCTCATGTTGAATGTTCCAGTTTGAAGTCTATTGCTGACTTAGTGATAAAAACATATGCGGCAGGGCATGAAGACAAAAGTGCTCTTGCAGAGTTCTTTGACGAGTTTGATGTGATATTTGATTGTACTACGGATAATCAGTTAATGAGGATAATGGATTCCGTGGGTACGAAAGCTCTGCTGGTTAATCTATCTATAACAAATCATGCACAGGATTTGATATGTGCCTTTTCGCCCAATGTGACAGAAACAGTTTTGTTGATATATGGCTTGCTTAAGCACGATGCGGAAACCGACATGTATAACCCCACGGGATGTTGGAATCCAACCTTTAAGGCTTCGTATAATGACATAGAATGCAAAGTGCAAGTCGCCGTGAAGCATATTATCAAGATGTTGAGCAAGCAGGAAGCCTTAAGCAATTTTTATATAACAGAAGGCGACTTGAATTTAAAGATAAACAAGTTATGAAGTATTATTTGGCAAGTAATGATTTGTATATAGAGATACCAACCTTAGTATTCAACCAAATAAAGTTGCAGGCTGAGGGCGAATATCCTAACGAGAACGGAGGAATGCTCGCAGGACGATATTCTACAGATAGGCATACGGTGTATATAGAAAAAGTTGTGGTGCCTGTGGAAAAATTGACTGGCAGGACAAAGTTTATGCGCATTACCAAGGGTTTGGAAAATGTATGGGAACAATTAGCCAAGGAGGGGTTGCAATATGTGGGCGAATGGCATAGTCATCCAAATGGTTCCACACAATATAGCAGCACTGACTTGGCGGCTATGATAGATATTGAGAAGGAAGTGGCCATTAAGAATCCGTTACTACTGATAGTCAGTGTTAGAAGTAATGGACTTAGTGCTCATAACTTTTATTGTTATATGGATAATCAATTGTTGGAATACAAGAAAATGATAGATTTAAGGGATTTATTTCATGGCTTGCAGAACCAGATGTTGGCTAGCCTGAATGTAAACAGGGAATTTATTGAACATCCTGGCAGCAAAGGTGATGCTACGGAGCAACATTGGATTGAGTTTCTACGGACCTATCTTCCTGACAGATATAAAGTGGATAAGGCTATAGTGATAGATTCGACAGGCAATGTTAGCGAACAGATGGACGTAGTCATTTATGATGCCATTTATACACCCTTCATATTCAAGCAGGATGGTTTTATGTATATACCGGCAGAAAGCGTGTATGCCGTGTTTGAAGTGAAACAGGATGTAAAAGGGTATATAGAATATGCAGCCCAGAAAGTTGAGAGCGTTCGTACGCTGAAAAGAACAAGTATTGGTATGGTTGCCTCAGGAAAAACTGCGGCCGCTAGACCACTAACTAAGATAATTGGAGGTATTTTAACTACGACTAGTTCATATAGTGGGAACGATACGGTAAAAAAGCAGTTAAAGGAATTGAAAGGGCTACAGACATTGGATTTAGGATGTCTCTGTGATACAGGCAGTTTTTATGTTGATTATAACGAAACAGAACCTGAAGGTATAGCCCCAACCAGCAGTATCGAGGATAATCGCAAGTATATAAGACAAGTGTATGAAAGCCGCAAAGTAAAAGAGGTTAAGTTTAGCGACAAAGACGTGTCTCTCTTTACATTCTTTCTTCAGCTTGTAAACTATTTAAAGTTTATTGGTACCGTTCCCGCTATAGATATTAATGCATATCTGAAAGCCATTCATGCAGAAATTGACGAAGATATTTAAGAGTAGATGCGATAGATTTCGTGTTTCGTGAAACTACTGCATAATTGCTCTTCGTTTCAATTTTACTCTTAATTTGTCACATTGGTTTTATCATAGATTTGATGAAGATATAATCAAGGTAGTTATACGTTATATAAAATACGGAGACCACCTTATTATATTATTCTTTTGAAGCATAAACCTCTCTAACATCATGGTGTTATTTTTTATCATCAATACTAAATAATTCATAAAGTTAAGTATTTGCATCATCTGTTGGGAAACATAGACGGACACTCCCTTTTTCATGATATGCCGTTTTAGAAAAGTCTCCTCGTAATCACCGACCTCTTGTTTCGGCTTTTCTGTCCTGTTTCCGAACGCTCTATAAGCGTAGTAGAGTTGTGGATAGTCACTTTGGATGATACACTCTTGTTTTCCGTTCGGGCTGCCTGCCTTACATTTTGTCTTACGTTTTGTTTTTTCATCTTACAATAGCTTTTTGAATTTGAGTTCATTTAATCTGTTTATTTCGTCCTTATAGACTTCAAAGTGATGGAGAGAATGATGTTCTCCACATAGATGCCGATGGTCATATCCCTGTTTCTCATAGACATGACTATCTCTGCCAATGTGTCTTGCAACTCTTTGGCAATATAGTTGGTCTTGCGATTTTTCAAAGTATTGCGACAGATGAAAAGCAACTCATAATCACCCTTGTCAGCCTTTCGCCTTCCTCTTCTTGGGGCTCTTGAAAAATCCTTTGATATTGGTTCGTCATTTGGATGTTCCGGTTCAATACACCGCTCTTCTGATTGAGAGCGTTTCATCTCACTCTCTTTTCTTTTCATGGGAATACCTTGCGAAATAAGTTCCCGGATGGCAACGGGATCAATCGTGCCGATTTTCTTCTCTGTCATATTCTTTTGGTTTTAATTGTAATACACATTCTTTGGTCACTTCAATATGGCATATTCACTTCCTTGAAAGAATCTGCCTTTTATCGAATTTTGGTGCTGCTGTGGGTTTACTTCCGTATGAATATCTCCTTTTACTTATGTATTCTGGTAGAGGTTTCTATTTTTGATTATCAGGAGAATCGTTCGATTGTATCCGCTTTCGCACGTTCATACGTTCGAGGATATATCCCATTCATCAAAATATACCCTCGTAGGCACACCCGACAATGCAAAAATATGGCTTTACGATGCGGTATCCAGTAGTTTTTTGCTAACTGCGTACTTGTTTGTGGCGTCGATTTGCGTATTTGTGGCTCCGTGAGAGGTAAGTGGTTTAGGCACAACGCTTAGTAACTTTGCACCCAAGCGGTAAGCCGAAGCTTTCGAGGCATAAAACATTCTTTTTTGAGTGAATCGTTTTCCGTCCTTCGCGGACGGATTATTTGCATCGGGCAAATAGCAAGGTATGTTTTATGCAGCACAACTCCGTTTTTGCAGCATAAAACCTTGATCTCCGAAAGAGCCCAAAAAACTCCGAAGTCGTTTTTTTTGAAAGAGAGAATGCGATGCCTCAAATGCTGGTTATGCCGTGAGATACTAAAATCCGAAGTAAGAAATGAAAATGAAGAAAATTAGGAGCGCACGCTCCAAAGAGAAGACAGAAAAGCGTGTTTCGGTCAATTTCACACCGACGGAATACGCTCATTTCCTCACGATGAAAGAGGAAAGTGGTGTACGAAGTCTGTCACTTTTCATCAAGGCAAGGGTATTTAATGAGACCTTTCGAGTGATAAAGGTCGATCGTTCGTTGCTTGATTACTACCAGAAACTGACGACTTTGTACGGGCAATTTCGCAGTGTAGGAGTCAATTACAACCAGACAGTAGTTGCAATGAAGAGCAATTTCACGGAAAAGAAAGCCTTTGCCATGCTCGCCAAATTGGAGAAACTGACGCTTGAATTGGCAATAATTGGAGGTGAAATCGTGCAACTGACACGTGAATTTCAAGAGAAATGGCAACATCGGCAATAGCCATTTACAGCGTGTTGTTATTCCTCAATGAAAGAAAATCAGGCTTCCCCAAACGAGAGGGAAGCCTGATTAAGCATTTGAATGCAGTTATCGTTTCTTGAATTTTCCACCTTTCAGGTCACTCTCTACCATTCGTTTGTTCAGTTTCTCCCGGAGATCATCAAGGAAATAGGTGCGACTGTCATCCTTGCGGTGTTTCATGTTCATATAGACATTGTAGCAGTTCTTGATTTCTACACCAAAGATTTCAGAAAAGGCGTCTGCCAATTCTTCTATACCAATTTCACCATCGTTAATACAGCCATAGGTATCGAGTGCGTAGAGTAGTTCGACCAAGTCTGTTGCCTTGCCTGTCCAACGGAGTTTCTTGACAGGTTGAACAGGCAAAGCAGGAAGAAGCCCCCGCATCCGCATCTTAAACAACTTCAATTCTGTGTCAATAACACAGAGCAACTCTGATACATTTTTTCCCCATTTCGGTGGTTATACCTGAATTTTCTGCTATCATCCGCAAATGGAATCGGGTAAAGTTCAATGTGCGAAACAATGAAAAAAGATTTTCTTCACTATCTCCCAACTTTATGATTTCTCTGATAAGGTAGTCGGTTGCTTCCGTACTTTTATTAGAGAATAGCATCTCAAAAGATGCGTTTTTAACAAGTCTTTTCATATCGCCTAATGTTTTTACAGGCAAAGTTCGGAAGATTGTTCAGCGTAAAATAACCCTCAGAAGGCAAGTAATATCCCGATTACGTTAACTTCATAAAGAGTCAAGATATTGCTTGGGTTTTATCTTGTGATATTTGCAGAAAGCCTCCGTGAAGTGGCTGAGATTGGCGTACCCGATTTTATAGCCCACTTCGGATACAGAGTAAAGACGAGTGGAAAGCAAACGTTTTGCCCATTCCATCTTTTCGGATAGGGCATACTCGGCAATCGCCTTGCCGATAACCTGTTTGAAGCATTTTTGTAGTTTGGAACTGCTCATTGCTGCTTCACGTGCCAGTTCGGGAATGCTCGGTACGTTGTTCAAACTTTGTAGAATCTGACGACGGACACGGAAGACAGCCTCCACATCGTTCAAATTCAAGTTGGAAAGAGATTTTACTTCCGAACGCTTTTCGAGTTTTTCAAGGAATATTGTCAGCAGTTCTATTGCCTTTCCGTGCAGATGGAGGGGAGAGAAAGGCGCATCGCTTTTGGCTATCGCCTTGATGCCATCCAATACTTGTTGCATCGCAGGTGTGATAGTTGTATATATTAATATAAAAGTACCCCACCTTTCAATCTAAAAGTATACCACTTAC
>CALFXE010000242.1 GCA_937927845.1 uncultured Paludibacter sp.
GTGATTAGTGATTGGTGATTAGTGATTGGTGATTGGTGATTGGTGATTGGTGATTGGTATGTATAGACTATAGACCACCTTTCATATCTCCACTGCCCCGACCTTGACCGAAGCGGGCGCAGTCTTGCTTTTTTGTTTCTTTTTGAGCAAGCAAAAAGAAAGTAGAAGAAGTTTTTTTCGTTTTTTTGTTAAACGAAAGCCAACTAAATCATTACAATATAGTTGGCTTTTTTTGTGTTTTTCGAGGATTCTACTTAATCCCCTTGCTCCCCTTGTCTGATGCAGGTTTTGCTATATTTTCGCGCATTGAAGTGTCTGCCTCAATGTTCTTCATTTTATAGTAATCCATGATACCTAAATTACCGGTTCTGAAAGCTTCAGCCATTGCTTTGGGAACTTCTGCTTCTGCCTCAATAACTTTTGCTCTTTGTTCTTGGGTTTTAGCTTTCATTTCTTGCTCTAATGCTATAGCCATAGCACGTCTCTCTTCAGCTTTAGCTTGTGCAATGTTTTTATCAGCTTCAGCCTGATCCATTTGAAGTTGTGCACCGATATTCTTACCAACATCAATATCTGCAATATCAATAGAAAGAATTTCAAAAGCTGTTCCTGCATCTAACCCTTTCTTTAATACTAATTTAGAGATAGAGTCGGGGTTTTCTAATACTGATTTATGTGATTCGGAAGAACCTATTGATGAAACAATACCTTCACCTACACGAGCTAAAATGGTTTCTTCACCAGCTCCCCCTACTAATTGTTTGATGTTTGCCCTTACTGTTACACGAGCTTTTGCGATTAACTGTATACCATCTTTTGCAACGGCAGTTACCGGTGGTGTGTCAATAACTTTTGGGTTTACCGACATCTGAACAGCTTGAAATACATCACGTCCTGCAAGGTCGATTGCTGTCGCCATTTTGAATGTAAGGTCGATATTTGCTTTTGATGCAGAAACTAATGCATGAACAACGCGCTCAATATGTCCGCCTGCTAAATAATGTGCTTCCAATCCATCACGTGAAATTTCTTTTAAATCAGCTTTGTGAGCTTCAATCATACATGCTACAATCGTGTGTGGTGGCACCTTTCTGATGCGCATTAAAAATAATTGTATCAATGAGATGCTAACTCCTGATACTTTTGCTGATAACCATAATAAAAATGGTACATAATAAAAGAATATAAGGATAAGAACTCCTAATAAACCAAATCCGATAATTTCAAAAATATTCATAACTCTTTGTTTTAAATTATAATTTTAAGTTTAATTTTTATCTAATGTTTTTCTCTCTACAAGTACGTTGGTCGACTGTACCTTTATAATTACTACTTCTTCATCTTGATCTATAAAATCATCTAAAGCCTTTGCCTCTACAATCTGACCGTTAACTATAATCTTACCCATAGGTGCAAGTCGCGAACTGGTTATTCCTGTGTCTCCAACTTGTAATGTAATTCCTTCTAAAGGATCGTTTTTACTGTCTATATCAGTTTTAAGAGACATTTTATCTAAAGCTTTCGACCTGACGAAAATAAATATTGCAATTCCCATCATTACAAATGCTGCAAACATCGTTATTCTTCCGGCTTCAGGACCGATAAACGAAAAAGCATAATAGACTGCACCACCCATAAATAATAGTCCCGCTATACCTGATATAGATATTCCTGGAATTAAAAATATTTCAATTAAAAGCAGAGCAATGGCAATTACTAATAAAATAAATACAACAGCTATTTCCATGGTAATAAAAAATTTGTGTAAATATATTGATAATTTATTGTATATCGTGTTGTTTTAAGTAATTTATTTCTAAATTTCTAATTTCTTTAACTTTTTCAGGAATTGTAACCTTCAATTTAAGAACATTTTTTTCAAGATTAATGATTTCTTCTTCAATCTCTTTTAATTCTTCAGGATCTTCCGAAACAGTGTATGAGTAACGTAGAGATTCTAATAAAGATTCTTTTTCAGTAAGGTTTTCATTCATTTTAAACCATTCATTCCATAAATTTTGAGCAGTATAACTCCTAAACTGATTACTGTTAGTGTATGTAATTGTATCATTTATTTGAAATGATATGCTTTGATTCTTAATTGTTTCTACCGGACTTTTAAAATCTTCTTCTGTATATACAATTTTTTGCTTGACTTTTTTGAACTTTTTCAATTGAGCATATTCGATTAACAGCTCTGTGTCATCCGTGTTTATATATTTTTTGTTTTCGTTGTATTTAAATCGATATACAATTACTTTATCAGTCGGTTGGTAGCGATCGGATACAAACCATCCTATACCTTGAATTTCATCTATAACCATTAAATAATCGTTGTATATCGAGTTGAAAGGCATTCCAACATTATCGGGTAAAAGATAATCATTAGTATTCGGATTAAAACGAGTCATAAAAATATCATATCCCCCAATGGAGTTGTGATTTGTAGAAGCAAAGTATAGAGTAACACCATCTAACATTAAAAATGGATAGTTTTCATCCGCTTTTGAATTTATGTTTTTTGAAATAGGCTCTGCATGCGACCAATCTTCTAATAATTTATCAGCAGTGAAGATATCGATATTATTTCCGACTATATCAGCATATATCTTTCTATCACCACGTTGTGTTACAAAAGAGAATAAATCTACATATCTATTATTAATATTAGTCTTTTTGAACGAAATAGATCCTTCATCTTTGCTTAATTTATATAAAGGAAAGAAATCATTCTTATTCACTGATGTACTGTCGATTATCTCAATTTCTTCAACGCGATTGATTAATCTGCTTGCTATTTGAGAACGCTGTAATTTATCATTTACATCTTTAAGAAATACTTGATTGACTGTCGAACTTGCAGCATATGACTGAAAAAACTCAATTGCTTCGGTAAATTTGTAGCTATAAAAATATGAATCCGCTAAATAATAATCTCGCAAAGGATATTTTGTGCCGCTCTTTAAAAAGTGCTTGATGGCAGTTTCATAATCCTGTACTTCATAACAACATCTTGCATATCTGTAGTTATTTAAGGCGTCATTGGGCTTCTTTACCAATAGAGCAAAATAAATATGACCTGCTTCAACATATTTTTTAGAATTAAAAAGAGCTTCTGCTTCGGAAGATGATTGAGCAAAAGCTATAAAATAGATAAATAAAGAAAGAAATAAAAATCGAATTCTCATGTGTAAAATTAAAATTGCTAAACCTTTTACAAAAATACACTTTTTATAGCTAAAACATTGAAATTTAATTTTAATTTTGTCATGTTTTTAATTAAAAACGAACCAATAGCCTTTTTTGATGTTTTATTTATTAGTAAATCGATATGAAAATGAACGATAAAAAAGAAGTTAAACACAGCCACAGCCACACTCATTCTCATAATTATGATAGTGAGAAAAATATAGGTTTTGCTTTTTGGATGAATATTAGTTTTGCTATTATTGAGGTTATAGGTGGACTTATTACCAATAGTGTCGCTATTTTATCTGATGCAGTACATGATTTTGGTGATAGTATTTCACTTGGATTAGCGTGGTACTTTCAGCGATTATCAAAAAAAGGCAGCGATGAAAAATATTCATATGGTTACAAAAGATTTTCTTTGTTAGGTGCTATAATAAATTCTGTAGTTTTGCTTGTTGGTAGTATCTTAATACTTTCTGAAACTATTCCGAGAATAATTAATCCTCAAGAGACTAATATTAAAGGTATGTTTATTCTTTCAATATTTGGTGTTATTGTGAATGGAGCAGCTATATTAAGACTTAGAAAAGGTAATACTCTGAATGAAAGAGTTGTTTCTTTACATATGATGGAAGATGTATTGGGTTGGCTGGCAATTTTTATCGGAACCATCATAATGTATTTCTTTGATGCTCCTATAATTGACCCTATTATGTCTGTTTTGATTTCATTCTATATCCTATTTAATGTGTTTAAGAATATAAAGCTCAGTATGAGGGTGATATTGCAAGGTACTCCTGTAGATATTGATATTGACGAAATAAAAAAGGCTATAACTGAAATGGAAAATGTTGAATCTGTACATGATTTCCACTCGTGGTCGGTTGATGGAAACTATAATATTGCTACTACACATGTTGTTTTAAAACAAAATATACCTATGGACGAGACTTCCATTCTGAAAGAAACTATAAGAGATAAACTAAAGCAGCTTAATATCCAGCATGTTACTATCGAACTCGAAACGATAGGCGAAGAATGTATATTTGAAGAATGTATCTGATATCTTAATAATAATGGAAAGAGTAAAAGAGGCAAAGAAGGTTACTTGGATTGGTTTTGTTGTTAATTTCATTTTGACAGCTTTTAAAATTGTTGCCGGTATAACAGGTAAAAGTACGGCTATGATTGCTGATGGCGTTCATTCTCTATCAGACTTTGTAACGGATGTTCTTGTTATTTTATTTATGGGTATATCCGGTAAGGATAAGGACCAAGATCATAGGTATGGTCACGGAAAATATGAGACTTTTGCCACCTTATTAATCAGTTTGGCACTTCTTGTTGTTGCAGTTGGAATTTTCTGGAGTGGTGCAACTAAAGTTATACAAGTGTTCGTAGGAGTTGTGCTTGAACAACCATCATATATAGCTTTGTGGGCAGCAATTATATCCGTAATATCTAAAGAGATACTGTACCGTTACACTAAAAAAGTTGGTGGTAAGATAGATAGCAATGCAGTTATAGCAAACGCATGGCATCATCGTTCTGATGCTTTCTCATCAATTGGAACGACATTAGGTATTACCGGAGCTATATTTTTAGGAGAACAATGGCGTATTTTAGACCCGATTGCGGGTTTGATAGTAAGTTTTTTCATTGCTAAAGTTGCAATACAGCTTGGTATGCCAAGTGTTCATGAATTACTTGAAAGATCCTTGCCTCAAGAGACCGAGGATATTATAATCGAACTTATTAATTCACACCCCGACGTAATATTTCACCATAACTTAAAAACCCGAAAGATAGGTAATATCTATGCAATTGATGTTCATATCAAGTTAGATAAGAATATCAGCTTTGTGAAGTCACATGATATTGCTACCGATATAGAGGTGCGTTTAAGGAAAAAGTTTGGTGAAAAGACCGTAACCAATATTCATACGGAACCTTATGTTGTAAGATGAAAGTTTATAATCCGATAAAATTTTACTAAATATTTTACATATATTTGTGGTTGAATTTTATTTGACAATTCATACTCGTTCTAATACTCATAACATGCTTAAAACAAAAGTTATATTATTCTTATTATTCATTTCTGTATCTCTTTGTGCTACGAATAAGTTAGATTCTTTGTTTATAGAAATTGATGATGCAATTAAAAGAAGTGAATTCTATACACAACAGCGTGAAGACCGGATCTACGATATAAAATCGGAAAGATTGAAAACGCCCAAAATGTCAGACAAACGCTACGAAAAAAACATGGAATTGTATCAAGAGTATAAATCGTTTATCTGTGACTCAGCTATTACATACTTAAACCATAATATCACACTTGGAAAAATTCTACACAATCCAAATTTTGAATATGAGAGTTCAATATTACTTGCAAGTTTATTAGGTTCTACAGCTATGTATTTGGAAGCTGCTGATTTACTGTCGACTATACCAGTGTCTAACCTGTCAAAAGAATTGCTTATCGATTATTATGTTGCCTCAAATAATATTTATAGCGAATTGGCTCTATACACTTCAGATAAATCAGGTGTAGAGCGATATAGAAAAATTTCAGAAGCTTATAAAGATTCATTATATTCTGTTATATCTTTTGACAGCGAATCGTATCTTATAATTAAGTTTAATGATATTTTGTATAATGGTTCAGTAAAAGAAGCAAGAAAAATCAGTGAATCATTATTATCAAAAGAAAAATTTGGAGAAGGGAGATATGCATTAATGGCATATTATCAAGCTCTTACGTATAAGCAAGAAGGGGATAGGGAAAATGAGAAGTATTATCTTGCATTATCGGCATTATCGGATATTTACACTGCAACAAAAGATCATGCTTCGTTATGGATGCTGGCTCAAATCCTTTTTGAAGAAGGTGATGATATTGAACGTGCATACAATTATATAAGTTATTCATGGAGTGCTACAGCCTTCTACAACTCACAACTGCGTAACCGTCAGATTTCAGGTATTTTATCAATTATAGATAAAGCATATCAAGCAACTATTAAGCAACAAAACAAAAAGCTTCAGCTATATTTGGCAGCAATTAGTTTATTATCGTTTCTATTGTTTTTTGCGTTGATTTATATCTATAAGCAAATGAAACGATTATCTGTTGCCCGATTAAATTTACAGCGTGTTAACGGTCAGTTGAAAGTGCTGAATAAAGATTTATCAGAATCCAATCAAATCAAAGATGAGTACATCGGGCGATTTATTAATTTATCATCTTCATATATTGATAAGTTTGATTTATTCCGTAAGATGGTGAACAAAAACTTATCAATAGGTAAAATAGATGAGTTAATTAAAATTACACGTTCGACCAAAACACTTGATGACAATCTCAAAGATCTTTACGATAATTTTGATAATGCCTTTTTACAGATTTTCCCTGATTTTGTAGATAAATTTAATGCACTACTAAAAGAAGAGCATCATATTATCCCTAAAAACGAAGAAATACTAACAACAGAATTGAGAATATTTGCACTTATACGTATAGGCATAGAAGACAGTTCGCAAATTGCCGACTTCTTGAGATATTCGGTAAATACAATATATAATTATCGCGCTAAAGTTAAAAACTATGCTGCCGGTTCGCGTGATGAGTTTGAACATGACGTTAAAAAGATTAGATGAAGTTTGAATTTGACTGAGAAACAGGAAGAATTATACTTTTAAATCTATTTTTACATCCACTTTTTCATATCTACATTTGGAACTTAATGTGTTCATTATTAAATGAATATGTATACACAACCGGTTTACTATCCACTTTTTTATTTTTCACCGGATTATAGCATTTTATTTCATATATCTTTGCTTCAAGAAAATCGATTATTAACTTTAAATTATATTTTATGATGACAAAGGACAGATTTTATGTTCTTAGAAGAAAACATAGGTTTCTTATTTTTTCGGTTGTTTTGTCTTTATTTGTAATTAATTCATTTGGACAAAAAGCAACAATTACAGGAACTATTGTTGATTCTCAAAATGAACCGCTTATTGGTGTGAGTGTAGTAATTAAAAATACGCACACAGGTACTATTTCAAATGTTGATGGACAATACAGTATTGAAGCTTCACCTTCTGATGTGTTGGTTTTCAGTTTTATGGGTTTTAAAAAGCATGAAATTTTAGTTGGTTCACAAAAAACTATTGCTGTTACCATGGAAGAAGAAGTAAATCTTTTAGAAGAGGTTATTGCAATAGGTTATGGAACGGCAAAGCGTAAGGATGTTACTACAGCGGTTTCAACAGTTTCTGCTAAGGATTTTGATGTTCGACCTATTGTCTCGGCAGGTCAGGCTATTCAAGGTAAAGCTGCCGGAGTCCAAGTAATACAACCTAACGGTGCGCCTGGTGGCGAGACTGTCATTCGAGTTCGTGGTACAACATCTTTCAATGGTAGTAGCGAGCCGCTTTATGTTGTAGATGGAGTGCCTGTGGATAATATCAATTTTCTTTCTCCAAACGACATCGACAATATCAATATCTTAAAAGATGCATCTTCAGCGGCAATATATGGATCGCGCGGTGCAAATGGTGTGGTTATTATCACTACAAAACAAGGTGTTCAGGGTGCCAAAATTACTTTTAATGCGCAACTTACAACGAAGAAAGTATCAAATCTTATTCAGTCCCTTAATGCTGTTCAATACAAAGAGTTAATGGAAGAAATTCGTCCGGGTTCATCAATAATGATGGGTACAGATGACATTACGAATTGGAATAATGAAGTGTATCAGAATGGATTGCAACAGAGCTATCAAGTATCGGTTTCAAATAGCATGGATAAATTTAATTATTTTATTTCTGCCGGTTATTTAAATGAAAAAGGCGTGTTGCCTGCTGCATTTTTCAAACGTTATTCATTTCGTGCAAATCTATCGAATGAGATACGGAAATGGCTTACAATAGGTGCAAATATCTCATACTCAGATAATTCTAATAATGGTGTAACTACCGGTAGTGGTTCCAATCGCGGTGGGGTAGTCCTTGCCTTGGTTAATTTACCTACCAGTCTGCCTGTTATTAATCCTGCAACTGATTTTTACACTCGTAGTTTTTATGGGCAAAACATTACCAACCCTGTAGAGGCAATGGAAAATGGGAAAGATGATATAACGCGTGAGAATCGTTTGCTTGCATCCGGTAATATGTTGGTAACCTTTTCTAAAGATTTGAATTTCAAATCTACTTTTACTCTTGATAGAAGAAACGGACTTCAAACAGGCTTTAGTCCTGTGATTCACGTACCTGGAATTGACGAATACGGTAGTGCATGGGACAATCGCAATATGAATACGGTTTTGACTTGGGATAATGTATTGAATTATCAAAAAAGTTTTGATAAACATAGTGTAGAAGCTATGCTTGGTTCGTCATGGACTGATTCTGAATATTCAAATAGTTGGATAAATGGTTCTCATTTCAGAAGTAATGATATCAAAACATTGAATGCTGCTAATAAAATAGCATGGAATAATACGGGTTCCGGTGGTTCTACTTGGGGTATAATGTCGTACTTCGGACGTGTATCATACAATTTTGATAGTAAATATCTACTTACTGCGAATATTCGTGCTGATGGATCTTCACGCTTACATCCCGACCATCGTTGGGGTTATTTCCCTTCTGCATCGGCTGCATGGCGTATTTCTTCCGAAGAATTTATGCCCGATATTGATTGGCTCGATGATTTGAAACTTCGTGGTGGCTGGGGACAAACCGGTAACCAAGGTGGATTGGGTGATTATGCATATCTTGAAAGATATAGTCTTACTCGTCAAGAATGGTTTGCTACAGGACAGGAGAATGTGTTGCCGATTATTACTCCGGGAAATCTTCGTACAGAGGATTTAACTTGGGAAACCACTACTCAATCCAATGTGGGTCTTGATATCACCGTATTGAAAAGCCGACTTAATATCATGTTGGATTATTATTACAAAGTAACTACAGATATGTTGCTTACCATCACACTACCTGCAGGTAATATCAACAGTATTCAGCGTAATGGCGGCTTAATGAGAAATCAAGGATTCGAGTTTTCTGTAAATTCTATCAACATTACTAATCAAGATTTTGAATGGAGTTCTGACTTGAAAGTATCTTTGAATAGAAACAAATTAGTTTCCTTGGATTTAACCAAAATATATTATGCAGCAGCTACTTCTGATGCTTTTCATGGTACACAAATCGTTAGAAATGAAGAAGGTAGACCATTAGGTGGTTTTTATGGATATATCAGTGATGGTGTTGATCCTGAAACCGGCGAGTTAATTTATCGTGATTTGAATGATGATAAGAAAATTACAGCTACCGACCGTACATACATAGGTGATCCGAATCCTGATTTTATTTATGGGTTTACAAACACCTTGACTTGGAAAGGAATTTCATTAAATGTGTTTTTTCAAGGAACATATGGAAACGATATATTCAATGCCTCCCGTATAGAAACTGAAGGGATGAATGATTTGAAAAATCAATCTACACGAGTTCTTGATCGTTGGAAGAGACCGGGTATGGTAACGACAATACCGAAAGCAAATTTCGATTTACAACCTTCATCATATTTTGTTGAGGATGGTAGCTATCTTCGTTTGAAAGAGCTTACACTTTCGTATAATATTAATAATCATAAAATTAGAAAAGTTGGAATTTCACGTTTGCAACCGTATTTTACGGCACAAAACCTTTTTACAATTACTAAATATATAGGCATGGATCCCGAAGTTAACCAATGGGGAGGTTCAAACTCTGTACAAGGAATCGACTGGGGCACTTATCCTCAAGCAAGATCTTTTGTTTTCGGTTTAAATGTTGAATTCTAAAAATATACGATGATGAAAAAACAATTTAAAAACTTATGGATATACGGGTTAGCTTTGATTATTACTTCATGTTCCCTCGATTATGAGCCTGTTGATATTTATTCAAACATAACAGAAGGTAATGATACTATAAGTTCTGAACAAGTAATATTAAAAGATAAAGCAGCAGTGTTAAATCAACGTCAAGTACTTTATCAACGTTTAAAAGATGGTCAAGAACATTGGTATCTCGATTTACTGCTATTAGCTGAAAGTCATTCTGATAATGCATATGCAGGATCACCTAATGCTGAAACAACTCCTTTTGAGGTGAATTCAATCGAAGGTTCAAATCCGAATCTTAAACGCGACTGGAATGGTCACATGAATAATGTTGCTCAAGCAAATCGACTTATACAAGGCATTGATGAGTTAAATGATCCGATGTTGACTGAAGCAGAAGGAAAACAGATTAAAGCTGAAGGACTTATTTTCCGCTCGTTGATTTATTTTGACATGGTTCGCACTTGGGGTCGTATACCTTTAGTGCTTGTTGTAGGCAAGGATATCACTGCTGAAAACATCGAAGAAGTATATCCTGCATATTTTCCTGCACAAAATGAAGAAATAGAAGTGTATGAACAAATTGAAAAGGATTTGTTGGAAGCTGAGAAATATGCTCCGGATAAAAATAATGCGGATAAAACTTTGTTAACAAAATCAGTTGCTCGTGCGCTTTTAGCTAAAGTATATGCCGAGAAACCTATTCGTGATTATGATAAAGTTATTGAATATGCAGATAAAGTTATTGCTGATGGATTTTCTTTAGTTCCTGATTTTAATGATTTATGGGGTGTTATCTTGGCAAATCCTGCTGCTGCTCCAGGTGCAAATAACTTTGCAATAGAAGCCAAAGTGCGAAATTCATCTGAAGCAATTCTTGAAATTCAATATCCCGTTGGTTCCGGTAATTGGTGTACATGGATGTTCGGACGCTCTCTCGATGACTGGAATTTCTGGTTCGAATGGGCTAAGTGGATTACGCCATCGCGTGATATTATCAAAGCTTTTGAGGATGCCGGTGATACTAAACGTTTCAAAGAAAGTGTTGTATATTATTCTTGTGATTGGAATATTTATTATCCTGCAGATAATTATCCTTTTATGTATAAAACACGTTCAAAATACAATAGTATCATCAAACTTCGATATGCTGATATTTTATTGTTAAAAGCCGAAGCATTAATTCAAACCAATGACCTGAGTGGTGCTGCAACTATCATCAATCAAATTCGCCAACGTGCCGGATTAAACGCATTATCAGCTGCTGTTACAGGTAATAAAGAAGCACTATTGAATGCATATTTGAATGAACGCCGTCTCGAATTGGCTTTTGAGGGAGAACGGTGGTTTGATTTAGTACGCTTGGATAAAGTAGAAGATGTGATGAACGCAGTTTTCAGCAAAGATGAAGGTCGTCCGGCTCAAAAATATCCATATGATAAATTTTCATATAAACTACCTATACCACAGGATGTAATCGATCAGAATCCTAATCTGGAGCAGAATCCGGGGTATTGATAGATAGTTAACTTATTTAGTAACCATAATAACATATAACGAAATTCAATCATGAATAAAATATTAAATAGCATACTTTTATTTTCATCTGTAATTATGCTCTTTTCGTGTGCAGATGATGGTCTAAGGGTTAAATATCCGGCATCTACTCCCGTGTTTAATAGTGCAACGGTAGAACAAATTCATGCCGGTACATTTATCTATGGCGATTCTATTGTGATAAATTCAGAGGTAACTGATACTAAAACTCCTCTATCGACCTTAGATATTAAAATAATCGTTAATGATGAACTAATTGCTTCGGAATCAGTTCGTACTAAAGGAAATAATGGAGCTTACACCGGAACATTTGTTGTGCCGTTTGGTCCGTATATGCCAGACAATGCTGAGGTGGAAGTGCATCTATCATCCATCAATGTAGAAGGCTATCATGCAGATACTGTTTTAACAAATATCATTGCGAAACGTCCTGAAATTCCAACGATGTATTTCTTTTCTAATGTAACAGGATTAGCAGTGGAATTAAAATTAACCGATGCAGCAAATTATATATATTCTGCTGAAGGATTGACATTTGGCAATGAAATTAATTTTGTGTTACCAACAAAAATTACTCGCTTCAAAAAAGTTGATTGGACTGCACCTGTATTTGGGAAAAATGCTGATGGAGAATTAGGGTTTATTGACCAAGATGGTGATTCTCTTACATTATCTGATGCTACTCTTATAGGTTTTGAAAAAATAACACTTGATTTGTTTAATTTTACGGTTGTAGGTACAGGTAAAAAACTTGAGCCAATTACAGAGTTGAATGTCAATGCTCTTTCTTCGGTTGATTTGAAATCAACAAATCATTTAAATGTTTCGGTAACAGAAAGTTGGAAGAAAGGTAGTCTATACTTTGGCAAGGATTCCGAGTTTACTGTTTCAGGTATAGCAAATCTATCTAATTCACTCTCACCCGACTTTTTTGAAGTTACAGGAGCAAATACGGCTAAATTTTTAGGAGAAACAGGTGTTTATACAGTTTACTATCTACCTTCTATAGATTATTTGTTTGTAGAGCAACCAGATGCTGTATATCCCGATGTTCTTTGGTTGGATGGTGTTGGTTTCGGTCGTCCACAAGCCGGTGTGAAAACTGCTTCATGGAATTGGAATTCTCCTTTAGAGTATACATTCTGTAGAAAAGTATCGAATGGTGTTTTTCAGACAACTATATATATAGAACATACTGATGGTAGTGATCTCGCAGAAGCTTGGAGAGGTGCTTTCAATTCGAAATTCTTCCATCAACGAGGTTGGGGTGGTGAAGTAGATGCACGAGAATACACAATTTCGACTCCTTTATTGCAGGCTCCTACTGAAAGTGATCTTGGCAATTTCAAAGGAACTGATGCATTACTTACAGCTCCCGGTGTTTATCGCTTTACAATAGATACTAACAACAAAACTATTTCGTTCGTAAAAATTTAATTAAAATAAATCTACAGGTTACATATATAAAACATAATTGTAGCCTGTAGATTAAAAAACTCAAGCTTAAATGATAAATCGAATTACACACTCCATCTTCTTATTTATATTGGTTATAGCTATGTTTACAGCATGCGATAACAATTCAACTAAGCCTCCTACTCCAAAGCCGGAGGACCCGGTAGGTGATGTTGAAGCATGGCTGACAATAGGTAATGAGTCGATGTTGATGGGTAAGCAAGCTATCGATTTCTCTAAAGATTTGGGTGATTTTACAATTATTCTCGATTCTACAGTAACTTACCAGACGATAGATGGTTTTGGTGCTGCACTAACCGGTTCATCAGCTTATCTTATCAACAAGTTAAGTAAGGAAAATCGACAGATATTACTCGAAGACCTATTCGACCCTGATAAAGGAATCGGACTTAATTATCTTCGAATAACCATTGGCTCATCTGATTTTTCAATCGGCACTTATAGCTATTGCGATGGCGGAAATATAGAGTCTTTTGCTATTCCTTCTGTTGATAAAAATGATTTAATTCCGGTTTTGAAGGAAATATTAACTATAAATCCTACGATGAAAATTCTTGCAAGTCCATGGAGTGCACCTGCCTGGATGAAGAGTAATAACAGCATGTACGGTGGTAGTTTGAAAGGAAGTGAAGTATATGATGACTTTGCAGAATATTTTGTGCGTTATATAAAAGCATTTGAAGCAGAGGGTATTACGATAGATGCCATAACACTTCAGAACGAACCGATGCACGAGATAAATACTTATCCGACAATGAAAATGGAATGGCAGGAACAAAGTACTATTATTCGCGATTATTTAGGACCAAAATTCGTATCCAACAATATCAAAACAAAAATAATTATTTGGGATCATAATTTTGATATGTCCTATTATCCACTCAACATTTTAAATGATGCTTTAGCTAAACAATATATAGCCGGTACCGGATGGCATGGCTACGGAGGTACTGCAGATGCTATTGATGCAGTGCAGGAAGTTCATCCCGATAAAGATGTATATTTTACTGAACAGTCGGGTGGGGGATGGAATACTGATACACGTATGGGTAATATGTTCTATTATATGAGAAGCTTTCTGATGGCAAGTGTAAACCGAGGCTCTAAGAATTTTATTATGTGGAACTTAGCATTAGATGAAAATAATGGTCCGACAACTACAACAGGTGGTTGCCAAAACTGTCGAGGTGTTGTAACTATCAGATCTAATGGTAATTATTACAAAAATGAAGAGTATTATCTATTAGGTCATTTTTCTAAAAACGTTCGTTTAGGTGCTGTACGCATTAAGAATTCCAGCACAAAGCTTCCATCAGGTATGACAACAGCTTCGTTTATGAATGAAGATGGAACAAAAGTACTTGTGGTTATGAATCGTACTAAATCAAATCAAAAATATTTAGTTCGCTCAGGAAATCGCCGATTTTTATATAATCAATTAGATGAATCGGTTGTAACTTTTAAATTTAAATAAGCAATTTATTATTAATCTCAATGTTTAATTTTTTAATTTTTTTAATGTTATGAAAACAAAACTATTACTTTCTACAATTATGATGTTTGCATTTGTGGTATATGCACATGCTTACACAGTTACGGTGAATGTTCCTACAGAAACAGGGGTGTGTTATATTGCCGGTAATTTCAATAACTGGAGCCCTTCGGCTACTAAAATGACTAAAGTTAGCGATGGTTTATTTACTGCCGAAATCAATGTTACACAAGATTTAGATTTTAAAGTGTGTGCCGGTCCAAGTTGGGACTATGAACAAATCGATCCTGCTGATAACTTCCAATTCTCTTTAGAAGAAAATCCCACTTCTGTAGAGATTACAGTTGTTGCTTTCAAGGCTTATCCGCAAGAATTAGAGATTGTTGTTTGGGTTCCTCTTGAAGTAAAGGAATGTTATGTTACAGGTAGTTTCCACAACTGGGCAGGAGCAGTAGAGTCTACAAAAATGAAATTTGAAGGAATTGAAGATGAAGGAAATGTTTATTCTATAACAATTCTTGGCGTTCCTGCTACATTAGAATTGAAATTTATTGCCGGTCCAAGCTGGGATTATGAGCAAACAGCAGATAATTTGAAATATTCTGAAAGCGATCCTGTCGGAACATTCGTAGTGAATTCTTTTAAAGCAATATTTGATCCTGATAAAACTGGAAATATTACAATTAACGCAACTGTACCAGAAGGGACTAAACAAGTATGGATTCAGGGAAGCTTCCCCAATGCAAGTTGGAACTGGGATAATCCTAAAGAAATGACTAAAAATGAAGATGGCACATTTACATATACTACCGGACTTTTGATGAGCCTCGAATATCGTTTATATAATTCACCGGACTGGGGTCATCCTGAAGTAGGAGAAGCTGATCCAACAGCAGACTTACCTAACAGACAAGTTACTTATGATCCTGAAAATCCAACAATTAATATAACTGTTTGGGGATGGAAGGTTGTTATTGATGGTGTAAATAAAGTATATGATGATTATTTCACTATTCGTACTTCAGGTAATAATTTAGTAATTGATGGAGTGAAAAGTAAGGTGTCAATCTTTGATATCAGTGGTAAAATTATTGAAAATGGAATGGTAAGCGGTGTTTACACTTCAAAAACTCTTAACAAAGGTTTGTATATCGTAAATGTTGATGGATATGCAAGAAAGGTGTTGGTGAAGTAGTTTTAAAAAACAAGTAAAACCTTTCTATATTATTAAACCGCCTTGTCTTATTTGACAATTTGATTAAAGTGAAATGAGGCAAGGCGTTAAAATTATATAACATGCTAAATAAATTAGTATTTCTATCTTTTGTTATTTTATTATCATATTTATCTACCAACTCCCAAACTGTCACATCATGGCAGACCACAACTGATAAATCCAAGCTGTTTCAGAAGCAGACTGATATTCAATTTACAGACGATAACGGACAAAATACCATTAAAATCAATATCAATTCTGAGCAGGAATATCAAACTATTGAAGGGTTTGGCTGGACTATGACACAAGGTAGTGCGTATGTGATTAAACAGATGAGTGAAGTAAATCAGACAGCAATATTAGAAGAGCTGTTTTCGGTTGAAAAGGGAATGGGAAGTGCAACTGTTCGGGTTGCATTGGGTTCTTCTGATTTAGGACAAGGTGCTTATTCTTATCAGGATGATAAAAATAAACCTTTTAGTTTGGCCGGTCCTGACTTAAACTATCTGATTCCTGTGCTTCAGCAAATGGTACAAATTAATCCTAATATAAAGTTTATGGCTTCACCATGGAGTGCTCCGGCATGGATGAAAACCCCATTCAGTGGTAATGGAAAGCAACAACTACGCGGTGGAAGTCTTAAAAAAGAACATTTTGGCGACTATGCCAATTATATACTCAAATATTTCCAGGAAATGGAGAAATTGGGTATAGTATTTCATTCTATGACAATACAAAATGAACCGTTAACAGAGCACAATTGGCCCAGTATGTATATGAGCAAAGAAGATCAGTATGATTTTGTTGAATATCATTTAGGTCCAATTTTGAAAAATAACGGATATGGATATATTAAACTGATTGGTTACGACCATAATTGTGATAACACAGAATATCCTATATATGTAGCACGAAGTCAATATATTGAAGGATCTGCATTTCATCTTTACGGAGGCAGTATCAGTGCATTATCTACTGTCTATAATCAAACGGGGAAAAGTGTCTATTTTACGGAGCAATGGACAGGCGGTAACGGACATTTCAGTAAAGATTTCACTTTTCACATGAAAGAGATTATCTTAGGAACAGTAAATAATATGGGAAAAACTGCTTTAGCATGGAATGTTGCTTCCGATCAAAATTGGGATCCTCACACTGATGATGGTGGATGTGATTTGTGTATGGGAGCTATTACCATTCATAATCAAACCAAAGCTATTACAAGGAATGTAACTTATTATACTACAGCTCATCTGTCAACCGTAACGAAATATGGTTCTAAGAGAATTGGTTCATCAGGAGTGAATGATGGAGGGTTAATATACTCTGCTTTTAAAAATCATGATGGATTTACTTCTTTGGTCGTATTTAATACAAATAGAAGTCAAAAAACTTTTGATATAATATGGAATAACCGATCTTTTTCATATACATTAGGAGGAAACACTGTGGCTTCATTTAAATGGAAATAACAAACATATTTATCATCATGATTAAAAAAAATCTTTTAGTAATACTTGCAACTTTATTACTATTCGCAAGTTGTAGCAAAACAACCACAAGTCCGAATTTCGATAAGAATATCGAACGTAGAATCGACAGTGTTATGTCTAAACTGACTTTGGAGGAAAAAGTCGGACAAATGGCGCAATACACACTTGATGTTATTGGTAAAGGAGGCGATTTATACACCAGTGATGAGCCTTTCGAGATTGATTTTGCCATGCTTGATACTGTTGTTGGTAAGTATAAAGTCGGTTCAATTCTTAATACAGCTAATAATCGCGCTCGTACTACAGAGGTGTGGGAACAGATTGTAAGCATCATTCAAAAAAGAGCTTTAGAAGAAACAGGTGTTCCTGTTTTATATGGAATTGATTCAAATCATGGAACTACTTATACTGCCGGTGGTACTTTCTTTCCGCAAGAAATTGGAATGGCTGCTACTTTTAATACAGCATTGATGGAAGAATGTTCGCGCATATCGGCATATGAGACAAGAGCAAGTAATATTCCATGGACTTTCAATCCTACTATGGATCTTGGTCGTGATGCTCGCTGGTCGCGCCAATGGGAAAGTTTTGGAGAGGATGCCTATCTTAACGCACAAATGGCTGTTGCTGCTGTGAAAGGTTTTCAGGGTGATGATACAAACAAAATAGGAAACGATCGTATTGCAGCATGTATAAAGCATTATATGGGCTATGGTGTTCCGGTTTCGGGTAAAGATCGTACTCCGGCTGTAATCTCTGAAAGTGAGCTTCGTGAGAAGTTTTTTGAACCCTTCCGTGCTTCTATTGTTGAAGGTAAGGCGTTATCGTTGATGGTAAATTCGGGTATTATCAATGGTGTGTCTACTCATGCCGACTATCGCCTTCTTACCGAATGGATTAAAGAAGATTTGAATTTTGATGGTGTTATTATCACCGACTGGGCAGATATTCAAAACTTGCTTAGTCGCGATCATCTGTTTGATGATTATAAAAGTGCAGTAAAAACAGCTATCAATGCGGGAATTGATATGGTGATGGAGCCTTATAATCTTAGATTCTGTCCAACTGTGGTCGAATTGGTTCAGTCAGGCGAAGTATCCCAAAAAAGAATTGATGATGCTGTTCGTCGTGTATTACGACTGAAATTCCGCTTAGGCTTGTTTGAAACTCCGTATTGGTCGCGTGATGAATACCCTGATTTTGGAAGTAAACAGCATGAATTAGTAGCGAAAGCTGCTGCAGATGAATCCATTACTTTACTCAAGAATGAGAATAATATCTTACCTCTGAAAATAGGTGTAAAAATTTTAGTTACCGGACCGAATGCTAATTCTATGCGTACACTCAACGGAGGATGGAGCTATTCGTGGCAGGGTGAAAAGACCGAAGAGTTTGCTCAGCAATACAATACCATTCTTGAAGCAATGCAAGCTAAGTTTGGAAAGCATAACATAAAATATGTTCCTGGAGTTGAATACGACATGAAGGGAAATTATTACGAAGAACTACAACCACAAATAGGAGCAGCTGTTGCAGCAGCTTCAGGAGTTGATTATATACTTCTTTGTGTTGGTGAAAATTCATATTGTGAAACTCCCGGTAATTTAGATGAATTATCTTTATCAGAAAATCAAACTGCATTAGCTTTAGCATTACAGAAAACAGGTAAGCCTGTTATATTAGTACTGAATGAAGGTCGTCCGCGTTTAATTCGTAAAATTGAACCCGATGCAAAGGCAATATTACAATTGTATCTTCCAAGTAATTACGGTGGAGATGCTTTAGCAGATATTTTAGCAGGAGATGTTAACCCAAGTGGTAAATTACCTTATACTTATCCTAAATATGAGCAAGGTTTGATTACTTACGATCATAAGCCCAGTCAAAATCTTGAAGGTAAAATGGAAGGTGCATATGATTACGGTGCACAAACATCAGTGCAATATCCTTTTGGCTATGGTTTGAGTTACACTACATTTGAATATTCTAATTTAAGTGTAGATAAAAAAGAGTTTGTTGCCGGAGATATAATAAATGTAAGTGTGGATGTGAAAAATACGGGAAATGTAACAGGAAAAGAATCAGTTCTTTTGTTCAGTAGCGATTTGGTGGCTTCCATAACGCCTGATGTTAGAAGATTACGTGCTTTCGATAAAGTTACACTTCAGTCGGATGAAACTAAAACAGTAAGCTTTGCATTGAAAGCTAATGATCTTGCTTTTGTAAATGCTGATGGAAGATGGGTGTTGGAAAAAGGTGATTTTCTGTTACAAGCAGGTGATAAAACAGCGATAATCAAGGCTACGAAAACAAATATTTGGAAAAATCCGAATAGATAGTTGGATTTATCATTAGAACTATAGTGCGCAGGATGAGATTTAAGAAATACGTCCTTTTGTGCTGTTTAAACAACTGATAATCAATAAATTAAAAATTCAAATTAGTAGTGTAATTGATATATATATTTAAAATTTATACACCGCACTATACACATAAAAAGCCTGTATTTTGCGGTGTTTTTAGTTTTTATTATGTTTGATTTAGCTTATTCTTGACTTATAAATTATTATTCCATTCTTATAACCCCCAGCACAATACTAAGGCTGCGTATGTCTGATCTTGGCATTGAAAATGGCGGATAATTTTCTCTATTATCACTTACCAGTAGAATATTATCTGGATTGTCTTCATCCTCAAATACTCTCTTCACTAATGCACCTTGAGAACTATCTATCACATATACCTTTCCCCACTGGAAAAACAATATGTCGATGATTTTTTTACATGCCAGTATATCGCCGTTGCTGTACTTTGGATACATGCTCGAACCGCTGACACGAATAACAAACTCATAGCCGCTACGCTCGAACTCCGGAACCATGTACTGATCACAATCAGCGTAAACAATACCATCCAAATCGGAAGCAGGAAATCCAGCTACAGCTTCGGCAGGTAATAGGGGAACTGATTTGAATTGCTTATTTTCACCATCAGCGGGAGTTGTGTCCGATCTTAGCATTGTGCCTTCAAGATATTGTATTAGTGCCTTAGCATTAACAATTGTAGGTTTAGACTTTCCGTTTTTATATCTTCCTACAGCCGCTTCGGACAGCCCGGTTGCTTTTGCAATTTTATAGTTAGATTGTGTTGTATTTGCTAAAGCTCTTAAAGACCTTTCTATAATGTCATCCATTTATGTTTATTTTTTATATGTTAATTATTTGTAAAAACATAACGATTCGATATGTTTAGTATGGTTACTAAAATATGTTAGTATATTTGCATCATTATACAATCCATATAGATAAAATGGCATCAGCCTGATTTTCTGTTAATTTAATTTTATTTTTTTTCATCATTAATTACTAAAAGCATATAGTTTAATTTTAAATTTATTCATTATGTGTACTTTTCGCAAAAAATTAACTGCCGAAGATGTGAAAAACATCTCAGCAATCTTACGTGATTACAGAAGAAATAATCCGACTATGTCAAATGACACAGAAGCTTACAAACTCAGTCGCATATTAAATTCTTATGGAATAAAAGCTGAGAGTGTATCACCATCAAGGCCTTGATTATTTAGGCCGCTTACTACTGCCTCGTGATGGCTGTTGATTAGATTGGCGATCTACTCCACCAGCTCCCGGTCTTGATGAATTACCTCTATTAGGTATTGATTTAATTTCTATTTTCTCCATTTGATTCTGTTTTAGGATTATATATATCATCTAAATACTTATCACTTATTGCAGATGCTTTTCTGTCTAATTTCTTGTTGATTTTTCCAAATAAACTACTTATTTCCGTAGCTTTTTTTGCATTGTCTTCAAAAAGTTCCGAGTATCTATTTTGAGCTTCATTCACGCTTATTTCATTTGAATTCGCCTCATCAAATAAATTTTGCATTTTGTTAGAGTAAATAATATAATCAGTATGCAATCTAACCAGTTTAGCCAAGTCATCACTTTTTAAAAAAATACTGGAAAAAATTGATTTAAAACTGTTCCGATTGCAACAGAAATTGTAGCAGCAAAAGCATAATATGTTTCTATAAAATATAATATAGCCCCACTTGATGAAAGCATTGCTATGACAATGTTAAATAGTTTAGAATTTAATACCTGATTATCTATTAGCAATTCAGCATAATGTCGAGTAGTATTAGCTTGCTTAAGTTCCTCGTATATACGATTTAGAAGATAATCTCTCCTTGTTAGTTTGTTTTTCATACAGTTACTTCTTTAATTTTACTTCTTCACTCTCTTCAATATGAATATTTGCTAATTTTTTAGATTTAATCATTTCAGAATATATTATTTTTAAATATAACTTTTTATTTAATTTAATGACGTTATTCTGTTTAATATAAATTTTTGTAGAAAATTTTGTTTTGGTACTTAATTTTCCACATTGTTGTATGGATTTATTTTTTATCACTAAAGTTGGAGGTCTCTTGCTTCCACCCCTATTGGGCTGAGCGTGTTTTATTGTAGATCTGCCAAAAGAATTAATGGGACTACCTTTTCTCATAAATCAATTCAAAAGTTAATAATTATTAAAATACTAACATATATTAGTAGTTGTGTTGCGTGTACTATTTTATGTTAGTATATTTGCATTATGTTTCAAACGAAACAACAAATAAACGAAAATAATTCAAAACTACAAAAAAATGAGTACGGAAAAAACGATAGAAAAAATCATCGAAACCAATAAGCAGGGTGCCGATGTAAAAATCTTGGTTAACGAAGCCTTAAAGCTTTTATACGCCGAGTCAATGACCCGCAAGGAAATTGAGGAAAACGTGTATAACAATTTCCGAACACAAATGTCCCGGATAAAAGACCGGATAGGCTTTAACGTGGTGTACACATATCGGGGTAAGATATTAACAGTCACTCGACTTGAAGATGAGGAGATAAGATGATGAAACCACAAATTAAAATTACAGCAGAAAGATTACTTGAACTTGGAGGTTCATTGGAGGGGATTATACAGGAGTTGTCGGAAGCGATCGAGGCTCCTGCCCCAAATCCACGCAAAAGGAAAAACTTAAAACAGGCACGTGTAGCCAAATATTTAAACATGATCGATGCAAGAACAACCAAAAAATAACAATTAATAAAAAACACTATGCTAAGTAACATTATCAGAGAGCTACAATCAGACATCGAGGACATGTTCACCTCAACCCAAGATTTTGAAAATTGGGAGTGGGGTAGAGATGAAAGCGAAATTGAGATTGAGCATAACAACATGCTTTATCACCTTAGGTTTTCACTTTCAGGCTTTATGAAAGTAAAAGTAGTGGTAACATTCTTCGAATGTGTACCGGTAAGGGGCGAAAAGAGGTATTTCCCTGCAAAACCAAACGAACTTTTAAGAGAGGCTCTAAACAAGGTTTTTATCTATCTTCTTTGTGAAAGGTATCTTGACCTCGAAGAGGAAGAGGTAGATGCAAAAAGACAGGAAGAAAAAGATGACCAGGACCGCAAAGAAATGCAAGAAACTTATAGTAGTCTTCAATCACAATTTTATAACGTAGGATTGTGAAAACAGAAATAACTAAAACAGAAAAGATTTTTTACACAATTGCAGCAACGATATTTATCGCTTTTGTTGCACTTCAAACACTTAGATATTTTGGACTGATAGTGATTAGTCCTTATTTAAACTAACTGTTATGAACACCTACACGCAACTCAACATATTCGGTGAAGCGAAGAAAATTCGGATTTATTTTCGTGACAGTCTCGGCAGGTTTGCCAGCCGGGAAATTTCAGAGATTGATAAGTTGTACAGGGAAAACAACAGGCTAAAGGTTGAAGTGGAGATGTAGCGCAGGAAAGCCGAAAGCTTAGCGCATTACAGGATTGAACAGGGTAAAAAACAAATTTAACACACGAATTTATGGACAAAACAAAATTTTCAAAGGAAACGAGCCTGAACGTTACCGACAAGGCAACGATTGTCGAACAGTTGCAGGTAGCGGAATCATTCATCAATACCATGATGAAGATTCACAAAAAAACGGCAGAAGATGCAGAAATGATATTCGAGCGTGAGGCGATGTATTTTAAAAAGGCGTTAAACGCAAGCGAGAGATTGAAACAGTGTACCGGCATTTCCCTTTATTCTGCATTTTTGGAGATAGCCATACAGGGTTTATCGATTCAGCCCGGTCAGAAATCAGAGGCTTACCTCGAGGCCAGAGGCACAAAAACAAGTCAGAGGGACGAGTCAGGTAACCTTATTGATGCGTGGATAAACACCGCTTATTTGAGAATTACCGCTTACGGCGAACTGAACATGCGAATCATGTCGGGACAAATCATTAGAATGAACAATCCGCAGGTAATCTACGAGGGTGATCACTTCCAGCCGATGACAAACCAGCGTGGCGAGCTTATCGTTGATTACAAGCCGTGTATCCCACGAAAATCCAAGAAAATTATTGGAGCATACGTGTGTATCGTACTTCCAAATAATGGGCTTGATTTCAAATGGCTGCTTGAAGATGATATCGAGCGTCTGAAAAAATACTCAATTCCAAAATCAGGACAGAACCCGCAGGCAAATTCTCTTTACAGCTCTGAAAACGGTGGTATAGACCCTGGTTTTCTTGAAGCAAAAACCATCAAACACGCCATGCGTGCATACACCAAATTAAGAGTAGGTGAATCTGTCTCATTCGACGACGAACTTGACGAGGAAGAATTAAAGGAAGTGAACGGCGGTTTTGCTCCTGCAGCAGCCTCAGTCGCAAAAGAAAAACCGGCTCAAGCTATAATTATTGAAGATACAGATCCATTTTAAAAACAGTAAAAAAATAAAAATTATGTCACAAGAAAACACGGCGGTGCAGCAGACCGTATTACTACAGGTAAATCAATTGCAGCAAATCGTTGCAACGGCTCCGGAGATACTCTCTCAAAACATAGAGAGTAAAACGAAAGCCATCGATGCAGGCAACAAGATTATTGAGCTGGCTAAATCAGGCATGAATGACGTGTATGATGCTCAACTGGCAACATATATCACTAAAGCAAAGAAAACCATCGATGCGATGAATGAGCGCCGCAAACCTTTCACCCAGATTGTTGATGCGGTAAAAAAACAATTCACCACTCTGGAAGCCGAGCTGAAACCTACAATTGATGAGGCACAGAAACTACGTGATGACTGTACTACAGAAAAAATGAAGGCTAAGCAGGAAGAAGAACGACAATCCAGGGTGAAGCTCGAAAAAGACAAAGAGCTTATTGAGATTCGTGGATATTGCGAAGTCCTCGCGGCTAACTATTTTAGCAACTGTATTGATACAACGAAAAACAGCATCATCAAGTATTTTAATGAACTTACCCTTGAAAATATTGATGCTGCCGACAAATCGCTCGAAACCGCATCAACAAAGTTTGAATCAAGATACGATCTTCCTGTGATCGACCTGCCATCAGATACAATCAAACCCGGCGTGATGTATATTGATTTTGAAATCAAGCACGCTTCTGATGAGGAAGTCGTTGAAATCATCAACTCAGTTTTAAACGCTGATTTTACAGGTAAAAAAGACCATTACAGCCGCGAGATAGCCGCTACCCTGAAGGAATACAGGGATAAACTACCCTCAAAAAAGGCAGAACTTGAAGCCATAGCTAAAGCCGGAGAAGAAGAAAAAGCCAGGCTCGAGGAGGCAGCAAAAAAACGCCAGCAGGAAGAAGCGGAACGCCTGGCAAGGGAAAAGTCCGAACGGGAAGCTAAAGCCCGCGAGGAGGCAGCTATTGCAGCCAGTGCAGCTACTGCCGGTGCAATGGTTGATGCGAGCATATCGGCGACAGAAACCCCAAACGTGAAAGAAAAATATCAGATTAAGCTGAAAAATAATGCAGGGTATCTTTTGCTCGTTCAATTCTGGTTTGAAAAAGAAGGGAAAGCCATGCCGGTTGATAAATTTGAAAAATTCACATTCGACCGCATTAAACGTTTTTGCGAAAGCTATGCCCTCAAAAACGAAGAATTCATCGAAAGTCCATTAATCAGTTACGAACCTGTATATAAAGCGAAGTGATGGACGCCTATTATCAAAGGACAGAGGTATCTAACTCGGATTTAAGCTGGCTTAAAAACCAGCTTTTTCCCAGGCCAATGCCGGACCCTACAAATTCTTATAAATTTGGTTCTTTGCTTGATGCGATGATAACGGAACCTGATCGTATAGATTATTTCAAACATACTCTTGATGGAGAGGTGTTTTCTCCGGAAGATTTTCATAAAGCCGAAGAAATGAAAAAGGCATTCTGGGATGATGAATTTTGTCGAATAATGGCCGAAAAAGCTGATGGACAAAAGAAAATGTTTGAACGTCTGGATATGAACTTTAATGGCTATGAATTTCACTTAAATACAAGATGTAAATGGGACCTGTGGAGACAAGACTGGAAATGGGGCGGAGATATAAAAACCACCGCAGCCGAAACACAAAAGCAATTTGAGGATGCATGCAGATATTTTGATTACGATAGGCAACGTGCATGGTACATGGATATAGCAGGGTGTGAAAGGGACGTTTTAATCGGTATTTCAAAAAAGAATTTCAGAGTATTCAAGATACCGATTAACAGGGATAGCAGTTTTTACAAGGATGGAAAATCTAAATATCTGGAACTATCATTCAGGTGGTACATGATGTTTGGCGAAAGTAAAAATTTTAAAACATACTAAACAGATTTTTATTCACCAAAATTACCGGCAGAGATGAACACGATTCTAATTAATAAACAAAATGGGGATATACTGGGTAAACAGTATGTGCTGCAAAGACTTGAAAACGTTTTTCAAACGCTCAAAAATGGAGAGCATATACTTACACTTAAAAAGACGGTAAAACAGCGGAGTAACAATCAAAATGCGATGATGTGGATGTGGTTTACATGCCTTGCGCAGGATACCGGAGCTACTAAGGATGATTTCTATGATTACTATCGTGAAAAGTTTCTTTGTCGAACAATAATTATTAACGGAAAAGAAACAAAGGTAACAACCGGTACCAGCAAACTTGATGCAGTTGCAATGACGCATTTTTTAAACCATGTACAAGCCGATGCAATCGCCGAGTTCGGGGTAAGGCTACCCACGCCGGAAGATTTATACTGGGAAGAATTTGAGAACTATTATAAACGATTTATTTAAAAAAATATGAGTACAATCAAAATTAAAAAAGTAAAGCTTACTCGGGGCAGGACTCTTGAAGCGACATTGATCGAATATGTAACGGTCAATGAAATCCAGGCACAAAACGAGGTAGTTAAAAAATGCGATTACCTGGCGCATAACGACCTGTTGAAAAGTTTTGAAAATTTGACAGCTCACATGATTAATATCTGTGAACTGGCGTGCGAAAAGAAAGAAGTGAAAATTACAGGATTCACTCTTGCAGATGGTGCCGATGGTGACGGGGTTATCCTTGTTGGTCAGAAAACACTTTCAACCGGCAAGATTTTGAACCTTGTTTCCCCGCTGACCGAATTTTTCGGCGATGAGTACCTGTATGGCGAGGATCTTTCGCTGGCAATCGATCAGTGTATTGAAGAGGTGGAGCTTTACCTGAACGAGGGTAAGTCGGCCATCAAGCGGACAGCAATCAATTTTGATGAAGATGACGTAGCGGCTGAAATCAATATCGGCAGCGAAGAAGCACCAAAAAAGCGAGGAAGAAAGAAAAGTATCAAGGCGACCATCTCGGTAAATGGCGAGAAAGAAATTCCTATCGAGCTGGAAAATGCAGTATAATCATTAAAATAAAAAATTATGACACAAATTGAATTAATTGATTACCGGTTGATTTTTGATGACCCGCAGAATCCTCGGAAGAGTTTCAATAAAGAAGCTATTAGCGAACTTGCCGAAAACATCAAGCAACAGGGATTACTCCAACCTATAACTGTTCGTCCATATCCAACGATGAATGTTGAGTCGCCAAAGTATCTGTCGGGAAAACCATGCTATAAGATTGTGATGGGTGCTCGAAGATACAAGGCATGTGTTGAGGCTGATTTTGCAGAAATACCGGTTATTGTCCGCAATATGACGGACGAACAGGCTTTCGATGCTATGATTACCGAGAACCTCCAACGAAAAGATGTTGAGCCACTGGAAGAAGCTCGGGCGTTTGCTGAACTAAATCATCGGGGTACAACGTTTGAAGAACTGGCTGCACGCTTTGGAAAATCACTTTCTTATATCCGGTTAAGAATTAAACTTAATGATCTAATCCCTGAGTTTATTGAGTTACTCGATAAAAAAGAACTGCAACTCAGCCATGCTCAGGAACTTTGTAAATTAAGTCCGGACTATCAAAAAGAAATCTTTAAAGAAAGATATTCACAAGATGCTGAAAGCTGGGCAAATTGGACTGATAAATCTTTAAAAGATATACGTGGGTACCTTCAGAGTGATTTTAAAAATCTCGACAATGCCAAATTTGATAAAACAGAGTGTGAAACCTGTGAGTTTCGATGTGGGGTAAGCGCATTATTTCAGGAGTATGAATCTAACACATGTACCAAACCTGCATGTTTTAAAGATAAAACATTTCATGACCGACTTGAAACCGCCTTACAAAAAATAAATGAAGGTTATATCCTGGTTAAAAGAGAAGGACGATACACAAAAGACGAAGTTATTGATGAGCTTGAGAGATTAGGCCATGTGCTTATCGAAAACAACTACAAACACATTGACTGGGAAAGTCCTGCAGAATATCCTGAACGCGATGAAGATTATTCAGATGAAGACTGGGCAGAAGCACTGGCATATTATGAAAAGGATGCAGCTAAAGAGAGTGCACGTCTTGAAAGTGGTGAATATAAAAAAGCATGGTTTGTTGGACACTGGAGTGATGATATGTATAAGTTGATTACATTCAAAAACAATAATATTTCATCACCGGAAGAGGCGATTCGTAATCAGGATATTATTGCCATCAAAGAAAAAGCGAAACGTAACGAGGAACTCAAAAGTGAAAAAATCATTGAGGATCTCAGAAAACTAATGTCAGAAAGTCAATATCAGGACATCGAAACGCCCATTACTGAGATTGAGAAAGTGGCAATCTTTGCTTTGATGCTCAAAAATTGTGATTACAGTTTTAAACGTAATACAGAACAGGAATTCAAAGCAGAATTAACACCGTTTGAAAATATCAAAGCACTTGCAGGTACACCTGCTGAAACAAGAATCATCAGGGAGTTTATCAAACGTTAAATGTATAGGCAGTGTGGGATTACGAAGCACTGCCCTATCGAACCAGTGCAAACTTTAATACGAGAACGAATGATGAATATACCACAAAGCCCCACATTGCCTATACATAGTGTTGTACGCAGTTTATTTTTTAATCAATTAATAATCAAAATAATGAACGATAAAATAGAATACAAATTAGAAGCAATTAGAAAGTTTCAATCTGATTATCCAACTTCGCACGTTGGCGGTAGTATTGGGCTTATGATTAGAGGTGTTGACCTTAAACGAAGCCTTATAACCTCCGATTTAGATATTACAATTGATGAGTATGACCACATTATTAAAGATAATGGGATGGAAGCTCGAAGTGATAATTGTGATTTTGATTTTGGGTATAGAATAAACCATACTGACAATTTTTACACCAAAATAGACATTCGTATTACACCCGAACCTTCATTCGATGTGATTGAATTTAATGGGTATAATTACAATGTTTCAAAACTTAGAGATATTTTGTTTTGGAAACAGAAATATGCCAATAAAGGTGTAGTAAAACATCAAAACGATTTAATCGCAATAAAAACAGGGGCACGACCTTTAGAACCAGTTGCCACTATCGAAGATGACGGACTGCCGTTTTAAATTGCGTACAACACAATTCTACTGATGGTGTAACATATGAAAAGGGAACCCAATCGGTTTTGAAAAGTGTATGTAGAGAGGCTTTTGCTGGAGATGCAGCCCGCATCGAGGTAAAACATGAGGAAGCCTACCTCAAGAGAAAAGAATCCATTGAACAAAAAATCAAAGAACTCTCTGAAAGATGAATATTCAAAAATCAGATAAATATTTTGTGATATCATTCAGGTATCAGCCATACCTTGTTGATGCTGTAAAACAGTTACCCGCGAGGCGCTGGGATGGCGCAAATAAGGTTTGGTTGGTACCAACAATATACAAATCAGATATTGATGATTTTGCACGAAAATACAATTTCAACTTCAGCGACAAAACCATAGACACGGATGTTGACAAAGTGTACGAAATTCCGCCACTACCGGATTTGGCTGTTGATTTAAAGCTTGCAACCGGTATTGTTCCTTATCATTATCAAAAACAGGGCATCGCCAGGGGACTTGTGTTAAAGCGGTTTATAAACGGTGATAAGCCGGGGCTTGGAAAAACATTACAAGCCATTGCAACAGTTCACCAAGCAAATGCATACCCATGCCTTGTTATTTGTCCGAGTACCTTAAAAGAAAACTGGCGCCGGGAATTTAAAAAATTCATCGGTCGAGACCGGGCGTTGATACTCGATGATTCCTGCAAGCGTACGTTTCCGCAATTTCATGCAGCTGGACTTGTAGATACTTTCATTACAAATTTCGAGAGCCTGAAAAAGTTCTTTGTGCTTAGGTTGACTAATACCCAGGGGCAAAAGCTGACCCTTAGACATATCGAATTCAAGCCTGAAATCCAAATTTTCAAATCCATCATCATAGACGAATCGCATCGAGTTAAAAACGGATCGGCGCAAAGTTCGAAATTTTGCATGGGTATAGCCAGGGATAAGGAGATGGTGATACTTCTTTCCGGTACCCCTGTAATAAACAAACCAAAAGACCTGCTTTCCCAGCTACACATCATGGGGCGCCTTCCGGACTTTGGCGGGTACAAATCGTTTGTCGACCGGTATTGCGCAGGGGCGAACCAGGCCAGTAATCTGAGGGAGCTGAATTATAAACTTAACCTGACATGTTTTTTCCAGCGAGAAAAGCACGAGGTGTTGACCGAGCTTCCGGCAAAAGTTCGACAGACGGTTGTTTGCCAGATAAGCAACCGGAAAGAGTACAGCGATGCCGAAGCTGACCTTATCAGGTATTTGAGGGAATACAAGCAGGCCAGTGATGAGAAGATACAAAAGTCAATGCGTGGTGAGGTGATGGTACGTATAAATGTTTTACGGCAGATATCGGCGCGCGGAAAGGTGAACGAGGTAATTGAATTTGTAAATGATATGCTCGAACAGGATGAAAAGGTAATCCTATTCGTGAACCTGCACGAGGTGGGCAACGAGCTTCGTAAATATTATCCTAAGGCGGTTGCCGTTACCGGGCTTGATTCACGTGAAGAAAGACAATCGGCAGTCGACAGGTTCCAGGCAGATGATGATGTAAAACTGATTATTTGCTCAATACGTGCCGCCGGTGTAGGATTGACCCTTACGGCATCCAGCAATGTTGCGTTCGTTGAATTCCCTTGGACATACGCCGATTGCGAGCAGTGCGAGGACAGGGCGCACCGTATCGGTCAAAAGGACAGTGTGACGGCTTATTACTTTTTAGGCAGAAACACCATCGATGAGAAGATATATCAGATAATTCAAACCAAAAAGGATATGGCGGCTACCATCACCGGTAGCACGGAACAGGTACAGGAAGATATGGTCGAACTGGTTGCGGATTTATTCAATCAAAAATGAAACTGGAAACAGCAATATTGATTATTGAGATTGATGCAAAAATCGAACTGTTGTATCAACTAAAGAAATTCAACGAAGTTGAGGTTTACAAAAGAATTAAATCAAAGATATACAATGAAAGCAAGCGAGTTCAAGCCAAAACAACAAGAGCATGATATCCAGGTAGCCTGTGTGAACTGGTTCCGTTACAGGTATCCTAAGTTCCTGATATGGGCTATCCCTAACGGGGGACAAAGAAACAAGATTGTAGCAAAGAAACTGAAAGACGAGGGTGTTCTCGCCGGTGTCCCTGATTTGCATATACCGGTTGCAATGAAAGGATATCACGGATTATATATCGAGATGAAAGCCGGTCGGAATAAGCCATCGGATGAACAATTGACCATCATGGGAAAACTTCAAAACGAAGGTTATAAATGTGTGGTATGCTGGTCGCTTGATGAGTTTATGAAAGTGGTAGAAGATTATATGAAGTAATTTAAAATTAAAGAATAATGAAAACAATTGAAATTATTAATCAAATTGAGGCAGATAAAAAGGAAAGGAAAATTGAACCTGCTCACGCTCTTGTGTGTGAGGTGATAATCAAGGCAAAAAAATATTATCAAATCTGCACTGACGAAATAGTCATGGCAGAGTTGGAAGAGTTGGTAAAACAGGGTGTCATCCTGATGGGTGATACAATAAATGACAAGTACATTAAGATTCTTATATGAAAAAAGAAGCATATTACTTCCCGCACGACTGCAACGCCCGTAATGATGAGAAGATTCTCGCCATACGGATGAGGTATGGTGCGGAGGGTTATGGGGTCTATTTTATGATTATAGAGCGACTTCGTGAAAGTTCAAATTACATTCACGTCAAAGATTATAATACTATTGCCTTTGACCTGCGTGTAAGTAGCGGATTGATAAAATCCATAATAGAAGATTTTGGGCTATTTGCCTTTACCGATGACGGTAAGTGCTTCTACTCCGAAAGTCTATTAGCAAGAATGAAGCCACTTGATAATCTTAGAACACAAAGACAGGAAGCAGGCAAAAAATCTGCTGAAAAAAGAGAAGAAATTAAAAAAAACAGCGACAATTTAACCGCAATTCAACGACCGTTGACCAAAAAACCAACGACCGTTGACAAAAAAACCAACAAAGAAGATAATATTAAAGTAAAGAAAAATAAAGAAGAAAATATTAAAGAAGAATTTGAACGTTTTAGAAAATTTTATCCTGGAACAAAAGGAGGTTTAAATGTAGAATTTGAAAACTTCCGAAAAAAAAACAGAGATTACCAGGATGTCGTATTTCTTCTTTATCCCGCAATTGAAAAATTACTTGAATGGCGAAAGCAAAAAAAGGGGTCCGGGAAATTTGTTCCGGAATTTGCGAATCTTCAAACATGGATAAACCAGCGACGCTGGGAGGTTGAGCTTGAAAGCATAGAAAAAAATGCGGATATAAAGCTCTACGCTTACAACGAGGTAGTTAGAATGATTGAAAAAAACGAAGTTTCAGGATTTGAAGAATTTGAAAAAAAAGAGATAGATGGGAAAATTTATAGAATTAAAAAATCAGATATTTTAAATTTTTAAAACAATGAAAACAGAAGATTTTGAACCCGCAAGAGAAACAGGATGTGTTCCTGCTACATTGAGATGTTAGTGATAGTATTAATAATTATAATGCTTTGAGATGAAGACAAACATTTTATTAGACAATGAATATCGATGCAATAATTTTAACTGCCTATTAAAGGGGTTTTGTGCAAGATTTCGTCAATATATGATTGATTATGATAAATATGGATTAGATCATTCACAATCTACTGTCAAGAAAATCCCTTATGATAATGGTGGAATGTGTCCGAAATTTCTCAACGTAGATGTACTAATTAAAGAAAAATAAGAGTATGAAGACAAACGAATTACAGCTTGTAAGTTTTGAACAAGCTCGAAAATTAAAACGTATGGGCTTTGATTGGGAGTGTGACCATCTCTATAATGGAGAGTTGTTAGTCCGAACAGACTGTTTCTTTGACCGCAAAGACTTAGACATAAAGCTTTATTCAAACTGGAACGATGCAGGGTATGATTGGAACGATGGAGTAGAGAAAGAATGGACTTCTGCTCCAACGGTTACACTTGCTTTGAAGTGGTTTAGAGATACGAAAAACTTAACATGCTGGATAGATAGAAATGCAACAGGTTATTACTTTGGAATTTCAAAAGTAGATAACGGAACTACTATCTATTTATCATATGAAGAAAAAGAATTAGAATTTGAAACTTACGAACAAGCCGAAAGTGCCCTGTTAGATGAACTTTTAAAATTAAAGTAATATGACAAACTTACAAACAAAATTTCAAGCAATCTGCGAATTATACGTAGAAGCATTTATGCGTAAACACGGTTTCTTTGATGAAAATACAGGACAATACAGCTCTTATGATTGGGTTGGTGATGAGATAGGCGGTATATTAGAATTATCAGGTTATTACATCAACTTTGACGATATAAGACGTGATATTGATGAAAGCATATCTAAAGACGTGTATTTCGAGTATTACGATTATTGTGTCGAAAAAGAAAAGAAAATTAATTACAAATCTTATTTAATGGGTGCAAGATGAAAGAAGAATTTGAACAAGAAACCAAAGATGACCGCAACGGTTGTTTTTATCTCGCAGTAATGGTAGTCGCATTTTGGGTGACGGTAATAACGTTAGCAGTAATATTTTTATAATCAATTAAAATTAAAACATCATGGAAGAATTAGAAAAACTATTAGCAGAGTATAAAATTAGGTTCAGAGATACGGATAAGTTTATAGGAATGTCTCCTGATGAATATCCTTTTAATATTCAACTTGGGGAGCGTAATATCTGGAATAGACACGGACGAGTTTATAACATCGGCGTTTGGCAAATTGCTGATATTAAAGAAGCTCCTGAAAAGTGGGTTGTTAAGAATGAAAAAGATAGCCCATTCTGGGAAACATTTAGATATTGGCTTGACAATAAAAATTATTCGGTCGCACTTATTTCTTCAGGTACTTTTTACATTAGTCACGTCTTATTCACGAGCTTTACTTTATTAGATTTTTCTGACCACCAATTACTTACCCTCGAACAATGGCATAAGTTGATTTATCTACCAGAGAAAAACGAGCCAAAGGTTGGTGATTGGGGAATATTTTACAACAATAAAGAAGATATGGACGATATTGTTTCTCATTTGGGTGTTTTGCATAAAATTATTGATAACAACTATTGGAAAAAGCAAGGTGTAGTAAATTGGGAACATTTCTATAAAATCGACCCAAATATGAGTTTAAATGAAATTATTGAAGACTTTAAAAAGAATGCGAAATGAATAAGGGAGACTTTTTATTAGCTCAAGCGATGATGGCGTTAGCGTTAAACAACTCTACAAATATTGCAAATATGGAAGTTGTAAAACGACAAGATAAAACTCCAGTAATCCCAAAAGGATTAAAAGAGTTCAGATATGGTGATAATATAATCTATGCAATTAATCAAAATAACGCAGACCGTAAGGCTCGGAAAGCAGGCTTTATAAAATAAAATTAATTAAAACAATTATGATTTACGGTTATATTCGCGTAAGCACCGACAAACAAACAGTAGAAAATCAACGTTTTGAAATCAATAATTTTTGCCAAAAGGAGCAAATTATCATTGATAGATGGATTGAAGAAACAATCAGTGGAACAAAAGAGGTTGATAAAAGACAGTTAGGTAAACTGATGAAGAAATTAAAAAAAGGCGACATTCTTATTTGTGCTGAACTTTCTCGTCTTGGTAGAAGCCTCCTGATGATTATGTCCATACTCCATTATTGCATGAAGGAGGAAATACAGGTTTGGACTATTAAGGATAATTTTCGTTTAGGAAAGGATATTCAAAGTCAAGTATTAGCCTTCGCTTTCGGACTATCAGCTCAAATAGAGAGGGACTTAATTTCCATGCGAACCAAAGAAGCATTAGCACGTAAAAAGATGGAAGGAGTTGTACTTGGTCGTCCAAAAGGCAAACGTAGCAGTAGAGTGAAATTAAGCGGCAATGAAGCACAAATAAAATCACTTTGCGATAAAGGTGTAAGCAAAGCCGCAATAGGCAGGATTTTAGGTGTTCATCGCTTAACCGTTGCTTCTTTTTTAGAGAGAGAATCCGAAGCATTGGCAGAAGCCGAAACCAATGTAGAGGCGTTTGACGATAAAACGAAAAGGCAGTTACGAATACTGATGAAGCACGAAGATGAAGTTTTAAAATTATTAAAACGAAAAGGTTGTGTCGGCGCAATAACAAGTCTTTACAACGTAAAACCTCATATTGTAACTATTTTCAAAAAACTTAAAGAAATGGAATAAGCAAATGAAACGCAAAAATCTCTCTTCAGCAGAAATACAGGATATTCTAAAACGATACCCCGATGATAAAACAGAAAGTATTGCACGTGATTTTAATGTGAGTATAAGTCATATTTATAAAACCGCTCAACGTTATGGTGTGGTAAAATCAGAAAAGTTTAAAAACTCTCCTGCAAGTGGACGTATTCAGCCGAGACAACGTTTATCTCCGGATACACAATTTAAAAAGGGTTATTCCGGAGCAACTAAGGGAATGAGAATAGAGGCGATTATTAAGAATAAAGAAAAGCTACAGAACTGGCGAGATAAGTGTCTCTGGAAAAAAGGAAACAAACCTTATAACACAGCAAAAGATGGTGAAATAAGATTCAGACCAAGCTCCGGATACTGGCATATACGAATAGCCGAGAATAATTGGGAGTTTTTACACAGGCACCTGTGGACTAAACATCACGGTCCCATTCCTGAAGGATATAACATCCTTTTTAAAGATGGCAATAAAAATAACTGTATCATTGAAAATTTAGAGTGTATCTCCAATGCAGAACTTGGCGAAAGAAATCGACATACACAGTACCCCTATGATCTACAAAAAACAATCGAGGAAAAGAACAAATTAAATAAACTTTTAAAAAAGATGAATCATGAACAGTAAAAACCCAAATTCAGGATTAACGCTTGTAGATGTTCGCGGCGTTTTAATGGACACAATTAACCAATTAAGGGATGGAACCGTAGATGTGAAAACAGCTTCCGAAATCCGAAACCTAAGCAACTCTATGATTGATATTGCCAAGGTTCAAGTCGAATATATCAAGGCGTTGCCCAATACAGTTAAAGAAGCTCTTAAGGTTGATGAAGTAAAAGCCATTGCCGGCACACTAATCGACCGGGATGCCGAGCTGGATATAACTTTGAAAGAGGTAGAATTCAATCAAAAGAAACCATATCAGATAGGAGATAAAAGTGAATTTGATTTTTAAAACCATTCTCCATATTTAAAAAGTTCACCAGCATTAAAAATTATCACTGAGAATTTTAATAAAAAAACAACAATTGACATCAAAGAAATACTGTTTGATGATTTGTTTTTTCTGTCAGATACTATGTAAACTATGGTATCTGATTTTTTTGTTTTTCGACGTAAGAATGCTTTATTCATAATAACATAATTTTGAGAAATAAAAAATCCATATAATTTGAAATCATCGCAAATCTACACATCCGTAAATTGTATTTTGTCACTTTCTGATAAAATCTTTAAATAAATTTAGTTTATTTGCTGTTTCTTTTGTAACTCACTGTAAATCAATTAAATATATTTGTTTTTATAATATAAATTATTTATATTTGCAGTGTTTAATAATCTGTAAATGGCTGCACCTAAAGGAAATCAATTCTGGAAATTACGTTCAAAACATGGGCGTGATAAACTATTTAACTCTCCCGGATTACTATGGAGAGTTGCATGTGAGTATTTTCAATGGTGTGATGATAATCCATTCTATGAAGTAGAGCAGGTAAAATCAACCGTAAAACCATACAAAGATAAAGATACAGGAGAGGTAATATTCCCTAATCAATTTGTTGAGCTACCTAAAATGAGACCGTACACACTTCAGGGGTTATGCCTTTATATTGGTTGTAATGTTAAGTATTTTAATGATTTCGATAAGCAATTAGAAAATAAAGAAGATGAAGCGAGCAAAGATTTTTCCGAAATCGTTACGCGTATACGAGAAACTATCTACAATCAGAAGTTTTCAGGAGCTGCTTCCGGCTTCTTGAATCCTAATATAATAGCTCGTGATTTAGGGTTGTCTGACCGACAGGAATTAACAGGAAAGGACGGAGGAGAGATTGTTTTAAAACAAATAACCGGTATGGTGGTAAAATGATAATTGAATTTGATACACACGGAAATGAGAAGCAAAAGGAAGTTTGCCTTCATTGGATTGATAATTCAGTTACTGATATCACCTATGGAGGCTCAAAAGGCTCCGGTAAATCATACTTAGGCGTAAGTTTGATTTTTAGTGATGCGTTGACATATCCGGATACATTTTATTTCATCGCTCGTAAACAGTTAATCGACTTACGGAAATATACTATTCCAACCATTTACGAAGTGTTTGAAAAATGGAGTTTAACGCAGGATTATTTTAGATATCAAGGAAATGATAATTACTTTCTTTTGTATAATAAATCTCGTGTATATCTTCTTGATGCACGATATATGCCAACAGATCCGCTGTATCAACGTTTTGGCTCGATGCAGATGACACGAGGATGGATTGAAGAGGCCGGTGAATTTTCTCTTGATGCGAAGAACAACCTGCAGGCAAGTATAGGCAGATGGAAGAATGATAAGTATGGTTTAGTTCCTAAGCTTTTGCAAACATGTAACCCGGCAAAAAACTACCTGTACAGCGACTATTACAAGAAGCACAAAGATGGAATACTGGAAAACTGGAAACGATTTGTACAGGCATTGCCAACAGATAACAAAATGCTTCCGGATGGATATCTGCTTAATTTAGAGAGAACGTTAACTAAGAACCAAAAAGAACGATTATTATTGGGGAATTGGGAATATGATGATGATCCGGATTTACTTGTTGATTACGATGCTGTTTGCGATTGTTTTTCTAATGAACACGTAAAACCAGCTCCCAACAAAAGTATAAGTGCAGATTTAGCGATGAAGGGGCGTGATAGATTTGTGGCGGGATCATGGACTGGCAGGGTTGTGAAAGTGGCTATTGACAAAACATATTCAACAGCAAGAGAAATAGAGCTTGATCTTAAAAACCTGATGCGAACAGATGGTGTTGGAAGAAGTAGAACGATAGCTGATAGTGATGGATTGGGCGCATATTTAGAAAGCTACATAGAAGGTATTAAGGAGTTCCACGGAGGAGCAACGGCAATTGACAGCACAATCTATGCGAACTTAAAATCTGAATGTGGTTATAAGCTGGCTGAGTTAATCAATAAGCGTGAGATAAAGATAATATGCACCAAAGAACAAGAGGAGAGTATAAAAGAAGAGTTAATGATGCTTAAAGGAGAAAATCCGGATAGCGATACGCATAAAAAACGTATTATTTCTAAAGACTCCATGAAAGCTATTCTCGGAAGGTCTCCGGATTATCTTGATATGCTTATAATGGGGATGTACTTTGAAGTTAAACCGATATCGAAAGGTATCAGAAAAATATCATACCGTAATGTTAGTAAATAAATTAAAATCAATCTTAGAGTTGGTTAATCCGACTTATATTTTCGAGTACGAAGAAAATGCAATGATGAACATCAAAGCAGATGAGTATGCTCGCAGTGATAAATTTGTATATATAGAAGAATTCACACAAGGACGGTATGTTATTGAAGGTTATAAAAAGAAGAAAATAACACGTGTACAGATTTGGTTTTGCATATTCTGTGAGATGCATAGCGATGCAATAAAAAGAGAGCAATTGAGAAATCAAATCGAGATAGAAATAGTTTTTCCGTTCATGGAACGGCTGCCTAAAATTGAAACGTGGCAATTCTTTACGCCTCTTCCGAGATTTGATGCCAACGAAATTAGCATAATGTTACAGTTTGAGTATAAAAATGATATTTGTTAAGCATGAAAACAAAGCAAAATGACACTACGCCATCGAGCCTATACAACAAAATGTCAGAAATAGACATTAAATCGGGTAAAATAACTTTCGGTCAACGTATAGAATTAGGTAAAATCTTTCAAGGGGATGATACTGAAATTGTAAAGTTTGAAAAAGTTTTTTTATGTATGCATGATTTTAAGCCTGCTATGACCGAATACACAAAATTGACTGATTATTTTAATCGAATAATTAGAGGTATTACGTATTGGATTGAGCAGGAACAAACCCTTTTAAAATATGATCCTTCACCGGAAGAATTAAACGCCGGCATAAAAGATTTGAGTGATAAGATAGGTGAATTTGGAACAATTAAAGCTCTGGCTAAAAACTACGGTAAAGATCCGGATGAGGTATTAAAATGGGAATATGGAAAAGTGTTTGGTATTCTATATTCCGACTTGGAAGAGTACAAATACCAACAAAGGTTTAATAAGGTTTTAGAGCAAAAATACAAACGCTAATGGATATTTCTAAAATTTTACATGAAGAATTATTGCAGCTAAAGAACGATGTTATTTACCGACATGAACAAGCAAGGCAGGTAGCATCCGGAAAGACACGATCTATGTTCGATGAGTATCTCACATCGGACTACAGCGGGGTACTCGAAGGAGCTTCCTATGTCGGAGTACTTGAGAGAGGAAGAGGGGCGGGAAAGGTCCCATATAACTTTAAAGACATCCTGCAACGGTGGGCACAAGCCAAAGGATTAACATTTAAGAGTGAAGCTGACTTTAATAGATGGGTGTATTTTGTTATAAAAAAAATAAAAGAAGAAGGAACTACATTGTATCGCTCTGAAAGTAATGAGGATATATTTTCAACCCCCATATCCGAATTTACCGACAGGCTATCAAGCAGAGTAGTATCATATTTTGAAACTGAAATAAAAAATCAAATTTATGAACATAAGTAAACAACCCCCGGCTATACATACAGCTTTCAACCCTATTATTATAGAGCTGCAAGGACCGGAAAGTGAAGCTGAAATAACGATTCAAACATCGGGACAAAGCGATGTTGTTTTATCCGGTGAATTTTTCAACGGAAAGCTGGTGATTGATTTGTCAACCACTATTAAAAAACTATTATCAGATAAACTTATACTTGATTATTTGGTAATTATCGGGGAATATACTTTGTCGTTAGCAGCGTTGAATGCAGTGGTTCAAATTGGTGAAAGTTCTAACTATGCAGCCAAGAGAGGTACTTTTCGTACTAATTTTGAGCGGATATATCTTTACGAGGGTTACGAAAATAATCTTTACATTTTGGGATACCCTGAGACTACATATATTAACTTTAATGGTGAACTCTATGAACTCTATGAACTCTACGGAGAAATAACGTCTGGCGTGCTATTTTTTGTTCCCTTACAGCTAAATAAAAAATACGTAGGTATATCAAATGATATAATCGCATGGCCACTCGAGAATAACGCCGGCGATATAATCCTTACGAATGCCGGAGAGATAATTTATGTAAAATTAAACAATGGAGCGGAAGAGCATCGGATTTTACTCGAAACCAGATGTATTCCGGATAGTCCGTTTTACGTTCGATGGTTAAACCAGCAAGGGGGATTCGATTACTGGATGTTTTCGTACAGACAGTATCACAATAGGAGTGTATCCTCTCCGGAATTATTCAAGCCTGTCATACTTGACCAATCTACAGCGATAGGTACAGATATACAATTAATGCTTGAAGGAAATGAAAAGATTATTGCAGGCTCTGTGGGGTTGACCGATAATCAGTATGAGGTTGTTAGCAAGCTTATTTATTCACCACGAATAGATTATTATGATAAAGGTATATGGAAGCGAATAGCAATAGATAAGGGAGAGGTAGAGAAAGATACCCGGATGAAATCGCAATCACTTGAATTTACATTCAAATTGCCCGATCCACAATTGCAGTTTTAATGAGTATTTATGAAGCCATATTGAATATTGATGAAGCAACATTTGATAGGTTGATGTCGCTCGGTGTGTTACGCTCAAATGCAAAGAGAGATTTACTCATTTATGAGTATTATTTAAGTGAGTGTGAAAGGCACGGAAGTATGCAGGCGATGACTAATACCAGTGAAGAATTTAAGGTTTCGGAAGATATTGTTCAGCGAATAGTCTATCGCGCACCATATAATAAAAAGATAAAAGAATGAATGATTATAAATTATACATCAAGGATTTATCAGGGGTTTGGAAGCTGGCTGATCTGGGAGAAAATAAGCCGTATATGAACTACCAATCTAACAATATCAATGAGCTAAATAGCAGAAAAGCCAATTATTCGCAAGAATTACAACTGTCATTTACACCCGCTAATTGTGCTATATTCGACTACGTTAATGATGAAGGCATTATATCCGGTATTCCATATTTAAAGCTTGAATGCAGGTTGTTTTGTGGTAATGTGCTAATATCCGGAAAGGGTTCATATGTAATCCTAAGAGGTGTAACAGATAAATTTAGTATACAAATTCTTTCAGGGGTAGCTGATTTTTTTAAAACTATTTCTGAACTTGATCTTTCCGAACTTGATTTAGGTGTAATTCAATTAGGTTTAGATGCTATGCATCCACAGGAGTTTACCGATTATTATTTATATGCCTTTTTATCCCCATATCAAGGGGGACAAGATAGTGTCTATTTAAAAGCTGATGATGCCATACCGATGGTAAGGTTGAGAAAGATAGTTGAGAAAATCTGTTTAAATCAGGGATATACACTCGAAACTAATTTATCAGAAGCCATTTTTAACAAGTATGCTGTGGCGATAACTGACAGAAAAGCTTTACCCAATGAGTTATTTAATGCTGAATCATCCGGAACATATAATCTTGCTTATGAAAATCAGTTGAATTTTAATGTTGTTGATTCCGGCAATGGTAATCTAACAAAGTTCTTTGGCAGTATTGGTAGTGATGTAGGAAATCTGATATACAAAAGCACTCAGGCTGCAAAGATAAAGCTGGAAATAACAGTTAATAGTTCCTCGGCACCAGTTAGACTTGCAGTTGTTAGTCCAGATTACAATTATATAACTCAATCAAGCTATCACAGCATTAATCAGGAGATTAATTTGAACGCAGGAAACACAATAATAATTACCATTGGTAACGAACAACCAATACCGGCATCAACCATGGTGACATACAACATCACATTTGAGTATGAGTCCGTAAGCGATATAATTCAATATCCTGGCTTACTTGATATCGCAAGAAATATAAGGTTCAATTCTCAGTTAGAAATATTCAAAGCATTTGTAAACCTGTTTGGGATGATTGTGGATGTTGATAACAATGTTAAAAAAGTTTATGCATACACAACCCAAAAACTATATGATAATAAAGTAAGTGCAATTGATTGGAGTGATAAACTTGATGTGAGAGATAATAACAAATCATTTCATCTAACTGGTTATGCTCAAAATAATATCATCCAGTTTGAAACGAATCAGATCGAGAACATAACTAAATCAGGTTCTTTTCAGGTTAATGATTTAATACTCGAAAAGAACAAAACGATATCGACAATTGGATTTGAAAGTGGTAGAGATATCGTTGCATATGAACTTTATGGTAATCCGACATTATGTGCAACCGTACCAGCGTTTCAATTGAACGATAATAGCGTGTTTGAATTTAAGGGATGTAAACCTCATATTATTGAAATACTTGGAGATTTTGTTGATGTTCCAATTTATCAGGGATCCGGAGCAAGTCCGGTTGTAACTTATCAGTACAATCAAACTAAACACGTTGATATCCAAAATCAGATCGATACTTTTTATGGGGCGTTGATTAATGGAATGTTGACAAATACATTTACAATAGAACGATTATTCAATTTGTCAGCTGATGATGTTGAAGGTTTCAGCCAGTTTGTTCCGGTGTATATATCCAGATATAGAAAGTATTTTTACGTCAATAAAATAAAAAACTTCGTTAAAGGGAAATTAACGAAGTGCGAATTAGTGAAGTTATGATAAAATTATTTCTTTTTAAAGACAGATTTTGCATCCTGGATAAGAGCCATGATCACACAAAAGAAGAAAAATGATATAAATATGATTCCTATGATTTCCATATCAATAAAATTTATACAACAAAAATACAAATAACTTTTTAATAATCAAACAAAATGGCAGAAAATACAGAAAAAAAAGTACTTATTTCAGTTGAGATACTGAATAATTATGTAGAAACAAAAAAAGACCTCGATGCTGCAAAAAAGGCATTGAATGATTTCATAAAATCAGGCGAGAAAAATGCCGAAACACAGCAAGAGCTTGCAAAAAATTTAGCACAAGCAAATAATGCTTACAGGGATGCAAAGAAAGATTTGGAAAGCGCGTCAAGAGCGCAAGATTTACTAAATACCGCCCAAGAAAAAGCTAATAAAACACTTGGCGAAATGCGCAGGGAATTAACCGCTTTACGCAATACTCCTTTCGATGGTTTAACACCTGAGCAAATTCAGGAAGTAGAACAAAAGATGGTAAAATTAAATGCCGAAATAAGTTCGTATAATGACCGGATAAAAGGCATGGATACCACTCAAATATGGAAAAATACCGCTGCCGGTATTGAGTTTTTTTCTGCTTCTGCTTCCGCATTCGCCAATACATTAAAAGTATTTGGAGTTGAAAGTGAGGGCGCGTTAGGAAAACTCCAAGAGAAAACAACAGAATTAATCGCTATTGTTCAGGCGATGGGTGTTGTTACTGAATACCTCAGCAAAAGCAAGGGAAAACTTTTATTGATGAACTTAGCAAATATCGCCGCCATGGTTAAAGAAAAAGCTGTTATGATTGCAACCTCAGCTACAACTTTAATCATGGGTAAATCCGCTGATGCTACATCTGCTTCTTTCAAAAGAATGAGAGCTGCAATGTTGGCTACAGGTATAGGTGCTCTCATCATTGGTATTACAGCTTTAGTAGCAGTAATAAACAAATTAAACAAAGCAAACTCTAATGTAGCATTACAGCAAGCCAAATTATCATCCGAGATAGAAAGAACTTCACAGGCAATCAACAGAATCAGCGAAGATGCAGATTTTGATGAAAAGATAGCGGAAGCTTCGGGCGCAAGTGTCAAAGAAATAAGGAAAATACGTTTTGAAGCTGTTCGAGCACAGATAGCACTTGCCGAAATGATGTCGGACAAAGTGTATGCGATGGGTAATAAAGCGACAAAAGAGCAGATTGATGAGGCTAAAAAACTAATGGATAATGCTTATGGTGCTGAAAAGGCGTATTTCAATCAAGTAACAATTGAAGATATTAAGTTTAGGACGGAACAAAAGAAAAGAGCTCAGAATAATTATCTCAAACTTATAGACCTTGAAAAACAAAAGAACGAAGCCTCAATAAAAGCAGAAGCCGGCTATCAGAGTGATGATTTTCTTATTAAACAGAAGTATGCACAGCGACTGTTTGATTTGAATCAGCAAAGCGAGAAAGACAAGCTTTCCACTCAACTTAAATACGGTAAAATTACACAGGCAGAGTATAAAAAGAATATGGATGTTCTTGGGCTTCAGCAAAAAGAATTTTCCAATAATCAAATAAAGAGTCTTAACGCTTATTATGATGAACAACGTAAATCTATTATTGGACTTTTGGAACAATCAACCGATGAACAAATAAAGTCTGTTACAAAGAAATACGAAGAAGCACGCAAACAAATAGCATCTATGCCTGAACCCACCCGGATGAAAGATGAAAGTGATGAGGATTTCGATAAACGTTTTACCGATTACAAACGATTTATGCTTGATAAGGCGTTTTATGAGTTTGACCTTGAAAAACAAAAGAATGCCGAAATTGCCGAGATAGAGAAAAACGCCATTGAAAAACGACTTGGTAAAAAGTACGAGGGCGACCTTGCAAAGTTCACAGATAACGAGCGTGAAAAGAATCGTGTCGAAATCGAGATACTCGAAAAAGGTGCTAAAAAACGAAAAGAGATTGCCGAAAAAGAATATAACGACAATAAGATTATATTAGACAAACAGCTTTCTGAAGGTATAATCTCACAGGAAAAATATAATGAAGAAGTTAAAAAAGGCAAATCAAAACTTAATCAGACCATTTATGAGGATGAAGCGAAAGCTCGTGAACTGAATAATCAGGCAATTCAACTGAATCTAAATAAAGAACTTCTTGAAGCCAACAACAATGCAACAGCCATTTATGAAGTCAAAAAGAAAGCCCTCGAAGCCGAACGAGAACTCTATAAAGACAATGCCGATAAACAGCTTGAAATTGCCAGAGCATTAGCCGATAATGAGCGTGAGTTGATAGAATCTCGCATCGCTAAGTTTGAAGAATGGAGCGGGCGCACGATGGAACTCCTTTCGGCTGTCAGTGATTTGGCACGGGCAAATGAAGAATCCGATTTACAACGCTATGAAGAAACGAATGAAAGAAAAAAAGAATCGTTCAAAGAAAGGCTTGACAAAGGATTGATTTCAGAAAAGGAATACAATAGGCAGGTAGCGCAGGCGGATGCGCAACTCGACAAACAAAAAGCTGAAATAGCCCGGAAACAAGCCATAAGGGAAAAGCTTCTTGGAGCATTTCAAATTGGGCTAAACACCGCCGCTGCCATAATGAAAATTTGGGCGGAAGTCCCTAAAATGGATTTTGGAGTTTCAACCGTTGCTTTGACCGCTGTCGCCGCTGCTTTGGGGGCTGTTCAACTGGCTACCGTTTTAGCAGCTCCTCTCCCTAAAGCCAAACGAGGGGCATTGTTAAGAGGCAACAGCCACGAGCAGGGAGGTATTCCCATCGAAGCCGAAGGTGGGGAGGTTATTATCAATAAACACAGTTCCCGGATGTTTCTACCATTACTTTCTAAAATCAACGAAGCAGGCGGAGGTATTCCATTTTTGCGACCGTATGGAGATGGAGGTTATGTACATCGGACAGTAGTAAATAATACCAATACCGGAATAACAAAAGATGAAATGATAGAGGTATTGAAAGGGCTGAAAATTTATACGACAATTGAAGATATCCGGCGCGGCGATAAAAATTATACCGAAATAGAGCAAAACGCAACATTTTAATTATCTTTGCTAAAACTTTAAAAATTAATTGTTATGAAAATATTAACAGTAACATTATTTTTCCTCCTCATTATTTCCGCAGGCAATGCACAAATAATTAATTGCACAAAGCAGGATAGCTTATATCAGGAATTAGCAATAAAACTTGATGTATCTGGAGATTATTTGATAAAAGCATCACATAATATTCGTAATGGTGCAATTGCATCTTTAATTTCAAGTGGGCTATTCATTGTTTCCGCAAATGCAAAAAGAAATATATGGAAAGACTCATCTTGTTTCTTTGGTTCTATTGCCGGCGTATATTCAATTTATCAATTTATTTGTGTTCCAATAAACTTGAATAAGTCAGGCAAAGCATTAAAAACTAAATCAAAATTAAATCAACAGCATGTTGAATTACTCAATATGCAGCATAAATCAATCCCTTAATTTTTTTAAAGGATTTTTCTTTGTATCTCAAAAACTTTCCGTATATTTGTAGTGCAAATCTCTTATTTTTAAATGGTGCGATGAAAGTCGCCCGCTTTTCGGGCTTTTTTTATGTCCGGAATATTCTTTTTTTGTGCAAACCTCAAAGAAACAGAACGTTACGAGCGTTCAAAAAGTAGTTTACAGCTACAAAGGAAATCCTGTTCAATTTATCGTGAACGGAAAGTTAACTATCAATGCCACGGAAATGGCAAAACCCTTCGGAAAAGCCAAACACCCTAAAAATTGGCTTAGAAACCAACAAACGCAAGATTTTTTAACCGAATTAAGCAAGGTGCGAATTTGCGCCTTGGCTGATTTAGTGCAAGTTAAGTATGGCGGAGCTAATCCCGGCACATGGATGCACGAAGATGTAGCTTTGGAATTCGCACGTTGGTTGTCCCCATCTTTCGCTATATGGTGCAATGACCGGATCAAAGAGCTACTCAGTGGCTTCCACACAATGCCAACATTGGCTAAAGCCAAAAGGGAAGTGAAACAACTCCCGCAGCAGATTACTATTGAAGGAATGCCGATAGAGGAATACATGAAGATGCATTCAGAGATAACCATTCAGAGAAAGAAAAATTACGAAGAAAGAAACCGTGATATACCGTTGTTAGGTCCCGGTCTGACAACATTTATCTGGTGGACCGAAGCACCTTTGGAGACCAACATTAAAAATCTGTTGGCTATAATGAATAATAATTTAATGGAAGGGACATTCTACTATTACGAATACATGAAATTACTGCAGATAGTGAAGAGCTATAAGCAGGATGCTCAAAAACTGTCAGACCTGCTTTATTCCAAATACAAAATATACCCTAACACATAATTTCATATATTCACTACCATTCAAGCCTCACCCTCACACGGTGGGGCTTTGTTATTTTCAACTTGTTCTGTAAAATTTCACCGAACAACCTAATCTATAACCGCCTACTTTTGTAAAAAAGCAGTGCACTGATGATCGAAATAAACGTTTACAAACCTATTGACAAGGAGGATGTCTTCTTCAAGTACTTTGGAGAAGAAGATCCATTCGCATTTTCGGCAGATACCATTCATGAAATCTTCGACAGAAACCCGAACGAAAAAGAATTTAAATTCAACATCAATTGTGATGGAGGGCTTGTGTCGGAAGGATTACGAATATATGACGTTTTAAGAACCTCCGGTAAAACTTTTCATTGCAATGTGGAAGGCGGTTGCCATTCAATGGCAATTGTGCTATTACTCGCTGCACCAAAAGAAAACCGGAGTGCCAACCCAAATGCCAGGGCATTAATTCATGAGGTACGTGGCGGGTCATGGGAGTCTTTGACATCAGAAGAACTTCGTACGCTTGCCGATGAAGTAGATAGCGAGCAAAACGCTATCCTTGATATTTACACTGAAAGAACGGGGAAAGATCGCACGGAATTAGAAAATCTAATGAAAGAAGAAAAGGTACGCACTGCACAGGAACTACTTAATTACGGATTCATATCAAAAATAAATACTTATTCTACTAACAAAAACAAAGGAACAATGAGCAAACAAAAAAAACAAGCTATTCTCAACGCTGCGGATAAATTTCTGAAAGGGTTGAAGAATTTGCTTAAACCCGAAGACGTCGTAAACTACGACTTCACGGACGAAGATGGTAATATTTTGTTCTCTACCGAAAAAGAAGATGACAGCCTCGAAGTAGGCGATGCAGCTTCTCCGGATGGAACATTTACATTGCCTGACGGACGAACGGTTACTATTGCCGACGGCGTAGTTACCGAAATCACTGAATCACCGGAAGAAGATGAAGAGGTTGAAAATCTTCAGAACCGTATCAGTGAATTGGAGAATGCACTCACAGAGGCGCAAACAATTATCACCAACTTACGTAATGAGTTGGGCAGTTCTTATCAGGCAAAGCCACGCAACAATCAACCCAAAGGAGGCAAACAAGCTCCAAGCGTGGAAGATATTAAAAACGATTTGCGTGAAAAGCGTAATCAAATGAAAGGAGGGAAAAAATAATGGCATCAATTCTTGATTTTTCAAAATTCAGCTTTTCAGTTGAGGAAATACGCGCAGTCAAAGAACTTATCTTTGACGAGGTTATAGAATCTCCTGAATTATCACTTTTCGCTACTGTTTATCCGGGTATTGTGTACGATAAAGAAGTGGGATTTGTTGGAGAGGGCGGGTTGGTCGGTGTTGCCGGTCAAGGATGTGATCCTGAGCCTCAAGATTACAACATAGGAACAAGGGTTGTGCGATGGGAGCCCAAAAACTGGGAGATACTTATCCATCAGTGTGCAAAGGATCTTGAGGATACTGCAGGTCTGTATTCATTGAAAACAGGTATAGCGATCAATGATTTTACAGCTTCCGATTACATGGCAATCATTGTCGAAGTATTATCGAAAAACGTAAAAGAGTTTGTTATCCGCCTGGTGTGGTTTAATGATGTCGATGCTGATAATACTATTATTGAGAAATTACCTACAGCAGCTGTAACAGAACAAACAGCAGGTCAGGCAATCGCAGGGACTGTTTATGCCGGAGTAACATCCGAAACTGTCGATGCTGTAAAATGCGCTTTGGCAAACGGTACGGTGGTTTATCTCAATGATACTGCTGCTGTCGGCAATGCACAGGTGGATACTATCTATTATTCGAAAGATACAGTAAATAAAACTACCGTGTATTCAGGCGGTGATATTACTCCCGGTGCTGCGGTTAAGTATTTTAATATCATCAATGGATTTTTCAAACAGATGGAAATTCAAATTACCGGAAACGCTGAGCAGCATGTAGCAATAGCAGAAAACGCAGGAGCAACTTATGTAGCTCAAAGATTAACTCCGGCTAATGTGCGGGACGTGTATTTACCTGGATTAATCTATGATGCCAACATGATTCTTAGGGGCATGGATAATGGTGTCATCCTGTGTACGCAATCATTCTATGATGGATATTCTAAATCTCTAAAGGGGATATCACTCTCAGAATTGTATGTAAACTTAACAGAAGGTATAAAGGTCCTTACTTATGATGGTATTCCGCTTGTTCCTATGAAGATTTGGGATAAAATTATCAAGACTTACTACAACAACGGGGCTCGCCTCTTGAATCCTCATAGGGCTGTTTATGTGACAAAGGATATTCTTGCTGTTGGTGTTGATTCTGAAAGTTCATTCGGTGATTTGGATATCTGGTATAACAAAGATAGCCGTAAGGTAAAAATGGAAAGCATGGGCAAAGCTGATGCTAAACTGTTGAATCCCGAACTATTCCAAATTGCTATTTAAGTAAATAAAGGGAGAGAGTTAACATTAATCCTCTCCCTTAAAATTAAAGAAAGGAGAAAATAAAAATGAATTGTTCAGATTTATTAGCAGCCGTAACAGCTGCACAGTGTGGTAAAAATGCAACGGTCGGACTTGAAGATAACTTGATACTGGTCAACTTTAATGATGTAGATAAAGCTGCCTCTGTAGTGACAAGTGATGTGATCTCTGATTTGGTTTTAAAGTCAGGTAAAAAAGGTTACACCTTTACAACTATTGGGCGTTCGTTCAACGATGCCGGTGTTCCGTCTGTGAATAGAGGCACGTATAAAAATACGGTATCACATTCTATTCCACTCAGAATTTTCATAAAAACAGAGCCGGCAAAGGCGTTTGTTAATAAACTTATAGCCGGTGCACGTTTTATGGCTATTGCAAAAAACAATGAAATTGGAACTGCAGGAGAGGTCAAATATGAAGTGTACGGATGGGACAATGGACTTGAAATTACCAATTTGGCAAGTACTGTAGCTATGGCTGACGGAGTGGTATATGATGTAACGGTATCTTCTATAGATGGAGCAGGGGAAGGTTCACTTCCGAAATCAATATGGGATACAGACCTTGAAACTACAGAACTCATCATAGCAGGATTAACGACATGATTAACCGTTTAAGGGTATTGCAGGCAAATAAGGGACAGTTCGCTAATGGTAGAGAATTGTCCTCAGCCTGTAAAACAAATAAAGATTTACGGCACGAAATAGAGGTGCTTAGTAAACATATTCTTAACAAAAACGTATCAGGTTGTCAAAACTGCTATATGGATGCATACATTGAACTTGTAAATTTAAATATAAATAAAGTTATGGAAAAGCAAAAATGTGACTTTAGACTTAGAGCAGGAGTTTTATTACGTGATGTTGTAAGTCGAGATCCCAAGAAGAATTGCTCCAATGCAAATATCACAAATGAACTGGCACTTTATCATCTGAAAACAAATCCGGAATGCCGGAAATATTTCGATAAAATTCCAGATGATTTCAACGAACAGCTGAAATCTTATTTACTCCCGGCTGAAAAAGAAATCAAAGTTAAACAAGCTGAAGTTGAAGAAAAAGCAAAATTAGCAGTGGAAGCAGCTAAAAAAGTGCAAGCTGAAGCTGAAGAAAAAGCAGTTGCCCAGGTAGCAGCTATGCTCAAAGCCGGTGAAACTAAAACTGTCATTAAGGATAAATTTAAAGAGATTGAAAAGGTAGGTGAGAAAAATACTACCGTTAAATTTATTTCTGAATTGATTGCCAGGGCAGAAAAGCTAAATATGGCTAATTAACGTAAAAGCGGGATAGCGCAGTCAGGTTAAGCGCGTGAGAGTCATTATCTCAAGGTCAGCGGTTCGAATCCGTTTCCCGCAACTAAAATAAAATTTACATGAAAGCAAAAGTCCTCAAAAAAGATAAACGAATCGACCTGAAAAACGATCGCAGTTTAGGTATTCAGCACTATGGGGAACAAAATGATTACCCTCAGGAAGTGATGGAGATACTTAATGCTTCGTGTACAGGACTGTCCTGTTTTAATGTTTATGCAAAATTTATTTCCGGACGTGGAGCTACCGATGACAGTCTTTATAAAAAAGTAGTCAACAAAAAGGGGCAAACATTCGATTATATTGAAGATCAAACCTCAAGAGATATGGCACAATTTGGAGGGTTCTGTCTTCACGTTAACTACAATGCAAACTTTAAGATTATAGAAATTCAGTATGTCCCATTCGAGACCGTCCGATTTGAAAGATTAGACGAAAGTGGTCAATTTGATCGTGTGGCTATTCATCCCGATTGGGGGAAAAGATTTACCCAGCTTCGTAAATGGAAAAAAGAAGACATTGAGTTTATTCATTTGTTTAATCCGGACCCGGAAGTGATACAGCAACAAGTTGATGCCGCAGGAGGATGGAGTGGATATAAAGGACAGGTGTATTATTTTTCATCTGCCGGAGAAAAGACATACCCACTTCCTATTTTTGATTCTGTTTTAACGGATATGAATACAGAGGAAGGTATTTCAAATGTCAACAACCGAAATGCACGTAATAATTTTTTAACTGCAGGTATGCTCATTGATAAGGTATCTGACAATAAAAGCGCTGCGGAAGAGGGTCGAAATTCAGACGACATTACAGACACTGAAAAAGCTTTAATGGAGTTTCAAGGAGATGAGAAGGCTTTGAAGATGATATATATTCAGATTGAGAATGATGATGAAAAGCCGGAATTTGTTTCCTTTAAAGGAGAAAATTACGATAAGGAGTTTACTGTTACCAACCAAACCATAGAACAAAAAATAGGAAAATCATTCAGCCAACCCCCAATCCTTCGAGCAGAAAATGTAGGAGCTAATTTCGGAGCTGATTTAATGAAAAACGCGTATGATTTTTACAATTCGGTAACAGAGAATGAAAGAATGTCTATCGAAAGAGTATTTATTGAAATCTTAAAGTATTGGTTTGAGCCAATAACAGTTGAGTTTGCGATTTTACCACTTTCATATCAGATGAAGATGACAGTATCGGAAAGGATAGGAGAGAAGGGGATGGAGCATCTGATGAAAATACTGGAAAAAGAGGATATAAATACAGAAGCAAAGAGAAAAATGGTTAAAGTGTTATTTGGGTTGAATGATGATGAGTTGAATGATTTAATACCGGGGTAATGATTATAAATGTTGAGGACATAAGGAAAGTTCGACCGATAGCGGAAAACGTAAATGACGTTAAGAGGTTAAATCCGTATATAGAAGAGGCAGAAAAGCTTTTTTTACTTCCTGCATTGGGAGCTAAGTTGTATAAAAAAGTTGAAGATGCCGTATCAATAAACAATATCGGAGAACCTATAATCGACAATGACGGTGAGATCATTATAACCAATCTTGAATATTTATTTAATGGATGTTACTACGATGATGACAACAGACATTGTCAGGGATTGAAACAGGCGGTGGGGTACTTGGCATATTCGAGGTTCGTCAGAAATCACAACGTGAATATAACCGCATTTGGCGTAGTTCAAAAGCAGGGACAGTTCAGCGAACAGGTAGATGAAAAAACTATAATTAGAACTGCAAACGATGCGGAGAAAATAGGTGTTGAGTATCTTAATCAATGTATTGAATATATCAATTTTGACAAGTGTAAAAAGGACAAGAGGGGGTTTAAGAGAAATACAAAATTTAAAGCCATAGGGAAATGAAATTTTGGGACGATATGCGAAAAAAAATCGCACTTACCGATAATGATAAGTTGATGATAGGTAATGCGGTTAGCAATGATGTTGAATATACAGATTTAAGTCGCATTAAAGCTTATGTTGGAGAGCAGTCAGATATACGCCCAAAGAATAATCTCTTCACAGGTTCAAATGTATTTGATGGTGATGTTTTTTTTCTTCAACAAGTCGTATTTGATGGGATGGAGGCACCGTCTTCGTCAACAGCTCCTGAATCTCCACAAGACCTTGTTCGCCTTGTAGATGTTGAAGTGATGATAGGTCAGGCTATTGCTGATACTTTCATATACGCCGACACAGAAGATATAAGTGATTTAGCATGGTTATAAAACAAATAAAAACAAAATATTATGGCAAAGAAAATAATTACATTAGAAAATTTACAGCAGTTTGCTGGTATAGTACAAGCTGTAACAGATGAGAAAGTAGATAAAATGACCGGCAAAGGTTTATCAGAAAACGACTTTACTAATGCTTACAAAAATAAAGTTGATGGCATAGCAGATAATGCTAATAACTACTCTCTACCTGATGCAACAGAATCAGTAAAGGGTGGGGTTTTATTAGCAAGTGATAGTGACCTACCTGGTGACCCAGCATCAAATGCAAGTAAAGGAGCTTCCACGAAAGTTGCCAGAGCTGACCATAAGCACAAACTACAAACAAGTGTTACAGGCAATGCAGGTACTGCTACTAAACTTTCTGCAAGTAAGACGATAAATCTTACAGGTGATGCTACAGGTACAGTATCCACAGACTTTTCTACAACTCCTATTAGCATCCCAGTTACTTTAAAAAATGATGTTGTTACTGCAGGAACGAAGGCTAAAATTACTTATAACAGTAAAGGTTTGGTTACAGGGGGTGCTGATTTGAATGCTGGTGATATTCCGCAATTAACAGCCTCTAAGATTAGTGATTTTAATACAACTGCTCGTGATGCTGCCAGAGGATTGGCACTTCATGAATTTACTGCTCCTTCTGCTGACGTTGGTTGGAATTCAAAGAAAATAACCAATTTAGGTTCTCCATCGTTAGGTACTGATGCTGCTAATAAAGACTATGTCGATTCTGCTCGTGCAGGTCTTCAAATTAAAGATCCTGTAAAAGTTGCTACAACTGCTAATATTACATTATCAGGTACTCAAACCATTGATGGTGTTGCTGTTGCTGCAGGTGATAGAGTACTTGTTAAAAATCAAACTACTGCTTCCGCTAATGGTATTTACGTTGTTGCTACTGGTGCTTGGGCAAGAGCTTCCGATGCTCTCAATGATATGGTTAAAGGCGGTATGGCTGTGTGGGTTAATCAAGGTACTACTAATGGTGATTCTCGTTATGTCTTAACAACTGATGACCCTATCACGGTTGGTACTACAGCACTGACTTTCACAAAAGATTTTCAAGCATCTGATATAGTGGCTGGTACAGGTTTAACAAAGTCTGGAAATAATATAAGTGCTCAACTACCTACTAAAACGGAAGCAGAGGGTGGTGCTGATAATACTAAGTTAATGACTCCCCTTAGGACAAAAGAAGCTATTGATGCTTTATCCCCTGTTAAAAGTGTTGCTGGAAAAACAGGGGTTGTAACTTTAGCAAAAGGAGATGTTGGTTTGGGTAATGTAGATAACGTATCAAGCACAGATGCTGCTACTGCAAATACAATAATAAAAAGAGATGCTAACGGCAGAGCAAAGGTAGCTAATGGAGTGGCTGCTACAGATATTGCTAATATAACTAACGTTAATAGTATTGTTAATGCTATGGGTAGTGAGAAAGCCAATAAATTAACAATTCGGCAGTTTAATGTACCTTATAGATGGAGTGATACCGGTGGTGAATTTAATGAACCAGATACTGGAAAATTAGTTACTGATGACCCTACACCTAATACTATAGCAGAACGAAGCTCTGAAGGAAAGTTAAGAGCACTTAATGGTGAAGTAGGGAATGAACTTATTAATGCAGGTCAATTCAACCCAATTAAAACTAAAGTTGATGATATGACTTACGCCACAGAGCTTGAAATAGCAGCTTTAGCTTGGTAATATTAAAATATAGAATATGGCAAAGAAATTAATAGATTTAAGTAATTTGCAGAAGTTAGTTAATGATGTCTTAAGACCTAAGATTGATTCTAAGCAACCTAAGATTATAACTGCTACTATAGGTACAGCTGCTGCAACTGCTGCTAAAACCTGTACAATAGCAGATTATACACCCGCTGTTGGGGATATTTTAATGCTTACATTTACTCTTGGTAATTCTGTTAATACACCAACTTTAAACATTAATGGGGGAGGTGCTAAGAATATAGTTCTTGGTTCAACCAACGCTTCTACTATTACACTTACTTTAGGTGCTAATGGTGTTGCTATGCTTGCGGTCGCTCCTAATAATACTTACCAACTGTTTGGAAGCTATAGAACAAGTGATTCTGATAATCAACCATATATTACTGTTAGGAATAATTCAGGTAGAACTGTAAATGGCAATGAGCTTGGATATATTAAAGACGGACAATACGTATCGATATACGCTTCTGGCTCTGTTCCAAGTCTTGTTAAAAGAACAGATGCAATAGATCTGTTTAGTAACTTTGTTTTAAATTCTTCATCAACTGTAGCTAATGGAAGTAATGGGTCGTTCTTTTTAAGTCAGACATCTATGACTATCACCAACTCTCTCAACGGTCTTACTCTTACTGCTTATCAACCTCTTTATTTGGTTGGCAGTCCAACATCTGATGGTAAGTTTGTGATAGATAATACAAGTCTTACATCCCATTTTACTCAAACACTTCCTACATCTGTAGATAATAAGATATATGTTGAATTAGGTTATGCAACAGGAACAGCGAGTATTGCTTTTATCCCTGTAAAAAGATGGTTGACTTATGTTGATGGTCTTGGTATAGTTGATTTGTATAGAAAAGAGCTAAATGAGAAAGCACCAAATAATATTATTCCTGGTTGGACTTTACCATTAAGAGCTGAAGGTCCTGGAAATGCTAATAGTTGGATTTTATTAAGTGCTGACAAAATTCCAGGCGTGGTTGCTCAAAGGGATTCTAATGGATCTCTATTAGTAGAGGGAAATAATAATAACCTATATGCAGCAATCAACGGACTAGCAGCAGCTGATATAATAGCTCTATCTAAAGGTAGATTACTTTATCAAGACCCTACTTTTAGAAATGGGCTAAATGGATTGCAGGTGTATAATTATCAAGCAGGCTTGGGTTCTCTTACAAGAATGTCAGGTGCAGCTCCCAATGATACAAATTATTTTATAAGATGTACTACTTCTGACCATTTAGGTAATGATAAAGGAGGTTTTACGTTTGCTTACAATCCTAAACTTAATGGTTATTACGCTTTAAGAATTATTGCTAAAATTCCAGAAAATGTTCAAGCTGTTCCTACTTCTAATGGTATGGGTACTGGAGGTGGTGTATATACATTAACACATTCAATGGGAACAGGTGACTGGAAAGAGTATGTATTTATATATAAAATGGGTTCTTCTGGAACATTAGGAGATGCAGGTTATGTTTATTTTTATTCATCTTCTGTAAGTTCTCCAACTATAGATATAGCTTATGCCACTATGGTAGACCTTTCAGCATCTCCAGAACTTACTATTCCTCAAAACCATTTTCCTGTTAGAACAGGTGAAGGAGCGGGTTATACAGACAGCTTTGCACCATATAAGAAAACTTATTCTAAAACAGCAAGTTTAACAAGTGGTGGTAATTCTATGTATATTGATATAGCGGAATTAGACTTAAGGATATATGTTCGAAATAATTACTCAAATATGGGTGATGTGACATGTAAAACTATATCAGGCAATACTAAAACATATGACATTATAACTAATAAAAACGGATATAATGGTTCAGGATTTAATCATGGAAATGGAGTTAGTATAGGTTATTATGATTATACAATATTTACATCTTTAGTTGGAGAAACTCAAATGATAATAAATACATATATATCTCTTGCTGATGTTAATAGTAAAGTTTTTGAACTCATAGTATTTTTTAGTGGAACTTCTATGGCAAGAAGTAGAATGTTTATTAGAGAACTTTAAAATAAAATTAATATGAAGATAGCAACTTATAACTTACGAATAATCAAAGGTGATGATATTAAAAAAGGTAGGGGACTTCTTTTAAGATTTCCACGCATCCTTAAAAACATCAAAAAAGTAGATGCTGATGTTATAGCTTTTCAGGAAGTCCAAACACCGCACCTTTGGCTTTTGAAGTTGTTCTTAAGAGGGTACAACTTCCATTATGCACCATTTAGAGATGACGGTATTTTTCATGGTGGTAATTTGATAGCTTGGAAGAAAGAGTTGCTCACTCAATGGAAGGATATAATACAAGTACCCTCAAAGCGTGATGTTCCTGTTGTGAGAGTTCACTTTGGAGAATACTCTATTTCTTTTGCATCTATCCATCTTTCATTAGTCGAGGATAAAATGGAAGATATAAAAGAGATTGTAACGTACCCTTATGGAAACATCAAGAGAGCTATACTTGGAGATTTCAATATACCAGCAGAAGAAGAGGATAATATTGTCTTTAAATACTTAGAAGATAACCAATTTACCAAACTAAACAAAGACCTTACAGGATATCATGGATATGGATATAAAGAACCTGCAACTCCTGATAATATCTTTGTGAATTTTGGAAACATGTATGATATAAACGTAATTGGAGACAATAAAGCGAGTGACCATAACTTAATGTATGTAACGATAATTTAAAGTAAAATGAGATTAACAAACTATTTCGATAAAGAGGGGATAATAGATGGGTTAAGAGCCTTTGCAATTACAATTTTAGTAGCAATTACAAGCTATTTTGAGAGTACTTACACTTTTGTAATAGCACTTTTTATTTCATTTTCCATGAACATACTTGCGGGCTTTCGAGCTGACGAGGTCAAGATGAAACTCAAAAGATTACTTCCGCCTGTCGTATGGTTTGAAAATTTCAACGGAAATAAGTTTAAAGACAGTCTGGCGGAGTTTGCGCTGATACTTGTAGTCATCTATTCTATTAAGAGCATATTTGACCTTATGGGTATAGACGGAAGTAGCGTTGTAGCTGTTCAAACACTTATGGGTATAGCAATATATGTTTACTTTAGAAACTCATTGAGAAATTTAAAAACTGTATATCCGAAGATACTTTTCTTTAGAATACTTTATGCTTTTATAGCATTAAAATTTAAAGAACTCTTTGGAGATGCAATATCGGATATAGTAGAAAAAGAAGAACAAAATGAAAGCAAGTCAAAACGCAGTAGAACGGATAAAAAAGTATGAGGGTTTTTCCTCGAAACCATATCTTTGTCCAGCAGGTAAAGCAACTATTGGATATGGTTCAACGTTTTATCCTGATGGCAAAAAGGTAACATTAAAAGATAAAGCGATCACTAAAGACGAAGGAGAGGTGTTACTAAGGGAAACTATCAAGACCTTTGAGAAGATACTCGAAAAACGACTTACAGTAAGTGTAAGCCAAAATCAATATGACGCAGTACTTTCTCATACATTCAATACAGGGGGAAGTGATACACTTTTTAAATTGATTAATGAAAAGAAGTTTAAAGATGCAGCTACATGGATTAAGACACGATATACTACTTCTAACGGTAAGGTATTGAAAGGATTGGTAGCGAGACGTAATGAAGAATATGAATTGTTTATTTCTTAAAACATAGAGGATAGCGTGTTGGTTCAATTCCAATATCCGCAACAAAAATATGAAAACAATAATAGACATATTAAAGAAGATTAAGCCCTATTTATATGGGGTAATATTTCTTGTGTTCTTTTCTCTCATATTTGCTCTTAGTGTAAAGAATAATAAGATTGAAAAGCTAAAACACAGTCTTTATGTTTGCGAAAATAAAGTGCCTGAAATAATTATAGAACACAAAACAGATACTCTTTATGATACAATTAAAATTGTAAAACCTGTTCCGATAGTAGAAAAAATTATAGAGAAAATTCCTGCACCAAAAGACAGCATAGAAATTACTCAAAAAACATATAAAGACTCTCTTTATACAGTTTACGTATCAGGATTTCAAGTAAAATTAGACAGCATAGAGATAATTCAAAGAATGATAACAGATACTTTATATATTAAAAGTATAGAAAGGGGCGAAAAGCGTGGACTTTGGCTATCGCTTGGAAAAAAGGGGAATAGAGATAAATTTTTTGGAATAGGATATATTGTACAATGATTTAATTTTTCATGTGTTAAATTAAAAGTTGTTTGAAAATAGCTGAGCTGTGAAGTTCGGCTATTTTATTACCATTCCCTAACCTGCTCGTTAACCCCACATCCCAATGATCGAAGATAAATCATTGTAATTTTAATATCAGAATGCCGACATTGGCGCATAACCACATACGGATCCTTGACAATGTTATATAATTCAACAACGCCGGTGTGTTTCCATGAATAAAACGTGCATTCTTTCTTAACGTTCAACTCCCGATTAACTTCTCGCTGCCGATCTGAAAAATCATCAACACGATTTAATTTCTTTAGTGTTGGTGAAAAATGTTTTCCAAAAACATACGTATCCGGATTTAATTTTAGAATTTCCATACTTTCGATTATTTTTTCAAGTGATTTGGATATGGTCACGCTATCCTGTATACGTGATTTGGCGCTTTCCGAAGGCACAACGATAGTTTTATTTTCCCAGCGTATGTGTTTAACCTGAAGCTTCGCAAGCTCCGAACGTCGAAAAAAACAGTATTTGACAAAACGAGTTGCATAATAAAATTTAATGTCATTTTTTAATAAGTACTCAATAATACGTTTTTCTTCATCAGTTGAGTAGTTTGTATTCTTTCCCTGGTCCTCCGGGAGTTTTTTAATTCCATTGATAGGACTTTGTTTGATAATCTGTCGTTCTGATAAAGCGTTGAAAAACGATCTCAGGGTGTTTAAATGTCCATTGTGTGTTTTTCCACAGTAACCTTTATCACGCAGCAACCAATCAAAATACTGGCGTGCGTAAAAATTTGTAAAATTTTGAACAAAGAGTTTGTCAAGTTTACGTATGTTTAACCACTTTTTAAACAGATTTGTTTGATCGTAATATGTCTTATATGAACGTGGTGTGATAAATGCTTTTTTGATAGATAGGATATCGTCAAAAGCCTCAGACGTAGTTATATCTCTATACTCTTGCTTTTCTGTCTTGTTGGTGATAGGATTCCAGTCATCTTTTAATTTGAGATGTAAAGCCGTAATTATACTACCGGCTTCTTGTTCACGTTCGCGTTTGGTTTTAAACTTGTTTATCCCAAATTTATAACGACATAACTTCTTAATTCCGGTTGATAAGTCGGTATAGTAAAAATAGACATACCAAGCTTTTGATAAGTCACCTTTGCATGTACAAAGTTTTGGTATCGTAAAATGTTTCTGAGTTTTCATAAGCAATGTTTTTATGCACTAAATTATACACTATGACATTACTTGAACTTGGAGATTATTGAAAATCAGATATTTATATAACTATAGTGCGCAGGATGAGACTCGAACTCACACGCCGTTGCCGGCACTACCCCCTCAAAGTAGCGTGTATACCAATTTCACCACCTGCGCAAATTTACAGTAAGTACCCGGAACAGGAGTCGAACCTGCACAGCCTTGCGGCCACTAGTCCCTGAAACTAGCGTGTCTACCAATTTCACCATCCGGGCTTAATGTTATGTGATTATTCTGAAAAAGTGATACGCGCTGTATCACTTTTTTATTTTTAATTCGAGAAGCAAAAGTACTATATATTTTAGAACCCACCAAAATATTTATTTCATTTTTACTATAAAGCTATGCAACTATACATAAAGTTTGGATAGTTGCATAGCTTTTAAAATTATATTTGTAGTTAATTATCGTTTAATGATACGTTGTACTGAAACAATTTGTTCATTTTGAGTTACTTTAACCAAATAAATACCTTTTGCAATATTAATCCCACTGAAAGTAAGTTCTTCTGAATTTGTAGAACCTCTTAGAACCGTCTGTCCCGAAATAGATACAAACTCTACTTCAAAGCCAGATTCTGGGAGCATAATATGAATATTATCAAAAACCATAGTAGGATAAATAGTTGCCTTTACTGATATGTCATTTAATTTTGTTATTATTATGTCCTCTATAGAATATGTATAATCACCAGAGGCACCAAGGTTTACTTTTGCATTGAAAGGAACTCCCGTATTTTTATATTTAGCATCTACATTATAGTTATAATCACTTGGAGGCCATTGACTATTACCTACCAAAACAAAATTACTTCCATCTTTTGGTCCATATGTTTCTAAAAGTTCATTTTCAAATTCTATTCTTACTCGATGTCTATCTTCCCAATCTGTTCCCGACCAATCTTGTGTGCTACAAATGATATTCTTCCCTTTGAATGTTGAATTACCAATATAATCTAATTCGGCTACAGTTTTTTGAGACCAAGGTACCCATAAAAAAGCTTTTGTTATTTTTTCAAAAGAGATTATAGCTGGATTCGTTGTGTAGTTTACTCGTATTCGGTAAGGTGTAGGTTCTTCATCTATATCTAATGTGCCGCTAAGATTGTCATCTCCCACGAAGGAATAATCGCCATTACTTAATGATGTGTATAGTTCAAAAATAACTCCATCGCGTTTCATTGCTAAGGATGTTCCTTCTGATTCTACAACAGCAGTTCCTTGTATTGAGAGGGTTTCAGGCATCGGTGGGATGTAATCTGTTAATGAGTATGTATAATTACCGGAAGGATTAAAGACTACTGTTGCATTAAAAGGAACACCTGTGTTTTTATATTTAGCATCTACATCGTAGTTGTAATCACTTGGACCCCATTGACTATTGCCTACTATAAAAAATTTGTTTCCATTTGTTGGTCCGTAAGTTTCTAAAGCTTCATTTTCAAACTCTATTCTTACACGATGCCTATCTTCCCAATTAGTTCCCGACCAATCTTCTGTACTACAAGTAATATCCTCCACTTTGAATGTTGAATTACCAACATAAGTTAATTCAGCTACATTTTTTTGAGACCAGGGTACCCATAAATACATTTTTGTTATTTCCTCAATAGTTATTGCTGCCGGAAGGGTTTTATAATCCACACGGATACGGTAGGGAACGGCGTCATCGTTATCAACTGTAATGGTTCCACCGGATAAATCATTATCACCATCAAAAGAATAGTTACCTGATTTCAGTGATGTGTAAAGTTCGTAACAGCTTCCTTTCCATCCTAATTCGATATCATCAGTAAATTCGGCTACTGCAGTACCTGTAAGTTTTAATGTTGCAGGAACAATTGTTGAATCATCTTCTGTAAAGAGTTTCCATTCAGAGAAAGATAGTTGATCACTACCAATTATTTCAGTAACAAATAAACGATAATACTTATATGCAGTATTATTTCCTCTTAATACATATTCATTTGTGTAAAATCTCTCTATAAAAAACTCATTGGTTCTTTCGTCCAAAACATTCCAGTCGGTCCCATTATTTGAACCTGAGAAAGTCCATGCTTTACCATCCCGTCCGGGAGAATCATTGGAACTGGTAAGAGTATATTTATATAGAGTTACAGAGGAGGCTAATTCATACTGAATTGAGATCCCCGAATTCGAGTTAAAGAAACAACTGTACTTGGTACCTGTATTGTTGTCTCTCAAGTTTTCTACCACTTCTCCCCAGTTTCCAGGTGCGGAGGCTGTGATTGTTGTTTCACTATTAATGACATTAGTGAAACCTGCAAAAGAAAATACACTGGCAAGAAAATATGCCATGCTGAGTAATAATAATTTTTTCATGACTTTTTATTTTAAAATTAAATTCATTTCTACATTTATCATGTTTTTCCTAAAATTGTAAAGAACCATACAAATAAGTTTTTCACTCCACAACAATTTTCTGTGTTAAAATATCACCCTTTATTGTTTTGGCTCTAACAATATAAATTCCTTTCGAGAGTTTTCTGTCATAATCTAAATTCACCCCTGATGTACGAAACAATTGCTGTCCTGCCAAAGAATATACGGTCACCTCTTTTACATCTCTGTCTTTATCGGAGAAAATCATATTTCTCACTCCTGTCGGAGTCTGTTCTTCGAGAGTCAGTGTATTCAGACTTTGTGCCTTATTCTCTACTATCGCACTGCCTTCTGCACTTCCATCTAAGGGAGCATATATTTCCAGACTTGATTTTAACATTTTACCCTCATGCAGTGCAGCAATTTCTTCGGCACACATTCCGGAGCGGAAAAGGAACAATTCACGATAAGCTGCCGATTCGGGTGCTTTGCCAAATTCGTTAATAATGAATTTCTTGGGAACCACCTTTTCACTGATCATAGTCGAGCGGGGGATACGTTCTCCATCTACATAAAGCTGTGTTCTACCCCATGCATAATAATGCGTAAGTGCAACCGTATGCCATACCCCATCGTTGAGTGCAGTTTCGGAAGTCTGTGTTTTATAAGTGAGCTTTCCTTCATCGTTCAGTCTCATACGAACAGTGTCACCGGAGGCTGTAATCACTGAGGCAAGAGTACCCGTACCGGTTGTTTTGAAACTGAAGGCAAGCGTGAAAGAATGTAAGATATTTTCAGGTATAAAGGAAAGCTGTTTTAGGGTTTCAGCCCTTGCAAGGGACAAGGAAGCATCCATATTTCTGACAGGTTGTGGTTTTCCTTCCGCCATCGCATCCACAAGAGAGGGCACAATGGAGTAAAACATTTCGGCATGTCCTGCAGTGTTCGGGTGTGCATTGTCGGCAATATAGCCTGAAGCCCACTGTCCCGAGCCGTTATCTATTGATCCAAGCAGGTTCACACTGGCAACATCCCACTGGTGAATAAGCAGATTGAGATTTTTAAGATAATTATAATCCGTAGCATTGAAATCACCACGCGGATAGTTATTGCCCACAATCGGTTCTTTCCCGTGAGCGCGAGCACGGTCGATAAGTTTTATCATATTATCACGCCAACTGTTGTACGCTGCCTCGCCACGCTCATGAATACCCTCGTTTCCAAGCGAGAGTCCATAAAAAACATAGCGACTGCACGATGGCAAAAGATCGCTGTCCCATCGGTTAGTAACATCAGTGGTTGTATTTCCCCCTATGGAGATATTATTGGTTGTCCAGTTATATTCTCCTTTTTGTGTAAGATAAGTTGTCCACAGCCAGGCATAACCGTTTTGGTCGCGCGGACTGGCACCCTGTCCCCATGGCACGGACGAACCCATTACGGTAAAGGAATAATCACTTATATTTTGGTTGGTGATGACTATTTCCCTTGTCTTTGTCAAAATCACATCATCCCCGAAATCAGCGGTAGCCGTAACGGTAACTGTTCCGTTAGACTTGGCGTAAAGTCTGCCTGCTTCGGTAATGCGGGCAAGATTTTCATCATCTACGCTCCAGGTTACGAAAGGTAACAAGGCACCCTGTGGCACGGCAGTTACAGCGAGTTGCAGAAAACCTCCACAATTGCCGATGGCATTACCCCCAGAAATTGAAATATCTGTAGCTGTAGGCAGTTCCTCGCCGGGCAGTTCTTCAAGTTTTATACAGTTGATATGTGCATAACCTAACCAGGTGGTCATGGTAAGTGTAATTTTACCCTCAACATCAGGTATGACAGGATCGGAAACAAAGACATTTTTATTGTTGTAGTTTTCACTTTTTGCACCTATACCGGCACCTCCCATCTGATGAATACCGATAATCGTATTTCCACCTTTAAGTTCTATACGCCCGACACGTCCTTCAGTGCCCAAGTCGGTACGGCTTCCCAGTATATTGAAACGGTACTGTTTGCCACGATTAAGATTTTTAAAATGGATGACTGCCGTCTGACTGTTGTTTTCAATAAACAGGTAATCATACGTGGCGGTTTTTATTGCCAAATCTCCTATAAGTTCGGGCTTCGGTTCGTGAGATGAATCACTTCCTCCCAATGCACCGTTACGCACACCGTTAAAGCGTACCTCACTTGCCATTTCAAGCTTGTAATCGGTTGTGGAATCATCGGAACCTTTAAGGGTCAGATTTCCGCTTCCATCACTTGCACCAAGAGTCCAGTTGTCACCATTGCTGTATACATTGTTCCAATGATTGCCGTTTATATCAGGACTTGTGGTGGGGGCACCATCCAATCCGTTATTATTCTTTCCAAAATCGATAAAGATTTTCTTCTCAACTGCCGGAAGCTCTACATCGCTGTATTCCTCTATCTTCATGGCACTGATATAGCCCATCTGGTCGC
>CALFXE010000243.1 GCA_937927845.1 uncultured Paludibacter sp.
AATTGAACTTTCAGTTCATTTTAGCCCGCACTTCGCCAATACTTTTTCCGTTGTCTGCAATTTTACAAACAATCATGTCACAAAACTATACAGGTTTAATAAGTTTATTTGATGAGAAATATAATAGGATTAAAGTTCCTCATATTATAAAAAATGGATATTTGTATATTGCATTTGAACACAATGAATTAGAAAAATTCATATTTGAGGCATTAAGATCTTGGAAAACAAACATACATGATTACTATGATTATGATTTTATAAATATAGTTATTACCAATAATATTAATAATTTTATTATTTACCATACAAGTGATTGGGCTGAGATTCCTATTGATGAAATGGAGTTTGCTGTGAAAGATAACGAAGTTAATTTAGAAACAATATCTTTTTGGAGTTATGAAAGAGATATTAGGCTTGAAAACATTGAAGATCCTTTTATTGAAATACCTAAGAATCATATTGATTCATGTGATTTTTTAAAAATTAACCAAGAAAATCTTATCAGTTGGAGAAATTATAATCATTTTCTTAAAGAATATAATATGTTTAAAAAAAACTGCAGATAACATAGAACTATGGTAAGTACCAAATTTTCTATGCAGAAATTAGCGAAAAATTTTCACAATACGGTTTCCCAGATTTCAGGATTCCGAACGATTGTTTCAGCAGCTTATTGCAAACTGCGATGATTGCTACTTTTCCACTCTTGCCTTTGCCTTTAATACGCTCGTATAACGATTTACAAACCGAATTATACTTAATCGCATTGAACGCACACATAAACAAGTGTTTTCTCAGCAATCCATTACCCATCTTGCTGATCCTAGGACGGGAACGTACACTCCTGCCCGATTCCCGAATAACAGGCGTTAAACCAGCATAACTGCACAATTGTCCCGAACGCTCAAAACTCCGCATCCCATCCGTGAGCATTACCAGCAAAATACTCGTCTTAATCCCAATCCCCGGTATACTTCGAAGGAGCGCCAATTCTTCACGGTAGAGCTTTTTAACAAGCTCCTCTAGCTCAACCTCCAATCGCAATACCTCACGATCAAACGTTAATAGAATATCTTTCAACGATTTTAAAACACTACTACTCGGCTTTCCTAGCGTTTTCTCCCGATGAAGTTTATTCTTTATCGAGGTGCGCTGCTTCTCATAAAATTGAAGCAAACTGAACAAACTCTCGCTCTGTCGTTGAAAGCTATCCGGCGATTTCCAAATCTTAAGATCCTGACTTATTCCGTACTTACAAATCATGCGGGCATCGGCCTTATCGGTCTTTACTTTCAGCAGTTGCATCTGGATAAATCGTTTGATTTTTAGAGGGTTTTCAATGCTTACTAAAATACCTTCACCACTCAGATACAAAGCTAATAGAACATGATAGCAACCGGTGCTTTCCATCACGTAATGGGTGTCTTTACCATACGTTTTCACTAATTTTTTAAAGCCCGAGGTTGTATTCTCAAACTTCTGGTGACCTTCTGTTTCGCTGTACACATCAAAGCTTGATTTACTGATGTCAATTCCTGCAATTTTACTATTTTTGTCCATAACAACTTGAATCAAGAAAGAAAAGGTTCTATCAACCAGGCAACAACTTGAAACGAGCTCCAGGGCTCACAGAACTATACGCCGTTTGATAGAAAGAGAGAGGGGATTTTCAATGTTAGCGAAGTCTAATGCTTCTGTGTATTGGGTAATCTTTATCCTCTCTCTTTTTTCTTTCAATTGAATATTTTAGTTAATATTTTTAATCTATACTATTTTTATGCAAACTTAAGTAGTATTGGCAAAATGCGGGGTTAAATATAAAGTAGAAAAAGTGGAATTATTTATCCGCCGCTGCTTTTCATATAATCTTTTTCACTAAATTAGCTTATCTGA
>CALFXE010000244.1 GCA_937927845.1 uncultured Paludibacter sp.
CAGGTTAACGGCTATCTTTTCCAGCATCCCCCATACCGGGAAGTTATAGGCATTGATATGGATGGCTATCCCCGGCTTAGGCACCATAATATGATGACCGATAAAGGAACCGCCTCTTGACAGCTTGGCAATATCGCCGTCAATATAGAAAGGCTCATCGGGTAGCTGCCGGCGCAGGGACGCGTTGGTGAAGAGGTTGCCGAAGCCGCCTTCAATATCCACCCAGCTATCGGCTTTGGTAGCGCCGGTATACGCGGAAATGGCATAATATTTGTCTTTCCGGGCCTGCAGGTAAATGGCCAGGTCCTTCAGCATCCTGCCCCGCTCGTGGAAGGTCATTTTGCGCAATATCTTACCGCCTGTTTTCCGGCCGTACTCCAGGGCCGCTGCAAAATCCACGTCCACGCTGTCAGCTATATATAAAGGTTCGCCTGTAATGGAGTTGTACAATACCTCTCCTTTGTCGGTGGAGGGTATCCACTGCCCCAGGGCGTAGTTGTTCAGTTTTTGTAATGACATATCTTAATGATTTGCTTATAGTAAGAGTAAGTAGCAAATTTAATGAATATAGTTTTAAAACGGGTGTGAAGGGTTTTGCCTATATAGCTTCCCTTATAACACAATTTATAAAATAGAGGTTTAGGTGGTTATTATAAATGGGTCAAAAATTACAAGAAAATTAAAGTTGCTTAGTTGAAGATATCTTTGTGTGGAGTGTCAATATATAAATATAGTAGACTTAATTAGGGGACTATCTCATTAAGTGTGTAAACTTCTAATCGGGGTTGTCTTTTTTACAACGTTATTCTGTTATCAAAAATAGTTAAAAACTGATTTAGGATCATGCCCCAATTTCTAATGGGCATGGTCCATTTTTTTGATGCTTCACGTAATGCCAGGTAAACAGACTTGATTACAGCATCATCATTAGGGAAAGAAAGTTTGTTTTTAGTATACTTCCTTATTTTCCCATTCAAATTTTCAATTAGGTTGGTCGTATAAATAATTTGCCTGATCTCTATAGGGAAGTCAAAAAATACGGTCAATTCATCCCAGTTTTCCCGCCAGCTTTTGATAGCATATGAGTATTTATTGTTCCATTTAAGTTCCATAGCATCCAGAGCCGCAAGTGCAGCTTGCCGTGTGGGAGCAGAATAAATATCTTTCATATTGCGACTAAACTCCTTTTTATCCTTCCAAACTACATACCGGCAGCTGTTCCTTATCTGATGAACTACACAGATCTGAGTGGCTGATTTAGGGAATACAGTGCGGATTGTTTGGGTAAAGCCGTTGAGATTGTCGGTGGCAGTGATCAGTATATCCTGCAGGCCACGGGCCTTCATATCTGTGAGAACACTCATCCAATATACTGATGATTCATTCTTACCCAGCCACATCCCTAATACTTCTTTGTAACCGTCTCTTCTGAGCCCTACAGCGATATAAACCGTTTTATTAACTACTTTACTATTCTCTCTTACTTTAAAAACGATACCGTCCAGCCAAACGATGAGGTACACCGGCTCAAGCGGTCGGTTCTGCCAGGCAATGATATCCTCAGCTATCCGGGAGGTAATACGGCTGATAGTAGAAGGTGATACTTCAAAGCTATAAACATCTTTGATCTGCTCTTCGATATCTGCTACACTCATCCCTTTTGCATATAGGGATACGATAACTTCTTCAATACCATCCACCATATTTTCCCGTTTCGGTACGATCATGGGGTTAAAGCTGGCATCGCGGTCGCGTGGTACATGGATCTCAGACTCTCCAAAGCTTGTCCTGATTTTTTTCTTTCCATAACCATTGCGGGCATTACTATTAGCCGATTGGCCATGCTTCTCATAGCCAAGATGGCCGTCCAGTTCTCCTTCCAACATCTTTTCAATGCCCCGCTTTTGAAGCTGGCCAAGAAAACTGTTGAGCTCGTCGCGGCTCTTGAATTGTTTTAAAAAATCCTCTGTTAATAAATCTTCTGGTCGCATAAAACTGTGTATATTTAAAAGTAAAAAAATCGGAGTACTAATCCCCGATTTTTATCACTTACACAGTTTTTGAAATAGTGTCTTAATTAGCAAGTTTTAAGCTATGTGCGAGTTTTGTAATATTATTATTGCCAATCAATCTCTAAGAGCCTATCAATTAATTTATCAGAATCTTTGCAAAGTTTATTCTTGTTTTTATCTAAATAAGAATAACAATATTCAAACTCTGATTCTAAATGTTGAAATAAATCCACAATATTCGGATACTCTTTTGTTATTTCAGTTTTTAAAATTATATAATATAAAAATTTGCCTATGTACCATTCTAGATGTATCCATAGATTAGTATACTCATTAATGTAATCTCCTGAATGTACAATTTGATTTCTATGAAGATAAATTCTTTGTAATTGAAACTCGATTGATTCTTTGGATGAATTAATTCTGTTTAGTAGACCTGCTAATTTACCGTCTATAAGAGGTTTTATTGAAGATAAATATTCAGATGCTAATAAAGTTGAAATATTATCAAAATGCTTAAACTTATCTAAAGGATTTTCTTTTAACCAATTTATCCAAACATGCAAATCTCCACCGGTATTGTTTTTTGGTAATTTGCTTACTTGAATTGCATTAAAACAATCTTTGTTAACTCTATTTACTATTGCTATTCTTTTAATTAAGTATTGCAAATCCCGCGTAACTGCCCCAAAAGAAAAAACTTTTGAGAATAAATCTCTTACATTTTCAATATCTGCTTTATGAGTACGATATGGCAGTATACTTTCAATTGATGTCCATAAAAGAGATAATGAGTTTTCTATTGATTTAGATCCCAATGCCAAATTATAATAATAAATTGATTTCTTTAAATAGTCATTCTCTACAAAGTCAATTGTTGAATTATCATTAAAATCGATCTCTTTATTACTAGCTAAAGAAAGAAATAGTGTGCTTTTGCGTGATATTACGCTAATTGGATCCCCACTAATTATAATATTTTTATAAAACTTATTATTTTTTGAATTTGTTTTTTTCCAATAACTATTTTTGAAAAAATTCGTGAAAATAGCTAAAGATTTTCTATCTCTATTTATTACAACATTTTTTAGTAATTCATCATACTTGTTTCTTATGAAGGAAACAGGATCTGAAGTATAATAGGTATAGTAGATTACTTCGTCACGTGGATGAAAAATTTTAGGGCGGTCAAATTCCTCTTGAAATTCAGTTGCTTTTCTGATGTCAGCATTTCCAATCTTGTATACTATATTTTTTACTTCATCAATCTCTATTTGATTATTTCCTAAAAAAACAATTAATTCATAATGATCATTAGAATGGTCAAAAAAACCTAAAAATTTATCAAGATTTATATGACTTTGTGTTTCAATCCATCTACGTAACACTTCATTTAATGAACTTATACTATAACCCTTATGTAATAAGAATGGTATAGTTATATCAACTAAATTAGTGATCCGGTCAATATTTCGTTCTATTTGTTGAATTTCGGTAAAATCTATTTTTTTTAATTCAGCTACTATATTACTAAAGTAATTTTTTTCTAGTTGTATAGCGTGTTTTTTTAATGTATGAATAAAATTGTCAATTTTATCTAAACTATCATTTCTAAAAGCTTCGTCTTCATTAAAATGAATAATATATTTTTTTAAATCATTAAAATAAAATTCAATAATTACATCATTTACAATATTTTGCTTAATGTTTGAGGATTTGGCCTCTTTCATTATTACACAAAGACTTCTTAATGTTCTTATTCTTTTTTTACTTAATTCTGCAAGTCGTATTAGTTCGACTAATTGAGTAAATCCATTAATAGTTCTATGTTTTTTAGAAATTGTTTCATCATAATCGCATCTTTGTATAATTTTTTCTACAAAAAATCTTTCGAGTTTAGTTGACTTTCTATTCCAATTGGAATATTTTGGTACCCACATTATTTATTGGACTATTTTAATTAAAAATATAAATTTGTAAAAATGTGTAAATATAATTATAAATAATAAATGGTGGTAAGTTGTACAAAAGGTTTAAAAAATGAAATATGAAAAGACTAAAAACTGACCATAACATAGTAGGTATTTTTAATAAATATTTAAAATGCATTAAAATAACTATATTACATTTTGACCACTACCCTAAACAGGAAACGCTATGACAACATCACCCACCAAAACCCGGAATAATACCTTTTCTTTTATCGCGCTTCTAATAACATTTTCCTTGTTCTTTGTGCGGTTATATAAGTTCAATTTAAGCCCCGGTGCGATCAACTGGATAACCTATATCGGATTGGGTCTGATCGTGCTCTGCCTGACACAGACTAATTTCAGGAAAAAGTCCAACATCGCAAATATCATTATGATAGCAGGTGTGCTGGCATCCCTGATAATAGCTATTGTAGTATAGATATTCCGAATGCAACAACGTGCAGCCGGATCATTTACTTGATAAATTAATGAACAGATGGCCTCGTCCCGCTGCGCTACAGCCGAAATGACGGATAAAAACTTGTTAAACAACTC
>CALFXE010000245.1 GCA_937927845.1 uncultured Paludibacter sp.
ATTATAGTGGCACGGTTTGACCGAAAAGAGTGGCACTATCAGACCGAAATACACATCAAATTGATGTATTCCTGAACGAAACGATTTTATCGCTTGGTGAAGTTGTTGTTTCTGCTTCATCCACAATAAGCAAAATTAACCAGCGCATTGTTTTTCCGACAAAATTGCAACGAAGCCATTCGGCAAATGGAATGCAACTGTTGAATACAATGATGCTTCCGGGTTTGAATGTAAATCCGATGTTGAATACCATTTCATCGTCCGATGGCGGGAATGTTGTCTTGCAGGTTAATGGCGTAAACGCCACGACGGAAGAAATTCAAACTTTACAACCTCATCAAATCAAGCGGATAGAATATTCGGATTATGTAGGCATTCGATATGGTCAGGCATCAAAAATTGTCAATTATATTGTCAAAAGGGACGATAAAGGCGGTGTTGTCGGAATAGATTTAATGAATTCGTTGAATATACTTGCGGGAGGCGATGTGCTTTTTGCCAAATTCAACAAAGGAAAATCTGAATATGCCATCAACTATACAATTGTATTTCAGGATATCAATACGAACAATCGAACCCGCACAAGTTATTATCAATTTAAAGATATACCGCCCCTGTTAAGGGAAGAAATCAATAACGGTGGTGATTATTCGTATCAGAAGCATGATGTTTCGTTAGCGTACAATTATCAGCAAAACGATTCTACCTTTTTCAATGCAGAGATGACATTGAAGGTCGGGATGATAAAAAATTTCCTGCAATTTTCGTTCACAGCGGGATTCAATCACTTCAATAGTCGCGGAAATCATTATTCGCAAAACCATTCCAATTTCTATTACAGGGCTGACTTGTTGGCGATGTACAAAAAATGGATGTTTATAGCACAACTACAGCCTTTCAACGAAAGGTTGGAGGGAGAAACAATAATCAAAGATGGCAACTATCATTATTTAGCCATCCAGTACAATGCGAGTAGAGTTTACCACCGGTTACCGGATTGATGTGTCAAAATGGGATGCTGAAAAGCAACGAGTAAAAAATGGCTGTACAAACAAGTTGAAACAAACATCAGCTGAAATTAACAGTGATCTGTCGAATTACTTCACTGAAATTCAAAATATTTTCAAAGAGTTTGAAGTGAAAGACGAAATGCTAACAACAGTTCAACTTCGTGAAGCTTTTAATCTTGCAACAAAGAAAATGGATACGGAAGATAATTCTGTTCAGGAAAAACCTGTATTGTCCTTTTGGAAAGTGTTTAATGAATTTGTTTCAGAAAATAGCAAGCGAAATAATTGGGCTAATGGAACTTTACAAAAATTTAATGCCTTAAAAAAACATATTGAAAAATGGAAATCAGAGCCAACAATGGACGACTTTTCAGAAAAAGGACTTTCCGATTTTGCTGATACACTATACAAACAAGACTTGAAAAATTCTACAATTGACAAACAAATAGGATTGTTGAAGTGGGTGCTTCGCTGGTCTGCATCTAAGAATTTGACATCGGATAACGCTTTTTTGAACTTCAAACCCAAATTAAAAACCGCACGGAAAACAGTCGTTTTTTTGGATGCTCAAGAATTAAAACAACTAACAGATTTTGAGATACCTGAAGATAAAAAATACTTAGAAAAGGTTCGTGATATTTTTCTATTTTGTTGCTACACGAGTTTGCGTTATTCAGATGTTTGCAATTTATGTCATTCAAACATAAAAGGTTCTTACATAGACATAGTAACGATAAAAACCAACGACAGAATTGTCATTGAATTTAATGATAAGAGTAAAGCCATATACGAAAAATACAGAGATTTTCACTTTGAGGGTGGAAAAGTATTTCCTGTAATTTCCAACCAAAAAATGAACGATTATTTGAAAGATTTGGCAGAATTAGCAGGGCTTGACAATCCCGTGCATCAAACACATTACAAAGGAAATGAGCGCATTGAAACCATTTTGCCAAAATATGCCGTACTAAGTACCCATGACGCGCGTCGCACTTTTATCTGTAATGCCCTTTCACTTGGCATTCCGGCAAATGTGGTTATGAAATGGACGGGACACAGCGATTATAAGGCAATGAAGCCCTACATCGACATTGCCGACGATATTAAAGCGAGTGCCATGAGTAAGTTTAATCAGTTATAAGGACGGATTAAGAGTTTTTCTGTGCATTTTATTGTAGTTACATAAATTTCATCTTTACATTTATACATGGAAAACGTTATAAAATATAAAAACATTGCATGTATATCTGTAATATTTGTTATATTTGCAGAGAACTAAATTTATAAAGCAATTAATATGACGAAATTTCCAACCGTACTCCACAGCAGAGATACTTATATTGAACGCATAAAGCCATTTATGCAGACACCTATCGTAAAAGTAATGATTGGGCATCGAAGGGTGGGCAAAAGTTATATTCTTTATCAACTTATTGACGAAATAAGGAATAACGAGCATGATGCCAATATCATATATATCAACAAAGAAGATATTGACTATGTGGATATTATATCTTCAAAAGACCTGCATGATTATATTGCATCACGATTGATGAGTAAAAGGAAAAACTATATTTTTATTGATGAAATTCAAGAAATAGAAGATTTCAGAGTTGCCATACGCTCCTTAGCACTGGACGACAGTAATGATATTTACATTACCGGAAGTAACTCAGAGATGTTTTCGAGCGATTTGGCAAACGAACTTGGCGGCAGGTATGTTGAATTTAAGATATACAGCCTTTCCTATGCCGAGTTTCTGGATTTTCACAAACTGAATAATGACGATGAGTCGCTGGAAAAATACATCCGTTTTGGCGGATTGCCTTACCTAATCCACTTGCCAATGCGTGAAGAAGTGGTAATGGAATATATTCGGTCGGTTTATTCAACCATTGTTCTTCGTGATGTTGTTGCTCGCAATAATATCCGCAATACAGCCTTTTTGGAACAATTAATCCGTTTCTTGGCAAATAATATCGGAAGTCTTTTTTCTTCGAAAAGTATCAGTGATTTTTTGAAAAGTCAAAATATACGAATGTCGCCAACGTTGGTGTCCGAATATGCAGACTCTCTGGTTTCAGCATTTGTGGTTCATCGCTTAGGACGTTATGATATTGTTGGGAAACGTTTATTTGAACGTGGAGAAAAGTACTTTTTCGAAAATATGGGAATCCGCAATGTGGTGGCGGGCTACAAACCGCAAGACAGAGCAAAACGATTGGAAAATATTGTTTGCAATCATTTGTTGTATTGTGGCTATGAGGTAGCTGTGGGGACACTTTCGAGCGAGGAAATCGATTTTGTTTGTACACGAGCCGGCGAAACCTTATATGTACAGGTCGCGGTAGAATTGTCTAAACCCGAAACTATCACCAGAGAGTTTGGCAATTTGTTGAAGATAAAAGACAATTATCCCAAAATAGTAGTATCCGGCGAACGTTCATTCGAAAATACTTACGAAGGAATAGAACACATTTACATTCGAGATTTTTTGACTTCTTCCGTTACTCCTAAAATTGTGTAAACAAAGAAATCATTACTCAACAACCTAAAAGCAAATAATGAATTAATGAGTAAGAGAGAAATTCTAAATTTTGATCTTATAGCAGATTTATTTAGCAAAGAGTTGTTAGAGCCTTTACGGAATAAAATGGAAGATTAAAAACAGATTTGAGGCTATTAAATCCAATCGGTTTTTGGGCGTAAAAAAGGGTGTAAATCTCATAACAACTTGATTTACGCCCTTTATTGCGGTATGGACGGGACAAATAGCCTCCGTCTAAATGCTTTATTATCAATCAATTACTATCCTCGGAAAATCATCTCCACCTCCTGCTCCACTAAGGAAAAATGTGTTGACTATCAACGATTTAGCAATTATTTCAAAGTGCGATTAATATTTATGCAAATATAGGCATTTTCCGGAATATAGACAAGAGAATCTTAGAGTTTTTGATGCGATTTCACAAAAAGGGAAAAGTAGTTTTGTTTATAAAGTAATCGGGAATTGCTTATAAAATTTCAGTAACGTTATCGTTTCGGTGCGAAGTTTAGTGCGGACGAACTTTTTCATATCCTCGTCCATCAATTCACCCAGACCATTAAGCATCCCTTTGTCGCTCACCCCTTCCAGTGTGTCGATACATTTTTGCAGGTAATCAGCCAAAGGCATTGCCATTCGTGTTTCAACAATGGATTTATTCACAGGGGTTTTGTTGTTCATGAAGAACCAACAATCGAATATATCTCGGTTAGTTATGGCTGTGCGGTCAAGCATGGCGCATAGCTTATGTGCAAACATATCCGGGGCGACCATTACCTGCATATTGACACCAAGCAGGTTCTTTATTTCGTAACGGTCGTTAAAACTCCTGTTGGATATTTCGACTTTGAGTTTTCGTTCTCCCACGCCATAATCTAAAACGCATATGATTCCGTAGAATTTCTTCGCTTCATCGTGGATCACGCCATGTTTTAGCAGGATTTTATGGACTTTTCCATAGACCATATCCTCCTTGTCGGGATTCAACAGATTGAAGTCCAGATCGACTGAAAATCGAGGTAAGTCATAAAAAAACAAGAGAGCCGTTCCACCTTTGAACCCGAGAATGCCCGCCAATTCCTTGTCCTCATATATCTCTTTGAGGATTTGAAACAGGAAAAACTTATGCTTATTGATATCAACCATTTTTTAGAAGTTTAGCCACCCGTTTTTCCAACGCTGCCGATTTGTACGCAGGAAGAATCCGGTCGATCAATTGCCTGTCGAGTGGGTTTATGTTGTCGAAATAAAAATCTTTGTTGAGGTATAGCATATCCAAAAACGCCCTTTCGGGAGTCGCTATATTGACATTATCCTTACGAAGAATCCCAGTGGTATCTATGATAATCTCCTCCTTGATCCTGCGATAACTGTAAATACTTCCGTCCACCTCTATCTCACGGCTAAGATAGCTGACGCTTGTACAGCGGGAATCATATTGAAAAATGATTCCCGCCTGTTGTAATACGTATTCCAGTGAGATATAAGAGGGAGTATAGAGTAGATTGGCAAACTCCAAGGGGTTATAGTCCGGCTTGGCATAAATTCCTTTACGAGGATTCAGAAGCCTTCCTGTCTGCACGTAATAACCCATTTTGTTAGCCAAGTATTTATTTTCCGCTCCCGTGAAAAGCATAGCGATATTTGGCAACCGAAACACCGTCCGTTTGTCTTTGTAGATATCAAGTATATAATCTGCCTCTTTCATTCGTGAACCACAAACACTAATATTTCATGCTTTCAGTTCACAAATATAGAAAAATAATAATGAAATTGCAAATAATGGATGACTACATAATTTCATGCATACCAACCCGCCTGTACTCGAACCCTCGGTACAAATAACCCTTGGATTATAGGTAATTTGGCAGGAATCATTATCTTTGCAGCAGATAAATAGAATTTTGACGGAGTTAAATTCCGTTTAGATATAACATAACGTTCGCTGAACGTCTCATTGCGAAAACTGGTAATTTTCTATTAGAAGAGACAAAGCGCATGTTCATGCTATACGTAAGTATAGCGTGGGTTGCTTGTTTCTTCTAAAGGCATACCAGTGCCTCGCAATGGAACAATGCGTGTCCCACGCTTCTTTTTTGGTGTGCAGCGAGCAAGAATATGAACAGTTAAATTCAATAAACATGAAAAAGATTATTCTTTGCATCATTGCTTCGCTCGATCAGTGCATCGCAGAACTGGATGGCAGCTTGGAATGGCTAACCGAATTTTCAAATTCCAAAGAAGTGGCAGACCATGATAAAGACCTATTGGCTTCGGTTGATACGGTTATTATGGGCGGACGTGCTTATCGAGAATTTCTAAACATGGATATTATCTGGCCGTATTCGCAGCAAACAACTTACGTAGTTTCCCATCATAATTGGGGAGAAAAGGAAAATATAAGTTTCATAACAGAAAATATTATTGAAACAATCTCCGAACTTCGTAATCAAAAGGGAAAAGATATTTTGTTGGTTGGTGGTGGCGAATTGACATCAATGTTTCTTAATGCAGACTTAATTGATGAAATGCATATAACCTACATTCCTGTTATTCTTGGTAATGGTATTCCATTATTTCCCGGACAGCTCAAAGAATCCAAATGGGAATTGGCTAGAAAAGATGTGCTACCTTATGATGTAATAACAATTAGTTATTTAAAAAGTAAGTAACCAGCAGATAAATATTTTTAGTTAGACTACTTATCTCCCATATTAGCGTAACTATCAATCAGTAAAGTGTTTCTTTTTTTATAGCTATCTTTGTAGTCTCAATATTAAGAATTTATATTTCAACGGACATCAATATGAATAAGATACTCATCATAGAAGACGAACAACGTGTGGCAGACCTTCTCCGTCATGGATTGGAAGAAATGGGGTATCTGGCTTTTGTTGCATACGATGCTGAAATGGGATTAAGACTATTCCGGTCTGGGCAGTATGACCTTGTGATTTCGGATATTGTGCTGCCGAAGATGAGCGGATTCGATTTAGTTAAAGAAATAAAAAAGCATAATAAAAATATTCCTGTCATCATGTTGACTGCTTTGGGAACAACAGACGACAAACTGGAAGGTTTTGATGCCGGAGCGGACGATTATATGGTAAAACCTTTTGACATCCGGGAGTTAGAGGCAAGGGTCAGAGTTTTGCTCAAACGAGTAGTATCTGACGATGCCGGGCTACCGGAAAAGGAACTTACTTATGCCGACTTAGAGGTAAACCTGTTAATGAAAACCGTTTACAGGGATAAACAGGAGATAAAGTTGACTCCCAAAGAGTTCAATCTGCTTACATACATGGTGCAAAATCCCGAAAGGGTGCTTTCCCGCACGGAAATAGCAGAAAAAGTGTGGGGGACACATTTTGATACTGGAACAAACTTTATAGATGTATATATCAACTATCTTAGAAAGAAGATAGACCGTGATTTTGATATAAAATTGATTCACACAAAACCCGGCATGGGATTTATTCTACATTCGGAATATGAAAATCAGGCATAAACTCACGCTAAGGTACACGGGAGTTACGGCGGTTGTTTTCTCCCTGTTTGTTCTGGCGGTTTACTTATATTCAGAACATAACCGCGAAAAAGAGTTTTTTCGCGACCTCACCCGTGAAGCGGTAACAAAAGCTAATTTATTTCTTAGCAAGAGTGTCGATTCAGAGATCATGCAATCCATATATCACAACAACCGGCAGTTTATTGACGAGGTAGAAGTTGCCGTTTACTCAACAGATTTTCAGCTACTCTACCATGACGCACAAGAGATTGACATCATAAAAGAAACTCCGGAACTGATAAAAAACGTAATTCTGAAAAAAGAGCTGGAGTTTTATGAAGGAAATTATCAGGGAGTTGCCATGATCTACTCCTATGAGGGAGTTGACTATGTAATTACTGCGGCTGCGTATGACGGATACGGTTATGCGAAACTGGATAGCCTTGCCAAGTTGTTGATGATTCTGTGGCTTTCAAGTCTAGTTGTTCTTGCTGTTCTTGGTTATCTGTTGGCTCGCGCAGCATTACGCCCTGTTAGTAAAATCGTTGATGAAGTAGATGTTATCAGTGAATCGAATCTGGACACTCGTCTTGTTGTAAAAAAAGAACATGATGAGTTGGATGAGCTTTCCGAAACATTCAACCAAATGCTTGATCGGTTGGAAGAATCATTCGACAACCAAAAAATGTTTGTAAGCAATGTCGCTCATGAACTGAGAACTCCATTGTCAGCTTTGGTTGCGGAGCTTGAAGTAGCCTTACTTCGTGAACAACGGACAGGTGAAGAATATAAGACTATTATTACCAATGCGCTGGGTGATGCTAAAAATCTAAAACATCTGATAACCGGATTACTCGATTTGGCAAAAGCAAATTATGATTTCAATCAAATAACAACGGAAGAATTGAGATTGGATGAACTCCTTTTGGATGCCCGCGAAACGGTGCTTAAAGTCAACAGGGATTATTCCATTGATTTGATTTTTGACCAGAATGCAGAAGATGACCGTTTAATTACCGTAATGGGGAATGCTTATCTGTTAAAAACGGCCTTTGCCAATCTGATTGAGAATAACTGTAAGTTTTCAGAAAACAAATCTTCCGATGTTCAGATTTCGTTTTTTCAGGAAAATTCGATTATTCGTTTTTCCGATAATGGAATAGGTATTTCTACGGAAGATATTGATAAGATATTTACTCCCTTCTACAGAGGGGCAAACAGTTCTCACAGCAAAGGACAAGGCATCGGTATGACCTTGACACAAAAAATTATCCATCTCCATAGCGGAACAATCGTTATTCATTCCCGAACAGGAGAAGGAACAACTTTTGTTGTGGAGATTCCTCACATCTAAATCTTTTTTAACATTCTTTATTACAGCCTGATTGTAGTTCAAAACTTTCGGGCTATATAATTATGCCTTTCTCCCTTTACAGGGTAATGGATAGCGGGTGAGCTTCACCGAAGCCTAACTCTTTTCTAATGGTTTTCTAATACCGTTCTAATGGTTTTCTAACTGCCCGGAAAATCTCATAGTCCTACTTTTGCAGCAAATTAAAAAGTTGGAGATTATGAAACTTTTCGGACGGAACAAAAAAAGAAATATCGGAAATAATTTCAACAGCGAAAAACTATTTCTTGCGGCTTCACAATCCAATAAGCAGATCTATTCTTTCCTTAACTCGCGTAAGGTTGGATTGTACAGCTCGGAAGCCGCCGAAAGGCTCAAAGAGTACGGTAAAAATGAAGTAGTATCGGAAAAAAACAACAATTGGTTTTCATTGCTGATAAAGGCCTTTTTCAATCCGTTTATCGGGATATTGATGTTTTTGGCATTAATATCCATTGTATTGGATGTGTTCTTAGCCGCACCCGACGAAAGGGAATGGATGACGGTCATTATCATTACTACGATGGTTACATTGAGTGGTCTGCTTCGTTTTTCCCAAGAGTGGAAATCCAATAAAGCGAGCGAAGCGCTCAAAAAAATGGTAACCAACAAAGCCTCCGTGTTCCGCAAAGGTGCAGAGATGTTTATCGATATAAATATATCCGATTTGGTGCCGGGCGATGTGATATTCCTTTCGGCGGGCGATATGATTCCTGCCGATGTGCGGATTACGGAAGCGAAAGACTTGTTTGTCAGCCAATCATCACTTACGGGAGAGTCAGACGCTGTGGAAAAAACACCCGAATTGCAAGAAAACACCAAAACGGGAAGCGTAATCGAACTCAACAACATCTGTTTTATGGGGTCAAACGTGATAAGTGGCGCCGCCAAAGCGGTTGTTGTTAGCACGGGCAACGACACTTATTTGGGTACAATTGCCAAAAGCATTGTGGGGCGGCGGGCGCAAACGAGCTTTGACAAAGGGATTAACAACGTCAGTCTTCTGCTGATACGGTTTATGTTGGTGATGGTGCCTTTCGTGTTCTTTATCAATGGATTTACCAAAGGCGACTGGTTCGAGGCATTCATTTTTGCCATTTCGGTAGCCGTGGGATTGACACCTGAAATGCTTCCGATGATTGTTACATCCAACCTTGCCAAAGGAGCGGTTACGATGGCAAAACGCAAAACAATTATCAAAAACCTTAATTCCATTCAGGGTTTTGGTGCGATGAATATTCTTTGTACCGACAAAACAGGCACACTGACCCTTGACAAAATTGTGTTGGAGCGCTATCTGGATATGTCGGGCAAAGAAGATGTCCGCGTATTACGCCACGCTTATTTCAACAGCTTTTTCCAAACAGGATTGAAAAACTTGATGGATCAGGCGATACTGTCGCACACCGTCGAACTCGGTTTTGAGAATCTAGAAAAAGATTATACGAAGATAGACGAAATACCTTTCGACTTTACCCGCCGCCGAATGTCGGTCGTAGTTGAGGATGCATACGGTAAATGTCAGATTATCACCAAAGGTGCGGTGGAAGAGATGTTGAATATCTGCTCACACATAGAAATAAACGGAAAAGTGGTCGAAATTGATGACAAGTTGTGCTCCCTTGCTTTATTGGACGCTTCTAAGCTCAACAAAGAAGGTTTACGGGTTATTGCCCTTGCTCATAAAAGTTGGGTGGAAAAAGACCACAGTTTTGATGTTGCCGACGAGTCGGATATGGTGCTTATCGGACTATTGGCATTTTTAGACCCGCCTAAGGCTTCCGCTTCGAGCGCCATAAAGCAGTTGCACGAACACGGCGTGGAGGTAAAAGTGTTGTCTGGCGATACCGAAGGCGTTGTGAAAACGATCTGCCGTCAAGTTGGCGTGGATACTGAATACACTCTGACAGGCAGTCAGATAGAAAATATGAGTGATGAAGAATTGTCGGGAAAAATCGTCCGTACAAAAGTATTTGCCAAACTTACGCCGATGCAAAAAACGCGTATTATCAAGATGTTGCAAGAGCAAGGTAATACGGTGGGTTTCTTGGGAGACGGCATAAACGATGCTTCTGCGCTTCGCCAATCCGATATAGGTATCTCGGTGGACACAGCCGTTGACATTGCGAAGGAAAGTGCCGACATTATTTTGTTGGAAAAAGACTTGATGGTGCTTGAAGAAGGTGTTATCGAAGGACGCAAAATTTTCGGCAATATTATGAAATATATTAAAATGACGGCAAGTTCTAATTTCGGGAATATGTTCAGCGTATTGGTGGCAAGCGCGTTTTTACCCTTCCTGCCGATGTTGCCGATTCATTTACTCATTCAAAATCTGCTTTACGATATTTCGCAAATCACGATACCGTTCGACAATGTGGATAAAGAATATCTGGCGAAACCGCGCAAATGGGATGCGTCCGACCTAAAACGCTTTATGATACATATCGGGCCTATCAGTTCCATTTTCGATATTGCCACTTATTTGGTTATGTGGTACGTGTTCCACTGTACCAATCCCGATATGCAATCCTTGTTCCAATCGGGCTGGTTTATCGAAGGCTTGCTTTCACAAACATTGATTGTGCACATGATACGCACACGGAAGATACCGTTCATCCAAAGTCGAGCTTCACGGCCTGTAATGATAACCACATTCGCGATAATGGCAATAGGTATCGCCATTCCGTTCACATCATTGGGCGCGTCAATCGGGCTTACACCGCTTCCTTGGACGTATTTTCCATGGTTGGTCGGAATACTTTTAGGATATTGTTTCTTAACACAAATTCTAAAAGGTTGGTATGTCAAGAAATATCAAAGATGGTTGTAAACAGTATTATTCTCATTTTCAGTTATGTTTTCATTTATTCTCAACATAGGATTAGCCCTGATATTAGGCATCTGTATAGGGCTTGAACGGCAGTTGCGTCAGCGTGTGGCAGGTCTTCGCACCAATGCGCTGGTAGCTTTGGGAGCTGCCGTGTTTATGGTGATGGCTTGCCGTATAGGCGGCGACGCAACGGGACGAATCGCGTCGTACATCATCAGCGGAATAGGATTCTTGGGAGCGGGCGTGATACTCAAAGACGGTGCTTCGATAAGAGGATTGAACACGGCGGCTACTTTGTGGTGTACCGCTGCCATCGGAGCTTTTTGCGGACTCGGTTACATTTATGAACCGATAATAAGTACAGTGCTGATTATTTCGGTGCATTTACTATTGCGTCCGCTGTCGGTGAAAATAATGAAACGCAGCCGATTAGTTGATACGGAATCGGAAGAATACCACTATAAATTTATTGCCCGTTGCAAAGAATCGGTCGAAAATCACGTGCGTGTGCTGTTTATCCAATATATAAGAAACAATAATGAATTGATGCTGCACGCCCTCAGCAGTTACGATGCGGAAGCCCCTTCGGTTGCGATTATCGAAGCCGAAATTATAAGTATGTCAAAACAGGACGCGGAAATTGAAAAAATCGCGTCTTTCCTCACACTTGAAGGCGGTGTGTCAAGTATCAAATGGGAAGTCAGCAATTTAAAAGAATAAAGTTTTAAAATATAATTAATGTAAAATTGGAAGTCATGAGAAAGAATTCATTCGTAATCCTGCTTTTATTAGTGGTTGCCACTACCGCTTGCAGGCAAAATTCTTCGGAACAAGAAAGCAAGTCGTACTCCATCAAAGGCGATATGGTATATGTAAACGACAAGATACTGTTCGACAGGATTAAAACGGACAAAGTGTCTTACGAATCTGTTGTGAAAGAGGTTATTACTGCCGGAACCGTACAGGCAATTCCCACTCAGTTTGCCTATATCGCGCCACCTTTTCCGGGACGCGTAACAAAATCGCACGTCCGCTTGGGGCAGTTCGTAAAAGCCAATACGCCTTTATTTGAAATATCATCGCCCGATTTTACCGCCGCGCAAAAAGAGTTTTATCAGGCGCAGTCGGAACGCGAACTTGCACAAAAAGATTTGCAACGCAAGCAGGACTTGATTAAAAACGGCGTAGGCTCGCAAAGGGAATTGGAAGAAGCACAAAACGCGCTCACAATTGCCGAAAAAGAGTACGAAAATGCGGTATCAGCATTGAACGTTTATCAAACAAATCCGCAAAATATGGTATTGGGACAATCCTTGGTTATTCGCGCGCCTATTTCGGGCAATGTGATTGAAACCAACATCGTTACAGGACAATACATAAGCAGCGACTCAGATCCTGTTGCAACAGTTGCCGACCTGAGCAAAGTGTGGATAGTGGCGCAGGTAAAGGAAAGAGACTTGCGTTTCATTCACGAGGGCGACGATATGGACATTCACATTTCCGCTTATCAGGACAAAATAGTGAAAGGAAAGGTGTTTCGCATGGACGAGGCAGTCGATGAAGAAACGCGCTCTATTAAAGTACTTTCCATCTGCGACAACAGCGACGGCTTGCTCAAATTGGGAATGTACGCCACCGTGCATTTTCTTGACAAACCGACCGACTGCATCGTAATTCCTGAAAAAGCCTTGTTGCAGGACGAAAACAACAGTTTCGTGTTCGTGCAAAAAGGAGAAAACCAATTTGTGAAAACACAAGTGGAAACATCGGGGGGCAAAGACGGCAAAGCCATTGTAACAAAAGGACTTGATAAAAACGACGTAATCATCAGCGAAGGCGGTTATTACCTAAAATAAGATTTATCACATGAAAAAAAATAACTTAATGTTGACAGTTATACAAAAACGCTGGATAATAGCCGCGTTGTTTGTATTGATGGCTTTCTTCGGCTACTATTCGTGGAAACAGCTATCCATTGAGGCTTATCCCGATATTGCCGACGTAACCTCGCAGGTCGTTACGCAAGTACCCGGTCTTGCCGCCGAGGAGATAGAGCAACAGATTACCATACCCATCGAACGCGCATTGAACGGACTTCCCGGTATGCACGTGATGCGGAGCAAAAGCACCTTCGGCCTTTCCATGATTACCATCGTGTTTGAAGACGGAACCGAAGATTATTGGAGCCGCCAACGGGTACAGGAGCGGCTGAACGAAGTGGAACTGCCATACGACGCGGTTGCCGCACTCGACCCCCTGACTTCGCCTACCGGCGAAATATACCGCTACATCATTGAGAGCGATAACCATTCACTTCGAGAAATTACCGATTTGCAGAATTGGGTCATTATTCCACGCATAAAACAGGTGCCTGGCGTTGCCGATGTGAGTAATTTTGGAGGGATAACCACGCAATACCAAATTGAAATAGATCCGCAAAAATTAGAACAATACCATTTGTCGCTGGACGATGTGATTGAGGCGGTAGAAAACAACAACTCGAATGTGGGCGGAAGTATTTTGAATCGTGGCAACTTGGGATATGTGGTGCGTGGAATCGGGCTGATTACCGATTTGGACGATTTGGGAAAAATCGTTGTCAGTTCCGAAAAAGGCGTACCCATTCTGTTGAACGATTTGGGAAAACTGAAATACGGAAACCTCGAACGTAAAGGCGTTTTCGGATATACCGACCATAAACGCGAATATTCCGAAAGTATCGAAGGAATTGTGTTGCTGTTGAAACACGAAAATCCGTCGAAAGTGCTTGATGGCATTCACGAAGCGGTAGACGAACTGAACAACGAAATATTGCCCGAAGGCGCGCGTATCCACGCCTTTCTCGACCGTACCAACTTGGTCGAAACTACGCTGAATACCGTTTCGCATACCCTGCTCGAAGGTATGGCGCTGGTTATCATCGTGCTGATTGTTTTCCTCGGCAGTTGGCGCGGAGCTTTGCTCGTTGCGGTAACCATTCCTTTGTCGCTCTTGTTCGCGTTTATTATGATGCACTTTACGAATATCCCCGCGAACTTGCTGTCATTGGGGGCCATCGACTTCGGTATCATTGTGGACGGTGCCATTGTGATGATGGAAACAATATTGAAGAAGCGGGAGGATAATCCTGGGCAACCGTTCGAAGAAGAAAATATTACCAAACGGGTTATGCAGGTTGCAAAACCGATATTGTTTGCTACCATCATCATTATTACGGCTTATCTGCCTTTGTTCGCTTTCGAGCGTGTGGAGCGTAAACTGTTTACGCCGATGGCTTTTACCGTAGGCTATGCCTTGATTGGAGCGTTGTTGGTGGCGATGTTCCTTATCCCCGGAATGGGATATGCCATATATCGTAAACCGCAGAAGATTTACCACAACAAATGGCTCGAAAAGCTGACAGAAATGTACTCGAACGCGATTAAAAAAGTCGTAAAAAAGCCAAAAGGAATTATCGCTTCGGTGGTAGTTATATTTATCGCCGCATTGGGCTTGACCGTCATTGTGGGAAAAGATTTTCTACCGTCGCTCGATGAAGGTTCTATCTGGTTGCAGGTAAATCTGCCACCCGGAATAACGGTCGAAAAATCACGTGAACTATCCGACACGCTTCGCCAACGCACGATGAAATATCCCGAAGTAACCTATATCGCGGTTCAGGCAGGTCGAAATGACGACGGAACCGATCCTTTCACACCGTCGCATTTTGAAGTATCGGTGGGAATCAAACCGTACAGCGAATGGCCACGCGGAAAGACCAAAAATGACCTGATAAACGAGCTTGCCGCCGAATACGAAACACTGCCCGGTTTCAGGGTTGGTTTCAGCCAGCCAATGATTGACGGTGTGATGGACAAAATATCAGGAGCGCATAGCGAGTTGGTGGTAAAAGTATATGGCGATGATTTCAGAGAAACACGCCGTATTGCCGAAGAAGTGTTGTCGGTGCTCGAAACGGTAAAAGGAGCTGTTGACCTCGACATCGACCAAGAACCGCCATTGCCTCAGTTGCAGATTCATATGAACCGCGATGCCATTGCCCGCTACGGATTGAATGTTTCCGATGTCAGCAATCTGATAGAAATAGCTATTGGCGGAAAAGCCATTTCGCAAATATTTCAGGATGACAGGGTTTATGACATCACTTGTAAATACAAAGAAGAAGCCCGTAACTCGGTAGATAAAATAGCCGGATTGATGCTCACATCGTCCACAGGCGCAAAAATTCCGTTGTCGCAAGTTGCCGATATTTCGCTGAGCACAGGCGAAAGTACCATCACAAGGGAAATGAACAAACGACACCTGACCGTGAAACTGAATTTGCGCGAACGTGATTTGGGTTCTTTCCTTAAAGACGCTCAATCGGCTATCGAAAATAACGTAAACTACGACCATCACAAATATCAGGTAAAATGGGGCGGACAGTTTGAAAATCAAAACCGTGCCTACTCGCGTCTGACAGTGATTGTTCCGTTGGCATTGGCAATTATGTTTATTCTCTTGTACGCCGCCTTCGGCAAATTCCGTCAGGCAGGATTGGTGTTGTGCATCGTTCCGCTGGCTATTTTCGGAGGAATGTTGGCGCTGAATGTTCGAGGAATGACTTTGAACGTATCGTCGGCAGTAGGTTTTATCGCCTTGTTTGGTGTCGCCATACAAAACGGTGTGATTATGATTTCGCACATCAACAATCTGCGTAAAGACGGTATGGATTTGTTCAGTGCAGTTACGGACGGTGCACGGCACCGATTTCGTCCCGTATTGATGACTGCCACCGTTGCTGTGCTCGGACTTCTGCCCGCATCACTGGCAACGGGTATCGGTTCCGACGTTCAACGCCCGCTGGCTACCGTAATCGTTTACGGCTTGATGTTCTCGACCATTGTAACGCTTTACGCTTTACCTGCATTTTATTACCTGATTGAATCAAAAGTAAAAGACAAGTCAAAATGAAAAAAACAGTAAATAAAATAGTTTTTACGGCAATGATGCTGTTTGTTGCCGTAACATTGTATGCTCAGGATAGCATATCGTCGCGGTCGGTATCTTTTGCGGATTATATGAATGTGGTAGGCAAGGAAAATTTGACGCTGTTGATTGAGAAATATAATATCAAAATTGCCGATGCCAATATTCTTGACGCGAAAGTATTGCCCGACCCTGAACTCGGATTTGAAGGCTCAGACGAGGTGTATTCGCTTTCGCTGAGCTACGACCTCGAATTGGGAAATAAGCGCGGCGCTCGCGTGCGGGTTGCCCGCACCGAAGCGGATATAACCAAACTCGCTGTCGAGCATTTCTTTCAAGAGTTGCGTGCCGAAGCAACCGACGCTTACCTGAACGCTATCTTGCAACGGGAATTGTTAGACACAAAAAGGAGTTCTTACGAATATATGTCGCAGTTGAGCAAATCGGACAGCATTCGTTTCCGTTTGGGCGAAATAAATGAAAACGATGCCTTGCAATCAAAACTTGAAGCATCGTCTTTGTTGAACGAAGTGTTCTTGCAGGAAGCCGAATACAAATCCGCTTTAACCGTACTGAACCTGTATATGTGCAGAGCCATCGATACGTTGTCAATTCCTTCGGACGAATGGACTGATTTCGGGCGCGAATACGAATTAGCCCCTTTGATTTCAACCGCTTCTGACAACCGTATCGACCTGCTTACCGCGCAAAAAAACAACGAGCTTGCCGTCAATCAACTGAAATTGGTCAAAGCAGAACGCCGGATGAATTTAGGACTTTCTATAAGCTACGAAAGAGACTGGAAAGGCATACTTCCAACGCGCGATATGGTAACTGCCGGCGTAGCTATTCCGCTAAAATTCTCGAATATCAATAAAGGACGTAAAAAAGCCGCTCAATATGCGGTAGAACAAATTCGATACGAAGAAGAAAATCTTCGTTTGCAAATACAAAGCGAAGTTTCGCAGGCATACTATATGTACGAAGCTGCCAAAAAGCAGGTAAAGCAATACCAATTAGGCTTACTCGACGATTCAAAAAAAGTGCTTGACGGCATGGTGTATAAATACAAACGCGGAGAGACAGCCATCTTGGATGTACTTATTGCTCAACGTACTTACAACGAAATGCAAGAACAATATCTGGAAACGCTGAAAGGTTACGCTTCATCATTAGTTGAATTACAAAAAGTTTGCGGAATATGGGATATTGAGTTTTAAAAAGAGATTTTATTCCTGCTTGTTATGTGTGAGGTTTATGAAAAAAGTATAATCCGTTAAATATTCAAGAAAATATATAGTTATGATTCCATATACGTCCCGCCTTAAAAAAGAAATAGATGCCAAAATTGAGCAGATAGAACGTTCGGAAATCAGCATGATTACAAAGTCTTTGGAAGCTTCTCGTGTACTTGCCGAAGCATTTAATCAGTTGAAAACATTTATTTTATCATACGATTTTAAAGACGAGGACGAGGAAATATCCTTTTTCAAAGAAACTAAACCCAAATTATGTTCCCGCCTGATATATTACAGAAAAGTCTATAACATTGAAATGAATCGCCCTACCGGTGCAGACAAAGAACGGGAATATCTGTGCGAATCATTAAACAACATAAACAAATATAACTGTAAGCGACTCGATTTTATCCGCTATTACCGTTCGGGTTCTTCTCACTTAGACACTCTCTATTTTTTGCGAGGCAAAACGGATGTAGAACAATACCTCGAAACATTTTTTTATGAACTTGACCCCAAATTTTCCACTAACTGCGATTTCAAGGTAGCGAAGATTCTGGCAAACGATATGCTTTCGGCATATCTGATGCACGAAATAGAGCTGATAGATGAGAATGGAATAAAACTTGGTTCTTTTAATTTTCCCGCTACCAAAAAGACATGGAGGGGAAAGAAAGTAGAATTAGAAGAACAAATTTTTGCTTGGGATAACGCTAAAATATTCGGTGATGTACCACTTACGCAGCTTTATGATTACATTCAAAATGTATTTAACATTCAGTTGGATGGCAATCTTTCACGGGTATTTGACGATTTAAAGATAAGAAGCACTCCTACGCCATTTCTTGACAAACTAAAAGATGCTTTGTTACGACGTATGGGCAGGAAAGAATAATTACCGGGGTCGGTATTATCTGGCAAAAACTTCTCAAACACCCGATTTTGATGCTAATCAAGCTCAAAATCGGGTGTTTGAGCGTATAATCCGTATTATACCGACCTTTTCTAACTTTTCTTTCCCCGCTTTTTGACGGAAAGCACATTTTTAATTCGCTATAAACAAGCGAATTGGAAAATATTTTCAAAAAAAGTCATACCGACCTCGTTAGCAACTATTGAGAAACACCCGAACTTTGCAGTGAATCAATAAGTTGCGAATATGAAAGTAATAACGATAGAATCGGAAACATACAAAAGACTGGTGCGAAAAATCGAATTGATTTATTCCGATATAAAAAAGCAAGCAAAAGAAAATGTCGCTCCGCAACCCGACCCTTCGGAAGTTTGGCTAAACGACCCGGATGCCTCCGCCATATTGCGGGTAAGCAAACGTACCATGCAGCGGTTACGCACTAACGGCGAAATAACTTATTCTATTAGGGGTGGCAAAGTGTGGTACACGCTGGCAGAGGTTAAACGTCTATTGCCGGGACGAGTAGTTAGAAACAATACAACGAAAGGGGGCAAGCCATGAACGAGGATGAAGGATTAAGAGATTGGATGCGGGAATGGTTTGAACAATTCATGGGGCGTTTTGACCGACTGGATAAGTTTATGGATATAATGAGCGGACGGCATAACGTATTGAATGGTGAACGGCTTTTGGATAATCAGGACTTGTGCCAACTGCTGAACGTGAGTAAACGGACATTACAACGCTATCGTTCTGCGGGCGAATTAACTTATATAACAATCCACCATAAGATTTTTTATACCGAGAAAAATGTAGAAAAATTCATCCGTGACCATTTTTCAAAAGGTGATAATAACAGCGAAACAGAACTTGAACCATCCGGTTAGCTTTTCTGATTTATCCATTATTTAGACCCCGTACTGTTGAGAAATAGAGCGGGGTTTGTTATTTAAATGAGATGGGGATAATTATTGATTTCCAATTATTTGCTACTTTTGTAAATGATGAATTTAAATTACAGTTATTTTTTACGCATAAGCGTATTCTATAATAACCATTTTAGAAAAATAGTGCAACAATATGAATATTATAGTTGAATATAAAGACACATCAGGAACAATATCCAATCAAACGCATAGTTTGACACGATTGGCGTTTGCAAAACATTTAGCAATTGCTGGACAAGGCTATGCTCCACGACCACAAAAACTCATTAGGACATTTGCAATGCTTTTTCATTATAGCTATTATATACAGCAACAAGCATTTAACAATAATAGATTTTCAGAACCGCCAATCCAATTTTCCGACCCAACAGAGAAAGGACAATTTTCAAATCTTGCAGGTAGGGCAATTGCTGATTTTCTTTCAAAACGCATTGACCAGAGTATCTTTACAGTGAATTATGAGGCTGCAATGAGATTAAGAGGAATGCGCCTGAATGTCGGACGACCAGACTTATTAGCATACACACAAAATGCAATGTTTGCGATCGAAGCAAAGGGTTTTTCTGGCGGACACAAAAATATGACAATACACAAAGCACAATCTCAAACTGGAGGAATACCTGTTAATTTTTCAGTTGCTTGTGTTTCATATAACTTATTCAGCAATGTTCGATGTAAATATCACGATCCATATAATGACAATGTTCCGTATGACAATGAGTTATTAAAGAAAATAACCCAGCGATATTACAGTGGACTTGCAGAATTTTTGAATGAAAGATATTTTAACTTTAGGGAAATCGAAATTCAAGGTGAAGATTTTTATGAAATTGAATTATCATATAAACTTTTTGAGAAGTTATTTCCTGAAAAATTTCCGTTCCGATATTTTTGGCATTTTGAACTTCTTGAATATTACCAACCGAGAATAATTCTACCTATTGACATTAGAGATTATGCAAAAAACGGCATTACAAATGATATAAAGCCTTTCATATTTGAAACAAATCAAAACCAGAAAGAAAACTTGTATATAGACAATGATAGAATTGGATTACAGGTTAGGAGATATTGATTAAAAGATACTAAAAAAAGGCGGATTACTCCGCCTTAATAACCGTTTCCGGTAAGTTTATGAGTGCCGGAACACATAACCGTCATCGAACCAATAGTCGCCTATAAATAAATCGCGGGCAAACTTTTCATAGTCGAAGTAAGTTTTCGCAAATTCCGGCAGGTCGTAGCATTCTTCAACGACTTCACACGCATAATCTTCTTCATCGTTGTATGAGCCCTGAAAGTCATCCTCGAAAGAGGAAATCAGGTCGTTTATATCTTTGGAACTAAGATCGTAGCTTTCGTGGTTAAGCCAGACAGCGAATGCCTCTTTTTTCGTATCTTCCATATCTTCTATGGCTTCGATAATTTCAAATATGTTATCGGACAGCCAACTTTCACCTATTAACCCGGATGGTATATACTCCCAATCCTGAAACATTAATTCGGGGTCTTCCTCGTCCTTATGTAACTCGTGGCAAGCCTTGTAAAATTCTTCTTTATCGGAATAATCCGAAAGGTCTAACCACTTACCGAAAATTGAACCGTCATTATACTTAGCGTAAGTTCCTACATAAATCCGTGCTTCTGATATATTTTCCATAACCTTAATTTTTAATCGGCATCTGCCGGGTTGATTTTTTATTCAGGTGCATTTTCGGTGTAGGAATTAGGGCTGTCAAGTATTCACGAATAAAATACTACCCTGAACTTATACGGCGTGGAGATTTTTCAGTGAACCTACAAGGCTTGTACTTTACTGCCCGTTAAGATTCCGTAAACACCTTTGCGCCATGATAGAAAATAACCTGTCAGGCAGTTGCCGTATGTGTTAAGTTGGAAAATTTAAGATGTCGGATTTTTAATGCTTACACCTATGAATGATGGTTCTTATTTAATAATGTGGTTTCCTGCCGTAACCGATAAGGAAGATAAAAGATGCTGCCGTTTCCACCGGACGAAAGCAGAACCGTTAATAGTATAAAGATTGGGAATACCTGGCTCGTAAGGGGAAACAATGTCGCTTAATATATAAATGCGAGCCTTCGTATATGGGCGAAAATAAAGGCATCCGAAGCCTTGCCCCGGATGCCCACCACTAAAAGATCAATGTTAAACGACTATTCCGAATCGTAAAACAAAGTCTTTCAGTGGCAAAGATAATGAAGATTTTACTTAGAACGTCGTTTTTTGCTGCCTCCTTTATTCTGCGGGAACTCAAAGACTGTTTTATAGTCCGCATCGAATTTGATTGCTGCCTCGAAAGTGTTTCCGGTCTTACTGCTTACGAAACCTTTAATAAAAGCGGTCTTGCCGTTCATCAAAAGGTCTGTCAGTTGCCCGTCCGTCAGTTCCTTTTTAGCAATGGAACGCCACACGGTAAGCCCACAGGCTTCATTCTGACACTTGGCGACTTTATTATAGATAACCACATTCCCGCTCTTGCATTTCGGGCAAGGGCATGACTGGCAGTTATCCTGCCGTTCAAAAGTCATATCCAGTAATTCTGCTGTTATCTGCGAAGCATAAACCTCTATTGCTTTATGGAATGTCGATGCCTCCATATCACCCGATGCAATTTTATTCAGGGCTTGTTCCCATTGCCCGGTCATGGCAACGTCCGCAATCTTCTTATCCTTTACCGCCAGATAGACCACCAGCCCTTTGTTTGTCGGGACAAGGGATTTCTTTTCACGGGTGATATACTCGCGGGAAAACAGAGTTTCAATAATGGCAGTGCGGGTAGCGGGTGTTCCTATACCGCAGTCTTTCATCGCTTCGCGCTCTTCCTCGTTCTCTACCTCTTTACCTGCGCTCTCCATTGCCGCCAGCAATGAACTCTCCGTGTGGAGTGCGCGGGGCTTGGTTTGTTTCTCCTGTATCTCGCAATCGCGGACAGATAGACTATCACCTTCTATGAGGGCGGGCAGAACTGCCGTATCGTCCTCATCGTTTGGCTCGTCCTTAAAGTTAAATACTGACCTCCAACCGGGGACGAGCGTAACGCTTCCTTTGCAGGAGAAGTGTACGCCGCCCGCGTCAAGCGAAACGGTGGTGTTCTCTTTGATGCAACGTTCGCCGAAGGCTTCAAGCATACGCCCGGCAACCATATCGTAGATAAGCTGTTCGTCTTTGGATAATCCGGTAGCCGGATCTTCCGTAATAATCAGCGCATGGTGGTCGGTAACTTTCGTATCGTCCACCGAACGGGTATTGAGCGTTGTATCGAATCTGCTGTCAATATACGCACCAAAAAGAGGATGCGAGCGAAGCATGGCGATCAGGTGCGGTATTTCCTCCAGTACGTCTTCGGAGATATAACGGCTGCCTGTTCGGGGATACGATATTTTCTTCGCTTCGTACAATGCTTGCGCTATCGTCAGCGTCTTATCTGCTGAAAAGCCATGTTTGCTGTTGGCTTCCTTTTGAAGCGTGGTAAGGTCGTACAGCAAGGGCGGTTCTTGTTTGACTTCCTTACGCTCCACTCCTGTAACCTTAACTGCTCCGGCAGCTCTGACCTGTACCGTTACCTCTTCGGCAATGGTTCGGGTAACGAATTTATCCATTGAAAGGACGGGAAAAGCCACAGCATCTTTCGCCGTATGGAGTTTCAACCGGAAATAAGTTTGCGGTTTAAAATCCTTGTTTTCAAGGTATCTGCTGCAAATAATCGCCAGTGTCGGGGTCTGCACCCTGCCGAGCGACCAAACGCCATAACCTACCGAAATAGAAAGTGCCTGACTTGCATTTAATCCCACTAACCAGTCAGCGGTACTGCGGGCTTTCGCCGAAGCATACAGGTTATCATAATCGCTTCCGGGACGTAGGGTTTGGAAACCGTCACGGATGGCGCGGTCGGTAAGCGAGCTTATCCACAAACGGCGGAACGGAAGTGAACTGCCTATATATTCAAATATATAGCGGAATATGAGTTCTCCTTCTCGTCCGGCATCAGTGGCTACAATTATTTCATCCCCGCTATTAAACAACTCTTTGATTACTTTAAGCTGTTTCATTACGCCGGGATCATTCTTATACTCTTTGCCCTCTTTTACCTGACGGGGCAACAGCTTAAATTTGTTCGGAAGTATCGGTAAATTCTCACGCTTAAAGCCCTCGATATCGTAATGCTCCGGCATGGCAAGCCCGACCAAATGCCCGAAAGCCCACGTAACGGCATACCCGTTACCCTCTATATAGCCATCTTTTTTATTGTTTGCGCCGACTATGGCTGCTATACTCTTAGCCACAGACGGTTTTTCTGCAATTATAATTTTCATTTTAACATTGATTTTTTAGTGGTTTGAATAATGGATTACATCTTGCGCCCTTTCCCTTTCTTCGGAGCGGCAGGGGATTGTTTTTGCTCCTGCTTCTGCTCTTTTTTCTCCGACTGCTTTTCGGTAGGCTGCGATTGACCTTTCTTTAGCGGTTCGGTCGAATGCTTGGTTGCTTCGTTGGTTTTACCCTCGTTATTGACGGCGACCTGCGTTTTACTCTCGGCAGCGGGTTTGATGTTCTGCGTATTCTGTGCCGCCTGTTTTGCCTCGATAGCCCGTACCTGATCGGGGTGCTTCGTGGTATGGCGAACCTTACCCCTGTTTTCGTCAATCCATACCCACGCATTGTACTTCTGCCCTTTCTGGTCGGTAGCTTCCACCTTTTGCGCTCCCGAAGCATCCGCCTGTTGTTTGGGTTTCTGTGATTCCATGTCCTTGACAAAGACAGGTTCTTTGTTGCATAGCTTGTCGAAATCTTCACGGGAAAGTTGTACGCCGCCCTGTTTGGAATAAACCCAAATCTCACCGAGTTTGCGGGCTTTAGGCATTTTCTGTTCCTGACCTTCTGCCTGTCCCTCGCCCTGCTTGGCTCGCCGCTCTTGGTTGAACTGCTGGCGTTGTTCATCGCTGAACTTAAAATCGAAGTTCTTGCTGGCAGCATTGTACTGCACGAAGCGGTCAATCTTCTGCGGCTGTTCGCCATGCTTCATTTTCTTATCCATACCCTCAATCCAAACGGCTTTACCTTCTTTCAGCCCTTGCTGTTGTTCGGGAGAAAGCGGGGCATTTTTCAAAGTCTGCGGAATATAAATATCCTTCAATGCTATAGCCTCAAAACGGTTGGTAAGTTTATCAAGGGAGATAAGTGAAGGCATTTTTTCGCCTCCGGCTACGGGTTCGAGGTCGAACACACGTCCGCCATGCCCTGTCTTTTGGAACTGCTCTTTATCCTGATCGGTAAAGACAACTCCCATGAACGGCTTTTCAAAATCGGGCTGTTCCTGCTTGGGATGAGTGGCGATTTTGATGCTGCCGTCCGGCTGCTGTTCCAGCGATAATCGGGCTTGCATGGGAAACTCCTGTCCGTCAACGGCAGGTTTAATATCGACCAGACCGGGCGACTTATGCCCGTAAACCATAGCTTTGAGGGCATCCTGCAAGTTCTCACCGGAAACGCCTAACTTTTCAACTTCTTTCCAGTTGAGCTTATTCAGGTCTAAAGGTTGATACTTGCCTGTAAACTCTACCTCTATGCGTATCTTACCGTCAAATTTGACACGGTACGGGTCGAGTGCCTTGTCTTTGTGGTCGATACGGATTAGTTTGTCGAGGAAAGCCGCAACCTTATCTACGGCAGATGCGGTAACAGCATACACGCCCGTGTGCGATGGGTGGCTGAACTGTGCCGAAAACTTCTTGAAGAAATTCCCCAACGCATTGCCGTTGGTGTCGATCTTCATAAACTGGTCGGCGTTCTCTTTCTTGGGATCGACTGTTTTTAACTTGCCGTCCTGTTCTCCTGCGATGACTTTAAGTTTGCCATCTTCGCCCTGTGTCAGAAAGACTTTAGGCTCTTCATTTTTTACTTTTTTTTCGTCCATAATAAATATGTTTTTATTCTGCATTAACATTAATGCAGAACGAAAGTAAGCCTAAGTAATGAGTTGATAGTAAGGCTTTAAGAGGGTGGATGCTTGTGTCCGGGGTTGTCTGGGGTAGATTAGAGTTGAAATATAATTCCGCTAAAAGAATCCGTCGAAATGCAATAGAAAAATCTGCAAAATTACTACCTTTGCAAAATGGATAGAAATACCCGATACATAGTTCGATTAATATTTCAAAATCGCATCTATACATGTGATGGAGCTGCATTTGAGAGTTTTTTCACTCAAGTTATGCAGAGCCATAACCACAATTTCCGTCAGGTTAAACCTCAAGGACAATATGGAGATAGAAAGAATGATGGATTTGATAGTACAACGGGAACTTATTATCAGGTATATGCCCCAGAAGATATTCGTATTAAAGAGAAAGATACGATTGAGAAATTAGTGACTGACTTTACTGGGTTGTATTCATATTGGCAATCAATTACACCGATTAGAAGTTTCTTCTATGTTGTAAATGACAAATATAAAGGTGTTTATGCAAGCCTTTATGAAGAACTGCAAAAAATAAAAACTCAATACCCTGAAATTGTAACAGATTCATTCCTCTCAAAAAATTTGGAAGATATTTTTTTAGGATTGGATGAAACTGCGATTGATGGTATCATTGGGATAATTCCTTCTCCAGACGATATTAGTGTGGAATACGGAGTTATGAAAAATGTTGTAGATTACTTGCTAAAGGTTGAAACGAATCCACAACAGGAGGTAATTCCCATCAACCCAGATTTTGGCAATAAAATATCTTTCAATAAGTTGAGTGAACAAGTTGCTGCTTATTTAAAAAGTCATAGAATAAATGAATATGCTATAAATGACTTCTTTGAGTTGAATAGCGATTTTGCAAAGAACGAACTTAGGAATGTGTTCAATGGTTTATATACTGAAGCTTTGAGTGCTATTCCAGATTCAGAGGATAAAAATGATAAGGTCTTTTTCTATATTTATGATAAGTCTTATCCAAAACATTCTGTTGCTGTTGATGCCGCTATTTTTACATTAATGGCCTACTATTTTGAGTATTGCGATATATTTGAAGCACCTATATGATACTACCATCTAAACATATAAGTTTGGCTGAATCCCTTTTGGGATTAGGCGGTGTTTTGTTGGAAATAATAAAACAAAAACCTCACTCGCTGGATTCATTATGGCAAGAGTATTCAAAAGTGAATAACAAAAAAGATGTATTTCCTGCTTATCACAGTTTTGACAATGTAATACTAGCCGTTGATTTATTATTTGTGATAGGAGCAATAAATATAAATTCAGAAGGAGAAATATATAGATATGAAATTACTTGAGTTAAGAGCAAACAAAGAAAGTTTTCATACTATCTCTTTTAATAGAAGGGGGATTTCTCTTATTGTAGCCAAAAAGAGAACTGAAAACGAGAGGAACACATACAATAGTGTTGGCAAATCACTATCAATCGCATTGGTTCATTTTTGCCTTGCATCAAATAAAATACCTGCTTTTGAGGAACAACTTTCCGGGTGGGAGTTTTTTCTTGACTTTGAAATCAATGGAGTAAACTACACTTCTAAAAGAACGACTGATAAACAAGATGTGATTTTTTTGAATGATGAAGAAATATCTCTGACAGACTTTAGGACAAGTATGGCGGAGAAAGTATTTGGTATAGTCAATCCAGTAAGCCATCTTACATTTAGATCCCTTATCTCTAGGTTCATCCGCCCTAAAAGAAGCAGTTATGACTTATATTCAGACTTCGTAAAAGAAGAACAACCATATCCTAAATTATTGAATAACTCATATTTACTGGGGCTTGATATTACAAGAGTTGTCAAAAAGAACGAATTGAAAGACGAATTTGATTTGGTTAAGGATTTAGGCACCAAAATCCAAAAAGATTCCGTAATGCGTTCTTTCTTTATGAAAGAAGGTGCTTCAGAAAATGTTGAAATCAAAATTGTCGAGTTAGAAAAAAAAATAGATGTATTACAAACCAATGTAAGCAATTTTGTAATCGCTGAGGATTATAACAATATCAAACAAGAAGCAGATAGGTTATCCAATTCATTGAGAAGCCTAAGAAACCAAGCTTCTAAGATCAGAATTGCCATTGAAAGTTTAGATAAAAGCTTAAAAGTTAAGCCCGATATAACACATAAACAAATTGAAAATTTTTATGCCGAAGCCCAAATTCAGTTAAGTGACATGATCGTTAAGAAAATTGAAGAGGTAGAGGCATTCAATACAAAGATATTAGACAATAGAACTTTTAATCTCATTAAAGAAAAACAACTCTTCGAAAAACAATTATCTGAAATAGAATCTCAAATTTCTCATTTTGGCCGATTGGAAGATGAAAAGTTGCAATACCTCAATTCTCATGGCGCATTAGATGATTATACTCAATTAGCTAATCTGTTGGCTGAAAGCAAAATGAGTTTGCAGAAGCTACAGCAATACAAAGAAATTGTAAAAGAATATAAAACTAGACAGGAGGAAGTTAAGAAGGAGTTTGCCAACGAAAATATTGCTACGGTAGAATATTTGAGTAATATTGAGCTTTTAATAAAGAAAAACATCCTAATATTTCAGTCTCTTTCCGAACAATTCTATGAAGGTAAATCTTCTGGAATTACCATTGAGAATAATGAAGGACAGAACAAATTACGTTTTGATATAAAGGCTAAAATTGAAGATGATACAGGGGATGGGGTGAATGAAGTTAGAACGTTTTGTTTTGATTGGACACTTCTAAAAGGACAATACAATCATAATGTTAAGTTTATTTTTCATGATAGCAGACTTATTTCAGAGAATGATCCTCGTCAGGTAGCAACGATGTTAAAAATTGCTTGTCAAGAGTCTCAAAAAAATGATTTTCAATATATTTTGTCCATTAATCAATCTACTTTGGATTTGCTACAAAAAGAATTGAGCGAAGAGGAATATAAAGCGTTGATTATTGATACTGAAATTCTCGAATTAAACGATATATCTAACGAAAATAAGTTGTTAGGAATCCAATTGGATTTAAACTACACTAAAGAATAAATCTAGAGCCGCAAAATGCGGCTCTAATCATTTTCGGTTACTCTTCCTTCGGCAACAAATGCCTTAAATTCTCATCATTACGAATCCGCTCCAACTCATCAGCAACAATCTGTTTGGCTTCCGCTTTGATTCGGTCGTAATTCTCCTTAATCATTTCTTTCATGCGATCAACTCCGTTTTCATCTACGAAATTGGTGATAACGGGGATTTTACGGTATGCCTTCGTTTCCGCGGAAACACGCTCGTGTAAACAGCATTCAGAAGTACAGCAGTTTTAGCAAATAAGAATACAACATTTT
>CALFXE010000246.1 GCA_937927845.1 uncultured Paludibacter sp.
TTGCAGGAGTCGGAGGCTTTTCTCTTGGACTTACAAAAGCAGGATTTGAGCTTGCCGGCTATTGTGAAATAAATAAATTTGCAACAAACAGCTTTAACGCAATACACGAAATAAAGGAAGGTGATACATGGTATGCCAAAGACATCAAACAACTCGAACCGGAAGACATCCCCGTTTCTGACATCTGGACAGCAGGATTCCCTTGTCAAGATATTTCTGTCTGCAACGCACAAGGACGAGGTCTTAACGGAAAACGAAGTAGTCTGTTTTTTGAAATCATTAGGCTCGTCAAAGGCAAAAGTCCCGAAGATAGACCCGACTGGCTTATCTTTGAAAATGTTAAAAATTTGTTCTCAGTTAATCAAGGCTGGGATCATGCCACCATTCTCAGTGAATTGGCCGAAATCGGCTACGATACAGAGTACGGATTGCTTAATTCAAAATTCCACGGCGTTCCTCAAAACAGAGAACGAATCTTTATTGTCGCTCGCCGACATTATCGAGGACAATGTACCGGAAAAATATTTCCTATCATCGGAGCAGACGGAAAAAATCTTATCCAACTTATAGGCGGCAAACAAGGTGAACGGGTTTACGACATTAATGGTATCAGTTGCACACTTACCGCACAGGCGGGAGGATTTTCAGGAAGGACAGGACTGTATTCCACAAGTTTTATTGATCTATCAAAGAACAGTAAACTTACATGGATTGCAAGGTGTTTAAAAGCAAGATATGATTCCGGAGTATCAAATAGACCATGTGAAAATTCAGGTGTTTGCATAATGTCAATATTAACACCCGATAGATTCAACAAACGTCAGAACGGACGCAGGATCAAGGAAGCTGGTGAACCGATGTTTTGTAGTACAACGCAAGACAGACATGGTATAGTCATTTGCAACTGTGACCATTTTGAGTCAGGAATAGGTATTGATGATGTTATATGCAATATACGAATACGCAAACTAACACCACGGGAAACATGGCGGTTGCAAGCAATAGGTGATGAAAACTTTGACAAAGCGGCGGCAGTATGTTCGGATGCACAATTATACAAGCAAGCAGGAAACGGAGTTACTGTTTCTGTTGTATATGCCATTGCTACTAAGATTATGGAGGTTATAAAAAATGGATAATATGAAATATAAGATTCTGGCTAATTTAAAAGGTAATTCAAGTATGAAACTGTTATATGGATATATTTTAGATAACGGCATAGATGAAATAACCGTTTCTTATCGTAAATTAGGAAAAGAAATAGGCATGAAAAAAGGTACGGTTGGTTGTAATATGAGAAAACTCCGAGATGCAGGGGCTATTAAAATTCAAAGCCGTTATTCTGATGACGGTGCAAGGCTTTCAAACAAATATATCGTGAATTGAGGTGACTAACCAAATGAAATTTAATTGTATTTATGCCGACCCACCTTGGCAGTACAAAGTGTATTCCAAAAAAGGTCAAGGACGAAGTGCTGAAAACCATTACGGCACTATGAGTAAAGACGATATTTACTCACTTCCCGTATCAGATATAGCAGATGATGATTGTGTGTTATTTTTATGGGTTACTTTTCCTTGCTTACTTGAAGGGTTGGAAACCTTAAAGCGTTGGGGTTTTAACTATAAGACATTGGGCTTTTGTTGGGTGAAACGTTGCAAAAAGCAAACCCATAAATGGTTTTGGGGATTGGGATTTTGGACAAGAGCCAATCCTGAAATTTGTATTATAGGTATAAAAGGAAATCCAAAGCGTATTTCAAAGGCTGTACATAGCGTTGTAGATACTCCCATAGAGCAACATAGTAAAAAGCCTGATGTTGTTCGTAATAGAATTGTTGAGCTTTTGGGAAACATACCACGAATTGAGCTTTTTGCGAGAAGCGAATGTGATGGCTGGATGTGCTTGGGGAATGAAATTGACGATATGGACATACGAGAAAGTTTGCCTAAAATTGCACAGATGTAAAAATCAAACGGCAACCGTAAAAGTTGCCGTTTGGATTATTTCTTCATTTTTTTTGCAATATCTGTTAAAAGGCCTATGGTTTCTTTATCAAATTTCTTGATTAAAGTTATCAATTCATCTGTTTCGGTAGGTGCTTTGTTTTCGAAATCAAAGAACTCTTTGGGGGAAATTTTTAAATAATCGCAAATATAGAATAATCCCATCATTGACGGAAGACTATTTCCATTTTCGATATTGTTGATGTATGCCGGACCTTGACCGATTGATAAACTCATATCTCTCGCAGATACGCCTTTGTTAGTTCGTAGCTCAGCTAATCTCTTTGGCAACATTTCTTCATATGCTAAGTCTGTATTCATTTTATCACCACCTACAATACCATTATACAGCATAAATATATAAAAATATTCTTTGAAAAAGTAAATTGCTATTGACTTATTCTATTGTAGAGAATATAATATTAAATATATATTATATCAAAGAATACAAA
>CALFXE010000247.1 GCA_937927845.1 uncultured Paludibacter sp.
TAATTAAATAATAAAATGGTTACTAGTGGTTCAAAATTTACTCACACCAAATATAACTTAATTTTAATAACCAAATCTATTGCCATAGAAAAAAACACAAACTAACGGCTTAAGGAATAGGGACGCGAATTCTGCTCAACTGCCCAGGCTTTATTAGGTTTATTTCCCATTATCAAAACCAACGTCTTTCCTTCCAATAAATCACGGTGGTTTATGTAGCTTTTATTATAAGGCATTCCATCTAAAGTAGCCGACTGTATAAAACAGTTTTCATCACTGTTATTTAGGGCAATAATAGTAAAACTATTTCCATTCTCAAGATGAAAAGTTGCTCTATCAAATATCGGACTTCCAACCACATATTGAGGTACTCCGGGACAAACAGGATAAAATCCGGCAGAAGCAAACAGATACCATGCTGACATCTGACCTGCATCTTCGTTCCCGCACAAACCTCCGGGACCAGTTGCATATTCCTCGCGAATAATTTTCCTGGTATATTTTTGTGTCATCCAGGGAGCTCCAGCATAATTAAACAAAAATGGGATTTGATGACCCGGTTCATTTCCATGCCAATAGTAGTCCTCTGTGAACATTGAATCAAGTCGAGCTAAATAATTCTCCTCACCACCCATCAGGTTAATTAGTCCCTCTTGATCATGTGGAACATACCAGGTATAATGCATTGGTGTTCCTTCTGTTATATAAAAAGCTTTAAGATTTGGATAGAAAGGATTAATAAAACTTCCATCTGCTCTACGACCACGTGCCCAAGCTGTTTCTGGATCAATCACATTTTTATAATTGTTTGATCGTCGTTTTAAAGCGTCAGATTCCGGTTTATTTAGAAGTTTTGCAACTTGATAAAGAACAAAATCATCATAAGCATATTCTAACGTTCTTGAAACCTGTTCCTGTTTATGAAAAGCATCCCAGACCGAATCTTCCATTGGAATATAATTAAATTTTAAATAAGAAAGTAATGCGCGCCGTCCCATACCGTCTTTATATTCATCCGGATTTACTATTTCCGACGATTCAAAAGCATTTTTTCGCATTGCTTCATAGGCTGTTTCTACGTCAAAATTATCTATTCCTTTCATTAATAAATCACCAAGAAAAGCTGTTACATGGTCGCCAATCATTGCCGAAGTATAGCTATTCCAGAGTGGGAAAATAGGTAACCAACCTCCTGACTTGTATTTTTGGACCATAGAACTTGCCCAATCAGCAGTTAATGAAGGATTGATTATAGAATTCATCGGCAACGTTGCACGATATATATCCCACATTGAAAATTCACAATAATAATCATGATCTGTAGTATGTGCGATTTTTCCTGTTGAGAATTCTGGATATTTTCCATCCACATCATTAAATATCCTAGGAGCCAGCGAATTGTGATAGAGTGCTGTATAAAAGATCGTTTTATCGGTTATACTTTCTGTTTCTACAACTATTTTCGAAAGTTCTTTCTCCCATATAGCTGCTGATTGTGCCCGGACCATATCAAAATCCTTTTGATTAATCTCTGCACTCAAATTATTTCTTGCGCCATCCATTGAAGTGAAAGAAGTTCCGATTTTTACGATTAATTGCTCGTTCTCTTTCATCAAAAAGGAAACATATGCCCCACAGTTCCGTTGGTCCGATATCATTTTCTGACTTTCAAACAAATTACTGTTGTTAAACGTACCGAACGTTTTAAATGGCTTTGATGTTTTAATAACAAAAAAACCACTAAAGCCAGCAAATTTCCCTGATCCCTGATATATACGATGAACAGGGTTGAAGCCTCTAATTTCCTGCGCTACTGGGTCAATTTCGACAAACCCTTTTGACTCATCACTATTTGGTTGAATTACTAAATGGCCAATACCCTCAGTCTTATAGGTAAACCTAAATATACCGCTTCGCTGTAATCCGGTCAATTCAGCAAAAATATTGTAGCGTTCCAGATTAACTGAGTAATAGTCCGGAGAAGCTTTTTCTAATTGATGACTAAATAAGGAACCTCTGTATTCGGATGTCGGGACAAAAGACAGAGGTCCACATAATGGCATCAAAGTAACACTGCCATAATCTTGCGTGCAAGAGCCGTTTAACCATCTCCCAGCCCTAAAACCCTGCAGAATTGAATCCTCAAAATAGTATGGCGATAAGCATTTCCGCTCGGATGCACGCGTTTGAGGGGAAAAATGTGTCATCCCATGAGGCACACCAATCGCTGGGTTTGTATTCGCTAGTAATTCAGTTCCTTCACCATGGGCAATGGCACTTACTGTTGAGCTTGGAGCCGTTCCAATCAGAGGATCTACATAATCAATCAATTTAAATAACATAGATTGAGCTGTACAAATTCCTGCAGATAAAAGAATTCCTAAAATCGAAGTCAATAAAAACCTGCTTTTCATTTTTAAATATTGATATAGATTAAGAATCTGTTTAAATAAATATCCTGCCTAGTGACCGGATATTTATTTATGTAATTATCATTCCTCTCGAAACATTATTTAGGCTCTATCCGATACTCATTCTGTGTAATAACCGGATTAATATCTATCTGTTTCTGTGGGACAGGACATATAAGATTAGTTGCATTTAATTTGTAACCCTTGGCTGTCATAACCTCTACAGCTCGGTCTGTCCTAATTAAATCAAACCATCTGTGGCCTTCAAACGCAAGCTCTACCCGTCTTTCCTGTTCAACTTTTAAAAGGAATAAATCCTTATTTGTTGTATTAATATCTACAGGTGAAACCTCGTTGCTCTGATATCCGAAACCTCTACGGCGAACTTTATTTAAATAGGTACATGCATCAGCGGTCTTACCATTTTGATTTAAAGCCTCTGAGTACATCAACAAGACATCCGCAAAACGTATTACTGGGAAATTGTTATTTGAATCTCCATCTTTATAGGGGGTATCAAAGTATTTTTTAATGTATTTTGACTCTACCCAAGCTCCGTTTTTACGTGCATCATAATATCCGGAAGCAACAGAAAATCCTTTGCGCAAATCACCTGGTTCATAAGAGTTAATCATATCATCGCCTGGTAAGTTGTTCCCTCCGGTAGAACCCAAAGGAACAACATTTGTTCCAGAATTCTCTGGAGCGAATGTATTTGGGAAATTACTTCCTTCACCAAATCCACCCTTTTTGAATTGAACATCAAAAACTGACTCAGAATTATTATGATTATTCGCATTAAATACTGCAGCATATCCATTTATATTTAATGATCCTGAGGTGTTTTCAAGAAGACTGTATCTATTACTTGTAATAACCTCAGCCAGTTTTGTTTCGGCATCTTTATAATTTTTCATCGTCAAATAAACCTTTCCTAGCAGAGCTTTTGCAGCACCTGAGGTTGCTCTACCTTTATTTACATCTTCCGAATAAGATGCTGGAAGTGATTCTGCTTCAGAAAGATCTGCAATAATCTGACTGTACACTTTATCTTTGGACTCCCTCAAAATCGCATAAGAATCACTAATGCTTATTTCATTTAACACAAGAGGTACATCTCCAAACACACGAACCAGATTAAAGTAAAGTAATCCACGTAAGAATTTGCATTCCAACTTATAACGGTCTCCAACTGATTTATCAATTTTAATTCCGTCAATTCTATTTAAGACCGTATTAATCCTATTTATTGCCATATAACTTGAATTCCAAAAATTAGCAATATACGGGTTTGTAGATCTTATATAATATTTATCAAACTCGTCTTGATCCGTAACCGATCCAGAAAGTTGATTACTCGTATTATCTGACGGAATTTCAGAAAGCACATACCAATTTCCATAAAGATTACCTTCCTGAAGAGATGAATAAGCTCCATTAACTGCAGATTCAAACTGTTCCGGAGTTTTAAAATAGTCATCCACACTTAACTGGGTTTTAGGCTTAAGATCCAAGAAATCTTCTGAGCATGAAGAAATAAGCAACCCGGTACATAGTAATAATGTTAAATATACTGTCTTCATAATTATCTTATTTAATATCCACTAAATTAAAATGTTACGTTCATACCTACTGTATATGTACGTGCCAAAGGGTACATCCCATAGTCGGTTCCAGGAGCAAGTACACTGTCTTCTCTATGGCTTGTTTCCGGATTAAATCCGCTGTAATCGCTGAATGTTGCCAAATTCTGAACAGAGAGGTAAAAACGTGCATTTTGTACATTCCAGGCATTTATAAGAATCTTTGGCAATGTATATCCAAGTGTCAGGTTGTTGATCCGGATAAATGACCCATCTTCAACCCATCGGCTCGATACAGCATTGTTCTGTCCGGTTGTAGAAGAATTCGCTCTTGGCGTCCATCCATCACCTGGATTTTCTTCGGATTGCCATCTGTTAAGCACAGACCTCATCTGATTCTGATTTCCCTCCATTTGGGTATAGAAACGTTTCCCCAAATGAAGCACTTCGCTACCATGTACTCCCTGCAACATTATATTCAAATCAAAATTCTTATAGGTAAATGAATTAGACATCCCCCACGTAAAGTCAGGCATATTATTCCCAATAATAGTTCTATCATTTGCATCAATTGTGCCGTCTTTATTTATATCCTCAAATTTTACATCGCCAACATGTGAATTAGAGGTATGCGGATTATTATCCAGATCAGCCTTATTCATATAAATACCAATCATTTTATATCCGTAAAAGCTTCCAATAGGTTCTCCGATCATTGTTATATGAGTAGTTCCAGCACCACCATCACTTTGAATTGGATCCCCGGAAGGGCCTAATGCAACCACTTTATTTCTATTTAATGACAGATTAAAATTGGTGTTCCATGTAAAGTCCTTACCAGAAATATTTCTTGACATAATTGAAAATTCCAATCCTTTATTATCTAGTTTACCAATATTTCTCCACGCATTGGTAAATCCCGTAATAGATGGAACGTCAACTTGAAGGAGTAAATCGGTTGTCTTTCTCATGTAAGCATCAACTGTGAATGTTAATCTGCTATCCAACACAGATAATTCCATTCCAAGGTCGTATTGCTTGGTTTTCTCCCAAGTAAGATCGGCGTTTGAAATACTGGATTGAGCAGCTCCGGAAACAACATTTCCACTTCCCGACCCAAACACATAGTTCTGCGTACTCATAGTTCCGATAGAGCCATAATTAGGAATACTGTTGTTACCGGTTAAACCAAAGCTGGCACGCACTTTCAAATCACTTATAAATGATATATCTTTCATAAAATCTTCTTGCGAAATTCTCCACGCTACAGAGCCTGAAGGAAAATATCCGTAACGGGTATTTTTACCAAAGCGTGAAGATCCGTCTGCACGAATTGAAGCCGTGAGATAGTAACGATTGTTGTATCTGTAATTTACACGCGCCAAATACGATAGAAGAGACCATTCATTTGTGTCTGTAGATCCACTCTTTACTTTCGCATTGTTAATTGTTTGAATAATGTCATCTGGAAAGTCAGATCCTTCTGCATATGTCTGATTGTAAATATTTTTCTGCACGGTGAAACCTGCAACAGCATCAATTTCATGGATTTTATTGAATGACGCAAAATAGCTCAACGTGTTTTCATTCAACCAATTCACTACTTCAACACTTGAAGATGTAGCTTTTCTGTCTGTTGAAGGAAGTGGAGCAACAGCTCCATTCTTGGGAACAGTTGACGGACGGAAATAACGACTTCTATATTCCATAATATCGGAGCCGATAGTGCTTTTAAATTTCAAGTTTTTTAGTAAAGAAATTTCCGCATACATATTAGCAAACAGACGAAGATTTGTATTTTTATTTACAATATCGGTAGCCGACGCAACAGCATTTGGAACCCCGGTTAATCCATCTCCAGCTACTGCATATTCAGATTGGGATGCCCACGTTCCGTCCGAATTATATACGGGAACAATCGAAGAGGTAGCTAATGCTGAATTCACAACTCCATCACTTGCCCAATGTCCTTGAGTAATTGTATTTGAATTCATATAGGTAGGTGCGATATTAATTCCTATCTTCAACCATTTAGTAAGATCGCTATCAATTTTGGCTCTGGCCGAATAACGTTCGTAATCACTTCCGATTATAATACCATCCTGACTAAAATAGCCTCCAGAAAACATGTACTTTGATTTTTCATCACCTCCTGTAACAGTTAATTGATAGTTTTGGATCGGAGCTGATCTGAAAATTTCATCCTGCCAATCTGTTCCGTTTCCAATAGCAGCCATTGCTGCAGCATCATCATAAATAGCTGGATACTTATAGCGATTACCTGCAGGACGCATGCTTAAAGGATCTGTAGCCTTTGCCCCCGAGACTCTATCAACGTAATTATTATTAAAAGCCTCCTTACTAAATTCCGCAAATTCCTGGGCATTCATTAAGTCCATTTTCTTGGTAACCTCCTGTGTTCCGTAATAGGTATCTAGCGAAATATTAACCTTACCTGATTTACCCGATTTTGTAGTAACCAAAACAACACCATTTGCAGCTCTGGATCCATAGATTGCAGATGCTGATGCATCCTTTAACACCTCTATGGACTCAATGTCGTTCGGGTTAATAGAATTTAGATTTTGCTCACCTAACGGATATCCATCTACCACATATAATGGAGAACTTGAGGCTGAGATCGAACCTGAACCACGTACCCGGATAGTTGAGGCTTGCCCAGGCGCTCCGGCTACCTGTTGAACCTGAACCCCCGCCATTTGTCCGGCCATCGCCTGAGTAGGATGTGAGACTTTTAAATCTTTTAGTGTTCCTGCCGATAACTGAGATACAGCCCCTGTTAAATCTTTTTTCTTAACAATTCCATATCCAATTACGACGACCTCTTCAATAGCTTGCGAATCTTCTACTAATTTTATTATAAGCGAAGTTTCATTGCTGTTGGGTTAAATAACCGATGTAGGATATTTTTATTGTAGCACCTTCCGGACATTCAAGAGCAAATGCTCCATCCATATCGGTAATCGTTCCGTTTGAAGTATTCAGAATAGAAACATTGGCTCCGATAATTGGTTCTCCTTTCAGGTCTACCACCTTACCTCCTATTCGTCTGGTTTGCTGCCGTTCGGGAGTATTGCTATTATCTAGGCGAGCTTTACTAAGTATAATTTTATTATTAATTACTGTATAAACTACATCCGAACCAGAGAACAATTGATTAAGAATATCAAAAATATTCTTATTTTTCACTTCAACAGTTACTTTTCTGGTAGTATTAACTAGTTTACTGTCATATATAAATGAAAAATCACTTTGACTTTCTACAGCATCTAATACGGCTCCAATAGGTTGATTGTGAGCACTCAAAGATATTTCGGTAACCTGGGCATACGAGCTTTCGGCCATAACAAAACCAATACTGATGAAAAAGAATAATATACTTAATCTCATGACTAATGGTATTTTATTGAAAATAAATAGCATTTTACTTCCAACAGATTTTAAGGTTGCATTAATTTCCATAAATTTGTGTGATTTATTAATAAAAAAATGATTTTAAAGCTGCGTCAACAGCTTAGTGAATTTTTTATACGGAAGGGTGCGTCAACAGCCTTCCGTTTTTTTTGATTTTCTTTATATCATAGGCTCATAATGTATTAAATAGGTTAGCAACTTTATTTATATATTTCTACGACACTCTTTTCAATTATTATTCCATCACGTATTTGAGGTTTTTTTATTTCATATTTAATACCACTAGCAATTTTTAAATACTCCATCAACTGTGGCAACTGTTCGTAATCAAATTTACCAGTAATTACGGAGCTCATTACCCGCTGATCTTTGACCACAAAACGAACGTTATAGTGTCTTCCAAGAATTTTAAGAACATCCTCCATTGTGTGGTTTTTGAAAATTATACTACCATCTTTCCATGCGGTATCGTATTCCGTATTCACTTTAATAACCTTGAGGTCGCAGCTTCGTTTATCAAAAATTGTTTTTTCACCCGGTTTAACTTTTTGACTATTATTACCTGCAAATAATTCTATTGATCCCGAAACCAAAGTGGTCTCAACATAATTATCATCCTTATACGCCGAGACATTAAATTCTGTTCCATATACTTTTACAGAATAGTTTTCTTCTGTTTTAACAATAAAAGGCTTGTCGGGATTCTTTACCACATCAAAAAATCCCTGGCCTTCCAACTTCACAGTCCTGTTTTCATCATTAAATCGGGTTGGGTAGCTAAGTCGGCTACCAGAATTCAACCAAACTTTTGTACCATCAGGTAGTTTGAAAGATGAAACCATTCCTGCGTTGGTTACAACATCTACTATTTGTACAGAATTTTCAGCCGGTTTGAGAAAAAGATATGCTGATAATAGAAAAAGAGGTATACATAAAAAAGCAGCAACCCGCTGAATTATGCTTATGTGGTTACGGAACACATTAAATTTGGATTTATTACGTAGCTTATTTTTAAATCCAGATAACGCTTCTTCCGGATTTACTGAATTCATCACCTCCATCCTATCTTTTACACATAAAATAAAATAGATTTGATCCAGTCGTTTCTCATTTTCCGGGGATTGTTTATACCATTCTTCAATCATGAGATTTTCCTCATGAGTAAGCATTCCAAGTACATACTCAACTAATTTCGCTTCTTCCACTACCATATTCAATTTACCATCTATAACTAATACAGCTCAGAAATAAGATATACTAAACTATAAACCTGTTTTTTTTCATAAATTTTACAAATCTATCGATTAACAAAAAAAAACAGTATGTTTGTACTTCAGAACATGAGGACTGATGGACAATAAAGACCTTTTAAATGAAAACGAAGTCGTTAAACAGCTTCGATCCGGAAACGAAAATGCATTCAACATCATCTATAAGGATTATTACCGTGGATTATGCGCTTTCGCGAGCCAATATGTTCCTACATCCGAATGCGAAGAAATAGTACAAGATACCATGATGTGGCTTTGGGAAAACAGGACAACGCTAATTCCTGAAATCCCATTAAAAGGGCTCTTGTTTACCATTGTCAAGAATAAATGTCTTAATTCTGTATCTCATGCCCAGGTATGCTACAAAGTACATAGTTCCATAAGTAAAAAATTTGAAGAACAGTTTGAAGATCCTGATTTTTACGTTTGTAACGAACTAATGGAGTTATATAATAAAGCCGTAAAAGATTTACCTAAGGAGTATAGAGAAGCTTTTGAAATGAATAGATTTAAAGATATGACCTACAACGAGATTGCATCTAAAATGGGTATTTCTCCTAAAACTATCGCCTATCGTATATCGCAGGCAATCCGGCTAATCAGAATACAGTTGACCGACTTTCTGCCCTTCTTCTTTTAAAATATTTTCGAAGATTACAATTACAACATCTTGGCAAAAAGTAATATAAGTAAAATTGCAAGGACGGCTTTTTGTAATAGCTTCAGAGCATGGTAAATATGTGTTTCTACAGTACGGACGGAAATATTGCATTGCAGGGCAATCTCTGTATTCTTTTTCTCTTCGAAGTAGTATAAAGTAAATACTTCCCTGCATTTAGGAGGCAGTTCTTCAATTGCTTTGTGCAATGATTTTAGCTGTTCATCCTTTATCAGAATATCATCCATAGTACAAAACTGCAGCTCTTCTATTTTCAATTCGGCGGATGCCCTATTGATATATTCATGATGTATTACTTCGTGCCTCAGGTAATTTAAACAGGAATTCTGCACAGACCGATACAGATAACTTCGGATGCTTTCGTCGATAATGGTAAAAGATTTCAGCTCCCATAATTTAAGAAAGACATCCTGGATTATATCTTCAGCTGCATCATGTCCTACAAATCTCCTGGCAAAGGAAATCAATGCAGGTGCATACTTTTCGTATAATCTGCGAAACTGATCTATACTATGTTTGTCGTTCTCATTCACCGTAATTGACTGCTTGAGCGTATTACTCCGTAAAAGTATTTCAATTCATTCATATTATAACAATAAACAGAAAACAAAGAGGTCCTTTTTCAAATTAAATCGCATTATTTAATTGGAAAAGAACCTCTTTTTATAGCGTATCCAATGGAACTCAACTAAATCCTCAATCTTTCTTAACAGGCTTGATTAATTTACTTAGTTGGATGTTCTGCATTATCTCACCACTGCGCAAGCGGATCCAAGAGGTAAAGTCTCGTGTATTCTCTTTAAGCACAATAACACGGGCACCGTTACCCTCGGGAAGATTATTATATTCCGTATTACCTCCGCTAAACCGGCCGTATCCCAAAGCTATCCCTTTCCAATCTGCAACAAAGTCATTATCGTGGTCATGTCCCACAAATACACCCATCACATCTCCGGCAGTCAGCATGGCTGTAAACAGTCCCGTATTCAACTCCGGAGCACAGGGCTTTTCGAAACGATAACCCACCAAATGCGAATTTTCGCTGGAAGCTGCCTGATTATATTCGGGCAGAGGAATATGGAAGAACGCCAATGCAGGTAAGGGTTTTCCCTCATTCGCATCAGTAAAGCGTTTACTAGCATCTATATACCACTGAATCTGTGCTGGCTTTATCCAATCGTATCCTTTTACCTGCGGAAGAGCGGAGTAGGCATGCGAGTCCATAAAATAAAGGACAGCAGAGGCTTGGTTGCCGCTGTTTGGCTGAATAGTAAGAATATAATTAGACTCTCCCGGAATACCATCGGTTTTCTTTCCTAAACACCCGGGCATTTGTTCTACAACCGACTGCAAGACGGCTCTCGACAAATCTTGTTCGTCGTCGTGATTTCCCCAAACAACCGCAAAAGGAAGCTTACGGTCAACTACCGGCTTCAATACACGAGTCAGCCCCTCTTTGGCAGGCTTGGAATATACCAGGTCGCCTGTAAAAACTACCAAATCCGGCTTTTCAAGGTCCAGCACCTTATTGATACATTCCAACGCGGCAGCAGATACAGTTTCTTTTTCAACCGAGTAATGTAAATCTGTAAACTGAACAATTTTAAAACTACCCTGCTTATTAAAGCTCAGCGTTGGTTGTTGAGCTGTTAACTGGAGTGCAAAACAAGTCAGCAGTAAGATAAAGATTCCTTTCATTTTCATTATTTAAACGTTTAATCCTTTAAAATCCACATCAATTCGTTTTCAGTATCGACTCCGTTGTACTGACTATCCACCGCCTTCTTCAGGTTTTCAGTGTTATAGTTATACTCATCCTGCGGATACATCCATCTTACCGGCATTTTGTCCGACGGATCGTTTCTGTTGGATTGCGGGTTGATTGTAAATCTAGGTATCCCCGTTCTTCTGTATTCGAAGTATCCGCTGAAAGGAGTCTGCAAGAACGTGGCAAGATATTTCTGAGTAATTATCTGAGCAATCTGCGCACTTGCATTGGTTGCAAAGGTAACCTTTTCTCCATTAATATAACTCGAAATATACTGGTCTGTAATTTTCATTCCATGATGATAATCGTAGCTATCGGGAGTATGGTCTGCCGTAAACCGCATAGCTGCACGAATACCCTGTTCATAATATGACTTTGCGTTCCCGGCAAGAAGTCCCCGAACCACGGCTTCTGACAAAATAAAGTTCATTTCGGCATAACTAAGCTTGAATGTAGGTTCGCCTTCCGGCAGTTCACTGTAACGCAAATTGAGCTGAGATACATTCTTGGTCTCCACGGCAGATTGTATTTCGGAGAAAGTAAGCGTAGGATCTACACCGTTGTAGGCATTCCAGTCGGTTGGTTCAAGTCCTGAATCTACCGATTTCACTGTTGGCTTGGCATAATAGAACAATCGTCTGTCACCCAACACCTTCAATGTATCGATTACAAAGGAAGATACCTGGTTGAACACAATAAAATTATTCCCTTCCTTGTAAAAAGGATATTTCTGTCCGGAGTTATCCGAATGCACCAACTGCAGATTGTCATCGTTGGATGTAAAAATTGGTTTACCGGAAACTATCTTCTGGAATCTGTCGGCAACCTTCAGTTCTGCATCCGCACTCTTCTTATACAAATTGATCAGAATTTTAAGCTGCAGCGTATTAACCGCTTTTCTCCATTTGGATACATCTCCGTCGTACACCGGATCGCCGTCAAAGTTTTCACCCGACTCAAAAAGCTGATCTGCCAGATCCAATTCATTCAGCAAACCCAGAAAAACACTTTTCTGCGAATCGTAGGCCGGATATTCGACACCCTCTTCTCCCTTCATCGACTCACTGTAGGGAATATCGCCCACACGCATCGTAAGATCGAAGAATTTCCATACACGGATAAAATGTCCAAGCGCTGTATACGAATTCTTTGCCTTCTCGTTGGGAGCAAAGCCTATCATCTTCTCCACATTTCCAAGCATGGCCATATTTTCGAAACTATAATTGGAGAAGTCGTCTGTCCTACCCAATTTATTGAACAGGTAATCGATGTCATTTCCTTCGGTCCACGCCACATACTTGCTTAGCATATCATCCCTTAGGAAAGTCTTGGTGGTTCCATCCTCCTGCATAATTCCGAGTATCAGGTTCGTTGCCAACATACCCGAAGTAACTTTTGTCGACTTATCCGGATTGGTATTGAACTCCTCAAAGCTATCGCAGGCGGTAAGTCCCATACAAAGTGCCAGAATATATAATGCGATTCTATTTACTATATTTTTTTTCATGTCCTTAAATTTTAAAATTAGAATTCAAGTTTTAAGTTAAAACCTACATAGCGGACCGAAGGAGATGACAAGTCATCAGAAGCTTTGTCCGGATCGGCATATTTATACTCCTTTGTCCACAACAAAAGGTTTTGTCCAACCAAAGAAACTGAAGAAGAGGACAAGCCCAGTTTGGAAGAAAGCTTTTTAGGAATGTCATAACTTAACGAAAGTTCGCGGAGTTTGATGAATGTCTCATCAAAAATAAGTTGCGGGCCTTTTCTCCAGTAGTCCTTAATATACGTTTCGTACGATACCACCTTCGTATTCTTTTCAAATACTCTGTTGTCAGATACAATCCGTCCGTATGCATCGTAGGTAACTGATCCTGAAGTTACGGTAACACCATCTGCTACGAATGTCTTATTGTTGTTAACCACCTCTTCGTACCGCCATTTATTATCGGTATCCGGGTGAGCTCCCGTCTGCCACATTCTTCGGTTGGTTTCGGAAGATGAAAGTCCGCCTACACGTCCGTCAATACTGATTGACAGTACTACATTCTTGTATTTAAATGCATTGGTCCATCCCCATACCCAATCCGGATCGGCATAACCTATTTTCGATTTATAATCACTTAATTTGGGAACTCCGTTAAACAGGATCATATTTCCCTGCGGGTCACGCTGAAAATCGTAACTTTCGTAAGCATCCAGACGGGCACCTTTGTACACCCATAGCTTGTCGGCACTGTACTGCTCATCAAGCTTGGCGTAGTACCGCCGGGAAGTTGACCAGTTAACAATTGAGTTCCATTTAAAATCTTTGTTCATAACCGGAACAAAGTCCAGAACGACTTCGAAACCTCTTCTTTCGTACTCTTCGTCATTGTTTATCAACAAGGTTTTAAAACCTGAAAGAGCCGAAATATTAACCTGAACCGTATTGTTGTAAGTCAGCTTGTTATAATAGCTGAAGTCGGCTTTCACCCGGTTATTCTTAAGCAGATTAAATGTGGTACCAATTTCGTAGGTACGGTTTGTGATAGGTTTCACACTTCCACGCAGGGTAGTTGGATAGTAAGCGGAGTTCATCCCATTCCATACAGCATTGTCGACGGCATAGGCTGTGTTGATGGCATAAATATCCAGGTCGTTTTTCGAAACGGTCCACGAACCTCTCAATTTCCAGAAGTTCATCCAATCTGGTAAAGGCATTATTTCCGACATAAGTACGCTGGCTCCTACCGAGGGATAGAAATAGGAATTATCATCGGTTGGCAATGTAGAAGACCAGTCGTTTCGTCCGGTAAGGTCAAGGAAGAATGCGTTTCTGTAACCTACAGTCAGCTTTCCGAAAAGACTGTTCACCTGTTTCTTGCTGGTATAAACATCAATATTGGGACTCTCAACCGAGGCTTTCAACGAATAGAATCCGGGAATGGATAATCCGTTCTTTGTAGAAGCTTCCAGCGAATTTGTTTTGTAATAGTATATTGATCCTCCCAACAAACCTTCGAAGGTAAATTTATCCAGACTCTTTTCGGCCGACAAGATGAAGTCATTGTTCATACTGAATGCATATGCATTCTTTTCCATATAGTATCCTTTATCTGTACCACCCCAGTTGCGGGTCGAATTAATTCCGAGAGGAGCCCGGCGTTGCGTCTGGTCATTACTTACATCCATACCACTACGTACCAGGGCCTTTAACCAAGGGGTGATCTGATAATTGAGAGACAACATACCATTGGTGGTGTTGTTATCAATCGTGTTTCGCTTTTCGTAAGCCATTAAATAGGGGTTATCGTACCAGCCTTCATAATGCCAGTTCTGCTTTTCGTCGGGAGTAATCCAATAGTCCTTATACTGAGTTACATCGTATTCGGGGCCAGTCCAGACCAGAAGGTTATAAATGTAACCCTGGTTTCCATAACCTGTTCCTGCCGTATTAGGAGATATCATCTTATTGAATGCCAAAGTACCTTCTACCGAAACCTTATCACCCAGTTTCATCTCGCCGCCGATGCTATACTTGAATTGTTGAGATTTGGCATTCGGATACTGCCCTTTGTTGTGTACGTAAGAAAACGACGATCTTACACTTCCATTTTTTCCTGTTTGAGTTACGCTCACATTCGTATTGCTGATCATACTGAATTCGAGGAAATTCTTGAAATTATTACGCCCTTTGGAGGTAAGTTCGGATTCACGCATTTCTTTAGCTATCGGATCCCACTGCGGATAGATACGTCCGATATCGAGCTTGTCTCCCCAAACCTCATCGTCGGTATTGTATTTTCCGTTGTACCCGGCACTGTATGCAGTCTGAACCTCGGGCATGGCAAGTGTACCTACGTTAAACATGTTACTGGTATTCACCGTAACAGAGAAGCCCTCTTTTCCACCCTTTTTGGTAGTAACCATAATGGCTCCGCTTCCTCCTCTCGATCCATACAAAGCCGAAGCCGTTGCCCCCTTCAAGACATCAATACTCAAAATATCGTCCGAGTTTATTTCGCCCAGCGACATGTTTGTGGGAACACCGTCCAATACTAGTATAGGATTCTCGCCACGAAGTTTCAGCGTAGGACTTTCCAAAAATTCAGTAGAGTTGTATACGGTTAAACCGGAAATACGTCCTGTAAGACTCGTTGCGACGTTGGCACCTTTTACCTTTTCAAATTCTCCTCCACTAACCTTCTGGGTTGCATATCCCAGAGCTTTTTCGGAACGCTTCATACCTAAGGCCGTTACCACAAGCTCGTCAATCTCTAAAGACGACTCCTGTAAAGTGATGCTAAAAGTACGACGTGTACCAATCTGAATCTCCTGATTAACATATCCAACATACGAGAAGATCAATACAGATTGCTCATTAGGAGCCTTAATGGAAAAATTACCGTCCATATCGGATACCACACCACTGGATGTTCCTTTTATCAAAACATTGGCACCGATGATTGCTTCGCCTTTGTTATCCACAATCTTACCGGTGATTACAATGTCTTTTACATCTGCACTTCCTTTTCTGGTAAGCACAATATGCTTTCCGTTTATCTTATATACCAGATTTGTTTTGGCAATTACCTCATTTAATACCTCGATAGCCGGTTTATTTTCGGCCTTAACATTCACCTTGATTGAATTATCTATATCTTCATTCTTATAAAGAAACATATAATCCGTCTGCTTCTCGATTTCAGAGACAAAAGTCTGAATCGTACCATTTTGGATAGAAAGGGAAATGCTTTTGCTTTCTATTGAATCGGCTGCCATCCCCTTGCTTATTCCCAAGAACAAAAAAACTAGCGCAATGCCTGCAACTGTTAGACGGTTACTGTATTGCCGGCAGATCTTACTTACTGATTTTTGCATAAAATTATTTTTAATAGGTTAACAATGCCTCTTATTCATTCATTAAAGAATAAGAGAAACAGGTATTCGACTATTTAACTTCACTCCTTTGTATTAGGATACATCCTAATTATCACTTTATTTCCGGCGGTTGTTTCATAGGCTTTAATTATTGAATGGTAATTTTATCGTCGTTAATAACACATGAAAACTGTTTGTCGTAATTAATTATATCGATGACCTGGTCAATTGGCAAATTCAGTTCGAAGGTTCCTGTATACCTCACATCTTTTATCTTCGCATTTTCAATGGCAATATTAACCCCGTAAATCTTTTCCAGGCGTTGTAGAATAAGGGAGAGAGGCTCGTTGTTAAAATGATATATCTTATTGACCCATGTTTTACTCAGGTCGATTTTTACAGAAGATAGTATTATTTTATCGGTGTTTTTATCTACAAAAGCCTGCTGATTGGGTTTCAGGTAATGCATTTCCTTATAGTTACCATCCTTATCGATAGCCTGCATCTTCACACTTCCACTAACCAGGGTCGTTATGGCATAATCGTCCGAAGCATAATCCAGCACATTGAATGTGGTACCTAATACCTCTATACGCTGTTTCGATGTTTTAACTACAAAAGGAACCTTCGGGTTTTTAACCACATCAAAGAAAGCTTCGCCGTCCAGGTATACTTCACGAAGGGATGAACCGTATTTAGTGGAATAATTAAACTTTGACGAGGCATTTAACATAACCCTTGTTCCGTCAGGCAATGTGATGTGACTCATCCGCGGTCCGGATTCGGTATCAATGGCTGTATAAACAACCGGTTTATAGGATTCAAGAAACGCCTGGACACCCAACGTAAGTCCGATACACAATATCACTACAGCAGCGTACTTCCCTATGGATAGCAACCATCGTTTACGGCTACCGGCTGAATCGCGTTCAGCATCACCTGCACTTTCGGATACGTTGCTAATTTTATTTGCAATCCTCTCCCAGCTTTCGTTTATGTATTCTGTCGTTGGATAAGTATCTGTATTATTCAGGTCATGAACCTTCTTTATCTGAAAAAACATCTCTTTGTTGGCCGGGTCTTCGTTGAGCCAGGACATCAGCAACCTCATCTCATCTTCAGTAATGTTATTCTGGAGATAACGGACTATGATACGTTCTATGTTGTTATTTCTTTCCATACATACCTATATACAGTCCACTCCTTAAAAGTACGTAGTCGAAACCGGCTCTTTATATTTATTTAACATATCTGCTAATATCAATAGTTCCGGTTATAATTGTAATACTTTAAATAGCAAATAAATATCTGCTCAAAACTTTAATATAATTCAGTATCACAAGAAGATAGCTTTCAGAGTTAAAAAAATAACTTAAATAATTTGGAGATATAAAAAATATAATCTTTATTTGTCTGACAAATAAGATTAATAAGCTTATTATATATTTTTTAATACTTTGAACTCTGTAAATATAAATAAAATGGATCATTTAAAAATTTCCAACCACCAAGTAACATTAGTAGATCAAGTCGAGGAACAACTCCTTAAATATTTTAAAGACAAAAACTTAATTGTTGGAAGTTCAATCCCAAACGAACAAGAATTGTCAAATGCACTTGGTGTTGCAAGAAGTGTACTACGAGAAGCATTAAGCCGGTTAAAAATGATGGGCCTTATTGAAAGCAGGACAAGAAGAGGAATGGTATTGCGGGAACCGTCTATTCTTGGTGGCATGAAACGTGTAGTAACTCCTCTAATACTTTCTGAGGAATCCCTTTTTGATATTCTAGGTTTTAGAATTGCACTTGAAATCGGAATATGCTACGATCTGTTTCAGAATATTACTGATGAAGACATTGATGAACTTGATGATATTGTAAAAATGGGAATCATGTTTGAAAATAATGAATACTCACCCGTAAGTGAATTTTCATTTCATGCAAAACTATACGAAATTACGGGTAATAAGACGATCCGTGAATTTCAGGAAATCATACATCCTGTATTGCTTTTTGTTAAAGAGAAATTCAAAGATTTCCTGGAACCAATCAACATTGAGATTAAAAATAAAGGCCAGTTAGTTACCCATGCCGACCTGCTCAATTATATAAAGAAAAGAGATGAAGCCGGCTATCGCAAAGCGATCGAACAACATTTTATGGTATACAAAATTTTCATGAAAAGTCGAAGATAACAAAAGTATTATGTTTATTCCTTTAAAACAGTTAACCTATATGCTGGCATCTATCATATTGACAACAAACATGGTTGCTCAAACTCAGAAAACCACAAGCCAACAGATCCCGACAAAAATTTGTTGGGACAATCTACTTATTATTCCTCCAGATAGTGGACAAGAGGTAAATCCTGGACTTGCAGGTGTATATTCGGGTGTTTCAAACAACCATCTGTTAATTGCCGGAGGAGCTAATTTCCCAAAAGGGATGCCTTGGGACGGCGGGCAAAAAAAGTGGTGGCGTACAATTTATTCTTTTCCTCTTAACAGTAACAATCCTTCGTGGCAAGTTTTTGAAAATGCACTTCCATATCCTATGGCATATGGAGTATCTGTGCAATTACCACAAGGGATTCTTTGTATAGGGGGAAATTATGCAGATCAATGTTATTCGGATGTCTTTATGATAAGTCAGACACCCGAAGGTATTGCAATCTCATACGATTGGCCGTCATTGCCTGTCCCCTTATCCAATTGCTCGGGAACTTATCTGAATGGAAAAATCTATATCGCCGGTGGTCAGGAATCAATGCAGCAGGCATCAGCATCAAATCATTTTTTCATGCTGGATCTTGTGCACAAGGAATATAAATGGCAAAAGTTAGCTTCCTGGCCGGGATCAGCCAGAGGATATGCCGTTTGTACAGCCGATAGTGCAAACATTTACTTAATCGGTGGTCGGAATTACATCAATAATCAAATAACAGAGGTTCTTACAGATGGGTATGTATATAACCAAAAGCGAAATGAGTGGAGCTTGATTAAAGGGAAGTTTCCGGTAATGGCTGGAACGGCAATTATTATAGATGAACAATTCTTGCTTTTTATTGGTGGCGTATCAAGACTTTTGCCTACAAACGATTCTCATCCAGGTTTCGATAATATCCTGCGATATTATAATATAAAGGAACAACGTATGGTTAAGGAAGAAATTATTCCCTACTCAATACCGGTAACAACCAATATGGTATATAAAGATCAGACACTTTATATTACAAGTGGAGAGATCAGACCCGGTGTAAGAACGCCCAATATCTTGCGCGGAAAAATCTACAAATAAATTACTCATACATATCATTAACAATTTTAAGAAAAATGAAAAATCGAGAAAGACTTAAAGGCTTAATTGCAGCAACATTCACTCCAATGCTAGCCAATAGAGAGGTAAATTACGATGAGATAGGCAACTATGCCCGTTATATCGAAAAAACAGGTATCAACGGTGTATTTGTTTGCGGAACTACAGGCGAATCAACGTCTCTCACAACAAGCGAACGTAAACAGATCCTTTCAACCTGGGTAAAAGAGGCAAAAGGTGCGTTTAAAATTATCGCACATGTAGGGAGTAATTGTCAACGCGAAGCGATGGAACTGGCCAGCCATGCACAAACCTGCGGAGCAGATGGTATAGCAGCCATTGCACCCTCCTTTTTTAAACCTGCAACTGTAACTGATCTGGTACAGTTTTTTAAACCTATTGCTGCGAGTGCCGGCAATCTTCCGTTCTATTACTACAACATGCCGGCAATGACCGGGGTAAACCTTGCTGTAGATCAATTTTTATTAGAGGGGAAGAAACAGATACCAACACTTGCCGGCACAAAGTTTACCCACAATAATTTAATGGAAATGGGAGTATGTCTTGCATTAAATGACGGCGAATTTGAGGTACTGCACGGATACGACGAAATTCTGATTACAGGTCTTGCAATGGGAGCTGTTGCCGGAGTAGGAAGTACCTACAACTATATTCCATCAGTATATCAGGGTATAATCGAAGCTATGCAAAACAATGATGTAGAGAAAGCCCGGATTTTGCAGATGCGTTCTATTCAGGTTGTTGAAATAATCATTAAGTATGGAGGAGGGGTTCGCGGAGGCAAAGCTATCATGAATCTAACCGGCATAAAATGTGGGGATTGCCGTCCTCCAATTTCACCATTTAGCGAAGAAGAATATGCCATGTTAACCAACGATCTGAACAATATACATTTTTTTAAATAAAAAGGGAACAAGCTCTGCCAAGCTTCATTCCCTTTCAACCAGTTTTTAAAACCAATTTAAATAAATCAGTACAAAGATGAAAAAATTAAATCATTTTTATCTACTTTTCGTTCTGTTATTATTTTCTTTGAGTATTGCTGCTCAAGAATATACTATAACAGGAGTCGTAACAGACCACGAAGGATTAACCATCCCCGGAGCATCCGTATCTGTAAAAAACACTACAAGAGGTACTATTACCGATCTTGATGGTAAGTACAGCATCGCCGTATCCAAAGGTGAAGTTTTAATCTATTCATTTGTGGGTTACAAGCCACAGGAACAGTCCATTGCCGATTCACGGCCAGTAAACATTAAACTCAGTATATCCACAGTTGGATTGGATGAGGTTGTAGTTGTTGGGTACGGAACACAATCAAGACGAACCATCACTTCTGCGATTACCAAAGTAGGTGGCGAAGCTTTGAAAAACATTCCAATAAGTACTGTCGGAGAGGGACTGAAAGGTAAAATAGCCGGAGCAAGGCTCTACTCCAATAATAATACTCCGGGGGCCGATGTTACCATCCGTATCCGCGGAGGATCTTCTATAAATAAAAGCAACGATCCGTTAATTTTAGTGGATGGGGTTGAAAGAGCTTTTTCAGGAATAAATCCAAATGATATCGAATCCATTGAAATTCTTAAAGATGCTGCGTCTACAGCAATTTATGGGTCCAGAGCATCCAATGGTGTTGTGCTTATTACCACTAAAAAAGGAGACTTCGGTAAAAAAGCCAACATAACCTTCGAAGCGAATCTTGCCATGCAAGAACCGGAAACATTATACGATTTCATGAATGCCGAGGATTATCTTCGTACTGTGCGTCCTGCAGTAGCAATTGGTCCAAATTCAAAATACAATCAGATGGATGGATATTCGGCAAGTTCGGGTAATACAGCCTCATCTATTTATTCAACCCGTTACTTAAAAGACGGAGAAACCGTTCCGGCAGGCTATAAGTCGATGATTGACCCGATTGATCCAACTAAGACATTGATATTTCAGGACAATAACTTTCAGGATGAAATATACAAAAAAGCGCTTTGGCAAAATTATTATGTTGGTATAGACGGTGGAAATGATGGAATAAAATACAGCAGCAGTATTGGTTATACCGATGATGGAGGTGTAGCCTTAGCTACCGGATTTCAACGATTAAGTATGAGAAGTGCCATGGATATAAAAATAAACGAACACCTCAATTTTGCTTCAGGATTTGATTATTCCAAAACGGATTCCGAAGAATACAGTAATCAGATGAATGTAATTTCCCGGGGATTGGCAACTCCTCCTACCCAAAAGAAATACAACGAAGACGGTACCCCCACAAAGGGATACAATGCAACATCTCCAAATCCTATCTGGTATAAATACTACAACGACCAAAGTACGGTGGATAAACGTTTATCGGCCTACGGGAAACTAACCTATCGAATCATAGATGGACTTAAGGCCGATGTGCAACTATCTACCTACAACCATCACTCCAAAGATGATAGTTTTATGAAGGCGAATGAGTTTAACGGGCTTCGTCCAACTACCTCCTCTTTTGGCGAGTTAAACCGCAACAAACTGGAGGCCTACGGAACATACAACAAATCCATCCTAAATCACAGTTTTTCGGTTATGGCCGGTTATTCATACCAACGTGATAAAAATCAGGCACTCTCTGCCTCTGTTACGGGTGCCAGTTCCGATAAGGTACCTACCCTTACCGCAGGACCCGATAAAACGGATGCAACCAGCAGCTTTACAGAAGATGTTACCATTGGATATTTCGGTCGTTTATCATACGATTTCAAGAAAAAATATCTTTTCTCTGCTACTTTCCGGGAAGATGCATCTTCTCGCTTCGCTAGCGGACACCAATGGGGATTCTTTCCTGGAGCTTCTGCCGGTTGGGTTGTTTCTGACGAATCATTTATGAAGAATATCAAAAATCTTGACAACCTTAAGCTGAGGGTAAGTTACGGCCAAACAGGTAACAATTCAATCGGTCTTTACGATGCATATGGAAAGTATTCTACATCTGCCAAGTATAACGGTATTGCAGGAATTGTTCCATCTACTATGCCTAATACTGAACTTACCTGGGAGGTTTCAACCCAGCTTGATGCCGGTTTCGATTTGTCAATATTTAACAACCGTCTATCTATAAGCGGAGACTATTTCAACAAAATAACAGACAATCTGCTGTTCAGTAAAGAGCTGCCAAACACTAGCGGATTCAGTAATGTGCAGACCAACATCGGAAAAGTAAAATTTTACGGCTTCGACATCGAGGTATCCTCAACCAATATCCAAACAAAAGATTTCAGTTGGAGTTCCAAACTCACCTGGAGTTTTGTTAAAAACAAAGTGTTGAAGTTGCCCGATAACGGACGTGAAAAGAACCGTATCGGAGGTATAACACTAGCTGACGGAACATCCTTTGGAGGAACGGCAGAGGGAGAATCTTTATACAGCTATTATGGTTATGTTGTGGATCATATTATTGAGACACAAGAGGGAGCCGATAACGCTATTTACGACAGCAAGGCAAAAGGATATCGTTTTTCCGATAAAAAGAAAATAGCCGGAAGAAAAGAGATTGGCGATTACGAATGGAAAAACCGAAATGGAAGTCTTCAACGTAACGGCAAAGATTACATTGATGACCAGGATCAATTCTTATTGGGCTACACAGTTCCGACTTCAACAGGAGGCCTGAACAATAGCTTTAGCTATAAGAATTTTAATTTAAATATATTCCTGGACTGGGCGTTAGGGCATTCTATCCAAAACTCGTCGGAGATGCGTTATTTTATGAATACCTTTGCAAATAACTACACATTGATTGACGAGGTTAAAGAGTGTTGGTCAAAACCCGGCGACAATACTAAATATGCCAGATTTACAGCAAATGACCCTGATGATGGAAATTCAAACTTCAGTCGTTCGTCAAATGTATTCAATTACAAAGGAGATTATCTATGTATACGGGAAGTGAGCCTCCAGTATAACGTGCCATCCAGTAAGTTGGGAAAATTTGGCATTCAGAATCTTGCCTTTACGCTGTCGGGAAATAATTTACACTACTTTACGGCTGTAAAAGGGGTATCTCCAGAAGTGGGCACATCAACAACCTACAACTCCTCTTACTATAACTATCCTCCTATCCGACGTTTTTCCGCCGGGATAAAAGTTACATTTTAAATGAACCTTAAAAATCAAAAAACAAAATGAAACTACGAATAAATATACTACTGTTAATATTGGCAACTGTAAGCTTCTCAGCCTGTCATGGCGATCTCAACATAACGCAAAAAAGTGAAGTATCGGCCAATTCCATGTGGAAAAATGAAAACGATGCAACCTCAGCCATGTATGGTCTGCATAATAAGTTCCGGTCTGCATTCAGTACCGGATATATATACTGGGGAGAATACCGTACCGGTCTTTGGGGAGATGGAATGACCACACAAACTTCAAGAGATCAGGTTTATCAGAATCAGTTAGGCCCCGACCATGGTTATGCCAATTGGGGAGATCTCTATACGACGATCAACGTAGCCAACCTTATTCTTAAATACACCCCATCTATTTCGTTTTCAAACGAATCGAACAAAAATAAAGTACTGGCAAATGCCTATTATGTAAGGGCTTTCTGCTATTATTGGATTGGACGAATCTGGGGCGATGCACCCTTGTTATTGGACGGATTCGAATCCGATAAGCAAGAGGGGCTGTTTCCAGTCAGGGAATCTGCCGATAAAATCTTTCAGCAAGTAGGAGACGATTTAAACCAGGCCCTTTCTCTTATGCCATCGACCGTAAATTCACGCAACATGGCATCTCCTGCAGCCATCAATATCCTTAAAGCGGATTATTCCTTATGGATGTACAAAGTAAGAAACGGAGGGACTACGGCTTTGAATAATGCCCAATCGGCTGTTACGGCTGTGTTGTCTGATGCTAATTACAAACTGGAAGCCAACTATGGCAACATCTTCAAAAATGAACTTGGACCGGAAATCATTTTTGCCTGGAGTTATATACAAGACGAATATACGGATGGATACCCTGCTGACTTCCTTGTGCCGTCACAATACGTATCTGCATCTGCCATTGAGAATCCTGTAAAAGTTGGAAGTCACCAACAATGGTGCTTCTATACCGAAGCCTATAAAACATTGCTTTCTGAAATTCCAACTGATCAACGCACCAAAGTAAGCTTCGACACCTATTTTGATAAGCCTAAAAATGCAACCTTCCAGTGGATTAATAAATTTGCAGGACAATGGAGCAACAGCACCCGTATATTCGATGCAGATATTATTGTGTACCGTTATGCTGATGCCCTGTTGCTGGATGCAGAAATTAAAGCTGCAAGCAATAAGATTCCCGAAGCCATAACCTCGCTAAATAAAGTTGCAGCCCGGGCATACGGAATTACTGATTACTATTCCTCCACCCTTTCTGCAGAACAGGTAAACGACGCAATTCTAAACGAAAGACTTAAAGAATTTGCAGCCGAAGGAAAACTTTGGTGGGATTACATACGTATGGGTGTTGCCTTCCAAAAAAATCCATACCTTAAAGGTCGTGAGAATGAAAAGAACGTACTACTTTGGCCTGTTTCGGCAACTTCTATCAATAAGAATCCGAATATAACCCAAACCGAAGGATACGATAAATAAGAATACAAAAACCCTTCACCGATCATCTTTATCAGACCGGTGAAGGGTATCTGATTACATATAACAAAACAAAAAATGTATATACCATGAAATCGATCTGTAACCTTTTGCTGCTTTTGATCCTGTGCGTAGCAGGTTATGCCCAGCAGCCCTCTTATTCTAAGTTTTACTACCAGCGAGCATCTCTGTTCGAGGAATTACCAATACAATCACAAGATGTGGTTTTTCTTGGCAACAGCATCACTAATGGAAGCGAGTGGCATGAACTGTTCAATGCTCCAAATTTTAAGAACAGGGGAATCAGTGGAGATCTTGCTCAGGGAGTATATGACAGACTTCAACCTATTATAAAAGGAAAACCGCAAAAAGTATTTTTATTGATTGGCATAAATGATCTGCAACGAGGCACTCCTCCCGATTCGGTTATCTACTGGGTGCAAAAAATTATACAACAGCTAAAACAACAATCTCCAGACACAAAATTATATATACAGAGTATTTTACCGGTTAATACCAATTTCCGATCTTTTTCAGATCAAATAACACGTTTACAGGCAATTGAAAAAACAAATCAACAACTTGAATACCTCTGTGAAAAAGAAAGTTTAACCTATATTGATTTATTTGAAGGACTTAAAAGCCGATCTTCCAATCAGTTGGATCCCTTATACACAAATGATGGACTTCATCTTCTGGGTAAAGGGTATCTCCGCTGGAAAGAACTGCTTACCCCTTATTTAACCGAAGCCCCATTAGTTATTGCAACTTATCCGGTTCTTCCCGTACTTACAAACAAAGAAATTAATCCGGTGGCAAAACTTGTTATTTACCGTACCGGACCAGAAAAGATTAAATTGCAAAGCATTAGTCTGTCCCTAAATGGAACTACCCAGCCTGATGATATACTACAGATACGTCTCTATGAAGAGGGTGATAACGGAATGCCCGACCCCAATAAGCCTCTTGGCAGCGGACAAACGCCTAAAAGTAACATGAAGTTTACAGACAATCTTCCTTCCGGAAGAGATACCATCCAACTTTGGGTGACCGTAAAACTGAAAAATAAAATAAATCTTACCCATAGAGTCCTTACAACAATTACTCAAGTAGAAACTCCAAATAAATCGCTGCCCATCATACAAACACCTGCAAAAGAGGGATTACGTGTTGGCGTTGCCTTAAGACAATTCATGCAGGATAAGGTCCACACATCACGTATACCAGGCCTTACTACTGCCAAAAACGGAACTCTGTTGGCTATTTACGATGCCCGTTACGAAAACAGCCGGGATCTGCAAGGGGATATCGACATTGCTTTGAATCGCAGCAATGATGGAGGTGTAACCTGGCAGCCAATGCAAGTGATACTTGACAAAAAAACATGGGGTGGATTACCCGAAAAGTTTAACGGTGTAAGCGATGCATGCATACTTACCGATACTAAAACCGGATATATTTATGTTGCCGGACTTTGGATGCACGGTGTACTTGATAAAGAAACCGGAAAATGGACCGAAGGACTCACCGAAAAAAGTTCCAATTGGATACACCAATGGCAAGCCAAAGGATCACAGCCCGGAACCGACGTAAAACAAACCTCGCAGTTCCTCATCACGCGCAGTACCAATAACGGTAAAACCTGGAGTGAACCCGTAAATATTACTGCGCAGACAAAACGAAAGGAATGGTGGTTGTTTGCTCCGGCACCCGGACACGGAATTACTCTAAACGATGGAACACTTGTATTTCCGACACAGGGAAGGGATGAAAACGGAATATCTTTTTCAAATATAACCTGGAGCAAAGACGGAGGAAAAACCTGGACTACCAGCAATCCCGCATATAAAGACGTAACCGAATGTATGGTTGCCCAACTCGAAGATGGAAGCCTAATGTTGAATATGCGTGATAATAGAAACAGAGGGAATTACACCGAAAACGGCCGTCGTATATGTACCACAACCGACTTGGGTGTTACCTGGACCGAACACCCCACCTCCCGGAAAGCTCTTATAGAACCTACCTGTATGGGAAGCTTACATAAACACATCCGTAAGGGGAAATCGCTTTTATTATTTAGCAATCCGGCAAACCAAAGTGTACGTACCAACATGACACTAAAGGTGAGCGCAGATAATGGAAATACGTGGCCGGAAAGTTATCAGACCGAACTTGACCAGTATCGTAGTGCCGGCTATTCCTGTATAACCAGTATTAGCGAAGATACCATTGGAATCCTTTACGAAAGTAGTCAGGCTCAACTCGTTTTCCAACAAATTTCACTAAACGAATTGTTAGATAACAAACCGAAGCAAAACAAATGAAAGCTGAAACAAAAATATATCCATGGATTGTGGTAGCCATGTTGTGGGGTGTTGCTTTGCTAAATTATATGGACAGGCAAATGCTTTCTACAATGCGAGAGAGTATGATGATAAACATTACCGAACTGGAGTCGGCCGCAAACTTCGGCCGACTTATGGCTGTATTTCTTTGGATTTACGGATTAATGAGTCCGGTTGCCGGTATTATTGCAGACCGTTTGAACCGCAAATGGCTCATTGTTGGAAGTCTGTTCGTATGGTCGGCCGTCACCCTTCTGATGGGTTATAGCACCAATTATAATGAAATCTACCTTTTGCGGGCCATCATGGGTGTTAGCGAAGCACTTTATATCCCTGCCGGATTATCTTTGATTGCCGATTTTCATTCGGATAAAACAAGATCTCTGGCGATTGGCATTCACATGACCGGACTTTATACCGGGCAGGCGATAGGAGGCTTCGGAGCCACCATTGCAAGCCTCTATTCATGGCAAATAACTTTCCACTGGTTCGGATTGATAGGTATTGTTTACAGTCTCATACTTATCCTTTTTTTAAAGGATATTCCCAAACCAAAAGCCAAATTGCAGAGTGCAGCGGTTACCAGGAACAATAGATCCCCCTTTAAAGGGATTGTTTTGTTATTAACAAGTTTCTCATTCTGGATAATCCTATTTTATTTTGCAGTACCCAGTCTGCCCGGATGGGCTACCAAGAACTGGCTTCCAACCCTCTTTAGCAGCAATCTTTCCATCCAAATGTCTCAAGCTGGTCCACTTTCTACCATAACCATTGCTGTTTCATCGTTTGTTGGAGTAATCGCCGGAGGAATACTGTCTGATAAATGGATACAAAAAAACATCCGTGGTCGCATCTACACCAGTGCAATAGGGATTGCGCTTACCATTCCATCCCTTTTTCTGCTTGGAATGGGAAGCTCATTGTTTACAACTGTAGGAGGAGCTGCATGTTTTGGAATTGGATTCGGGATGTTTGATGCTAACAACATGCCCATCTTGTGTCAGTTTGTAGCAGCAAAATACAGAGCAACCGCCTATGGATTAATGAATATGACCGGTGTATTTGCCGGAGCTCTTGTTACCACACTTCTCGGCAAATCTACAGATTCCGGTAATCTTGGATATCACTTTGCACTGATGACTGTAATTCTATTCGTAGCACTTGCGGCTCAGCTCTATTTCCTACATCCGCAAAAAGTAAAGATTGTTGGAGAAACAGAACCTAAGGAGGTTAACTAATTTCAACCCATACTTAGTTCGAATCACGCCATAGTTTAGGTCTTTTCAAGGTAAGTATTCGGTGTAGTACGTGTGCTAAAATAGTATTATTCTATTTATAGCT
>CALFXE010000248.1 GCA_937927845.1 uncultured Paludibacter sp.
ATATAGGTTATCAAGAAATTCAAGGAATAATTGTCGGAACTCTTTTCGACTATTCCTCTTACTGAAATAGTCGGTTATATCTTTGTCCTTTTTTTCTCCCGAAAGTGGGAGTATAAGCCGTTTAACGCCATATTCGGATAATGCCTTTTCATGCTTCACCGCACTATCTATTCCTGTTTTGTCCGCATCATAGAGCAGTACGATATGTTTAAAGCGGAATGTCAGTTTATAGATGATCCCGGCAGGGATTGTCGAGGTTTCGCTATTAAAGCAGATAGCATGGAATCCATGAGCGGCAAGTGTCATCACGTCTTTTTCTCCGCCGGTGATGAACAGCGTATCTCCTTTGGCTGGTAATTGTTCCAGTCCGAAACAGTAATTCTCCCCGATATTACCACCATACAAGAAACGGACTTCCGAAAACGGACGGTAAATCTTCACATATCGTTTACCCATATATCCGAAAACCGGCTCATTTTCCGATGAAGTATAGTAAAATGGCTTATTGTCCTTATTTTCACTTCTGAACTCTTTTAGTGATACTGTTTTGTAGAGTTTGAGTATTTCGGGCGTAATACCTGATTGCATCCAAAAATCAAGTTCTTTTTGAGTGAATTTTTGTTGAATGATATTATACGGTTTGTTTTTGGGCGGTTCCGGCGTAGGTTGTTGTTTGTCCGATGAAATCGGCTGCGGAGTATATGAGTAGTCTGAATCACTCAATCCTAACGCCATATCCCTGTTTATGGTTTTTAATATTTCTACAAAGTTAGCTCCGTTACCGCAATCCAAACCCTTCAATCTTCCAACGAAGAAAAAGCAATCGCCACTGTAATCATCATTGCCGAAATCCTTTATTTTATAAACACCATTGTGACGGTCAAAATATATATTGCATGACGCTTTTCGGTCTTCATACAAGGGGTTGAGGAAATTACGTCCTGTCTTCCATTGTACCGGGATATAGTGTTTGAATACGTCCAAACCGTTATTTGTCCGTCTTAATAGTTCGTCTTTGTTGAGCATGGAGTTTATGATTATTTATAAGGTCATTCATACATTCGTCAGAACTGCGTATCTTCTTTTCATTGAGCATCCGTTTTATTTCAGCAATGGTATAATATGATTTGCCGGAGATAATAGAATAAGAAATCATCCGGTTACTGCGTAAACGTTGAAGTGTTCGCTCACTGATTTTGAGAAAGGTGCATACTTCGTAACTGTCCACCCACATTTCGTCCGGGTTGGTAGTGCCATTTTCCTGATGATCTATCACGAATTTTGCTATGGCATTAATTTTAGAAATTAATTCTTTGTATGCTTGTGACTCTATTGTAATGACATCCATAATTGCTACTTATTGAATTGCTGCAAAGTTCGGAAGTTGCAAAAACGTAGAATGACAAGTTGCTATAACTATTTTTTAATTTTATCCTAAACTATTAATAATCAGAGTATTTCAGCGTTTGTTCTCCAAGGGTGTAAAGTGTGAATCTTTATACTGGGTATTTTGAGAAGAAAAAGGCATAAAAAAGCCCTGAAAAACTATATTTTTCAGGGTTAAAAATGAAAAAATTAGATAAGATAAACTTTATATTATCTTTATACTGATGTTTTTTTAATTTTCTGATAATGAGAAGTGTTTAGTAGCCATTTCTATTATTTTTCTATTGACCACCTGATATTTTACCTGTTATCGTCATCATTCATTTTCTTGATAAGGTTATCTCTCAATGAATCAAGGTATAATGTCCGGCTGTCTTTCCGGTTTCGGATATTCAAATAAATGCGGTAAAACTCTCCGGCATCGGTATTAAAAACATTACAGAAATAATCTATCAATTCTTTAATATCAATATTTCCATAATCAATGCTTCCTTTTGCATATATAGCATAAATCAATTCGACAAGTTCTGTTTTAGTTCCTGTCCAAGTGTGTTTTATACGGGGAAATTTTGAATTATCCATTTCGTTTTCAGGATGCTTTTCAAGTTTTTTTAATTCAGCATTGAGATAAATGCGGAGCATCTCATTAGCTAATATTTTAGAAACCTTGTAATCAAAACTGGTAGAAAAATTATTGTCTCTTTCAAAGTAGAAACAATCGACATTCAACTCAATATCGGGCTCTACCCTAAGGAAATAATAACGATCAAGGTGAGTTTTCTCTGTCCTGTAATACTGGTAAAAATCTAAATTTTTATCAAAATAATCTTTTATTCTGTCTAATTCCTTTATAATATAATTTTTCTGTGCCGTATCACTTCCGGTCGGTCGCTTAGTTTCTATTTTATAAATCTCCGAAAAATAGATTAATTTACTGAAAAGTTGGGGTTTGTACTCTTTAAAAAAACATATTTCTTCCTCATCATTTTTGAACTTATAATCGTTCAGTTTCATCTTTAGTTGTTGCATAATTCCTTTTAGCAACAGAACTGCTTTTTTAGCTTTCCTCAGAGATGGTTCTTCTACCAGCTCAATGGCTTCAAGTTGAACATTCACTTTTTCGATTATAGTATTGACATGTTTATTCATAAGGCTATATTTTAGGTACAAACCCCAACAGGGCACAATTAAAATTTCATTTTTAAAATCTTAATAGCGTTCAATATTGCTAATAACGATACTCCAACATCAGCAAATACCGCTTCCCATAGGGTTGCAATACCTCCTGCACCCAGAATCAATACAATTAGTTTTACACCAAAAGCCAGACTTATATTTTGTATAACAATCCGGCGTGTAGCTTTACCTATTGTTATAGCCGTTGCTATCCGGATCGGTTGGTCTGTCTGTATAATGACATCTGCCGTTTCTATGGCAACGTCGCTACCCAGTCCACCCATCGCAATGCCTACATTGCTCATGGCAAGAACAGGAGCATCGTTTATCCCGTCACCCACAAAGGCAATGTTATTACCCGGCTCGGATTTCAACTGCTCTACATATTCCACTTTTCCTTCGGGTAGCAGATCACCATGCGCCTGCATGATATTCAATTCCGTGGCAAGCTGTGAAACGATGGCCTGTTTATCTCCTGACAACATTACAATATTTTTGATACCCAACTCGTGTAAAGCATTCACGGCTGTGGCTGCATCCTCTTTCGGAGCATCCGCTACCAGAATATATCCGGCATACGTACCATCGATTGCACATACGACAATCGTTTCGGGTATGGTAGCTAATTCCAGTGGAAACTCTACGTTATTCTTTATCAGCAATTTCGGATTGCCTACCAGAACAACTTTACCATTGATAGAAGCCTGTAAGCCGTGGCCTGCGATTTCGTTGACAACATCCGGCTTAATTACTTCGATATTCTGTTCTTTGGCATATTCTACAATGGCTTTCGCTATGGGATGCGTGCTTTGCGTTTCAATCGAAGCTATCAAGTTCACAAGATCAGTTTCGAGCAAATGATTTGCCGGAATTATCTTTTGCACTTTGAAAACTCCCTGTGTCAGCGTTCCGGTCTTGTCCATCACCACCGTATTTACTTTGGTGATAGCTTCCAGATAGTTACTTCCTTTAAATAGTATTCCGTTCCGGCTTGCCGCTCCGATACCACCAAAATAACCCAATGGAATGCTGATAACCAATGCACAAGGGCAGGATATAACAAGGAATACCAATCCACGATATACCCAATCGTACAGAACAAAGTTGAACGCCGGATTAATAGCAGAGTATACCAGTGGTGCCAACACGATAAGCGCAGCCAATGCCACCACTATCGGGGTATAAATGCGTGCAAACTTTCGGATGAACTGTTCTGCCGGAGCTTTTTTCTCGGTAGCATTCTGCACAAGGTCGAGGATGCGTGCCAGAGCACTCATACCGAAAGACTTGGTAATCTTTATTCGCGAAACGCTGTCGGTAAGTATCATTCCGGCAAATACCTCTTCATTCCTGCGAATGGTTCGGGGAACGCTCTCGCCTGTCAGGGCAGAAGTATTGAACGATGCCGATTCATTCAGCATCACACCGTCCAGTGGTACACGTTCTCCCACCTTAACTTCTACAATATCTCCCACATTTACACTTGCTGCCGATACGGTTTCTGTTTTATCCATCCTGATAACAGTAGCTGTTTCCGGACGGACATCAAGCAGGGCGCTGATGCTCCGTTTGGCACGGTGTATTGCTGCTTCCTGAAAGAGTTCGCCTACGGCATAGAACAACATCACGGCAACGCCTTCGGGGTATTCTCCGATAAAGAACGCCCCGATGGTAGCTATGCTCATTAAAGTAAATTCGCTGAATACGTCTTTCTGCCGAATGGCTTCCCATGCCTCCTTCATTACTGGTAAGCCTACCGGAATGTAAGCGATGATATACCAAGCAAGTTGAATCCACTTATCAGCAAAGAACGATAGTCCGGAAGCGGAGAAGATAATGCCTGCAATCAGCATCACAAAGGATATAGCTGTCCGGATGTAACTTCTTTTCTGCGAGGTTTCCATTTCCTGTTTGTTTTTGTCAACAACACAATTCCCATCATTGCAATTTCCCATAACTATTTTGTTTTACGATTATATCTATACGGTTTACCTATATCCCCATTCAAAAACACAAACGAAGCAAGAGCGAAGAATATTCCAGCTACTAACACTTCTTTGAGTGGCCAGTTGTGGTAAAAACAATGTGTATGCGTACAACGCGAAACATAATACCAGAATAAACAGCCTGCGGTAATGCCAAAGGCTGTACTGGCAAGTATTATCAGCGTTTTAGCCCGTGAACTCAGCTTCTTTTTCTTCGGCTGAGCCGGGGTCTTTTTTCTTTTCTTGTTTGCCTTCTTTTTCATGGCGCATCACTATTAAAGTTCAACGGCTGCAAGTTCGGCAAATGCCAACTGGTAATCTCTTTCGGCGGCGAGTGTCTGGTTCACGTTGTCGTAGTACAATCCCATTTCAACCATGTAATCGAGCAGGGATATTTCGCCTGCATCGAGGGCTTTTTTCAACAGTATGGTATTGTTTACGTTTGCCAATGACCTGCGATACTTGTCGGCAGTTGTTTTCAGCCCCATTGCTTTGGAATACTGTATCTGAAGCTGGCTGTAAAACTGTTGCTTGGTATCGGCTTCCCGGCTTTGGGCAGCAGCTACGGCCGCCTTTGCCTGTTTCACCTGATTCTTATTCGACCATAGCGGTATGGAAATACCCAGCGAAACACCCTGATACCGTTGTCCGACTACTTTTTCACTCATATATCCGGCGGTAAACTTGGGCAGGTTCATGGCTTTGCTCAAGGATACCTGCTTTTGGCTTACTTCGATTTCGTTGCGGACGTATGACAGAACCGGGTTTTTATCTTCGGCCTGTACATACCAGTCGTTGAAGTTCAACGGAAGCTCACGGCTGCCATAGTCCGCCTCGTTAAATACGAGGTCGATACCGCCGTTCAGGCGTTTCAACTGGGCAAGGAGTGCATCGCGCTCTACTTCCATGCGCGATATTTCTCCTTGAATGGTAGAAAGGTTCAGGTTTACTTTGTTGTACTCTAAGATGCTTACGTCGCCCCTGTCCATACGGTCTTTATAACCTTTGGCAATGGTCTGGGCGTGCTCTAACCTTAGATATAGTTCTTTGAGCAGGGAGTTGTAATACACCAGTTCGACACAATATTGTTTGGCTTCGAGCAATATGTTCATGCGGTCGGCTCTGTACTGCCATTCCACAAGGTTGTTTCTACCATTAGCCAACCGGCTTTTCATTCCGGTGATGGTTGGTATGTCGAATGTCTGGGTGACACTAAAGTCGGTACGGTTGCCCACGTTTGAAGGGTTACCCCACAGATAATTGAAGCCTACCTCCGGGTCATCAAGGAAGATGCCGGTTTTGTTTTGCAGCTTATCCGCTTCGGCTTGTTCGCGGAGGGCTTTGAGGGTTGTATTGTTCTCTTCTATCGAAGACAATACAGGGTTGATGTTGTTCTGCGCATTGAGCGTTATGCCTGCGAAGAGTACCATCATGGTTATTATGATTGCTTTCATTCTAATTCAAATTTAGTGTTGTCTACTTCAGGTTCGTCGTTGTCCAATACTTCGGAGGTAACTACTTTCCTGTTTGTAATTAAATACATGATAGGGATGATAAAGCCATTGAGCAAAGTCGATGTGAGCAATCCGCCCAGGATAACTTTTGCCATCGGGCTTTGTATTTCGTTGCCCGGCAAGTCGCCGCCCAGTGCAAGCGGTATCAGTGCAAGACCGGAAGAAAGGGCAGTCATAAGGATAGGGTTCAGACGGTCTAACGAACCTGTCATTACCGCATCGAGTTTGCTGTGTCCTTCTTCAACGAGGTCATTGTATCGGGATATCAACAACATACCGTTACGTGTTGCGATACCGAAGAGCGATATAAACCCGATGATAGCCGGAATACTCATAACGCCGCTGGTAAAGAAGATGGCAAAAACACCACCGATTAGTGCAAGCGGCAGATTGAGCAGGATAACAACGGACTGGTTTACGCTCCTGAACTGTGCAAATAGCAGCATGAAGATAGCCAGTATGGAGAAGATTGAGGTAATGAGCAGGGTGCGTGATGCTGCCTGTTCGCTCTCAAACTGTCCGCCGTATTCAATGTGATATCCTTCGGGCAATTCTATTGTTTCGTTTACGATATTCTGAATGTCGTTTACTACCCCACGCAGGTCACGTCCGGCAACGTTGGCCGATATGACTATCTTACGAGCCACGTTCTCCCTGTTGATTGTATTGGGGCCTGTGGACGATGTTACCTCTGCAATGTTGCTCAACGGTATTTTACGTCCGTTGGCATCGACTATCAGGCTCTTTATCCGTTCGGCTGTTTCGCGGCTGTCGTCGTTTACCTTTAATGTGAGGTCGAACGAGCGGTTGTCTTCATATACCTGTGAAACAACTTCACCTGCAAGCATAACGTTTACTATCTTCGCAAAGTCGGGTAAGGTAATGCCGTATTTCGCCATAACTTCCCTTTTGGGTTCTATTCTCAACTGCGGACGTTCCACCTGTTGCTCTACGTTCAGGTCGGCCATGCCTTCAATGTCCTGAATGTTTGCTTTTATCTGGTTACCGATGGAGAACATCTTATTGAGGTCTGTTCCGAACAGCTTGATAGCGATGTTGGCACGTGTACCCGATAACATGGCATCGATACGGTGCGATATGGGTGCGCCTATTTCGATATTCACTCCCGGAAGAACTTTCATCTTTTCACGCATTTCGGCGAGTACTTCGTCTTTGGAACGTTTGTCGAGGATGAACGGCGCTTCGATTTCGGATACGTTGACACCGAGTGCGTGTTCGTCGAGTTCGGCGCGTCCTGTTTTGCGTCCTACGGTTTGTACTTCGGGTATGGATAATAGCATTTCTTCGGCAATGCGTCCCATCTTGTCGGATTCTTCAAGTGATATGCCGGGCATACTACTGATGCTTATGGTAAAAGAACCTTCGTTGAATGGAGGCAGGAAGCTACGGCCTAACGAGAAGAAGATAACGATTGCCACTACCAGTACGGCGCCTGTGCTGCCAAGTACCCACTTCTTATGAATGAGTGTCCACTTCAAAGCCTTTTCGTACACCACTTTCAGCTTTCTTACTACGTAGGGTTCGCGTTCGGGCTTATCGCCTTTCTTGGGTTTGCCCAGCAGGTAGCTACACAATACCGGAGTAAGGGTTAAGGCTACGATAGTAGATGCTATCAATGCCATGATAAAGGCTACTCCCAGCGGTGCAAGCATACGGCCTTCCATTCCTGAAAGGAAAAACAACGGCACAAAGCTGGCGATGATGATAAGCGTTGAGTTCAATATCGGCATACGCACTTCTTTGGAAGCATCGAACACGACGTTAAGAACGGTTTTCTGTTGCTCTATGGGTTTCTGCCGGTTCTCGCGCAATCGCTTGAATACGTTTTCCACATCGACAATAGCATCATCTACGAGCGAGCCGATAGCAATAGCCATACCTCCTAAGCTCATGGTGTTAATGGTTAATCCCATGAATTTGAGGGAGAGTATCGCAAAGACTAATGAAAGCGGTATCGTTACCAGTGATATCACGGTTGTACGGGCATTCATCAGGAAGATAACGAGTACGATAACCACGAAGATACCACCTTCGTAGAGTGATTTCTGTACGTTATTGATGGAGTTGTCGATAAAGCGTGCCTGACGGAAGATGTCGGTTGTTACCTTTACATCTGCCGGAAGCTGTTTTTGTAAGTCGGCCAATGAGGCATCGAGTTTGTCGGTCAGTTCGAGTGTACTTGTCGAAGGTTGTTTGGTAACGGTTATCAGTACGGCAGCTTTGCCGTCGTTGGATGCCAAACCCAGTTTCGGGGCTTTATCGCCTATTTTTACTTCGGCAATGTTTTCTACAAGGATAGGAACGTCGTTAACGGTTTTGATAACGGCTTTTCCCAGTGACGGTATTTTATTTGTTGAGAGTACACCACGGATGATGAATTCGTTTCCGTATTCGTACAGTACGCCACCTGCGGCGTTCTGGTTCATTTCGGTAACGACGTCGATTACTTCATTGAGTC
>CALFXE010000249.1 GCA_937927845.1 uncultured Paludibacter sp.
AAACATAGGCAACACTGTAGAATTTTGTTCCAAGTATATTTCGGATTCTCGCCTAATGGGCTTTATGCAGACGTTTTGGATGCCTACCACAGTGAGATTCGAGCCTACTATTCTAGAAGCTATAGATTTAATAGGTGAAGCGAAAAATGTTTTTGAAAAAAAATAAAGACATAAAAATCAATTAAATTAAAATTAAAACAAAATGGCTGTAAAAGAAACTGGCGTAAGTTATTACGGATTGAATTATCCCGAACATGCAGAAAGGGATTTTAAGGAAATGATACAACACAATTGTAACGCTGTAATTCTAGCTTTATCGGAGTTTGACATCGATTTCTGGTTCCCCAATATAGTAAAAATAACAAAAGTAGCCAAAGACCTGGGTATGAAGGTCTACTTGGATACCTGGGGTATAGGAAAATGGTTTGGAGGAGAACCTCCTAGCAATTTCCTGACCAACAATGTGAGAAATCGGCAGGTTTCTGCTTTTACTGGAGAACCGCTTCCAGCAGCCTGTTTTAATACAAAGGCTTTCAAGGATTACTTCTACGGTATTTGTGAAAAACTGGCAATCCAGGTAGATGCAGATGGTTTCTTTTGGGACGAACCTCACTATGCATTACCTAAAAGCTATGCTTCCATTACAGGTGGACCCGGTGATGATTGGGCATGTCGCTGCCCAATGTGTAAAAAAGATTTTGAAGATCTGTATGGGTATGAGATGCCGAAAATCATGACGAAAGAGGTCGTTGAATTTCGAGAAAACAAAGCGTTGGAAATACTAACGGAAGCATCAAGAATAATTAAAAGCATACGTCCCGAGAGCCGTATTACTTGCTGTGTTCATGCTACTATAAACACATACTATGTAAAAGAAAACCGGGGGTATGACAACTGGGATAAAGTAGGCAAAACGGATGTTTTTGATGTATTCAGCACAACAATATTGAACTATAATTTACCGCGCAGCTATTTCAAATCAATAACGCAACGTACAGTTGATATTGCAAAAAAATACAATAAGGGATCACAAAGATGGCTCATGAACTATTATAATGAACCGGAAAAGATTGAAGAAATAAAGGAAATTGTACACCTTTATAAGGAGATTGAAGTTGAAAGCCTTTTTGCCTGGACATATAGAGGAGGGCACGGAACAGTTTTGGCTTCACCTCATGCACTTGAAATGTGGGACATGCTCGGAGAAGCATATGGAGAAGTACTTGACGACAAATATAAAATAAAACTGTAATTAATAAATATATGGAAATAAATGACTTAGGATTTCTCGGTAAAGCGATTGACCTTTTGAAAAAAGTGAAAGAAACTCAATCGGAAAATATTGATAAAGCAACAGATTTAATGGTTGAAGCGATTGAACGTGACCAGTTGATCCATGTTTACGGAGGGGGTGGACATACAACACTGGTTATGGGTGAGATGTTCTTCCGTGCTGGTGGATTAGCGAATATCAATCCTATCATGGAGACTGGACTATCAGTATTTAACCAAGCGCTAAAATACCTGGAGTTGGAACGTACTGTTAATTATGGTAGTGCTATTGTAAAATATTACGAGATCGAAAAAGGGGAACCGTTTATTATTTTTCATAATATCGGGATTAACCCAGCTACTATTGATGCTGCACTTGAAGCCAAAGAAAAAGGTGCTGTAGTTATTGCTGTGAGCTCTTCATTCTGGCAGAATGAAATGCCTGAAGATCATATTATACGCCATGTCAATAAAAAAAATCTGTTTGACATTGCTGATGTATGTATTGATGATTATAATCCGGTTGGAGATGCGTTGTTGAAAATTGATGGTTTTGATACACCATTTGGACCGGTATCCAATATAGTTGATTTTTATATTGCTCATCTGCTTGAGATTATTACAATAAAAAAATGTGTGGATAAGGGTATAACTCCTCCAGTTTGGTCAAGTGCCAATGTTCCCGGTGGCGATAAAATTAATGCAGATTATGTTAAGAAATACAGGCGCCGAGTAAAATGCCTATAGTTGTATTAAATAGAGAAAAACAATGGTAAATAATATAGAGAATGCAGTAAAACTATTATTGCATAAATATGAAGTCAAGGCTAATGTTGAGCTAAATTTGTTGCCGGGATGGAGCTTTTTGAATAAAGAATTAAACGACAACGATATGCCTCTTCTCACCTGGCGTTTAAACAGGAGGTTTATAGAGCTAAAAAAAATTGTTTCGGATGAAGTTGTCGAAAATGTCAGTATGTTGCGTTTTTGCAGCTTAGGAGACCCAAATATCTGGAGCTTGGAAGCGTTAATGTATCGGGAATTTGACCTTTGTGAATTTATTACAGGTAGCAGAATCGCGTATATCCATGCTACTCTTACCAACGGTTTAGCAGGGAATATAATTGTAAAGTTGGAAAACGGAACGATTGGAAGCGTAGAGATAGGCGTTCAGGCTCCGGCTGGTAAACCTTTAATCGAGAGACATGAGATTATTGCACGTAGAGGCGTAGCGAGTGACATTGTTGTTGATACACAAGTACCTCAGAGCTCAATCTATACATGTACAGAGAATGGGGACGTGGAGTATAAGGATGTAGATAATGAATTGTTTGGTATGGATGAATTTCAAGTGGAGTGGGTTCGTGCTGCTTTTCAACACCAGAAAGATCCGACTCAGTCAGAAAATCTAATTAAACAACACGATCATCTATCACGATTGGTGGAGAGTGCTCTTAAGTCTAATTCCAATAAATTGAAAGTAAAAGTTGCATAAATTGTAAAAATATGAAACCAATCAAAATTGCAATACTCTCCTTAACACACGGACATACACGCAAGTATTTTCAAACACTCAACGATAATCCGGGATTTGAATGGGTAGCTGTCTCCGCTGAATCGAAAAAAGTTCAGGAAATATTTTATAAATATGGTTATGATGTTCCCTGCTACATGAGCGACGAGGAGATGTTTGAAAAACACCCGGATATAGAGGCGGTAGTAATGGCCTCGGGAAACAGCAGACATTTAGAACAATTCAGGATGTGTGCCGAAAGGGGTATTCATATATTATCAATGAAGATACCTACATTTGATATGAATGAATATGACGAGATGATAAAACTCGTTGAAGAATCAGGAATTATATGCCAGGTTGAACTTGAAATGCACTATAATCCCGTGGTAAACAGAATGAAAAAGCTTTTCTCAGAAAATCAATTGGGAGTAGTATCCGGAATAAATGCTACTAATATAACACTCTCTCCCGTTTGGGCATTTCCATGGCAAGGTGTACCGGAAGAAAGTTACGGAAAAAGAGTTCCTCTAAATTCAAACAACACACGATTTAGGGGCGGTGCACTGTGCGATCACCCACACATATTCGACATGATTCGATGGCTTACTAAAAGTGAGTTTGACTATATTTTTGCAGAGGTCGGTCCAAATATTCGTGAGGAACTAGAAGTTGAGGATATCATTCTAGTAAATGGTAAGATGAAAAATGGTGTTAGTTTTCTCCTGGATCCCTCATGGTCAAGATTGGAAGAGCGGCTAGAAGTGCCAGGGCCCGGTTGGGAAGTATTTCCAAAACGGATGGAAGTTAATTTCAACATCTCCGGAGAGAAAGGAGTGATGCTGGCTGACTGTTTTGGGCCTAACGTATATCACAACGGTGCACCCAACGACAGATATACTGTCCAGTACACCTATTTTGATGAATGGATTGGAATGATGGATGAATTTATCCATTGTGTGAGAGAGAATAACACACCTAAGATAAATTTAATGTGGCATAAAAAAACAATAGAGGCGATGAATGCTTGTTATGAGAGTATCGAAACAGGCCAGCCTGTCTTTTTGTAGTTATCATCTAACAGAAAATAATTATGAACAATCTTGGCAAAAACAATAAAATTTGGGCCTGTTTACTACATCTTAGCTTCAATATGTGGGAGGAATTTATTTCACCACATAGGCCCTTTCGTGGTTTCAGGCCAAACCTGGAATTAAGTGAAGCTTTATGGAATGACGCTATTGATTTAATGGCTAAGCAGGGTGTAAATATGGTGGTGATAGATCTGGGCGATGCGGTGAAGTATGAAAGTCATCCTGAAATTGCAGTCAATAATGCTTGGAGCACCACACGACTAAAACAGGAACTGAAAAAAATAAGAGCATTGGGTATCGAACCGGTTCCAAAATTAAACTTTTCTGCCGGTCACGACACATGGCTGAGAGAGTATTCCAGGATGGTGTCCACGGAAACATATTATAAAGTCTGTTCGGACCTCATACAGGAGGTCTCGACACTGTTTGACACCCCCTCATTGTTCCACCTTGGCATGGATGAAGAGAGCATAGGCATCAAAGGTATCAAAAACATATAGTGATACGGAAAAATGAGGCGTGGTGGAATGATTTCCTTTTCCTGGTCGAAGAGGTGGAAAAAAGCGGTTCTCGCGCATGGATCTGGCCGGATTACATGTTATGGAACGAACCCGAACAATTTTTTAAGCATATGCCTAAATCAGTTGTCCAGGGGAATTGGTTTTACGGGGAAGAACTTGATCCTGGAACAGAACGAGTTAAAGCATACCTTGATCTTGAAAAACACGGGTTCGATCAGATACCCACCGGAAGTTATCACGACTATAACACTGGAAGTATTGGAAGCACAGTCGCCTTCGGCAAAAAACATATAGATGATAGCAGATTACTTGGATTTTTACAAACTTTCTGGAGGCCAACAATCGAGGAGAACAGGGACAGGATAATTGGAGGAATTGAATTACTGGGGAAAGCAAAACAAACATATTACAAGTAAACCGGGATCATGAAGCACTTATTATTCAAACCAAGGACAGAATACTTTGCAGTACTATTATTATGCTTTCTGTTAGCATCTTGTGCAAACGGAATTGGAGGCAAAGAGTCAAAAATTAGTCTGAACAAGGATGAATTAACAACAATTGCTGTGTCAGCAACAGCATCGTATAGGGAAAAGTTTGCAGCTGAGGAGCTGGCAAGCTACTTAAATAAAATAACGGGTAAAGAGCTATCAGTCATCACGGTTGACAGCTCCATGGTACCCGATGGAACTATCGCGATTGGTGAGTTATCAGTCAGTTCCGGAATGATTTCGCGAGAAGAGCTTGGCCCTATAGGTGAGGATGGATTTGTAATTAACATTGCTGATAATAAGGGAGCTATATGTGGATGGCGTGATTTAGGAACAGTTTACGGGGTATATGAACTTTTAAAACAGGTTGGCGTGAAATTTTACGCGGAAGATTGCGAAATTATTCCAAGCAAATCTAAGCTTAAAATACCCGAATTGCATCTCGCTATTAAGCCTCATTATGAACTGAGGTCAATTTTTAAAATGGATGTTTACTATCCTGAGTTTCACTCCTACCTTAAATTTGGATATACTCCTAATGATGATTTAGGATATCATGGTGATCTTGGGGCACCAGGTGAAAGAAACTGGGTTCATTCTGCAAGTTATTTGATTCCATTTCGAAAATTTGGTAAAGACCACCCAGAGTACTTTGCACTTAATAATAATGGACAGAGATATTCTGGAACTGGATCTCCCGGCCATTTGTGCCTGTCAAATATGGAGATGCGTGAAACGGGAGCAGAACGTTTATTATT
>CALFXE010000250.1 GCA_937927845.1 uncultured Paludibacter sp.
GTAAATCCCTTATGGATAGCCACTTCACATACGCGTTACGTTAAAGTTGGGTTAGATATTCCTCATGTCTTCATTTTTTTCCTTGATAAAAAAAACGAAACAAAATTAGCTACGCTGAAAGCACTACGCTCAGCAATTCCAAAATAAAATTCTTTTACTTTCTTTTTCCTTGATGAAAAAGAAACAAAAAATCAAGACTGCGCCTGCTTCGCTCAAAAAATTAGCGTTCATCCGGCTAAATCGTCCAAACTCGTAAACTTCGTTTACTCAAACAAGGACGATTTTTAACGCCTCACTCTCTTATTTTTTGGCTCATCAGTCAAGGTCGGAGAAAGTGGAAAGATGAAAGTTGGTAAAGTTTATAAAGAATGAGAACAATTATTAATGGTTAATGATCCCTTCGACTGCGCTCAGGGACATAAACCAGCAACCAAAATCACCTATTCCCTTTCGCTCGGTTGTGGGTTTTGCAGAGGAGTTGGCAGTTGGTGATGTCGGTGGTGCCGCCCTTGCTCCAAGCGGTTACGTGGTCGGCATCCATTTCATTGAGGGTGTAAATGCGGGTTTTGTTAGCATCGTGACCGATAGCACATAAGGGACAATTGGATTCGTCCTTAGTTTTGGCTTCATCGGTTTGTCTTGAATAGGATGTGCGTTTAGTGGCTTCGTCAAATACCCTTACATCTAACAGGTTGGTTATGACTGACCCTCCAAGAATATATTCAAAAACACCTTTTCGGTTCTTTACATAAGGGTCGGCGTAAAGTGCTCTTAATTGCTCCGAAATTTTATTGGGATCGTAGGGTTGCTTTTTATAGGTTTCGTATAATCGTCCCCATTCTAAACCGCGCATTTCACTTTCTACATCTTTGAAAATACCCGATACCCATTCGATTACAGTATTGAAGTAGGTTTTGAGTTCATTGATATTATCATCATATCTATGGCGACTCATATAATCGCCTATATTACCTTTGCTTACCCAATCCAACGCGCGCTCTAAAAACTCTTGACGATTGGCACTACCCGACACATAAGCACTCCATTTCATAATGTTAGAGTTTTGCGTATTGCTAAATTCTTCTTTGGCAAGGGTTACAAAAGGACCGGAATAAACCGCATTCAATAATTCCTGTGAATTTAAAGGTACACCCGCAATATTAATCGTTCTAAACCACTCTTTGATTTCGCTTTCTGTGCCTTCGCATTCGTAAATCAATAGTTTCGTTTGAAGTATTTTTTCCTGCTTATCTTTGGCTAATCCTCCAAAGTATTGCTCCATGCCGTTTTCATCTTTAATCGCAAATTTATTGGTAACAAATCTACCAAAACTGGTGATACGCTGTTGTCCGTCTAATACTTCAAATTGATCAGGTGCCACGGTATTAAAATAAATCAATCCTATTGGATAGCCTTTAAGGATGGATTCGATGACTGCAACGTCTTTTTTACCATCTGCATAAATGTAATTTCGCTGATATTCAGGCTGAATAGTAAGTTTTCCTGATAAGCCAAATAAGCCTCTCCCTTCTAATTCATTATATACAAAGCCTTCACAAATAGCTTGTATAGTGATGTCTGTGCGTAGTGTTGTTTTCATATTTGATTTATTTGTGTTTGATTAATATCCTGAAGTATGGACATGAGCCATCTTTTAAACGTAAATCTCTATCATCATCTCCGTGACGAAACTTAACAATTTCAAATTGTTCTGGATTATACTTATCTAAAAAACTAATAGGCACTCCCATTACCCCTTGATAATCACTCGGAATTGCATCTGTATAAGGAACTTCTATGGCATCATAATTATCATACTCTTGATATTTCTCGCCTTTTAATTTTTTATTGAATTTGATATTGTCATCCATAGTCATTAAAGGTAGGGGGTTGTGACGACGACCATGGTCAATGTTTGTGTACCAGCAAACGTTTCTAAACTTAACAAGTCCAGTTTCTGCGTTATAAACACCATCTGCATATTCCCTTGTAACATCTGTTGAGAAGAATGCATTTCCACCCTGGAAACCATTACCCAACCACATTTTATTTTCTTTTATCAATGGAAATACCTCTTTATAAGTAATTGCATTCATATTCCCGATAATCAAAAACTGCTTATCAACTTCTACTATCCATGATAAAAACTCTCTGAACAAAGAAAAAGGAGGGTTTGTGATGATAATATCGGCTTCATTGCGTAATTGCATAATTTCTTTACTTCGGAAATCGCCATCGCCTTCAAGATAGATCCATTGTAAATCATGCACATCCCTAATTCCATCGTCTGAAATATCATCTGAAAGGGTGAAAATCTTACCTTTGATGCGGGTTTTTAACTCATCATATTGCGGTGCATTCGTTTCAAATAAGGTAGGTTGATAATTGGTTTGATAGTTTTTGCTTTCAACAGCATAGCTTGTACTAATCAGCTTTTTCAGTCCGAAACGTTCAAAATTCTGTGCAAAAAACTTGGTAAAACTGCTCCATTCCGGATCATCACAAGGTAGGAAAACGGTTTTATCACGAAACACATGCTCGTCGTAATCCAAATAAGCCATTACTTCCTTTTCTATGTCTTGGTATTGTGTATAAAACTCATCATTTTTGGCATTCTTTGCCTTGGTTAAATTTCTGTTTGCCATGTTACTACGGTAAAAAGCAGCGTGGGCTAATCCAATCTACTCGTTACAGAGGTTCTTGCAAAACCTACAACACACAGCAAAAAGGAACACCCACGCCGAACCGTAGGCGTTTCCACTTTCACTTCCTTGTGTTGTTGAAAAAATTGCAAGATTTCTGTAACAGGAATGTTTAAGCGAAACGCTATAATTAATCTCCTGACTTTGTCAATGCGACACCTTTTTAAGTTTCGCACCAAAAATCACCT
>CALFXE010000251.1 GCA_937927845.1 uncultured Paludibacter sp.
ACAATCCTCACATCCTATAAAAACCATATAACAATTTACTCTCTATTAATCAGCATATTACAAAGTCTCCAATGTTATATAACATAAACCGCAATGTTATATAACATTCCGTTAACCTAATTATACAAAAAAAGTTTGGAGCTTTGCAAGTGGAAAATAATTCCATAAATATTTAACAGAATAACGATAACAATTAAATTATGAAGCATGTCTGGATGTTGGCAGTAAGCCAAAAATAAGAAAGGAGGTAATGAGATAGCAACAACTATCAAAAATAAAAAAATTGAGTATGTTTACAAACAACTCAACCTTATGCGGGAGAAAAGAGGATAAGCACATAACTCTCGATAGCTGAAAAGAATGTTTGGCAAAGTGCTTAAAAGTAGTTTATAACTGAATACATTATAAAAACAAGATGTATTCAAAAATCAATAGCAAATGAGAAAATTAGAATTTTTATTAATTTTACTTTTAGGTTTAATTACAATGGTTAGTTGTAATGATAATACTATAGAACAAAACAATTTATCAACAGATCAAAGTAAAAAAAACACAATACGTAAAATTTTAGAGGGGATAATAAATATGATGTTCTTGGGTTTGGATGTGATGTTACGGGTGAATACTTAGACCAAATGAAACAAGCTTACCCCGTTTTAGATGCAAATTCCCTTAAAGCTGCAAATTATATTGTTGAAGACAATAACGTTCATACAAAAGTAGTCATTAATGGAGGAACTAACTTAAAAACACTCTCTACAAAATTATCAGCAAAAATTGCGAATACTGTATCTATTCCAATATCTGAGGGAGCAGTTTTTACAGGAGGTTTCAACTCTGAATTCATTGGGAATAATACAATCACAACAAAGTATTCATATGCCTATGCTGATGTAAATTGTTATTATTATCATTGTGCAATTAAACCCTTTATTGATATTTCAGTTTTACGAAATCATTTATCACCTGAGTTTGAAAATGATTTACTTATTTTAACGAGTAGTCAGATAGTATCTAAATATGGAACACATGTATACACAGATATATATACTGGTGGTAAATTGCACTGTAAATATAAATCATGTATCACAGAAGAAAATAATGAACAAACTGTTTCTTATGGTGCAAATGCAGGTATAAAAGATTTATGCAATCTTTCTGCTAGTACAAATTACACTAAAAGTTCAACTGCTAAGTTTCAACAGGAAAGTTTGGAATGTACTGTGGTCGGAGGAGAAAATAGAGCACCATTTACGTGGACTCCAGGATCTGGTGTAACATTTAACATTGATAGTTGGAGTCAAACTGTTAAAGAGTCAACACCTCATGGATTACAATTAATTGACATTGCCGACAGATCATTAGTTGCGATTTACGAGTTTGTCAATGATCCTGTGAAAAAAGCCGAATTAAAGAATGCTGTTGATAACTATATTTTAAGTAAAAGACTAAGTCTTATACAAGTTGTACCTTTGTATAGATATTGTCATAAAAATACAAAAAATCATCATTACACAATAGATATACGGGAACTTGGTTTTAATAATAGCAATTGGATATACGAAGGAATTGCTGCTTTTGTGAGTGAAACACAACAGGCTAATATGGCTCCGTTATATAGGTTTTATAAAAAAATTAAAATATTCTTGGGTCCAACATATTATGATCATTATTTTACAAGAGATTATGATTCGGGAATAAATCATGGATTTACCTTTGAAAAGATTATATATTATGTGTATCCTACACAAGTTGCCGGGACAGTCCCTTTGAGACAATACTATAACTCATCCAGATATGATCATTTCTATTGCACGAATCCATCTTCTGAAAACCTCTCCGGGTATAATTATAACGGTGATTGTTGTTATGTTTATCCTGGTACCAGATAAATGATATTAATATTTAACATAGTGGTGAGATTCACACGAACTCACCATTAAAATCAATCCAAACTGCAACAATTAAAGCTAAACACTAATTTTCAACAATTTAAAGCAGTATCTTTGCAACTTTTAATAACAACATTTCATTACACCCTATTTGCCAAATGAACAAATTGCATTTTATCATAACTCTATTTATTTTCAGCACCGGTTTTAGCTTTGCTCAAAGTTACACAGTCAGTGGGTATGTTACTATCGATAAGAGTGGAGAAACTCTTATCAACGCTTCGGTTTTTGAAACAAAATCGGGTAATGGAACAGTAAGTAACTCTTACGGATTTTATTCAATCACCTTACCAAAAGGCGAAGTAGATTTAAGATATTCCCATGTCGGATTAGCTACACAAAATCATAACTTTGACTTAACAAAGGATACTGTAATTAACGTAAAACTAATAGAAAGAACAGAACTCGATGAAGTGTTGGTAATTGGAACTCAAAAGGGTTTGGACGTAAAAAGCTCTCAGATGAGTGCCATCAATATACCTGTAACTCAAATAAAGAATATCCCCGGTCTTTTGGGTGAAACGGATGTAATTAAAGCATTACAATTGATGCCCGGAGTACAAGCAGGAGTGGATGGTTCAGCAGGAATGTATGTCCGTGGAGGTGGACCTGATGAAAATCTGTTATTGTTGGATGGTGTGCCTGTTTATAATGTGAATCACCTGTTTGGTTTTTTCTCCGTTTTTAATGCGGATGCGATTAAAGACCTAACACTGTACAAAGGTAGTTTCCCTGCACGCTTTGGAGGTAGATTATCGTCTATTGTAGATATCCGAATGAAAGATGGAGATAATCAAGGTCTACACGGTAATATATCGGTTGGACTTATTTCCTCTAAATTTAATCTTGAAGGTCCGTTATTCGGTAACAAAACCACTTTCAATATTTCTGCACGTAGAACTTATGCCGATTTGCTGCTGAAACCATTTATTTCAAAAATCTTATCAGACAGAAATGGAGGTGGTGATGCTGATTTTGGCTATTATTTTTATGATTTGAATACTAAAATCACGCACACCTTCTCAGATAAAGATAAAATTTATGTAAGTTTTTATGCCGGTGATGATGTCATTTATACTGATTTACAACAATACTCATATTCAGATACTGAAAGCACTTCAACCGGGCGGTTAAATATGGGTTGGAACTGGGGTAATTTGGTTGGCGCATTTCGTTGGAATCACATCCTGAACAACAAACTTTTTATGAACACAACTGCATCATATACGCGTTATCGCTTCGATTTAGGGATGGGCACCAAAAATACGACAAAATTCGTGAACCCCGATTCTATTGTGAGTCAAAACAGTAACGTGGTTTATAAATCAGGAATTGAAGATTTTACTTTCAAAGCAGATTTTGATTGGTCTCCTCACCCCAATCATACTATCAAGTTTGGAGCGAACCTAATACTGCATTCATTCCAACCAAGTGTTACCGTTTTGACGGATAAAACAATACAAAACACCACTACTTTGCTTTCAGATACAACTATTGGTGATGCACGGTTTTACAGTCAGGAAGCATCCGCTTATTTTGAAGACGATATTCGTTTGGGTTCGTTTGTTCAACTGAATGCCGGACTGCATTTCTCGGAGTTCTTAGTGCAAAAGAAAGTCTATGCCTCTCTACCTCAACCACGAATAGGACTTCGAGTGTTACTCAGCGACAATATTTCATTTAAAGCCGGCTATGCAAGTATGAACCAGTATATTCACTTGTTATCCAGCAGCAATGTAAGTTTACCAAACGATTTATGGGTGCCTGTTACGAAACGGATTCCACCCATGGAAGCAAACCAATATTCTGCCGGACTCTTTTATAATTTTAAAAATATCATCAACTTCTCGGTTGAAAGTTATTATAAGTCGATGAATAATTTGATTGAGTATAAAGACGGTGCCGGCTTTATGGGTTCATCTACAGGATGGGAAGATAAGGTAAATATCGGCAGAGGCTGGGCTTATGGAGTCGAATTTTTGGCTCAAAAAACTGTAGGTAAAACCACAGGTTGGGTTGGTTATACCTGGTCGAAATCAGAAAGATTATTTGACAGACCGGGACAAGAAATTAATGATGGCTTGCCTTTTCCGTCAAAATATGACCGCAGGCACGATATAAGTCTTGTGCTTGCCCATAAGTTTAGCAACAAGTTTGACATAGCAGCAACTTGGGTTTACAGCTCGGGAAATTATGGTACCTTAGCATTGCAAACTTATACAGGAACGCCTATAAATCATACTGATGCAGATGAATATCTTGATGCAAACATAAGTATTCAAACCATTCCTTATATTACTTCACGAAACAATTACAAGTACGAACCCTATCACCGACTTGATCTAAGTGCCAGCTTTCATAAACAGAAGAAACATGGTATTCGCACATGGAACATCGGCGTGTATAATGCTTATAATCAATTTAATCCATTCATAACTTTCGTTAAGGAGAAATATACTTTTGACCTGCAAAGTCAACAACACACGACTGTACGTTCTTTGAGGCAGATTTCTATTTTACCGATTATTCCTTCTGTTAGTTATTCGTATAAATTTTAATCACTATGAATATAAAAGCATTTTTCATCATTTTAGCAGTTGGTTTTATTTCAATTTCCTGCGAAAAAGACGTAGAATTTAAAGGGGAAATAACAAATCCTTTGGTAGTGGTAAATAGTTTCGTAACTCCCGATTCAACCATTACTGCCTATATTTCCATGAGTCGTTTCTTTTTGAATGATACTGCCGACTTTAGAAATGTCAACAAAGCTGAAGTCAATTTATGGGTTAATGGGACGTTGAAAGAAAAACTAACTTTTGACAGTGTAGGAATATACACAAGCACCTATAAACCCGAAATGTCTGACTCTCTAAAATTGACAGTGGATGTTCCGCAAATGAAGCAGGTAAGTGCTACAACCAACTTCACAAATGCTCCTATTGTTTTATCAGTTGACACTCAAAAAGTCATAATCAACAAAGAAGTTCTTTGGTATTCATCAGGCGATACATTAGTTGTTAAAGATCACTATAAAGTAAATTACAAATTGAAGTTTCAAGATAACGGCGATCAAAAAAATTATTACAGGTTAATTGTTCGGGAAGTCAGTTTTAAAGGCGTATGGAATGAAGATACACATAAAGTCGACACTATGGCAAGTCACACAACACCCCACTATCCTGATTTTGACTTTACCGATGTAGTCTCTGGCAATACAACCGACCCCTTAGCTGACAGTGGCACAAGTCCTGTAGCTATTTTATTATCGGATGCTAACAACAGGTATCATGTGTTTTCGGATGATATTTTTAATGGCAAAACTTATACACTGCAATTTAGCACAAACATTACAAAATATATTAAAGACATCCACTACGGGTCTTTAGAGAACATTAAACACGAAATCTATATTAGCCTTCAAAGTATAAGTGAAGATTACTATTTATATCTACAAACACGCAGTGCCAGCTATGCAACCAATTTGTTCTCCGAACCTGTAAAAGTTCATAATAACATCAATGGTGGAATTGGCATTTTAGGTAGCTATACAACAAGTAATATTGTCAAAATTAATTTAGATTAGAGTTCTTCAAATGTTAACAGAAATACTAATGTTATATTGCCGTTGGCTAAAGCCAACGGCAATATAACAACCCCCACATCCTGCATAAGCCATATATTAAATTACTCACTATTAATCAGCACATTACAAAGCCTCCAATGTTAAATAACGTAACCCCAATGTTATATAACATTCCGTTAACCTAATTATACAAAAAAAGTTGATAGCTTTGCAGAGGAAAATTGGAGAAAGTGAATGGATATAAAAACAATAGTAATTATATAGCAACCAACAGATATGAAAGTAGCAAGCATGAAAGCAATTATTTTAACATTATTATGTTCACTATTCCTCTTAATAAGCTGTGATAATAATATAGTGACTACTGAAGGAATTAGCTTCATTAATGAAACGGACTATGAAGTTCAAGTTTCGTTTATTTATGACTCTGGCAAACAAGACTCATTATTGATGGCTAAACAAGGTTTTTATTATGGTTTTAATCTTTTTTCTTATGATTATAATAAGAAAGTAATAATGGACAGTACAGTTTTATTAGATCAAATTAAAAAACTTAAAATTTTTCGAGTTACAGATAGCGACACAATTTATGTTAATCCTATTCATTACAATAAATTTAAGCATTGGACTGAATATATAACTGTTGATATGAGGGATAGAACAAATTATTATGTTTTGTCTGTAACTCTTGGCATGCTTGAATAGTAGAAAATGCACGTTTGGTAATATTAGTTATGTAAAATGATTACCAAACGTGCTAATTTAAAGTTTCGTGCCCACATAAAGTTTTGAGAAATGTTATTTTGAAATTTATTTATTATCAATGACTTATCGTTAATTAATTTATTTACACATGAAAAAAGAATTATTTTTATTGTTTTTCGTTATTTCAACGTTCACTATATCATCTCAAGAGAGGTCAAAGTTCAGTTACGAATCAGGGGTTGGGATAGCATGGGAACCAATAATAGGATTGCCTTGTGCCAGTATCCACAATACACTGAATCTCCAATCCAATTCACAATGTTGATTATCTGGAACATTTGGGAGTGAATGCACTTATAAAATACAGATATCAAATTTCAGATAGATGGTCAGGTAATATTACTTTAACTACGCATATTATGGTGCTTCGGCAAAACTAAAATACAAATCATAAAGAAGCAGTATTTATAACTCACAAAGAAGTTATCTCGAAAATCATTTTGAGATAACTTCTTTGTTAATCAATTGTAACATGAAAAATATCTTATTAAGATACGATTGTGATGAATGGTTTGTAGAAAATATGAAAGTCACAACAAACTCATTAGGATTCTTTTACGGATTTGGGATATTCCTTGATTTTGAAAGATGTTCAATAAAAGCAGCTAAACGCAAAAATGCTAAGTAACTTTTAAAAACAACATTACATATTTATTTACATTCACTAATCCCCTCTGTTTTAAGAATTATACCTTTTCCTTTTATTGTAACAATTTGAATAGAAGGATCGTATGCAAGATGTTTACGTAGTTTGGCAATGAACACATCTAAGCTGCGAGAATGAAAAAAATCGGCACTTTCCCATAAATCGATAAGGATTTTTTCACGTGCAACTATCGTATTTTTATTTTCGTACAGCATTTTAAGGATATCAGCTTCTCGTGTGGTCAATTTCTGTTTCTGCATACGTAATTCCAACGTTTCTTCTCTGAAATTAAACTTATAATTTCCGATATAAAGAAAATCGTACGCATCGGCTACATCTTTGTTATATTTACTACTCATACGTTTCAGAATAGCCTGAATATGTGCATGAAGTTCTTCTGCAACAAACGGTTTTTTGATGTAATCGTCCACTCCAAGTTCGTATCCTTTCAGCACATCTTTAGGCATAGTTCTACCTGACGCCATGATGATAACAACAGATTTATCTTTTATTCGTACCTGCCTTACCAACTCATAACCATCCATTTCAGGCATTTCAATATCCGTAACTAACACATCAGGTTGAAACCGGTCGAACAGTTCTAATCCTTCTTTGCCGTTGTGAGCTACCTCTACATCATAGATATCTAATAACTCCAACCCACCCTGTGTGGTATAAGCACAAGTTTTATCATCTTCTATAAAAAGAATTTTTATCATTTTAGTTGTATGTTAAAATTATGTTATTAGCTGATATGTTTCATTTGGTGCAAAGATATGGCTTTTCCCTGATTGTTATGTTATATTTTAACGCGAATGTTAACAGAAATATGTATCTACGTTAACAATCCTCACATCCTATAAAAACCATATAACAATTTACTCTCTATTAATCAGCACATTACAAAGCCTCCAATGTTATATAACGTAAACCGCAATGTTATATAACATTCCGTTAACCTAATTATACAGAAAAAGTTTGGAGCTTTGCAGAGGAAAGTTGGAGAAAGTGAATGGAGATAAAATAATAGTAATTATAAAACAACCAACAGATATGAAATTAATTACGAAATCAAATCATCTGATTGAAAAACGGTTGTTATCTTACCATAAGATGAACGACAAGGATAATATTATGAGACTAATCATGTGCCTGTTTTTATTGGCTTCAGTTTCTGTTACTTTGTTTGCACAGCACCGGTTAACGCGAGAATTCAATACACTTCGCCCCGCCGATCAAATTGTTAAGCAACAGGTTGAATTTAAAGACCCCGGCAGTTCAGGTCGACAACTAACATGGGATTTTCGCATGTTGCAACCCTTAAACGAAGAATATTCTCTGAAGTATTTCATTCCCGACAGTACACGTATGGATACAATATGCGGTATGGAACATCGTACGCGCTATTATTACTCCCAAAAACGCGACAGCGTGTGGGCAATTGGTTTCGAGAATGCCACCACCATGATGGAATACCACGCTCCCGAACTACGCATGAGATTTCCCTTCGGTTATGGTGATACTCTTTTCAGCTATTTTGAAGGCAGTGGAGAATACAGCAGGATGCTTAAGCTTTCGGTAAAGGGTTACACCAGCGTGGAAGCCGATGCAGAAGGAGAATTGCTATTGCCCGATTTCGAATCAGTGAAGAATGCATTACGTATCAGAACACTACGATACTATACCGAAATAGGGATGGACAGTACAGAGATGCAGTTAGACACATACTCCTGGTATGCGGAAGGTATCCGATATCCGGTATTTGAAAGTGTTAAGACCGACATTATCAGGAGAAGAAAAACCGGCAACGGCAACGAGAGTGTAAGTGACACTACCATCTTCACCACCTCGTTTTATTATCCGCCACTTATGCAAACCTCGCAGGTACAGACCGAACCTCTACCTGAAAATTCGGACAACACATTAACAGGTGCAGAAGCCGTATTTACCGAAGCCAAGCTCTTGCCCAATCCGGTAGTGCAGCAACTGCATATTCAGTACAAACTCACACGCAATGCGCGAATTTGGTTTACTGTACACAATAATGTAGGAATATCAGTTTGCCAAACTACCCCTATGGATATGACGGAAGGTTACCACGACACAACTATCAACATGGGGCATCTTCTCACAGGAACATATATGCTGTATGTGCATGTAGATGATATGGTATTGCAAAGGGTGGTGGTGAAGAAGTAAAACTCATTATTGTTTCTTTTTAAAATAACATATATAAACTCTAATAAATTTATCCATGAAAAAGATACTTACAATTACTTATCTGATTTTTTTGTTATCAGTGCTTGTGTATTTGCAGGCACAGAATATAATGTTGACAGCACCAAGCATAGTTCCATTGACTCCTGAAGCAGCTGCTGTAGAGAAATACGCTTCTTACCCTGTAAGTCATACAACAGGAATACCGGAAATAACGGTTCCCCTACACGAAATCAAAGTTGGCGACATAGTCTTACCTATCAGTTTGTCGTATCATTCGGCAGGATTGAAGCCTAATGAACTGAGCGGATGGGCAGGCACAGGATGGACATTAAATGCTATACCATCTATTGTTAGGAACATTCAAGGATTACCTGATAATTCGTATGGAGCATTGACCGGTAATAATTATGGCGTAGGATATTTGCAACAATATGCAGGCATACTGGAGCATGACATTGCCAAATATTTACATTATGAACGTTTAGACGGTGAACCTGATATATATTCCTACAAATTGGCTAACACAGGGGGAACATGTATCCCAAACAAACAATCTTCTTTTAGCTCGTTTCCGCTGAACGATATAAAAATCATTTATAGCGGAGGTTATTTTACGATAACAGAGGCTAATGGCATACAATATAAAATGGGGACTAACATAAACTATACCGAGCAATCTGGTGATTTTACAATTAGATGGTTGTGCCAAAATATAACTTCGGCAACTACGAGTGCAAAAATAAATTTCGCATATAGTGGAATATTAGAAAGAGAGTTGGACAATTATAATCTTTCCGACTATGTAGTAATAGAAGACCAGAGATATGGAGGCGAAAATCCTGTTTGTTATACGAAAAAGAATAACTATATAGAGAAACGTTATATTACATCCAATGGGTTGGATCATATAAATACAGTTTATAACAGCTATACATTCACTACTCCGTCACGGTATAGGTCCGACATGCTAAAATCAAGACTTATAGAATGCATAAGTTTTGATAATGGTTCTGCAACTTTTGAATATGTAGATAATTGGAATTTAGGGAATATAGAAGTGCGCAACAATGCACATGAACTTATAAAACGTATTGACTTTTTTATTACCCCATATAATAGCTATACGTCCTTGACAAAATTAGATTCGGTCGTGATTTCGGCACCAAACACTCAAAGTCGCACGTATTCTTTTATATACAATGATACGAATAATGTACCGTATATGGATACTAAAGCCATCGATCATTGGGGGTTTGCCAATGGCGAGAATGGAAATGGAAATGACATCGCTGTACCTACAATAGATCTTACCGGGCTGTCATTGAATATCTCAACTACTTTACAAACAATCCAAGGAAGAAACAGGGAAGCAAATGCTACCGCAGCCAAACGAGGTATGTTGAATAGAATAATCAATCCTGAAGGAATCGAAACCGAGTTTATTTACGAGGGAAACCAAACAGCATACGAGTGTACCGAACCCTCTAAGAAGCCTGACGATTATTTTGAGACTCCATGGGGAGACTTTGCCTATTATCCTATTGGTGGATTGCGTATAAAGCAAATAACAGAGACGGATACTAAAACGGGGAAATTTCATACACGTCTTTTCAAGTATGGCTATATTGCATTCGAAAAACATATTGAAGGTGCAGGTATACCAAAACGCCTTATAAAGAGTGAAGATTACTGTTTTGAACAATATATTACAAATCTCGAATATTATCAGCAAGGGTTTCCAGGTAGCAACATCCCTAACCCCGGTCAAATTATAGGTAATGGTATTTCACGTATTCGCACGTGGGGATCAATGCCTCTGACCAATATAACTTTTAGAAACGGCAGTGCTATATTGTATAATTATGTAGAAGAACAACGGTATGGAAGCGGACTGGGGCAAACGTCGACGAAGTATTATTATACTGCTCCTGAAGGGATTATAAGTTATGATAGTGACAAGATTCTAACTTATTATCAGGCTACCAAACGTAACATTTCTATACCCTTTGAAGCAATAGACGCGTCGCATGCTGCATATGATGATACACGGTGGGGGTTACTGAAAAAGGTAGAGCATTTTAAAACTGACACTTTGGTTTCCGCAACTGAATACAAATACATGTACAGATTCAGTAAATCTAATAACGCTCCTTTTGATGAGGAAGATTACGACAATGCATTTGCCGCATTCTCTGATGATATTGGGAAGTATCCACCCTATGCTTTTCGCTATTGGGATCCATATTATCTAATTCATAAATACGGTTCATATAACGATACAATCCAGCATAAAGCAGTAACAAGGGCATACCAATCACGAATATGTGCTCTTTGTGAAGATACAGAATTTAAATCGGGTAATGGTAATTACTATACTGTACCTCCAGGTCACGAGAGCAATATAGCTGATGAGTTTAAAACTGCAGGATGGAATTTTGCAATGGCTGCTTTTCCTGTACGTAAAGATTCTACTACTTATTATTACGACAATGGAAGAACTGTCGGCACTGCCAAACAATACAAGTATAATTTGTGGTGGCAACATCCATATCCGGTTCAAACAATACAAACCAACAGTGATGACAAGGAGCAAAAGGATTATTATCGATATGCTTTCGACGGTTACAGTGAATATTCTACGGGGGTAACAGATGCATTGCAATTTAGATATATGAAAAATACTCTGCTCGAACATAAAAAGGTGTCGGAAAACGATTCGACAATGAGCATTGCCGTATACGATAATAGTATACATCCCAAAATGATTAAAGCTAAAATGTCCAGTAATGACGTCTTTAACAAAAAAATAGAATATCATAAATTCGACTATTACGGAAATCCTGTGGAGATATCGGATGATACAGGCATGAGAACTTGTTATTTATGGGGTTACAGTTCACAATACCCTATTGCTAAAATTGAAAATATCAGTTACAGCATTTTGTTAAGCAGGTTAGGTAAAAATGATTCATGGGTACAAAATATGGGTACAAAAAGCATTCTTGATGAAACTAATATCAGCTTGATAAATACTTTGCGAAACTATTCCGACATACAAGTACACACCTATAAATATAAACCTTTAATAGGAGTGATATCTTATACAGATCCACGAGGTGTTTGTACCGAATACGAGTATGATGGTTTCGGACGGTTAATAAAAAGCTATATAGTCGAAGGAAGCGAGACAAAAAAGTTACAGTCCTTCGAGTATCATATTGGAGAGTGAATTTTTATAAAACAAAAACAACATAACATTTAACGTATGAAACGAATAATTTACACAATAATATTTTCAATAGTCGCCGAAACAACTTTTCAGAGACTTCATGCGCAACACAATATGCCCGGATTAACAGGCATTGAAACATGTAAAAACCATATAATCACCCGCACTTATACCAGCGAAGACAGTGCATATTATCTGGATGCCATACAGTATTTCGACGGTTTCGGCAACCACGTGCAAACAATTCAAAAAAACTTCACACCACAAGGCAGCGATTTGGTAACTAACACCGAATATGATGCTCTCGGGCGTAAGTGGAAACATTGGTTGCCTGTACCGATTAACAATAGTACAGGAGCTTTTGTGCCGTCATCAACCATTCTTATGATAGCAACAAGTGTTTATAACAACGATTCCCGACCCTACAGCGAAAATATTTATGAAGATTCGCCATTCAATCGTTTAGAAAGGCAATACGGACCGGGAGCTTCTTGGCACAGCAACAACAAACGAATAACTACAAGCTACAATGCTAACGATGTCTCCATTACGTATTTTTATGTAAATGCACAGGGATATTTACAACGAGGAAACAATTATGATCCTGCTTCACTTTATAAAACTACTACAACCGACGAGGATAACAAATCTGTCACTAAATATGCCGACAAGTTTGGACGAGTAGTAATGACCCGCCAATCATCCAATCACGACACCTATTATGTATACAATAATCTGGGACAATGTTGCTACGTACTCCCCCCATTAGCTGTTGACGGATTGAAAAACCATTCTACTGCAAGTTACATAAGTGACAACCACGATATACTGAAAAAATATGCTTATCTCTACAAATACGATAATCGTGGCAACCAAACCTACAAACGTCTGCCCGGATGCGAACCTGTTTACATGGTATATGACCAATCTAACAGATTAATCCTTTCTCAAGATGGTTGTCAACGTGTGAAATATGACAGTCAGCAACGAAACAAATGGACACTGCACAAATACGATGTGTTCGGACGTATACAGTACAGCTCTGAAATTAACTTGAATGGGAATCATCAGAATTTAATTAATTATTTTAGCAATTATATCGTAACAGAAACATTTACGGTGGGAAGTCAGCCTTACCCCATGGAAGATACAGGTTATTCAAGAGGCTGGTATCACGCCGTACCTTCTAAACTGCTTGTGGTGAATTATTACGATGATTACCAGTTTTTAGATAAATTACCATCAACAGTCAAAACAAATCTCACGTACGACACTAATCGTGAGGCGGAATATGGCGTACGACATCCATCAGCCAAAGGACTGTTGACCGGCACACGCACCTACCTGCTCGACGGTTCGAATACATACCTGACAACGGCTTACTACTACGATTATCGAGGACGCATAATACAAACCCGTGCTAACAATCATATGGACGGATATGATATAAGATATAGCCAATACGACTTTACAGGAAACATAACGCAAAGCCTGAGCGAGCACAGCAACACGGCTAACCATAGCAATCCGCTCACAGAGCTTTACAGATACACCTACGACCATGCGGGAAGAATGATAAACACGAAGTACAAACTAAACAATAACGCAGAGGTAACACTTGCAACAAATCATTATGACGAGCTTGGACGACTGGTTACCAAAAACCGTCACAACAACAATCCACAGGCAGGATACACGTATGCATATAACATACGCAACCAGATTACATGGATTGAAAGTGATTATTTTACCGAAAAGATATATTATAATGTCAAATATAACGGATACGGTAATGTATCCACCCCCTGTTGGAACGGCAATATATCGCATGTGGAATGTAGTGACGGTGCTTCATACAACTATTACTACGACCAACTCAACCGCCTGACAAATGCCAACAGCATTAATATTCCCGAGGACTGCAACGAGAGTTTCTTTTACGACAAGCATGGAAATATAACCGGCATCTGGCGTCATGGACAGGCAGGAGTATACCATATCGACAATCTCTCGTTTCAATACAACGGAAATCAGATTAGAAAGATAACAGACCATGCAGACAGTCAGAACAGTTACTCAGTCAAAGAATATCAGGATTTGGCTGATGAGCAAACCGAATTCTTTTACGATGCAAACGGTAATTTAATTACAGATTTAGATCGCAATATAGTAACAATCCGATATAATTTACTAAATTTGCCCGACACAATACAGTTTAAAAACGGAAGGCAAATAATCAACAGATACGATGCCACAGGACAAAAACTAAGTACGATGTACGTTACACCCATATACCCACTGTCAGCACCATTAACGGCAGGAGCAACAATAAGCACCGACAACAGCAGTTTCAGGCGTTACGGAACATTGTATAATGCCAATGTGGAATACACGCTGGCTTATAACGGCAACAGAACAATTGCACGAATACACAATGCGGAAGGATATACCGACACATCCGGTAACCTTCATTACTACCGCAAAGACCATTTGGGCAATGTACGCGAAGTGTGGATGCTTACGCAGGGCGTGCCGACAGAGCACACAGTATTATGCCGGCGGACTGCCTTGCTACGATGCAGACAACGACTCTTATTTGCAGCCGTATAAGTTCGGAGGTAAAGAATTTATCGAGACACACGGCTATGACAGCTATGATTTTCATGCCCGTATGCGCATGGGGGCAATACCTGCATTTGAAACACCCGACCCACTGGCGGAAATAAGACCGTGGGAATCTCCTTACTGCTATGCAGGTAATAATCCTGTGAATAGGATAGACCCTGATGGGCGCGATTGGTATGAGTTCCAAAACGAAAATGGCAGCAAGGCAGTTCTTTGGCAAGAGGGTAATGCTAAAGCAATAACTATAGACGAACAAGTTTATAATAATATTGGCACAACCTACCTTGCTCAATATGATTGGGGTGCAATCTCTTTTAATCAAAATGAAATGGACGGCTTTTACCCATATACCTCTGTTTCAGATTTAAGTATTAGCGATAAAGGTTTAAACTTTCTTATTGATAGAGAGGGATTAAAACTTAGCCCTTATAATGACTCAAAAGGATTTGCGACCATTGGAGTTGGGCATTTGATAGGGAAACGAGCCGTAACGGAACAAGACAAAAAAGATTGGGCTTGGTTTAACACAAAACAGGAAGCAATGAGTTTATTGCAAACCGACTTGTCAGGAACTTATGAAAAAGCCGTACAATCACTTGTTGGAGTTCCGTTAATGCAATTTCAATACGATGCTATTGTTTCTTTCACTTTTAATGTTGGCGTTGGCGGTTTAAAACAATCAAATTTTCTAAAAGAACTAAACAAAAGCAACTATAATGGCAGTTTAATGTTAAATTACCGCAGGCCACTCGAAATTTTAGACAGACGAAAAAAAGAAGTTAATTTGTTTAACAATGCAAGATATTAAAATTATGATTATTAGAAAATTAAATTTAGTAATATCAATATTTTGTTTGTTTTTTTCTGTACAATGTCAGGCAAAAACCAATCAAAACGAAAGCAACAAATCTGCTATTGTGCCAAATGATACTATAAAACAAAGTTATCAGTCAAACATAGATGAACGTTTGGTAGGCAAATGGTTTATACCACACATTGCTGATATCAACATTACATTTTACACAAATGGTACTTTCGTTTTTAATGATTTCAACAGGACAACAGAGGAAATGGAAGTTTTGCGAGGAACATTTAAATTGGAAGGAAACAAATTGACATTAAAATACAGCGACAGACCGCATCAAACGTTTAATTTCACAAAAGGAAAAGGCGTAGATGATAATTATTACATTACCAAGGGTAAAAATTATTATTTTGTCAAAAGTGATTTTGATGATTAATTGAATTGCAAATGCAATAATCAAAGCAATTAACTCCAGAATTATGACAATAAATGTAAATTGTTTTATTCCCGAGGACTGCAACGAGAGTTTCTTTTACGACAAGCATGGAAATATAACCGGCATCTGGCGTCATGGACAGGCAGGAGTATACCATATCGACAATCTCTCGTTTCAATACAACGGAAATCAGATTAGAAAGATAACAGACCATGCAGACAGTCAGAACAGTTACTCAGTCAAAGAATATCAGGATTTGGCTGATGAGCAAACCGAATTCTTTTACGATGCAAACGGTAATTTAATTACAGATTTAGATCGCAATATAGTAACAATCCGATATAATTTACTAAATTTGCCCGACACAATACAGTTTAAAAACGGAAGGCAAATAATCAACAGATACGATGCCACAGGACAAAAACTAAGTACGATGTACGTTACACCCATATACCCACTGTCAGCACCATTAACGGCAGGAGCAACAATAAGCACCGACAACAGCAGTTTCAGGCGTTACGGAACATTGTATAATGCCAATGTGGAATATACGCTGGCTTATAACGGCAACAGAACAATTGCCCGAATACACAATGCGGAAGGATATGCACTACCCTCAAACATATTGTTCTATCACCGCAAAGACCATCTGGGAAGCATACGTTCCCTTTGGAGCACAAACTACAATTATGACGACAGGTATTATCCCAGCGGATTGCCATGGGGCAATGATACCGGATATGATGTGGGACCTTATAAGCATAATGGTTGCGAATTCATTGAAACACACGGATATGATGTAACCGACCACGGAAACCGCGGACTATACCATGCAATAAACCGTTATACAACCATAGACCGCTTTGCAGAAAAAACGCCTTGGCAATCGCCGTATGTGCATGCCGCGAATAATCCAGTAAATTATGTGGATGTAAATGGGGATAGTATAACATATATTATTAATTACACTATAACTAATCCTGATGGCACTACAAGGATCAGTAGTAGTTCCTATTATTATGGACAAGATGTAGATGGAACTTATGGTTTTATTGGCAGTAATGGTCAGATATATTCAGGTAGTAATACCTATCTAAGTAGTTTGACTACTGCATTGGATAATCTGCGTACAGGAGGAAATATAGGAAATGCTTTAGTCAATGATTTGATGAACTCAACCAATACAGTACAAGTAGTGCAAGGAAGTAATGCAGCAGATCCCAATGGAACTTATATTAGATGGAATCCTAACTCTACAACAGGAGGTATAAATGCAATGGGAAATGAAAATCGTCCATCATATATTGGATTAGGTCATGAGATGGCACATATTCAGGATACTTGGAACGGTACTATTGACAATTCTACTTGGGTTACAGTAGGAGAAATCGCAATACCTAATTCTGAGAAATATGCAACCCATATTGAAAATAAATTACGTGCAGAAAATAATATTCCTTTAAGAACCCATTATGGAATAGATGCAAGTACAGGTACAAGAATTGGTTTGGAAAGCACAAGAATAGTCAGAGGCGGAACAAGTTTGTTTTACAGGCAATCAAATGGAGTAGCCCCCAACGGTATTCCATTATTATCAACATCGTTTATTTACAGGAGGAAGTAAGATTATGAAAAATTATATATTTTTTACAATGCTTGCTGTAATTGTATGGGGGTGCAGTACGCAAAAGTGTATATATAATTCAAAGATATATGACGACATATATGCTTGTCAGGGAGGACAGGGAATTATTGAAAAGTCGCTGAATTTTTATAGAGTAAATTTAAATTATCTGGACAAATTTGAGTATTCTTCTAAAAATGATACTGTTTATATTTTAGAAATGTATAGCATTCAGGGTGAAGTGCTTATTACAATTTGGAATAAAAATAAAACTCTTTCTTATACCAACGAACGAGGTTATTTTGCAACCAAGAATGAGCCTTTGTTTACAAAATATATGGTGAAGTTAGTGTCGGAATGGAATATTCCCGAACTAGAAGAGGAAGAAGAGATTAACTCTAATATGCTACCAAGTGAATTAATTTATGCCACTAAAATAGTATTTAATAAAAGAAACTATCACATTGATTGTATTTGTTTCAAAGATTTTTTTAATTTTCAAAGAGATAGAATGGATTTTAGCGATTGATAGAAGCAAATTTATGTTTTGAAAGATAATAGTCTGTTTCGGTGAGCTGTTTTTTTAAAACACTGCCGCTTTTGGGTAGGCTGTCCAATTTTTCGTTATATTTTTGAATCAAGTTTGTACCTCCACCATCAATGCAAAATCACTTAAATAGAATATCTAAGCCGGTAGGCACAGTTTACAGAACAAGATAATGAAAAGAATTAGAATAATATTTATCATTGTATCAATCGTTTTATCACTGATAATTATCTATGCTATTATTAATAGTTGGGTAAGTCATAAATATGAAATATAAGGTAGAATAGGTGATATGGTAAATATTCAATGGGTGGAAGAATGGATGTTTAATACAATAGAGTGGTTAAAATATTTTTTAACTTATGTAATTATCACTATTATTTACTTATTGGTAATAGTAACAATCCGATATAATTTACTAAATTTGCCCGACACAATACAGTTTAAAAACGGAAGGCAAATAATCAACAGATACGATGCCACAGGACAAAAACTAAGTACGATGTACGTTACACCCATATACCCACTGTCAGCACCATTAACGGCAGGAGCAACAATAAGCACCGACAACAGCAGTTTCAGGCGTTACGGAACATTGTATAATGCCAATGTGGAATATACGCTGGCTTATAACGGCAACAGAACAATTGCCCGAATACACAATGCGGAAGGATATGCACTACCCTCAAACATATTGTTCTATCACCGCAAAGACCATCTGGGAAGCATACGTTCCCTTTGGAGCACAAACTACAATTATGACGACAGGTATTATCCAAGCGGATTACCATGGGGCAATGATACCGGATATGATGTGGGACCTTACAAATACAACGGAAAAGAATTTATCGAGACACATGGATTGGATGAGTACGATTCTTATGCAAGGTGGTATTATCCGGCTATTATGCGTACAACAACGATGGATCCGTTAGCTGAGAAGTATTATAATATTTCACCGTATGCATGGTGTGGAAATAATCCGGTGAATGTCATTGACCCTGACGGGAGGGAGGCTTGGGAAGTAAACAATAAATGGGATGATGACTATATTAACAAATTTAGTAGCTTTGTATCCAATCAAACTAACCAATATGTAAAAGATGGTGGTAAATTTACCTGCGAAGATTTTGCGTTATCTTTACTCATTGATTTTGCCAGTACAAATGGATTACCTGTAATCATTAATAACGGTAGTGGGACATACGATGCTCGTTCTGATTATTATACTGATGTCGGAACATTTAAAAATGATGTATTAACTACAACAGGAGCAAGAGATTTGCAAAATAAAAACAATACTGTTTCTACTGACATTGCAGGAGTAAGAGGTGGAGATATAATAGTAAATAGGAACAATAACAATGTAGGGACACACATACAGGTAGTAACTGCAAGCTTTTATATTGGCAATACGGATTTTGTCAATGGTGTATCTGTCGCACAAGGAAATTCAGGTCTTTTAAATGGAGTACCTGGTTCAAGTAGTATATTGGGTGCTGGGAACCCTAATTCTTCTTTTTACACTGGTAAACCAATCGAAAGAGGTTGGGTTGATGTCAATGCAAATGTTTATTTTAATAATACAAAGGGGACGACTACAAGCAATTATAGTAATACTAAAAATATTGATATTAAACGTTGGAATTTTTCAGGCTTTTAGAGTATGGACAAAATATTAAGATATATTACTAATAAATCAATCCAACGAATACTGTATTTTATATTATTGTTGGTTTATAATCTTTTAATATTTCTCAACAGAGGCATAAAAGGTGATAGTTCGATTGGAATTCCATTTATTTGGTTTTGGATAATACCGACAATAATACTAATCTATCAAATCATATTTAATAACAAAATCGGTTGGTGTGCTTTGTTTATTTTATATATTTTTTATATGATATGGACAATTAAATCAATTACAGAATGGATAATGTGGAAATGTGATACAGTGATTGAATGTTTATTAGAAGGTATTCTATTATGTATAATTTTATTTACTGTGGGGTGGTTTCTTTATTTAATAAGTCCTTTTTTTTACGTCGCCTATCAGAAACAAAATTACACAAGCAAACGTAATAAATAAGTACAGACATGCGTAAATTTTCAAATTGGCACATTTCTAAGATTGTCACTTTATCAAGGACATATTCAAGACCAATAAATCACAATTCAATGAATGGATTTTATACAATAATGCCATACAATCCTTTCTATTAGTAATTCTCAATAATAATATGAATTAATATGAAAATAAGCATTATGAAATATGTTATTTTATTTATGATGATTTTTATAAGCCACTTTATGTTTGCTCAAAAAGAATATGCTAAAAAAATCAATCAATTTAACGACAAAGGGCAAAAGGAGGGTTTTTGGAAAGAAGATTTAAAATACCAAACGGAGGAAACATACTATCATAATGATACAAAATCAGGGATATATAAAGCATATCGAAATGGAAAATTAGCCTGTCTTGGAGAATTCGAGAATGGAGAAATGTCGAGTATTTGGTATTATTTCGGTGATTATGGTCATTTAATAATGATACAAAAGGACTTTAAAAAAAACAATACTCCAAGCCCTGCCGAACATTTACCGACACATCCGGTAACCTTCATTACTACCGCAAAGACCATTTGGGCAATGTACGCGAAGTGTGGATGCTTACGCAGGGCGTGCCGACAGAGCACACAGTATTATGCCGGCGGACTGCCTTGCTACGATGCAGACAACGACTCTTATTTGCAGCCGTATAAGTTCGGAGGTAAAGAATTTATCGAGACACACGGCTATGACAGCTATGATTTTCATGCCCGTATGCGCATGGGGGCAATACCTGCATTTGAAACACCCGACCCATTAGCGGAGAAAAGACCTTGGGAGTCTCCTTACTGCTATGCTGGAAATAATCCTATTAACTTTATTGACCCTGACGGTAGGGAAGTAGTCGCTGCTGATATTCTTGCAAGACGGAACATTACTAATACGTTGAGTAAAGCGGAAGCACAATATGTCAGATTTGACGATAATGGCAGGTTAGACGTTTCTTTATTAAATCAATATGACGGTAATTCGAAAAATTTCACAGCATTACACTCATTAGCTAATAGCGAAACAAGTTATATTTTTGCTGTTGCAAGTCAAGATATAAACGGCAGTAAGTTTTTTGAAAAAGGAAGTAACCCCAAAAATCCTAATAATTTTTCTTATGGAGTTACCAATATGCCTGGAATGGAACACGACCCTTCTCCAAATAATAATGTGTACATTTTTACCGCTTCTTTTTTAGACGAGAAAACGCAAACAAGAAACACGGCACACGAGGGTTACGGACACGCTTATTTTTTTGAATTGAGTAAAAATAATCCGTCTATAAATCCTAATCACACAAAAGGCATAGTTGGAACAGGTGTGGAATACGACCCTGATTTGAAAAAGAATGTACCATATTTTATTTTTGGACAAACTAATACTGCACTTGAAAATCAAATAAAAATGGTTGAAAAACAAGCAATTAAAAATTATGAAGACAGAAATCTATAAAATAATAATTTTGATATTGGGTTTTGCCCTATTGGGTTGTTCTATAATAAAAAAGGAAAATATTTCTTTTAAGTTGGAACGTCAAAAACTTTTATCAAAGGAAGTCGAAATGCAATTACCTGTTCCTTTTCATACCCAAAAAGACAATTACGAGGAAGGTGTAATTTATTTTTATAGTTTTATTGATAGTGCGTATATTATTGTTTTTCAAGGGTCAATGATGGAATTTTCAATAGATAAATACCAAGCGCAAAAAACAGAAGTAAAAAATCAAAAAAAAATATCTGTTGGGGTTGAAAATAATAAATTTTGGCGCAAAGATGTTTTTGAGGGCGTAAGAATATATTATGACAATGTTCCTGCAAAAAATAAGGGAATTTATGACAAAGTTTTGGACGAAATAAAGATCAACCCATTGTAAAGTTGAAAAACAAGCCCCGCAAATGTCTTGTCCTAAAATAAGTTTACACCATAATCAATTAACTCCAGAATTATGACAATAAATGTAAATTGTTTTATTCCCGAGGACTGCAACGAGAGTTTCTTTTACGACAAGCATGGAAATATAACCGGTATATGGCGTCAGGGACAGGCAGGAGGATACCATATCGACAATCTCTCGTTTCAATACAACGGAAATCAGATTAAAAAGATAACAGACCATGCAAACAGCCAAAACAGTTACTCAGTCAAAGAATACCAGGATTTGGCTGATGAGCAAACCGAATTCTTTTATGATGCCACAGGACAAAAACTAAGTACGATGTACGTTACACCCATATATCTAATGTTAACACTCATTTTCACCCAATGTTAACAGCCATCACATTCCACAAAAGACACCTCTTTACCTATCCCCTATTAATCAACACGTTACAAAGCCTCCAATGTTAAATAACGTAATCCCAATGTTATATAACATTCCGTTAACCTGATTATACAAAAAAAGTTTGGAGCTTTGCAAGTGGAAAATAATTCCATAATTATTAATCTTTTATTAATCATTTAATTTTTTAAAAAACTATGTTAAAGTATTCTTTGCAGGAGAACCTGCTTACAGAACGCCCGGATGATTATTCGGCTCAGACCGTAGTAGAGGGCAGTTATGACAAAGAAGCCATCATCAGTCTTATGTTGCAGCGAGGAACGCTCGTTACGCGTACCGACATGTTGGCGGTGTTAAATCTTTTCGAAGAAGTGATAACCTCACTAATTCAGAATGGTAGCACAATCAATCTTCCGCTTTTTAACACATCATTCTCCATTTCGGGTGTGTTCGAAGGACCGATGGACGTTTTCGATGGAGGACGTCACAAACTGAACGTAAACCTTTCCAAAGGAGTTCTGCTACGAGATGCAGAAACTAAAGTGAAGTTCGAGAAAACCAATGCCATTTCTCCCACCCCATCCATTCAGGAAGTGAAAGACGTTGTTTCTGGTAAAACTAACGAAATACTTACTCCAGGCGGTGTTGTACAGTTATGGGGCAGCAATCTGAAAATAGTCGGCGACAATGAAGACGTAGGACTGTGGTTTGTCCCCAAAACCGGTGAAGCCATAAAAGCTACCGTTTTAGTTACCAACAAACCGGCATCGGTTATCGCAATGATACCTGAATTAGCAAAGGGAGAGTATTCTGTGAAGGTGGTAACGCAATTTCCAGGTGGAGGCGCTTTGCTAAAAATACCCAGAGTTAGTCTATTTAATAAGATGCTATTGGTATAGTAGAATTTTCTTCACACAGTATGAGGGGAAGCATTCATGCAGTATGAGGGGAAGCATTCATACAGTGTGAGGGGAAGCATTCATACAGTATGAGGATAAACACCTCTATATTATAATCCAAAATCAATTAACTACTATGAAATCAAATCATCTGATTGAGAAAGCCGTCCTGCATAATAACCTTGCAGGAGGCTGTCTCAAAAAATAACAATTAATATAAAACAACAAACAAATTAATGTGTACATTTGCAGTCGTAATTAGAATAATATTAACGGCTTATGATAATATAATAATTTTCAATATTCAATAAAACTAATATTCTATAAACCACAAAGGATAACCGTTTTACTATCTGCATAAAAACAAATGATATTTAATGATACCGGAATTAATTTTATGATTATACGCAAATTATCTTATCCCCCGCTACGCAATATTGTTATGCATTACAGTACACAATCAATCAGAGTTTTAGTTATTATTTTCATCTTATCACTATCCTTTAGATTAAGTGCACAAAGCAACAAAAAACTGAATTTCAAACTTACTTACGGTATGGTTAACAGTCAACCGATGGAATTATCCGCATGGGATTGGTTTCTGAAAAATATCCAACAGGTACCGGTGAAATACATGAGATGGGTTTTTCATACCAATACACAGAAGGAATATGGGATAAACCTGAATTTGAAGCCGGATTGGGTGCCGGTATGAATTATTATTTTACGAAACATATTGGAGTTTTTGCAGAACTGATGGGAGGAAAATTTCATTACAAACAATACTTTAAATGGAAAGCCGGCGTTGTAGTAAAATTCTAACAAACACAACACATATACAATTACTCAATAATTCAGCACATGTCACTCTATAAATCTATCTTTTTCATCTTTATCACACTGATATTCCTATCCTGCCAGGCTTTGGTCGACGATGAATTTTCTGATTTTGCTGCTGTACCTGTGATGAACGGACTTCTACAAGCTGATAGTACGTTTATGGTACAAATAAGCTTAGCGGCTAACTTGTCCGACACTATGCCCGGTCATGTAAAAGATGCATTGGTTATAATTGAAAGTCAGGGAGAAGCTCCCGATACGCTTCAGTACATAGATGAAGGTTGGTATGGCAGTACACGCCTCGTAAGAGCAGGAGTAAGCTATACTTGCACAGCAAAAATTACCGGTTTTAATACCATAACGGCTCGCACCACCGTTCCCTCTCCTACTGAAATTGATTCGATAGTTTTTACCGATTTAGTAGGACGTGGAGAGGAAGGAGAAAAGATATCTTCTGTTGTATTTCTTATGCATAATGACATGCAAAGTGAAAAATTTTGGGAAGTAAAACTAAAATCTCGATCATTTGGTCCGTACTACGACTGGGATATTAATGATTTTAAAGAAGGTTTGCGAATAGATGAAAAATATATTTTTATGCGCGCGGAACAAGACTCAGTTTTATTAAATGAAGCCAATCCACTGATGGTATTTTCCAACCGGAAGATGAAAACAGATAAGCATTGGATGAAAGTGTATTTCAGCGAATTTAGCGACTCATACAGCACTACGGATACCTTGTTTATTGAATTACGAAGTATAGACGAATCTTACTATAACTACCAGAAACAATATTATATCTATGAATCGGCACAATGGGGAGGAATAGGCACTTCGCCGCAACGATATCCGCTGTATTCCAATGTTACAAACGGATTGGGAATATTTATGAGTAGTTCTGTAACTAAAAAAGATGTAAACAAACAATGACAATTAAAATAAAACACATATTCTTTCTGACATTCATAGCAGCAGCTCAATGGCTTACGGCTGCAACTGTTCAGCTTTCGGGTTTTGTACGTGATGCGCAAAATGGCGAGGTGTTGATTGGTGCAAATATCTTGGAGAAGAATGAGCATACCGGCACTGTCACCGATAATCGCGGTTATTTCAGTCTGAAAGTAAATACGCCCTGTGAACTCAATATCTCATATATCGGTTATAAAACAGTAGCGTTTAATATAGAGTCGATGCGCGATACGCTCATCACCATCAGACTTGAAGTCGGAAATAATTTGGAGGAAATAACCGTAATTGCTACGCGCGAAAGGAATTTTGAGACTACCCGATTATCATCTAAAGAGCTAACACAAATTCCTACTTTGGGAGGGAAGCCTGATGTGATAAAGGCTTTGCAACTCTTGCCAGGCGTGCAAACTCAATCGGAAGGAATGAGCTTGATGATGGTGCGTGGTGGTGAACCCGGACAAAATCAATATTTATTGGATAATGTACCGCTTATTTACGTAAATCATCTCGGTGGACTTCTATCCGTCTTCAATCCGGATATGATTAATTCAGTGGATTTCTATAAGGGTAATTTCCCTGCTCGTCAGGGTGGCAAACTATCATCAATCGTAGATATTACACAACGTGAAGGTGATATTTCGAAGCATCAAGGCTCTTTTAGTCTGGGAGTTACAGATGCATCTTTCACTTTTGAAGGACCTTTGCTGAATAATAAAATCAGCTATATAGTTACTGCCCGTAAAACCTTAATAGATGCTTTTTTCGGATTAGCCAGCACTTTTTCATCCGGTAACTATGCGATTGTCGCCTATGGTTTTCACGACATTAATGCTAAGCTAAACTGGAAACCCGATGAACGCAACAGCTTAAGTTTGAACCTCTATCAGGGCGATGACTATCTGAACTTTTGGACGAAGCCTTGGAAAATGAGTTATAACGAACGTAGCCATATCAACCAACAATGGGGCAACTGGTTGGTTTCCGGTCGCTGGAATCGGGTATTCAGTCCGAAACTTTATGCTGAGAACATACTTTCGTACAGCCGTTACCGCAACAGCACGGGACAGAACTACAGAAGTACAATCAATGATGTAACAGAAAAAGTGGAAACATTGAATAGAGCTTCGGTCAACGACTTATCATTGCGTTCAGCATGGAAATATGCTTTCCTCAGGAATTGGAATATGGAGTTTGGCGGTCAGATTAGTAAGCTGAACTATGAGCCGAATTATAACTACCTTTCGACTTCCTCCACACCTGCTATAGGCGATACATTTCATGCTATCGAATCGGCAGTATATCTTGATAATAAAATCAGTCTGACATCCGGATTGTTGTTACAGCCATCGTTTCGTCTGAGTAGTTTTAGTAATAATGGTACAACCTTTATAGAGCCAGAACCTCGTGTAAACCTGTCATACTCGCCCAATCAGCGTCAAAGTTTCAACCTGAATTATATGCGTGTAAGTCAGAGTTCGCATTTGGTTTTCGCACAAACCGAATTACTAAAACGTGAAGTCTGGTTACCTGCCACCCAAATCTTACCTCCTGAAATTTCCAATCAGTATTCGCTTTCTTGGAATGGTCAATTTGCAGGAAGAAAATTCTCGATTGAAACAGGTGTTTATTATAAGCAAATGCAAAATCTTATTACGTTGAAAGAAGGCTATGAAAACATGATTAATATCGTGGCTGTAGAAAACAAAATTGAAACTAACGGAAAAGGAACAGCTTACGGAGCAGAGTTTATGCTGAAGAAAAACACCGGAAAATGGACAGGCTCTTTAGGTTACGCATGGTCGCATGCCGACCGTACTTTTTCCAATATCAATGGAGGAAAACGAAGTGAGTATGATTTTAACCGTCCGCATAACTTAACCTTTACAGCAAACAGAGAGCTTCCCAAAAACTGGACTATGAATGCCGTATGGATATTTCAGAGCGGAATGCCTTACACTCCGGCATTAGGAAAACACTATTATTTGAATACCGAAACGGGAGAAACCAATGTAGAACTTATCTATGGAGAAAAAAACTCCGCACGCATGCAACCTTATCATCGCTTAGATTTAGGGTTCAGTCATACCACAACCACAAAGCGTGGTAATAAAGCTGTGTGGACTTATTCCATTTATAATGCTTACAGCCACATCAATCCATTTATGTATCATTACGATGACGACAAAAAGCGAGATAATTTCACCGATTACACACGTCCGCTACAATTATACAAATTAGGCTTTTTCACCATAATACCAAGTATTTCCTACAAAGTATACTTCGATTACACACGCAAAATCGAAAAGCAGCCCAAGAAAGAAAGGGAGAAGTATAATTGGTTGTATTTTGATGAGTGATTGGTGATTAGTAGATTTGATTTTTATTTGCTCACTGGTTTCACAATATTGTGCAAATCTGCTTTCAACACCAGAGTCTAAAGGTACAAATTCCTCATAAATAGTTTTCGAATTATGAAGGTTTGCTCGTTTCTTCGGAATTCAAATAAATCTCATCAGAAGTTCTTTTTAGTGATTTCAGAAAATCTTGTTTATCAAGGATGTCCGTTTGATATTGAGCTATTTTACAGAGTTTTTCGAAGCGTTCTTTTTTGTCAATTCCTTCCCTGATTGATCATATCTGCATTGGCAGATTCTAAATTAGACAAAACAGCTAATTCATTTATACTGGCTATGTCTCGTAAGTTTTTTCCTTCCAAAGTTAATCGTGTATTTGCTTCTCTCCATTGTTTTGCTGTACATCCAAACAAAGCTACGTTTAAAATATCAGCTTCTTCGGCATAAGCTAACCATTCAGTATCTTTTGTATAATTTGATTTTGGTAGAATATAATCTTTAACCGCATCTGTTTGAATAGTATAATTAACTTTGCTCAATATTCTTTTTACGTTCCATTCTAAGTTATATTGATTGTTTTCAATTTCTTTTAGTCGTTGATATTCTTTGATTAAATAGAGCTTAAATGTAGGGCTTAACCAAGTTGCAAATTCAAAAGCAATGTCTTTATATGCATATGTTCCACCATATCTGCCTGATTTTGAAATAATGCCAATAGCATTTGTGGTTTCAATCCATCGCTGAGGTGTTAAAGAAAAAGAATTTGAACCCGCTTCATTTTTAAAGGCGTCGAATTCGATGCTTTTAAAATTTTGATTGTTCAACTGTTCCCAGAGTCCGATAAATTCAATTGTACTTCTACTTCGCATCCAGTTTTGAATAATGTAATTGGTGCGCTTAGAATCTTTGAAGCGAGCCATATCAGTTAGTGAAATATATTCTGCTTCATTTTTAGAATAAATAACAATATCTATATTATAAACTTTTATTTTCTTTCCCAATTATAATCATATCGTTTTAAACCCCACTCCTGTATATTTCATTTACAGGACAAGACACTCCATACTCAAAACTAAAAACTAAAACTTATTCTTCGAGCAAAATTTCCATAATAGTACACGCAGCTTTTGCTACTGAAGTACCGGGACCAAAGATTGCTGCAACGCCTGCTTTATAAAGGAAATCATAGTCTTGCGCAGGAATAACACCACCGGCGATTACTAAAATATCTTCGCGACCAAGATTTTTAAGCTCTGCAATAACTTGCGGTACTAAAGTTTTATGTCCTGCTGCAAGAGAAGAAACTCCCATGATATGCACATCGTTTTCAACAGCCTGCTTGGCAGCTTCAGCCGGAGTCTGAAATAAAGGACCCATATCGACATCGAAGCCACAGTCGGCATAACCGGTAGCTACAACCTTAGCACCACGGTCGTGACCGTCTTGTCCCATTTTAGCAACCATGATACGTGGTCGGCGACCTTCCTTTTTAGCAAATTTATCTGTTAATTCAGATGCCCTTTGGAAATCCGAATCGTTTTTAGTTTCTGATGAATACACTCCTGAAATAGTTCTAATTGTTGCTTTATAACGACCTGCGATAGCTTCGCAAGCATCTGATATTTCGCCTAAAGAAGCACGCAAACGCGCAGCTTCAACGGCTAATTCTAATAAATTACCCTGACCGGTTTTAGCACATTCAGTAATAGCAGCAAGAGCCTTTTGCACTTCAGCTTCATTTCTGTTACCTTTCAATTGTTTCAATCTTTCAATTTGTTGTATACGTACTGCCGTATTATCCACTTCGAGAATATCAATAGGATCTTCTTTTTCGAGACGATAGCTATTAACCCCTACGATAGTCTGATTGCCTGAGTCAATACGAGCCTGTGTACGAGCAGCAGCCTCTTCGATACGCATCTTAGGAATGCCTGTTTCAATAGCAGCAGCCATACCACCTAATTTTTCAACTTCTTCGATTAAAGCCCAAGCTTTTTCAGCAATTTCTTGTGTTAAAGATTCTACATAATATGAACCTGCCCATGGATCTACTTCGCGGCAAATATCAGTTTCCTGTTGAATATATATTTGTGTATTACGTGCAATACGAGCTGAAAAATCGGTAGGCAGAGCGATAGCCTCATCAAGTGCATTTGTATGAAGTGACTGAGTGTGACCTAAAGCAGCAGCCATAGCTTCTATGCAAGTGCGACCGACATTATTAAACGGATCCTGTTCGGTTAGCGACCATCCCGATGTTTGCGAATGTGTACGTAGGGCAAGCGATTTAGGATTCTTTGGATTGAACTGTTTTACGATTTTCGCCCATAGCATACGTGCTGCACGCATTTTGGCAATCTCCATAAAATGATTCATACCAATAGCCCAGAAAAACGACAAACGAGGTGCAAATGAGTCGATGTTCATACCTGCATTCACACCGGCACGAAGATATTCCAAACCATCAGCTAATGTGTAAGCTAATTCGATATCAGCAGTTGCACCGGCTTCTTGCATATGATATCCGGAAATAGAAATCGAATTGAACTTAGGCATATTCTTCGAAGTATATTCAAAGATATCAGCAATAATTTTCATTGAAAACTTAGGAGGATAGATATATGTATTACGCACCATAAACTCCTTCAGAATATCATTTTGAATAGTTCCTGCCATTTCTTCCAACTTAGCACCTTGTTCGAGACCGGCAACAATGTAGAAAGCTAAAACAGGCAACACAGCACCATTCATAGTCATGGAAACCGACATCTTATTCAGCGGTATACCATCGAACAGCACTTTCATATCCTCAACAGAGCAGATAGAAACACCGGCTTTACCGACATCGCCCACTACCCTCTCGTGATCGGCATCATAACCACGATGTGTTGCTAAATCGAACGCAACCGACAAACCTTTCTGACCGGCAGCTAAGTTACGACGATAGAAGGCATTCGATTCTTCAGCGGTCGAAAAACCGGCATACTGACGAATTGTCCACGGTTGCATTGCGTACATTACCGAATACGGACCACGGAGATATGGAGGCACACCGGCAGCATAATTCAGATGTTCCATACCCTCTAAATCTTCTTTAGAATAAAAAGGCTTAACAGGAATCTGTTCAGGAGTTAACCAATTTGACTCCGGTTGTTCAGCAACTTTATGAGTTGCAAAATCATTAATTTTAATGTCTTTGAAGTTAGGCTTCATAAATATATATTTTCAAAATTACAATCAAATCAAAAGTTTAGATATATAGTCTTATTTAGCTATATATCAATTTATTAAATCACATAATCGGAAACACAACAAATACAGCTACATCCCACAATGCATGTGAAATAATTAATGGCACAATACTCTTTTTGCCAAAATATATAAACATCAATCCCCAAAATGCACCGCACACTAAAGCCGCCATAATAAGCATAAAATTAAACGACCAGATATGCACCAATGCATAAATCAGAGTAGTAACAAAAAAGGCTACCCAATTGCCATACTTAACGGTGAGGGCACGTTGAACAAACCCACGCCAGAAAATCTCTTCAGCAGGTCCGACCACCACAAGCAACAATAAACCTATCAGCCATAGGTTACTCCCCTCCTTCATTCCATATATATTACCAATTTGAGGTTTAGCAAAATCAAACCAAGCCGTAGAAAGGTAATTGCCAATATAGAATACACCATATAATACAGCGGCAGATACAATTCCGATAACAACACCTTTAGTATTGATTTCAAATTGTTTATAGAAATCTTTAACCGTGAAGCGACAAATAGATACTAAAATAATGGCTGATACTCCCATTGCTATCCAAAAATTCATCAATCCCGCAGTCCATGGAGAAAACATAAAGAACCACAGCAGAGCAGCAATCAAAATAGCAATTAATAATCTATTATTCATTTTATTTTAATTCAGTAAATAGTAAAAACACAAAATTTACGTTTTAAATAGCTTTGGCAATTACATTCATCATAGAAAATAATAATCCAAAAGCTATCACCAACTGAGCCGACATAGCATCCAAATCCTTTATTATTTCAGGTTTTTCAACATCAGCTTTCATTATAATTTTAATATTTTTCAATGCAATTGGAACAGAAATTAAAGTGATAAGAGTCAACGGATGCACCATTCCAAGAGCATTATAGACAATCAATACTAAATAGGCGCCCAATCCAAGAACCACATATTGAATTTTTGAACCTTTCAATCCGAGCAACATAGCCTGAGTTTTAATATGAGCTACACCATCATGTTTAATATCACGAGTATTATTAGCATGAAGGATATTTACCACTAACATAGCAACAGGGATATTGATTAGAATTACTTTCCAATATAATTCGCCACACATAACATAAGCAGTTCCCAAGCCTATAAGCGGACCGTAAATAATAAAAATAAGCAAATCGCCCAGAGCAGCAAATTTGAATTTATAATAGAAAAATGAAGCTAATACACCAATCAAACCAATCCAAAGTAGATGAATACCTGTGAACATAGTAAGAATTAAGCCGATTACCGCTCCAACTCCTAATAATATAATACCATAGTTCAAAATGATAGAAGGTTCGAACACACCTTCCACGAGTAATCTACTCGAACCAAAAGTCTCTTTTCTATCAATATTATACTTAAAATCGAAATAATCACTAATAAGATTTGCACCGGCATGTACGAACATCACACCTATGAGAGCAACAAGTCCGAACCACCAGTTAATATCAAGATTAAACGCATCATATTCATAAAAAAGAAATGATATAGTAAGTATAACCGGCATTGTAGATGCAGGAAACGCCCATGGGCGAAACGCAATAATCCAATTTTTTAGAGGTTGTTTCATAAAAATAATATTTTAATGTGCCAATCACTAATCACTAATCACTATATTCATTAGTGTATTAAATCCTTTAAGAGATTCAAGCACATTAGTTTTTACGTTAATAAAATGGTTAATACCTAAAGCTTTCAAATCATCGGTGCATGCGGGTGCACCAGCAATTACAAGAATTTCCTTACCTTTAGTCAGCTCGAAAGCCTGAGGTGCCAAATCAGCATATTCATCATCACTTGAGCATAAAACGATAATGTCAGCATCAACCTTACGAGCAGCTTCTACACCTTCGGCAATAGTATTAAAACCGAGATTATCTATTATTTCGTAACCTGCACAAGCAAAGAAATTAGAAGAGAATTGAGCACGTGCAAGTCGCATAGCCAGATTGCCGATAGTCAGCATAAAAACTTTAGGACGTTTATCAACCGCTTCGGTTGCAAAGCGCAAAGCTTCGAACTCCTGAGCAGCACGCACAGTTTTTAAAGTTTCTATCTCACTATGATGATGATGGTTATGACCGCCACAGCAATGTTCTTCAGTAGATTCTACATTACCTGATATTTCAGAGAAATTTGGGAATTGATTTGTACCGAGCAGTACCTCTTTACGAGAAGATACATTTTTCAAACGAGCTACGGCAGTAGCATTCATATCTTGCTGTACGCTACCATTTGTAACAGCAGCAAGGAAACCAGCCTCATCTTCAATTTTGAGGAACAGACTCCAAGCCTGAGCAGCAATTTCGTTAGTAAGTTTTTCTATATAATAAGAACCGGCAGCAGGGTCGGCAACTTTATCAAAATTCGATTCCTCTTTTAGTAACAACTGTTGATTGCGAGCAATACGTTCCGAAAACTCATCCGGTCTTTTATAAACTGCATCAAAAGGAGATACAGTAAGTGAATTTACTCCGCCTAAAGTTGCACTCATAGCCTCTGTTTGCGTACGCAACATATTTACATTCGGGTCGAATACAGTCTTATTAAAAGATGATGTTTCAGCGTGAATACGCATTTTCATTGCACAGAAGCAAATACCATCAACAGTTTCGGGGCAATCGGGTCGGCGACAAACAGGTTGATATGCTTTAACAATTAAAGCCCACAGCCATTTGGCAGCACGGAATTTTGCAATTTCCATGAAATAGTTACTACCAACGCCAAAATTAAATTTAATCTTTTTAGCAGCGAGAGAAATATCAACACCCTTTTCAACCATCAAAGAAAGATACTGATTTCCCCATGCAAGTGCATATCCAAGTTCTTGTGCAGCATAAGCCCCTGCATTAGAAAGGCTGATAGCATTTACGTTTACCACACGATAGAAAGGAAGTTTAGCAGCAGCAAGAGCAGCAGCCTCAATAAGGACAGTTATTTCATCTGCATTGAATTTCTTACCACGAAGCAACATTTTATTTATAGGGTCTAAGTTTATAGAACCATGCAATTCATGGGCAAGATAGCCTTTAGCATCAAAATAATCTATAAGAAGATTTGTAAGTTCAACCGTCTTTTTTGTACAAGTTTTAAAATTTAACTCTACTTTATTTGCTTCGATACCATCAAGTAGATCAGCAATAAATTCAGGACTGAGCTTCTTCTTATCAACATTAAAGCCTAAAGAATTTACGCCTCTACTGAGTAGTTCGATTGCCTTTTTGTTTGCTTCATTTGCATCTTTCAAATTAATATTCTGTCGTACCAACCAATCATTAGTAGCCTTAGCACCACGAACATAAGGAAATTTGCCCGGCAAAGAATCTTTAGAGTTATAGTTCTGAATATCTTCAGCACGATAGAAAGGTTGTACATTAAAACCTTCGTTTGTTTTCCACACTAATTTTTTATCAAAATCAGCACCTTTTAAATCGGCTGTTACCTTATCTAACCATTCTTGAGTTGAAACAGCAGGAAAATCAGCTAATAAATTTAATTTTTTTTCTGACATAATATTGAGTTAATCTATTTTCTAAACGGCTGCAAAGTTACTAATAATATATGGAATTAAGATGTAATTAGTAATATTTGGGCACATTATTACATTAACAATGTTTTTGCAGTTCAATAGCAATGTTTCATATATAAATAACATGTAGTTATGTTCAATTTCTTGTGTTTTTTGTGTATAAATCAAATTATTTACAACTATAATATTTGGTATATAAATTATTTTTGTACTTTTGTGTGCGAACACGGACAAAATTAAAGTACAAATAAAATGAAACAATTTCTTGACGAAAACTTTTTGTTGCAGACAAAAACTGCACAAAAGCTGTATCATGAGCACGCTGCTAAACAGCCAATTATCGACTATCACTGTCATTTAATTCCTTCTATGGTTGCAAACGACCACAAGTTTAAATCTATTACCGAAATATGGTTAGGAGGCGATCATTATAAATGGCGTGCGATGCGTACTAACGGCATAGATGAAAAGTACATGACCGGTGCTAATACATCCGATTGGGAAAAGTTCGAAAAATGGGCTGAAACTGTACCTTACACAATGCGTAATCCTTTGTATCACTGGACACATTTGGAACTTAAAACAGCGTTTGGTATCGAGAAATTGCTATCTCCTAAAACTGCTCGTGAAATATTCGAAGAATGTAATGAGAAATTGAGTAAACCTGAATATTCAGCACGTAATCTGATGCGTAAATATAAGGTAGAGGCTGTCTGCACAACCGATGATCCTGTTGATTCTCTTGAACATCATATCAAAACTAAAAACGATGGGTTTGAAATTAAAATGCTCCCAACTTGGCGACCGGATAAGGCTATGGCTGTGGAAGATGCTGCAAGTTTCAAATCTTATGTAGAACAACTTTCTAAAGTTTCCGAAATTACTATTTCTTCTTTCGATGACCTAATTGAAGCTCTAAGAAAAAGACATGATTTCTTTAGTGAATTAGGATGTAAACTATCAGATCATGGAATTGAAGAATTTTATGCAGAAGATTATACGGAAAATGAAATTAAAGCAATATTTAATAAGATATATGGCGGAAATCAACTAACACTTGAAGAAATATTGAAGTTTAAATCTGCAATGTTGGTTATTTTTGCTGAAATGGATTGGGAAAAAGGCTGGACACAACAATTTCATTATGGAGCAATCCGTAATAATAACACACGCTTATTCAATAAATTAGGTCCGGATACTGGGTTTGATTCTATTGGTACCTTTAATACTGCAAAGGCAATGTCGAAGTTTTTAAATCGCTTAGACACAAATAACAAATTGACTAAGACCATTCTATACAATTTGAATCCTGCTGATAATGAAATGATTGCTACTATGACAGGAAATTTCCAGGATGGAACTGTACCCGGGAAAATACAATTCGGTTCGGGTTGGTGGTTCTTAGACCAAAAAGATGGTATGGAAAAACAAATGAATGCACTTTCGGTATTAGGATTATTAAGTCGTTTTGTTGGTATGTTGACCGACTCAAGGAGCTTCCTCTCCTACCCTCGTCATGAATATTTCCGCAGAACCTTATGCAACCTGTTAGGCGATGATGTGGAAAAAGGATTATTACCGGCTTCGGAAATTGAATTTATCGGACAAATGGTAGAAAATATCAGTTACAATAACGCTAAAATATTTTTTAAATTTTAAATTGAGAAATGAATTTTCTATTATTTATTAATACATTATTTTAAAAACATGACAAAAACACACAATGTGGTTAACAAAATGACGCAATACAGATGGACAATAGTTGTTCTATTGTTTTTTGCAACTACTATCAACTATCTCGACAGACAAGTTTTATCATTGACTTGGAAAGACTTTATTGTACCCGAATTCCACTGGACAAATACACACTACGGCTACATTACCATGTTTTTTTCTGGTTTTTATGCCTTGTGCATGCTTTTAGCAGGTCGTTTTGTCGATTGGTTGGATACAAAAAAAGGATTCTTATGGGCAATCGGGATATGGTCGTTTGGGGCATGTTTACACGCATTTTGCGGTATTGCGACATCGGGTATCATTACTGGCAAATGGCTGGTCGGTTTCGAAGGAGCACGTGAAACAATTGCTATGGTTGATAACGTGGGAAAAATCATCAACGTTAGTGTGATGCTCTTTATTTTTGCCCGTGCTGTATTGGCTTTGGGAGAAGCAGGAAACTTTCCGGCAGCGATTAAAGCAACAGCAGAATATTTTCCAAAAAAAGACCGTGGATTTGCAACAAGCATATTCAACTCCGGCGCACAAATCGGAGCATTGCTGGCACCTCTTTCTATTCCCGTTATTGCCAAATATTATGGTTGGGAGATGTCATTCTTGATTATTGGAGCACTGGGATTCGTCTGGATGGGAGTCTGGGTGTTTGTCTATAAAAAACCCGAAAGCAATCCAAGAGTTAACGCCGCAGAATTGGCTTATATTAATCAAGACGACGAGGTTACTTTGGACGGTAACGTTACTGCCACACCTGAAAAGAAACTTTCGTTTGCCGACAGCTTCAAATATAAGCAAACATGGTCATTCGCAATAGGAAAATTCATGACAGACGGAGTTTGGTGGTTCTATCTTTTCTGGGTTCCGGCTTATTTGAGCTCTGTTTATAAAATACCTTCATCCGATCCCAAAGCGCAAATTGCCATATTCGTACTCTACCTAATATCCATGCTATCACTGTTTGGAGGCTATCTGCCTACTATTTTTGTAGAGAGAAAAGGGATGGAACCTTATGCGGGACGTATGAAAGCCATGCTCATTTTTGCCTTTCTCCCACTTTTGGCGTTGTTAGCGCAACCGTTGGGACATATTTCATACTGGATTCCTGTTATTATCATCGGTATCGCTGGCGCCGCACATCAATCATGGTCTGCAAATATATTCTCTACCGTTGGCGACATGTTCCCAAAATCTTCCATTGCCACTATCACAGGAATTGGAGGCATGGCAGGTGGCGTGGGAGCAATGCTTATCAATCTTGGTTCGGGTATTCTTTTTGATTTTTCACAAAAAAATTGGAGTTCTGTAAACGGTATAGCACTATTGGAAAAATATCCGTTGCTTGCCGATAAAACAACTGCTCAATTTTTTTTAGAAGAACAGAGCCTTTTGTCCGGAGAAAAAATGAGTTCGTTGGAAGATTTTCTAAATTATCTGATACAATCCGGCGAAACAGTAGTGAACGGAATTAACTCCGGATATATGATTATTTTCTCGATTTGTGCGGTGGCTTATTTAATTGGTTGGTTAATTATGAAGATGCTGGTACCGAAATACAAACGTGTTGAATAAAAGGATTTTGAAATAACACAACATATATCTTTTTAAAAAAGCCCTGATTTTACAGGGCTTTTTTTGATAGTAAATAATTCTCTGCTTCTACATTCCACAAACCATTATGCCTCTTGCATATATCTGCTAAATGCCTGAAAACTTCATCATTCTCACCTAAGTTCTCAAACTCGGCAATAGGAGTTAAAGGCATTTCGATATGGGTGTAAATTAATTTTTTACCTCCGGGAATATTTGGAAGATTGTTAGTTGTATCAATCACAGCATTTAATCCGCCTATGTGGGTTACAAGTCCGGCAGGATCCAATCCTTTCGACATTAAATCTAAAGCCTCCACCATATCATCATTATTGCCTCCGCTTGTTCCAACCACATGTGAATATGCATAATGTACATTATAGAAATTGAACAATGCTTTAAAGTTTGGATCAGACGGACCGGCAAAGAAGTTCAAGCAACCATCAAACGCAAGTATATCATCAGCTTGCTCAATTACTTGTTTGACAGGTGCAAAAACAAACACATCATCATAACCATGTCCATCCGATATGGCTTTTAGTCCTTCCACAGGATTATCCATTTTACCGGTATTTACATAACGTAAATCTATTCCCATAGATGCTGCGAACTCAACTGTATATAGTGATGCTGCTCTATCAAGTCTGACTTGGTCAACATCAGTAACGACAAAAAGAGATGGTCTGCGGTCTGGACGATTTAAAACATAATTAATAGCTGCTAATCCCATTGGCCCGACACCCGCCAATAAAGCCATATTACCTCCATCCACTATATCCATTTTATGAACATAACTGCCAGGCGTTGTGTGATAATTGGCATGCATAGCACCGATAACACAAGATAAGGGTTCTGATAAAGATGCAGGATAATATCCCTCACCCTCATAAGACAATAAGCAATTAAGCTCCATTACTTCATTTGGAATGATTACATAAGTTGCATCTCCACCAATATATTTATAACTATATCCAGGTGCACTCAAAACACCAACCGGACCACCTGCATAATTTAAAGCCGGTTGTATGGAAAATTTATCTCCTGCTTTGAATTTATTTGCCCATTTCGAACCAACTTGAATTAGCTCGCCAGCAAATTCATGACCTATCATTATAGGATTTTCTGCTACATCATTAGGAATACGTTTATGATCTGTTCCCTGCGATGAAGCTTTATAAGATGACATACATAAGGAATCGCATATGACCTTAGCTAATATCTCATCTTCTTTAATTTCCGGTAATTCAAACTCTTCCAATCGAAGATCTTTCTTACCATAAAGTCTTACTGCTTTTGTTTTCATATATAATATAATGTATTAATTAAGCATAATCTGCCCTCCTGTGATTGGTAAGGCCTGTCCGGTTTCGCCACATTGTTCTATTAAATACAATATACCTTTGCTAACATCATCGGGCGTACAGCCCTTACGCATAGGGACTTGTGAAAGATAAAACTCTTTTACATCCTCTATTGTTTTGGCACCCGGCACTTTTCCTGCATTTAGATATTGGACAAACAAACCATTATCAGGATCGCTCCAAAGCGGACCTTCATAAAAATTACCCGGACAAATTGCATTTACTTTGATATTAAATGGAGCTAACTCTAACGCAAATGACTGAGTCAGACCTATACCTCCAAATTTTCCACCTGCATACGCAAAATTGGCTTTACTGCCTTTCAAACCCGATTTAGAATTAATCTGAATAATATCAGAGTAATAGTCGGCACTCGCATATTTAGTCTGAAGTTTCATCACCTTACTTACCACTTTGGTACAATAAAAAAACGCATTATAATTTATTTTGGTAACAAAATCGAAGTTTTCTATGCTCATATCCTCCAAACCACCTGCTCGCAATACACCTGCATTGCTTACAAACACATCTATTGCACCAAAATTACATATAGTTTCATGTACCATGCTTTCTATACTTTGCAGATTACTTACATCGGTTTTCACAAATATTACTCTATTGCTTTTTGTAAGTAGCTTAAACTTTTCTACGGTTGCTTGTCCTGCAACTTCATTCATATCTGCAACAACAATATTAGCTCCTTCTTGAAGCAGATAACGTGCTATACCCTCACCAAATCCTTGAGCAGCACCAGTTATTACAATGGTTTTATTTTCAGCACGACCGGATTTTATTGTTACAGCAACAGAGCGACGATAATTTTCAACTTCCCAATTATCAATAAAATCAATCTGACTCTGAGTCATTGGATGTGCACCGCCAAATGAATTCGACAAAAAAGCTATTTTCATAGCATCTTCAAACACATCCAAAATGATATCACACTGTGCAGCATTTTCACCTATTGCCATCAATCCTATACCCTTGATCAATAAAACTTTAGGATAATATCCAAATTGTTTGTAAAAATCAGGAATACGTACTTCAGCATCACTCAAAACATCTTCAGGATTTTCTTGATTAAAAAACAAATAGTTGGATTTACAATATACTATGGCATCAGGAGTAAATGGATGTAAAATACTTTTTTGATTACTTTCAGAATCGTAGAAATACTTTATCAACTCGTTCTTGCGTACTTTTAATGCTTTTATTCCATCAGCAGAGACCATCGATCTGATTCCCGGCAATATTTGCTCTGTGCACCTACAAGTAGGTCTTGATTCAGAAGGTAATACAGTTTTATTTGCTTTCTCTAATCCTGCTATTATGTCTTGATATATGAGTTTAATTTCATCAATTGTATCGGCAGCTACAAAAATTCCATGATTTTGCAACCATATCACGTTGGGTTCTTCAGCATGTTTATGACGATATTCTTTGATTTTTTCTTCTACTTTCTTAAACAAAACATATCCCGGATCGGTGTATGGCACATATACATTATTTTCACCAAAAAGTCTATATAACTCTTGCTCAGCTCTTTGCGCACACATCAAACCATTCACCAAAGTCGGATGTAAATGTACAACATATGAATATTGGATAATATTATGCATAGATGTTTCAACTGACGGTCGCTTTCCTTTGGTTAAAGTGGCATCAGCCAAGTCATTTTTCACTTGTTCTTCACGTTCTGATACATCTGTGCTATAAACTTTATCAGACATGGCATTTAACTTCGAACGATCTAAAACGGCAAATCCATCTTCCGAAATAGTTGCTAATGACGAACCACTTGCTTTTACCCAGATTTTTTCTTCATTTTTATATGATGTATTACCACCACCTGCAATAACGAAACGATTATCTGCGCCGTAATATCTTGAAATATCTATTAAATCTTGAATTGCTTTCATGTCTGTTTATTATTTATGGTCTATAGTTTTTAGAATTAGTTCTTTACCGAATTTAACGAATTCTTCTCTTTTTGTTCTGTCGACTTTGCCTTCCTTGTCTACATATCCATTCAAGCCTTGTGAAACTAAATATTGATGTGCCGCAATAACACAAGCTCCATCAAAGTTAATTTGCATAAGTCTATCTGTCAATGGTTTACCATTTCTTGCAAAAAGCTCTATCGGTTCCATTGCCGGAGTATTATGTTCACTTCCAAACGTAATAACAAAACCCTGTTCATATAGATATTCAGCATATTTTTCTAACAACTGAACATCATTTCGGGTACTGATAAATTCTACTGAATGAAATCCTCTTTTCGTAAGCTCTTCAGCTACTTGCACTAAATTACTTTCAAAATCGGTATATCCGCCTTTAACATCATCAGCTAAAAAAGGATATGTCGGGATACCACCACCTGCTAAAATTATATTACATACAGTCTCAACCGGTAAAAATGCAGCAGGAGTTTCAGGAACAAAAGCAACACCTCCCGATTTCAGTAAGTTAGCTCTGATTTCATTCTCGATACCTGCATAATTAGAAATATCAGACTGAAGATTCTTGCCGTTAAAAAGCAAAGAAAAGCAATCTTTAATTTTCTTTTCATCATTTAAGTAGAACTCAAACACCTTAATTCTTAGTGCCTTTGCTAAATGACGCTCTCTAAACATACCTTTAGTAAGCGAGGATTTTATCCATTCTAAATCAAGACTGAACCCAATCTTTAAATCACCAAGTAATTCATTAACTTTGTGATACATAGCTTCAACTTGAGCATTAGATTCATTTAAAACGGATGATAGTTGATCGGCAAGCGGTTCATGTAACACAAAAGGATATTTAAGACCTTTACCACTGATATATGTCCTACCCGGATTTGCAGGGTCATTAACCCTAAGACCATTTTTCTGATCTTCTATATTTAAACCGATAAGCTCAATATTGAAAAGAGGATAAAGATTTCTCGATTTACATCCGTCATTCCACTCTTTATAACCTTCTGTAGTATAAAAATCATTTATACCTACAACACTAATTCCTTCATTAACAGCCATATTCAATGCTTCTTCTATACTCGAAAAAGCACTAAAAGAATAAGGCGTATGTAAATGAGCATTTACTTTAATCATATTAAACTCCCTTCTTCGCTCTTCTAATCATCTCTCCGTCAGTAAAATTCTGACCGGGTATGTAATTCTTCAGCGGTTGAATACGTTCATGAACCATATCCAAGAACCAGCTAACCTGCGGAAAAAAATACTCTTCCAATTCGTAAGCAGGCGTAATCCAGTTGCGCGAACCAAGTACAGCCACAGGAGCATCAAGATAGTCAAAACACAGTTGCGAGATGTTGGCAGCCATGTCATTAAGGAATGACCCCCGTGCAGAAGCATCACTTGCCACAATAATCTTTCCTGTTTTCTTAACCGACTCAACCACTTTTTCGTAGTTGAAAGGCACTAACGAACGGGCATCTATAACTTCAACCGACAGATTGTGTTTTTCCTCCAATTCTTTAGCAGCCTGAAGAGCAGGATAAAGCGTATGACCGATTGTCAGCATCGTCAGGTCACTACCCTGTTTTTTGATATCAGGTTCGCCGAAAGGAATTTCATAATAGCCTTCCGGTACGCCGCCCTGATGGAACTGTTCACCAATATCATATATACGCTGACTTTCAAAATAAATAACAGGGTCTGTGCCTTGTAAAGCAGAGTTCATCAAACCCTTGGCATCATAGGGCGTAACAGGAAAACAAACCTTCAATCCGGGAATATGCGCAACTAAAGAAGTCCAGTCCTGAGAATGTTGCGCACCGTATTTGGAACCAACTGAAACCCTTAGCACCAAAGGCATTTTCAGTACATTACCACTCATAGCCTGCCATTTGGGAAGCTGATTGAACACCTCATCGCCCGAGCGACCAAGAAAATCGCAGTACATGATTTCAGGAATCACCCGTCCGCCACACATGGCATAGCCGATGGCAGTACCGACAATTGCAGCTTCGGCAATAGGAGAATTAAACAGACGATGATAAGGCAGAGCTTCCGTCAGTCCCTGATACACGGCAAATGCACCACCCCAGTCGCGGTTTTCCTCACCATAAGCAATCAGCGAAGCATCTTTATAAAACCTGTCAACGATGGCTTCAAAAATTCCATCGCGCAACTGATACTGTTTCATTTTGCTGAAAGGCTTTCCTTCCCCGTCAAAAGCAAAACGCTCCTTGTTCTTTATTTTCTTTACACGTGAATTTTCTTCCAACGGCATCAACACATCCGGTTTTGCATCAGAAAAAGAATCTGTCGAGCCATTGGAAAACATCATATCACCAATGATTTCAGGATTTTTCATATAAGGTGAAATATCCTTATCTATAGATTTAACGAACATTTCATATATCAACGACCTGACATCTTCACTAACAGCATCCAAAACCTCCTGTGTTGCAACACCGGCATCCATCATCTGCTTACCAAAACTTATGATACAATCCTGATTTTCCCATGCTTCAACTTCTTCTTTCGAACGATATGACGAAGCATCGGATGGTGAGTGACCGCTGAAACGATATGTCAGCACATCCAAAAGTACCGGACCGCGTTTTTCTTCAATTATTTTACGTTTACGTCTGTAGGCATCAATTACGGCTAAAGGATTATAACCGTCAACACGTTCGGCATGCATCTGATCGGGATTAACGCCTGCTCCTATACGTGCTGCAATGTCATATCCCATAGTCTCGCCGCTGGTCTGACCACCCATTCCGTACTGATTGTTCATGATGTTGATAATAACCGGCAAGCCACCCTGCATGTCACCTTCCCAAAGCTGATTGAACTGATCCATCGAAGCGAAAGTGATACCTTCCCATACAGGTCCGCAAGCCATCGAGGCATCGCCTATGTTAGCCACAACCATTCCCGGTTTTCGGTTTACCTTCTTGTACAGAGCAGCACCAACGGCAATATCACCAGAACCGCCCACAATGGCATTGTTAGGATAAACACCGAAGGGAGTGAAAAACGCATGCATCGAACCACCCAAACCTTTATTGAAACCAGTTTCGCGGGCAAATATTTCAGCTAAGGTACCATACACCAAAAAGCGGCGAGCTAATTCTTTGGTTGTACCCGAAAAATCTTTCTGAACGATACGCAAGATTGTTCCATCAAAGAAATTCTCCATCACCTGCATTAAAAAGGCATCATCCGACTTATGAATAGCCGACATACCCTTTGTAAGTATCTCGCCATGCGAACGGTGAGAACCGAAGATAAAATCATCGACCGTCAATGTCCAAGCCATTCCAACGGCAGCCGACTCCTGACCTATTGAAAGATGTGCAGGTCCAGGATGATTATATGGTGTACCGTTATACTCACCCTTGATTTTTATGAGGTTAAGCATGGTTTCAAACTCGCGAATAAGCACCATATCATGATAAATAGCTTTAAATTCCTCCGTAGAGAAATTCTCTTTTTCATCCTTAACGGTTTTCTGATACTGATTTACCGGTATGGAATCGAACGTAATCTCACCTGGTTTACGAACTTCCTCCGGATTTATAAATTGAATTTTTGGCATGATGATATTTACAATTTTATTATTTACAATTTACTGCCTCTTTAAAAATCTCACTGACGGTCGGATGCGGGAAAATCACTTCCTGCAACTGCTCCACAGTCATTTCCTGTTCTATGGCAATGCAGGCACCATATATGATTTCACTCGAAGGATTACCTATCATGTGAACTCCTATTACCTCACCGTATTTCTCACCCACAATCACTTTACACAATCCGCTGCCGCCCTCGTTTTCAGCGACGAACCTGCCGGCATAAGCCATTGGCAGTTTCAGGACTTTATACCTTATACCCTTAGCTTTGGCTGATTCTTCCGTTTCACCCACACCTGCAACTTCAGGATTTGTATATACAACACCCGGTATGGCATTATAGCGCATCATATCTTTCTTTCCCGTAAGATTGTTGACAACAACTTCACCTTCACGGGATGCAGTGTGAGCCAAAAGTGAAAAACCTGTTACATCACCGGCGGCAAAAACTCCCGGTACGTTGGTACGCATCTTTTCATCAACCCTGATTCCTCCCTTAAATAATTCTACACCAAGATTTTCAAGTCCGAAACCTGCCGTTACAGGACGGCGACCCACACTCATCAAAATTTTATCACCCTCTACGGTTTCTGTCTTGCCGTATTTTTCAAATACTACCCTGTTACCGTCAATTTTCACAACCTTAGCATTGAGATTGAAGTCTACGCCTTTTTTTGTATAATGACTGCGAAGCAGACCGGAAATTTCCAAATCCAGACCGCCAAGAATTTCAGGAAGCATTTCAACAATTGTGACTTTACTGCCAAGACTGTTGAAAAAACTTGCAAACTCCATCCCTATCACGCCACCGCCTATTACAATCAGACTCTCAGGCTGTTCTTTCAGCTCGAGTATCTCTCTGCTGGTAAGAAGTATGTCTCCTGATTCCCTGACACCGGGAATTGGTGGAATGAAAGCTTCAGAGCCTGTGCAAATCAACAAATTCGCAGCTTTGTACGAATTGCCTGCACATTCCACTTCAACACCATCGCCTCCCCTGCCCTTTATAAATGCCTCACCGGCAACAACCGTAACATTGTTTTGCTTCATTTTACCTTTTACCCCTGCAACTAATTTTCTTACAACTTTGTTTTTACGCGACATCATGGCAGAAAAGTCATAACGGATATTATCTCCAAAGACTCCATACAGATTACCGTGTAAAGCATTTTCATAGGTCTTGGCACTGTACAGCAATGTTTTGGTGGGTATGCATCCTTCATTGAGACACACTCCACCCAGACTCTTCTTCTCGAAAAGAACAACCTTGAGCCCTTTTGCTCCTGCTCTTTCCGCAGCCACATATCCGGCAGGTCCACCACCGATAATTATTAAATCAAATAATTCCATTTGTTTATGTTGTTTTTTTTATTGTCAATTGTAATTAGTTTAGAGTTCTGAGTTTAGAGTTCTGAGTTCTGAGTTTAGAGTTTGGAGTTAAGAGTTAAGAGTTAAGAGTTTTTATCCAACTATTGACTCCATACACCATACTCCATGCTCACATCTACATCGTTTCAATTTCTACTGCAACTTGTTTTAAAAATCTTGTTGCCTCTCCTCCGTCTAATGCTCTGTGATCATATGTCAGACTTAAGCCGATATACGGTACAAATGCATATACTCCATCTCCCAAATCCTTAGGGCGCGGCACGATAGTGTTAACTCCCAAAATTGCAGTCTGCGGCAAATTGATAACCGGCGTGAACATCTCAACTCCATAATTACCCAGATTGGACACAGTGAATGTAGCTGCCTCGGGCGACAGTAAATCGGGTGATACAGTACCCTTTTTACAATTTGCCGCTGTCTGTTTTAATTGGCTTGCCAATTCTTCTAATGATAAATGATCTGCGTTTTGTATTGCAGGTACCATCAAGCCTCTTTCGGTATCCACTGCCAGTCCCAAATGCACTTTATTAAATAGGCGTATTGAATCACCCAGAAAATGTGAGTTTACATTGGGGAATTTCTTCAACGCTTTGATGACAGCAAAGCATATCATATCATTAAGAGTGATATTAATACTTGTTTTACCGCTTTCAAAGGCAAGTTTTGCACTTTTACGCCCTACAAGCAAACGCCTTGCATCAGCACCCAGATGATGAGTGAGCTGTGCCGAATTTTGCAAAGATGCATGCATTGCTTTGGCTATAATTTTACGCATATTAGAAAGCTTTTGGTCGACATAGTCAACACCGGGATTCACACTCACAGGAGTATTTACAGCATCAGACAGATCAGTGGATTTAACTGATCCTGCCAAACCGCTGCCAATCGCACCGGCAGTCACACCACCCTCCGACATAATCTTTTTAGCCAAACCTGTCTTTTTCGGTCTTTGTTCTAAATACGCTTGAATATCTCTTTCAATAATACGCCCTTGTGGACCAGCACCTATAATTTGCATTAAATCTACAACTTCTTTGTCAGCCAGTGCTCTGGCACGGGGAGAAATCATTGTTTGATGAGAGCTTTGGGTATTGAAAGGTTGATGATCAGAAGTTAAGGGTTGAGAAACAGAAGGAGTTGCATCAGGCACTTTAATATCTTCCTCAACTTTTGAAATACCTGTAGATACTTCTGTCAATAAACCGGCATAATCCTCTCCTTCTTCTCCTATTATCATCATGTTTTTCAACACTTCAACCTCATCACCGTCATTATAAAACACCTCAAGAACGACCCCGTCAACCGGAGATTCCTCTTCAAAAGATGCTTTATCGGTTTCATACGAAAACAGGATATCACCTTTTTTGACAATATCTCCCTTTTTTTTCTTAATCTCTGAAATGATACAGCTCTCGACAGATTGACCCTGCTTGGGCATTATAATTAATGTAGGCATTATATTGTTATTTACGATTTACTATTTTGACGATTTACTATTATATTTTAAATACACAGCATGCTGTTAATTTTTGAGGTGCGGCACGCTGTTAATTTTTTAGACGTGGCACGCCACGTATCTACATGATTATTTTTAAAAATCTTTTGTATGCTTTGTCCCATGCTTCAATATTTTCCGGAATAAATTCATCTGTACGAATAGATTCTTTAATGATTTTACGCATTTCTTGCATTGAATTTACCACACTTGCAGCTTTTGCCTGAATCATAATGTTACCTATTGCTGTTGCTTCTGACGGACCAGCTACCACTGTCAGCCCAATTGCATTAGCCGTAAATTGATTTAATAATGGATTTTTAGAACCTCCTCCTATCACATTCAATTTCTCTATATTAAATGGTGCAAAATCATTTAATAATCCCAAAACATATTTATACTTTAATGCTAAGCTTTCAAAGATGGTACGTACTATTTCAGCATGATTTTCCGGTGTACTTTGTCCGGTAGATACACAATAATCTATTATAGCCTGAGTCATACAAACCGGACTTGCAAACGATTCATGATCAGGGTCTATCATCGATTTAAAAGCCGGCACCGACTCTGCCATTTGCACTAACTTAGTGTATTCGTAATATATACCTTCTTTTTTCCATTCTTTCAGACATTGCTCCAATAGCCACATTCCTGTGATATTTTTCAGAAAACGAGTTGTACCTTCTACTCCCCCTTCGTTTGTAAAATTTAAAGAGGCCGATTTTGAGTTGATTATTGGCTCTTTAACTTCAATGCCCATAAGCGACCATGTACCGGAACTAAGATAAGCAAAATTCTCATTATCAGCAGGAATAGCAGCTACTGCCGAACCAGTATCATGTCCTGCAACAGCAACTACCGGCACATCACCTAACTCACTTTCTTCTGCAAGTTCAGGTTTCAGATTGCCAATAATATGTCCAGGCATTACAATTTCACCTAATATTGATGTTGAGACACCGGCTTTATTCAACAGTTCCGGCTCAAATCGTTTAGTTCTTGGATTTAATATTTGAGATGTTGAGGCGATGGTATATTCAACAACTTTGTTGCCTGTTAATAAATATGCTAATGCATCAGGCATAAATAAAATCTCTTTTGCTGCTTTTAGTAATGAATTATTTGAATTTTTCAGTACAAACAACTGATATAAACTATTGAAATTCATCACTTGTATACCGGTCATCTCATAAACCTTTTCTCTGGAAATCAATTGAAAGAATTTTTCCGGAGCACCTTCATTCTGAGGATCCCTGTAAGCATATGGCACACCTAAGATAGTGCCATCTTCAGCCAACATAACAAAATCAACTCCCCAAGTGTCAATGCCAATTGAAGTTATTTTCACTCCTTCTTTAGATGCTGCAATCAATCCGGCTTTCATATTTTCAAATAGAGAATATATATTCCAATGCAAATGATCGCCTATCTGAATCATATTGTTTGAAAAGCGAGTCAACTCTTTAGTGAAAAGTCGATTGTTCTCAACTCTTCCTAATATGGTTCTCCCGCTTGTAGCGCCAAGATCGAATGCTAAAAAGGAATTAGTCTTCATAAGTTTAAAATAATATGCTAATATGCCAATGTGATAATGTGTCAATGTGCCAATGTGGTCAACAGTCTATGGTCTATGGTCTATTGTTTATGTACAGACGCACAATTTGTGCGTCTCTACCAATCACTAATCACCAATCACTAATCAGAACATCGACGATTTATACTAATTTTATACTATTTGTGAATTTGATATTACAAAATTACAATATTTAATACTATAACTATCTTGATATTTGATATTTGTACATTACTAATTGAACTAAAATGTTAAAATTATTCTAATAAAACACAATACGTAGTATAGGCACCAATGTGAATATCCACACAGCATCTAATAAACAATATTGTAGAACTCAGATCTAATCTTCCATCCGTATCATATTTCTATACTCTACAGGAGTTAGATTGGTCCTCTTTTTAAAGAAAATCGAAAAATAATCAGGATTCTCGTAATTTAAGTTATATGCAATTTCTTTGATATTTAGGGAAGAGTTTGACAAAAGAATTTTAGCCTCATTTATTTTGAGTTCATTCATATATTTAGCAGGAGAAGTTCCGGTGAACTCTTTAAAAGCTTTTCTAAATCCGGAATAACTCATATTTATGGCATTAGCAATATCTTCAGCATTCGTTGTTTTATAAATAGACTCACGCATTATAACCTTAGCCTTATTCATCTTACAGATTAAATCTTCATCTTGAAAGTCTCTTGTTTTATCTCTATAATACATCAAACCAATGATATGCATAACAATACCTGATAATGCCTGTTGATATCCTGCTCTTTCTTCGTTAGCAATTTCGATAGCTTTCAAATACAAATCAACAATCCTCTCGTTTAATCCAAGAGTAAAAACAGGAGGTCGATTTATAAAAAAACCTTCATTCATAATTCTATCTATGGTTATACCTCTAAACCCTATCCAGTATTCTGTCCAGCCGGTTTTCTCAAATGGTTGATATGAATGCCAAACACCGGGTTGTAGAAAAAACATTTTCCCTTCAGAAATGTAATAAGTCTGTCGTTCAGAGCCTCCAAAGGTAAAAATACCATTTCCATTGGTAATATACAATAACTGATATTCATTTAAAACACGACCTTTCTCTGGAGAAAAATAATAGCCATTCGGATGATTTTTAGGAGGATATACATCATCTTCATTGATCTTTTGATAACCCACAGTTGTAACCGTCATCCCCCATAATTCATCTTCATCAGATGTCACCATGTAATTTATGCTATTAGTCATAAGATTAAACAGATTTTGAATGAATATTTTTGTGAGTAAAAATACAATCTTTTTTACATACTTGGAAATATAAGAGAGAATATTAAAATCAACATTCCCAAAATTAACACTGAAATTGTTCTTTTCTTAGCTCCTTTCCATTCTTTTAAAATCACTCCCCAAATATTACTAAAAGTGACATTAAGTGACATCAAAATACTCCATGAAAATGCCATCATAACACTACCTTCGGTTAAGAAACTTTTACCTAAAGTTAATCCGAAAAACTGCGAATACCATAATAATCCGGCTAAAACACAAAACAACAAATTATTAATAATAACATTTGTCGGTACGTTTAAATAATCCTTTCCTGTTTTATTTTTTATATTTTGAAAAATACAATATGCGGCATTAGTAACAAATCCGCCTAAAGTAATCAATAAAATGACAGGAAGTCCGGCAAACAATGAGTTAGCTCCTTGTTCCAATGCATTTAATCTTATAGCGTCACCGGCTTCCAAACCTAAGCTGAAACAAGCGCTCATAACGCCGGCAAGTAATGCCACTAACAGACCTTTACCTAACGCAAAATCTTTCACGGCAGCTTTTTTTTGCTCCGATGTCATATCTTTAGCTCTAAGACTACCGGCATAGCCTATCACCGCAATACCGGTAATTGCAATGCTCACACCTATCAGCAAAACCAAACCTTCTCCATGAAATAAATCAGTACCAACCATCAAAGCCGGTATTAAAGTCCCAAATGCTGAGCAAGTTCCCAAAGCAATCGACTGACCGAGAGCAACGCCTAAATAACGCATACTCAACCCAAAAGTTAAACCGCCAATACCCCACAAGGCTCCAAAAACAAATGCTTTCCAGATAGCAACATCATCAACTGAAAATAATGATATAAAAGTATGATTTTCAGGGACTGCTAACAAAGCTCCTAAGTATGGAAAAACCAACCATGCAAAAACACCCTGAATTAGCCAGAAACTTTCCCACGACCAGCTTTTTACTTTATTGATGGGAACATAAGAACTCGACTGCCCCATGCTCCCAACAGCTATGATTAATAAACCTATTAATGTGTTCATATGTAAATAATTAAATAATATGCTAATATGCCAATGTGATAATGTGAAATATTTAGTTTTGAGTTCTGAGTTTGTAGTTCTGAGTGTCTTAACTCCATACTCCTAACTAATCACCAATCACCATGTACGTCTTATAACAACACTTATCTTTTAAGTGTAACTTCTTTTTCGTATTGCTGAATTACTTCAATAAAATTATCTCCTACCGGAACACCTTTATCTAAGCAATAATAGTCATAAACAGCACTCCAAGGCATAGCTTTAGCTTCTTCAAGCAAAGCCATTCTTTCGAAATTCTGGCCATTTGCTTCATATTCACGTAGCTGAGATAACGGTTCGAGTAGTGCTTGCAGTAATGCTTTTTGTGTTGCCCTAACTCCTACCACATATGCACCTATCCTATTAATTGAAGCATCGAAATAATCCAAACCTATATGTACCCTATCTAAAGCATCTGCGCGAACAATTTCTTGCATAATAGCTTGTATTTCATCTGTGAGCAGCACAACATGATCACTATCCCATCTGACACCGCGACTAACATGTAGCATTATTTCTTTAGCATATAGTAATAAAGAAGAAATTTTGTCAGAGATTACTTCTGTAGGATGAAAATGACCTGCATCTAAAGTAACAACTTTATTATTAGCCACTCCATAACCCATATAAAACTCATGTGAACCAACAGTAAAAGCTTCTAATCCAATTCCAAATAGTTTAGACTCCAAGCAATCCAACATATACTCATCATTGGTTTCATATTCAAATATTTTATCCAAAGACTCTTTTAGATTTTTACGATATAAAAATCTATCGACTGTATTGTCTTTTGACCCATCAGGTACCCATATATTATGCATACAAGTAGAACCTAATTGACGTCCTATTTCCTCTGAAATCTTTCTGCATCTAATCACATGTTCTATCCAAAACTCACGGATAGCAGGATCACGATGAGAAAGTGTTTGACCATCAGCTGATTTTTCATGAGAAAAACAAGTGCAATTGAAGTCGAGTTTATAATTATTAGTTTTTGCCCAGTCTATCCAAGATTGGAAGTGTTTAGGTTCTATTTCATTTCTATCCACCTTTTTACCTTGAAAATCACCATAAAAGGCATGAAGATTTACTCTATGAGTACCTGGTATCAAAGACATGGCTCTTTCTAAGTCAGCTTTCAACTCAGAAATAGTTCTGGCTCTACCCGGATAATTACCTGTTGCTTGTATTCCGCCAGTAAGTTCGCCATCTCCTTCTTCAAAGCCAGACACATCATCCGCCTGCCAGCAATGTAAAGAAATTGAAAGTTTGTCTAACAGGTTAAGAACCTCATCTACATTTATGCCCAATTCAGCATAACGGACTTTTGCAATTTGAAAAGAATCTTGAATTTGTTGTTTTTTCATGGATATTTATTTTTAATGATTTATTATAATGATGCAAAACTAAGAATACTTCAATTAAGTATCAATATGCAAATGATATTATTACATTGATTTTTGATAATTTTAAATGAAACGTGTCGCGACACGTTATATATACATATTTTCTATATTTCCATAGCTTATATCAGTTGGTTATATGTAAATAAAATACGTATATTTGTACTCTTTAAAAAAATATATTCACAACATAATAAATTATTTACATTATGAAAACATTAGATTACACGCATTTAGATGCTTCTTCAGCAAAGAAAACAATCGATGCATTGAAACAGTTATTAGCTGATTATCAAATTTTTTACACCAATCTTCGTGGTTTACATTGGAATATAAAAGGTAAGAAGTTTTTCCATTTACATGAGAAGTTTGAGGAAATGTATGATGATACGGCAGCGAAAGTAGATGAAGTAGCTGAAAGAATATTGATGCTGGGCGGTGTTCCTGCACATAATTTCAGCGAATACCTTAAAATATCAACTTTTAAAGAAAGCGGATATATCTCAGATGCAGGTGAGTCGATGAAATTAATATTAGACTCATACAGTGCATTAATAAAATCTCAGAGAAGTATTTTAGAGCTTGCAGGTGAAGGTAGTGATGAAGCTACAGTGGCAATGATGAGTGATTACATTAGCGAGCAAGAAAAAACAGTTTGGATGTTAGTTGCTTATTTATCATAATTCATATAATATCCATTTCACAAATTGAAGAAGGGCTGTCATATATATTGGCAGCCCTTTTTTCGAGATAAACACTAACAAAACGATTTTTATTTTAATACAATATCTTACTGAATCATCACCTTTCTAACTTGTCTTCCTGAAGGTGAATCTATCAATAATAAATAAGCTCCGGACTGTATCAAGGTTGAAGTCAGCTTACCATTTGTTGACTTCTGATTATAGATTATTCTACCTGACATATCAGTAATGAAAACCATACTATTGTCCTCTAAATTACTTATAGTCAATGTACTTTCTCTATGCGTCACTTGAATTATATCATTCGTTTTATAATTTGATATACTTGTAGCCAGGTCTTCTGGACAAGCCTTTACAATAAAGCCTTGCTCAATGTCGAAGAAGCCACCCCAGCGACTGTTCGACTGGAATTCGAATTGCTTTGCAGGTTGAATGGAGCTGAACAAGAACATCAATGTAGCATCCCCACAATCTTCCATAAAGGCTTCTGCTACGTTTACAGCAGCTTGTGAAGATTCTTTGCCGGTACTATTATTGGGCATTGCTTGTTGGGTTTTACCCGATATTTTATCATTTCCTCCTAAATAGGCCTGATATTCCAAGCTCATATCAAAATCAGGCATCCAACCATGGATAATACGTTCACCGTCAATCAGGATATTAAACATACCACCCGTGTAGGTTCTGGTTTCATAATTACCATAGAGTTGCCAATCTTGACCTTGAATATCATTACCCAAGCTGGTAAGTCCGAATGTTACCGTCAAATCTTCCGGGGTAAATCCGTTATCAATCAATGCTTGTGAAAGATTAGGCCATCCTTGAATACCTTCCAATGCATGCATTGCACCTTTTCTACCCGGAGTGATACCGCCATAATCGCGCGATGCTAAATAATAATAAGCAACCTGAATAGATGCAGGTGGTTGAGGTAATTCGTGTCCAAATTTCAATGGCTCTGAACCATTACCATCAATTACATTCCATGCTGCAGCACCCATACCTTCACGTTCCAATCCTTTGAAAGGAATATACACAAAGCAAGTATCTTCACTGGCACTAAGCACCGTAATAAATGTATGTGAGGTAGAAGATATAGTACCATCCGACACCGTTAAGCTTACGGTGTTTACCCTTGGTGAAGTAAACTGATAAGTAGGATTTTGATCGGCTGAATCTTCTACACCATCTCCGTTAAAATCCCAACTCCAGGAAGTGATAGTGGTATTTTCAGCAGTACTTAAATCTGTAAAGTGAACATCTCTTTCCATACCAATGATGGCATCCGAAGCAGAAAATTTAGCAATTATAGATGGAACAGGGGGAACTTCTATGGCTCCTTCATATAAATAGGTCTGTCCCTTATAAGTTGGATAAGCATGTGATGGACTGCCTATCAATATTCTTCCTTGATTTACAGCAATGGCTTCACCAAATTTACCATTGGAAACGCCATCGGAAGGAAAAATAGTTTTTTCTAATACCCATTCATCTTCATCTCCATCAAAATGATATAAGTGTACTACTCCTGAGGTACTTTGTCCACCGGTTGCCGTACCTGTTTCAGAAGCTACGAGTACATACTCTCCTTCTGTAGCCACATTGAGTCCATACGTACTTTCGGCAGGCTTTTCTACAACTTGCTTGAATTCCCAATTTCCGTCTACATAATGATATATTGAAGCTGTCCTTGCAGTAGTCCTACTATCATAATTTCCGGTACCTATCACAGCAATATCTCCTGAGATAGCAATGGAGTTACCAAAACGTGCATTTGTTTTGTCAAGATCATAATACTCTAATTTTTCAACGAAATCCCATACGTCGTTATTTAATTCGTAGCAATAAACTACACCTCTCTGAGAAATGTTTCCTCCCACCATAATTCCATAGGCTGAACCAACCAAAGCATGATTGCCATCTACAGCAACTGCTGATCCTAACCCTCTCGTGATGTCGCCATCTCTATCAAGACTTTGTTTATATTCCCATTGATCTGTATTATTGTTATATTGAAAGGCATAGGCTGCTCCAAAATTTCCACCTCCATTATTTACATTCTGGGCTCCAATAAATAACCAATCGCCTGATACTGAGATGGAATTACCAAATGCAGGCTTACTTTTATCAAATGGATGTGGAACTTTTTGATGTTGTACATATTGGTTGCCATTGCGCTTATAGATAAATACGGTGCCATCAAAATTTTTATCGTTTGAACAATCTGGTTTCCATTCGGGTGCACCAATAAACAACCACTCACCTTGTGAAACTATTACTTGTCCAAATGTAGTGTTAACTGATTGTCCTGGATAACAAACATTAGTTGCTTGATGAAGAGTCTGTTGTGATTCCCATTGACCATTGACAAGTTTTAAAACTTCAACTCTACCTCCGTAGGGATCTGACAAATTATTATTTCTATAGGAAACAAAAGCATATTCTCCATTTAAGGAGACTGTTTTTCCAAAATAATCATAATCTGCCCGAGTGTTTGGCGTAATAATGGTTTGAGTAGTTTCTGCTTGCACTATTCCTACTGAACTTATAACAAACAAGAAAAATACAAAATAAAGATGGAGGTTACCTATCATCTCTTTGAAATTCGGTGATTTGTCTTTCTTCATGACATAAAATTTACATTAATTAATATTAGAATATAAAGCCTTTAACAAAAACAATCTCATAAAAGTTCATTGTATCCAACAAGCTTTCTTCGTTAAATGTTAATTTAGAGCAGTTAACCAAAAAAAACTCATCAACTTACTTATCATATATTTAAAATTCAAAAATAATTTCGTATATTTGCGCGCTCAAAAGTTTAAAAAATAATTTCAGTATAAATCATTTAATTAAGGAGGAAACAAACTATAGCTAAACAATTGATTATCAGACAAAGAAAGGCTCCGGTCAGAGAGATGCCCCATAGAATTAACGAACACATAAAGGGCGTGAAAGAAGTCAGACTGGTAGGTGATAATGTAGAAACGGGTGTATATTCGTTGGAGGAAGCTATAAAAATTGCAGATAATTTGGAGTTGGATTTAGTAGAAATATCAGCTACTGCTGTTCCACCTGTTTGCAAGATTATTGATTATCAGAAGTTTCTCTATCAACAAAAGAAGCGCGAAAAAGAGAAAAAAGCTCATTCGACAAAAATTGTTATTAAAGAGATACGTTTCGGACCGCAAACCGATGATCATGATTTTAATTTTAAACTTAAACATGCGCAAGAGTTTTTAAAAGACGGAAACAAAGTCAAGGCTTTCGTTTTCTTTAAAGGTCGTTCGATTTTGTTTAAAGATCAGGGTGAATCATTATTAGCCCGCTTTGCTCAAGAACTTGAAGAGTACGGAAAACCTGAACAACTTCCGCAACTCGAAGGTAAAAGAATGATAATTACTATTGCGCCAAAGAAAGCAAAAGCATAACAAATTTCAAAACAATTAAATATTATTACAAATGCCAAAAATGAAGACTAACTCCGGTGCCAAAAAGAGGTTCGCCCTTACCGG
>CALFXE010000252.1 GCA_937927845.1 uncultured Paludibacter sp.
GATTACCTCTCTTCAAAACAATTTGAAATATAAAAATATTGACTTTTCATTCAATATCGTTGGCCAATTTGGCCATCTTATCACTGCAAGCAATTACACTCAAGAATGGAATGCTGACAAAATGATGATTGACGCTGTTGACTGGTGGACACCACTTAACCCGACAAATGATTGGCCGAGGGCGCACACAGCTCAGTCACACAAATTTAACGGCACGTTGTCGATTTTTAACGGCGATTTCATAAAAATGCAAAATATCTCCTTAGGATATGATCTTAGTAGCTTTTTCTCCAAAGTTGACCTAAAAAAACTAAGGATCTATTTCCAGGCAAGCAATCCCTTTTACTTTTACAAATCTTGTCCTCCTGATGTTAATCCGGAACAACCAAACACAATGTACACAATTCCATCATCCTACGTGATGGGTATTAATTTAAATTTTTAAAATACTTTATAAACAGAAAAATATGAAAAAGTTAGTTTTCTTTATATTTGCATTAACTCTTTTTGGATGTCAAGATTTTTTAAAAGAAGAATCCAAGAGCCAGATGACCGAAAATTACTATGAGACAGAGCAGGGGTTATATGAAGGAGTTGGTGGTGTATATACTGTATGCAGAGCATTATACCAACATCACATGTTTCGTCTTAATTACTTTGGTGATTTGGTTGAAAACGCTTCATCAATGAATAATTCCTACGATCAGGCAGCAAACGTTAGCTGGGATTCATTAAACGATGTCTTTGCGAATTTACATAAAGGTATTATGATTATTAATCGCCTTGAGAAGATTATTGGTGAGAATCCGGACAATCAAACAAAAGAAATTTATCTGGCAGAAATAAGGTTATTAAGGGCTTTCTTTTACCAAATTCAAGTAGAGGTATGGGGCAAGTACGGCCATTTCCAAGATAAGGTTTATACAGAATATGACCCGGAGATGCTTAATATAAATCAACAGTCTGTTGAGTTTTTCTATACACAAATTCTGAAAGATGTAAATTATGCGATTGAGAAATTACCAATAAAAGCGGAAGTCAAAGAAATCGGAAAACTCACACAAGGAGCAGCTAAAGCACTAAAAGCAAGATTCTTATTGGCAATTTCTGGATATTCGAACTCTGAATATAGCTCACAACCGGAATACAATTTACATTCAAAATTAGGATATGCTTCGATTGAAAGCCTTTATACCGAGGCTAAGAATTTAGCGTTAAGTGTAATTAGCGATTATGGCTATAAAATGGAAAATGAATATAGCGAAGTTTTCAATGCATACAACAAAACAAGCGATGAAATTATATGGGCTGTACAATGGACAACCGATAAGATGTTTAACGATCCTGCTCAATATTTTCACAGACCTGGGATAGGTCGCACAAGCGAAACATCCGTAATGCATATAAACAATAACGGAACAACAACCGCCTCCACAAAATCGCTGGTTGTCACTCGAATAAACACTGATGGAAAAACACTTAAATACTCAATGCCTTCTCACTCAATGTTTTATGGCAGAGAATACAGGCATATAATGCCTAATTTTCATTGGATAACCATGTATGCGGATAACGATAAACGTAAGCTTGCCAATTTTGAAACGTTGTACGTAAAAATTGATGACGACAAGGCTCCTCCTGTAAACATTACAGATACAGTATGTTATATGCCAATAAGAGCAATTACCGCTGAAGAAGATAAAAGATATAGCGACTGGGTGGCTTCAGGAGATCCCCATGCTTATTTTCTAGATGGATTAAACGAAGTATTTGATATGGATGATCCTTCGTCCGAATACTATGGGGGTCCTCTTAAACATAGAAGCAGATACTACAGCCTGAAAAAGTTTTATGACAGATCGAGGACCGAAATGGGTAAACAGGAGACTGGAAATGCAAATGCAATATTGATAAGACTACCGGAAATGCACTTAATCGTGGCAGAGTGCAACTGGAAGCTTAACTTAGGAGATGAGTCTGTTTATGCTGCTCTCAAACCTATATGGGAAAGATCCTTTACGAACTTGGCTGATGCTGATGTTTATAAAAAAGGAGTTATTGATATTGATTTTATAATAGATGAATATCAAAGAGAATTGGGTATGGAGTTCAACAACTTTTTCATTTTGAAAAGAACACGCAAACTAGTAGACAGAATCAAAAAATACAATCCTAAAAGCAGAGAAGAAACTGTTGATAATATTCAAAGATGGAAAGACTACGTCAATGATAGTCACTATATAAAGCCTCTTCCTCAAAATCAGGTCAATAATTTCAGAAACATAACAAAAGATATGTTGCCTCCCGGGTATGATTACGGATCAATGTAAAGCGTTAATTCATTAGAACTATCTATCAAATTTTATAATTTAGAAAATGAAAAAAACAGTTAAAGCCCTAATCATTGCAGCGCTGATAATGCATGTAAGCTGCCAAGGCACTTCAACAAACGTCAGGTTTAATGTCAGCGAAGAAAAAAAGGCAGTTGAGGTATACATAAACGATAGTTATTTTACATCGTTTATTTATCCGGAAAACCTGGAAAAGCCATGTCTTTATCCTATAAAAACACCCTCCGGAAAATTTATCACAAGAGGGTTCCCCTTGAATCCAAGGCCTTTTGAGAGAACCGATCATCCACATCACATTGGATTATGGTTTAATTTCGGGGATGTAAACGGACTTGATTTCTGGAATAACTCCTATTCCATAAAACCGGAAGATAAAGATAAATATGGGATAATTTTGTTTGATAAAGTTATTGAAGCAGATAACCGGAAAGGGAGATTGGTTGTTCAATCAAAATGGACAGATAATAATGGAAGTATTTTATTGAATGAAAAGACGACCTACATCTTTGAAGGGCTGAAAAACGATATCAGGACGATTGAAAGAGTTACAGAACTGACAGCAAATAAGGAAGTAACTTTTACAGGGAACAAAGAAGGGCTGATCGGTTTGAGGGTAGACAGAACTTTCGAGGAACCGACTCAAAAAGCTGAGAAGTTTTTAGATGCAAACGGAAATGTAACAGAAACTCCGGCCCTGAATAACGAAGGTGTAAATGGATTCTACAGAAATGCAGAAGGTTTAACAGGGGGAGACGTCTGGGGAAAAAGGAGCAAATGGGTTGCTTTAAAAGCTGATAAGGAAGGCGAAACAATCACCATCGTTATCATGGACAATAAAAACAACCCTAATTATCCGGCATGGTCTCACGCAAGAGGTTATGGATTATTTGCAGCCAACAATCTGGGGGGAAAGGTTGTGGATAAGAATTCGGACCCGGTTGAATTGAAGTTGTCCAGCGGTGAGAAAGTAACTTTTAAAC
>CALFXE010000253.1 GCA_937927845.1 uncultured Paludibacter sp.
TATCATTTTACAAGAAGATACTAAAGCTTTGGATGAAGTTGTAGTGGTTGGGTATGGAACTCAAAAGAAAGTAAATTTAACGGGAGCAATTGCTTCAATGAGTTCAGAAGATTTGTCAAAAGTCCCGACACCCAATGTCTCAACTCTCTTGTACGGACAATTGCCTGGTTTGATTACACTTCAGAGAAGCGGACAACCCGGCCTAGATAATGTAGCCTTATCGATACGTGGCTTCTCTAATGCTCTTGTAGTAGTTGACGGAGTTGTAGGCAGGGATTTCTCTCGATTAGATCCTACAGAGATTGAAAACATAACCATTCTGAAAGATGCAGCATCTTCTGCTGTTTATGGTGTAAGTGGCGGTAACGGGGTCATCCTTGTAACTACCAAAAAAGGAAATACTGGGAAACCCACGTTTAATTATACTATGAATTATGGTGTTCAGCATGTGACTAAATATCCCCGATTTGTTACTTCAGCAGAATATGCAATTTTAAAAAATGAAGCGGCGATGAATTTAGGCGGAGAACCTGTTTATTCAAAAGAAGAGATCGAAAAATATAGGTTAGGGACTGATCCTGATTATCCCAATTTTGATTACTACGACTATATGGTTAGAGACTATCCTCCTCAATTTCAACAAAACATTACAGTGAGAGGTGGAAGTGAATCGATAAAATATTTCTTCTTATTAGGGCAAACAAGTCAAGCTTCGATGTGGAAAGGAGGTAATCAAGATTACGCAAAATATAATTTTAGATCGAATGTTGATGCCCAGATTACAAATGATTTTGATGTGTCAGTAGAATTTGGAGCCAGAATTGAAGACCGTAACAATTTGATTCAGGATTCTTACCTCATGGCTTCCTGGTTGCAATACTCGTGGCCGATATTTACTCCAAAAAATCCCGATGGGACAATTGCTTCAACAAATTACGGATTGACAGCTTATCTTGACAGAGATTTGACAGGGTACATCAAAAATAAACAAAACGTGTATGAAGGAGCCTTAACATTAAATTACAAAATACCCTTTGTGCCAGGATTGAGTGTTAATTTAAAAGCTGCTTTAGATATGTATTACCAAGACCAGAAACAATGGTTGAAGAAATATTATACTTATACGTGGAACAAGGAGACTCAAACCTCAACTAGAGTCGGATCTCGTGGTACAGATCAGCTTATATTGGATACATGGAGATCATCTTTTGCCCGCATAATTTCCTCGCTTAATTATGAACGTACCTTTGCCGACGTTCATAACCTGAAGGGACTTTTATTATATGAAGTCAGCGAAGGAAATGCGACAAATTTTCAAGCATCAAGAATCAATTATGTCGTTCCAATCGACCAAATTTTTGCGGGTCCTGATGCGGGTAAGAGTAATTGGGGAGGAGCATCGGATGACGGAAGAGAAAGTTATGTAGGACGTTTAAATTATGATTTTTCAGGGAAATACTTATTCGAATACAGTTTTCGTTACGATGGATCTGCAAAGTTTCCGCCTAATAAAAGATGGGGGATCTTTTCTGGAGTATCTGCCGGTTGGAGAATTTCGGAGGAGGGTTTCATAAAAAATAATTTCAATAATTTGGACAATCTAAAACTTCGAGCATCGTGGGGTAATTTAGGAAGTGACAACACAGGTAATTTTCAATTTCTTTCAGGATATACTTATCCGTCTGGAAACTATATTTATGGAGGAAACACCATTAGTGGAATGATTGATACCGGAACACCAAATCCCAATATTACGTGGGAAAGTAGTCAGATATACGATATAGGCCTAGATATAAGTTTATGGAATAGGCAGTTGGAAATTGAAACAGATGTTTTCTATCGAAAGCGAGAAGGTCTTTTAGCCAGGAGGACCACTCAACTGCCCAGTACGTTTGGAGCAACCTTACCGTACGAAAATCTTAATTCGGATGATGCTAGAGGTTTTGAAATATTTGTTGGACACAATTCCTCTATAGGTGAAATAAAGTATCGTATTACATCCAATCTGTCTTGGACAAGAATAAAAAACAAGCATTTAGAACAAAGAGATTTTAATAATCAATTTGATCAATGGAGAAATAATTCCGAAAACAGATGGAATAATCTTTATTGGGGGTACAAGGCCGTTGGACAGTTTCAGTCGATAGATGACATCCAAGCTTCTCCTATACAGGATAGTAGGGCGAATTCAACACTCCGCCCGGGAGATATCAAATATGAAGATTTCAACAAGGACGGAATTGTTGACGGGAATGATATTCAGATTATAGGAAGAGGTCAAACACCTGAAATTACTTACGGTTTAGGGCTAATGGCTTCATGGAAAAGAATAACTTTTGACATGAATTGGCAAGGTGCTTCTCGTTCAAATATTCAACAGCAACATTTCCTTATTCAGCCGTTTGCCAATGGAATGAATGCTTATGCTTATTTTTTGGATAGATGGCACCGTGCAGATCCCTGGAATGCTGACTCAGAATGGATCCCCGGTAAATATCCTTCAACAATAAATGATGGAGCCCCTAATAACAAATGGAATTCATCATTCTGGTTGTTAAATGCTACCTATTTCAGATTGAAATTATTGAGTATTGGATACAGTCTTGAAAATAATCTTTTTAAAGAATGGGGAATACAAAACCTGGTAGTTTCCTTTAGTGGACAAAACCTAATAACATTGTCTAAGTTAGGACCAATTGATCCTGAAACGCCTAGTGGTCGATTGTCATATTATCCACAACAGAAAACATATAATATCGGATTAAATGTTACATTTTAAACGGGAAGTTATTATGAGTAATAAATATATTTATGTCTTACTGACACTGCTTTTTCTATCAGGTTGTATCGAAAATACATTAGACAGAAAACCTTTAAACATGATTTCTGACGCTGATGTATGGACATCTGAACAATTGATTGATATTTACATGGTTTCCTTATACAATGCAATTCCTATTGGATTCACGGGTAATCCTCATCTCGCAAATTTAACAGATGAAGGTTCCTATCACGAAGAAAATCCACCGGTGAGTAACTTTGGAAACCATCCCCATGTTTTAAACACTTCTATGTATGCATGGATAAGAAGAGCAAACTATTTTCTGGACAGAATACAAACTGCGACAATAACTGAAGAAAGAATAAAACAATATATTGCTGAATGCAAGTTTGTTCGGGCATATTATTATTTCGATCTGGTTAAAAAATATGGTGGGATGCCTATTATAACTGAAGTTCAGGTGTTTGATAATAATCTGGAAGAATTACAGGTTTCTCGAAATAAAGAAGAAGAAGTATACGACTTTATTCTCAATGAATTGGATGCGGCCATTGTTGATCTTCCTAATTCCTGGGATGCAGCAAATATGAACCGGGCCACAAAATTAGTTGCTCAGGCATTGAAATCGAGAGCTATGCTGTATGCAGGATCCATCGCCAAATATGGAACTGTACAGTTGAATGGACTTATTGGCATTCCTTCTGATAAAGCCAATACTTATTTTTCAGAATCCATAAAAGCTTCCAAGGTTATAATGGAAAGCTCTGTTTATGGTTTGTATGATAAATTATATAATCCAGCATCACAAAGTGGAAATCCGGTAACTAACTATCAGCAAATTTTTGTTGATAAGAATAATGAAGAAGTTATTTTTCAAAAAGCATATTCATTTCCGGATAAAGTTCATAGTTTTGATAATTTAAATATTCCTGAAGGATTTACTACAAATAACGGAAGCTCAATTTGTCCGCTTCTTGAATTGGTCGAATCTTACGAATATGTTAATGGTACCCCAGGGGTTTTAATAGTTGATGGAAAGGAGTTTGATTCTCCTACAGAGCTTTTTAAAGACAAGGATCCTCGGTTTGATGCGAGTATTTTTCGTTCGGAATCGCCATATATAGGAAGAGCTGTTCAAATATACAGAGGTATCTATGATACCGACGGAACACTTTACGAAACAGAAAGTGTTCCCTTTCCCAAAGATCCAAACATGATACAAGTAGGTATGGACGGACCGTATCCTACAGGGAATTATTCCAAAAGCGGTTTTTATATCAGGAAAATATTAAATCCGGACAGAGCTGTGGTGGAACCCAATTATTCTGATCAGAATTATATTGACATAAGATATGCAGAGATACTGCTTAATTTTTCAGAAGCAGCATTAGAAACCGGAACCAACCTTTCCGAAGCTCTGGATGCTGTCAATCAGATTAGGGCACGTGCTGGCATACGACAGTTATCATCAGATGAATTGACGATTGAGCGGTTGCGTAATGAGAGAAAAGTTGAATTAGCATTCGAAGATAAAAGATTCTGGGATATCAGGCGTTGGAGAATTGGTACTAGTTTATTTCAAAATACCTATATGCATGGCTTATATCCTTATTTGAAATATACCGGTTCCGGATACAAATACATATTTAAAAAGATCAGCGGGTATCCTCTCGATGGAGGATTATCTAGAGTTTGGGAAGAAAGAGACTATTATAGTAATCTTTCCGGTTATATTTCTACAAACAAAAATATTATTAACAATCCTGGATGGTAATAAATATAACATATATGAAAATGAAAAAATTAATATATACTTTGTCCCTCTTCTTGATGCTCTATAGTTGTTCAATAGATAATTATGATGCTCCAAACGCAGTATTATCCGGAAAAGTAATAGACAATGTAACTAATGAACCAGTGGAGAATGGTGGAGTAAACGGAGGTACTGTTATTCATGTTTTAGAAGGTAATTCTAAACAGCCCATTATTTGCAATTCATT
>CALFXE010000254.1 GCA_937927845.1 uncultured Paludibacter sp.
GTTTAAGTATCCACAACATTTTACCCGGTTATTCAAACAAAAAATGGGTGTTGCTCCCAATGAGTACCGGGCGACGAATGCTATTCAGTCTCTTCGCTAAAAAGATCAGCGTGTTTAACTTCTATCTGCTCCATTCGTTTTTCGAAGTAATGCATCACAGATTCAAGTGCTTTTGCTTCATCTTCTGTTAACTCTTTTTCCAGAGAGAGTCGTTTGTCTGTATATTCTCCCCATTTACCAATTATTTCGATAGCTTTAAAGCTAAGTTCGGAAGTAATTTGGGTAAGCTTTATTTTATCTGCCATCCCTAAATCTTCCGCTTTTTTCCCTTTAAAGGGCGCTGCTTTTTCTGCAGCTTCGTCTATAAGTAAAGCATATTCGTCACTCAATGAAACCATCTCTTGTACATAGTTTAGTATTTCTGGTTTATCCTTTAACGAAGCTGGTATATTAAGTTCGACTTTGCCTAATTTTTTATCTGCAAGTTTTTGTTCTTTTTTTTCATTCCCATTCGAGCAGGATACGAATTGCAGGGTTGTGATAGTTGCAATTAGCAATAGAGATAAGATTGTTTTCATTTTATTGTTATTTATAATTTAATAAATTCGACCCTTCTGTTCTGAGCTTTGCCTTCGGGAGTATCATTCCCGGCCATAGGCTTACTTTCTCCCCAGCCCTTGCATGAAAGCCTGCTCTCGTCAATACCGAGGTTGATTAGTTCACTGCGAACCGATTGAGATCGTTTTTCAGATAAAGCTTGATTAGCTGTATCAGCACCATCGCTGTCTGTGTGCCCTTCGATGGAAAACTTCCAATTGGGATTATCTTGCAGCATCTTTGCTACATAGTTGAGAGTTCCTATACTTTCAGGTTTTAATGTTGCTTTGTTTACATCAAACTTAATACCTGTGGTTACAAACTTACCATCGGTAAGTATTTTGTCGTATAATGGAACTGCTCCTTTAGCTAAGCGTATGTTCTTGATAAATTGTTTTTTATCTTCTGTTGCATGGTTGGCAGATAGTGTAATTCCGGTGAGATTATCGGTAATATTCGGAATATTAATAAGTCGCACATCATCCATATAAGCCTTTAGGGCTCTTTTATTAAAAGAGATGGAGATATGTCTCCAGAGTGATTTGTCTTTCGAAACATTTCCGAACTTTGTGTTTGGATATTGTTTCTCAGCAATACTTCCAACGGATATCTGATTGGCATGTAATACTACCCTGATTGTATTCTGACGTTTCTGTGTTTTGTCTTTAGCATCATAGAAGAATAGATAATAACTGGCGTATTTGTCTTTTTCGAAGAAGCAATCAAATTCGAGTGTAAATTCTTCGGGAAGATAGTCGCCCGACGAATTCCGAAGCATGGGTACTATACCGCTTGGGAAATTTCCTGTTTCACGAATATAAATAACATTTTCTCCGTTCAGATTCGCATTTTCGATTGTTCCTGTAACCAAATCCCATTTGCTAGGGAACTCGCCATTTTGTTCATTCTCTTGATTGTCTTCAAAAATAATTTCTGTTCCCGGAATAAAATCATAGTTGTTCCATGTAATTACAGATTGATCTTGAGACTCTATTTGATCTTTATTCAGATTTTTAGATTGTTTTTCATTTGGGCTGGTTTTTGAGTCGGCCTCCGAATTTCCTTTAACTGTTTCGTCTATACCTTCCTCTGCTTTGTCCAGCACATTGTTGATACCTTTGTTTATTCGCTTCTCAGTGCGTCGTTCGGTTTCTCTTTCTACTTTTTTCTGAGCTTTTTTTGAAATTTTATCCAGCAATTGCCCTTGCGTACTTACAGATAGTGTAAGTAGCATAATGCACGTAATACATCGATTCATTGTCTTCATAATAGGTTTATTATATTTTGTAAAATAACTAACTGAGACAAACATGAATATGTAAAAAGGCGACAAAAATTCTATTCTCTTTTTTGGATTAAAGCAGAGGCAATGCAATTCTTAATAGGGAGATATTGCCTGGGAGTCAAGCCTGAAAAAAGAGTAATGTCTTTGGCGAAATGGGCATAATCATAATAAAATCCGTTAAGTTGCATATTACTCCATGTCATCTCCGGATTATTATATAAAAGGGTCATTATATATTTATGACGTAATACCTGACTAAATAATTTGGGTGAAATTCCGATTACTTCACTAAAGTAACGTTGAAAGGTTCTTATTGATACCTTATTCCCTACTAATTTAGAGCAATTAATGAGTCCGTTTTCTTTTACAATTACATCAACTATATTATCGAAATGTTTGTGTTTTTTTTGTTTAAGATTTTGATATTTAAGTAAAAGATTCTCAATCTCACCAATAGCCATTTCAATACTTCCAGTTTTTAACATCAGAGAAATAGCCTCAATATTTTCTTTCCCAAAAATGAGACTGCTTTCAATGCAACTGTCTTTAATATATTTAGGCGAAACTCCTAATAAGTTGTAAAGACCATAAGGTTTAAAGTTGATACCAAATATTTTAATTTTATTGGAAGGATAAAGCAATATATGACGGCTGCATTGTCCGATTATGATAGACTGACTGGTGAAATGTTTGTGACGATAAAAATTAGCATCTTCACCAAAATGGAATTGTATGACAGGAAATCCCAAAGGTGGGATTTTTATTTCATTGGGTAAATTGGGAAATTTCCCAAAATCAAGCACAAAATAATGCTGCAAGTAATCTTTCAAAACAGGGTTCTGTATACTATGTGTCTCCATAGCTGTAATAGCTTAATAATAAATGGATTGTTCTTTTGCAAATGTAGTTTTTTGTAAAATATGAACATATTTATTTTCTATTTATTTGTAAAGGTTATTGATTTAAACTTAATATTGTGATTGTACTACTTGATGTGTGATAACTTTACCCATTTGCGTAATTAAATGGAAAGTTGTATATTTGAGAGATAGCCCTTTACCTTACATATGTATTTTGTTTAATCAATAAAAATCATAACCTATGGATCAACTGAAACAATTAATTTCCAAC
>CALFXE010000255.1 GCA_937927845.1 uncultured Paludibacter sp.
AGGGGGAACAGCTTCAGCAGACCAATTTCGCACAGCACGGAGATATGAGTAATGTGTATAAACTGCGTGGCGGCTATTCGGAAGGGTGGACCGTGTTCTGGATTACAGCCCACTTCCTAAATGCCGGCGCACGATTCATGGAAATGAATGTCATCCCATGATACTCTATGAACAAAACTTATTTTTGTTTACAGTGTATGTGGAAAGCTCTAACAACTGATTATTTTATATTATAGGTCTAGAAAATAAAAACCGGTTACTTGATTTGAAATATTTCAAGCAACCGGTTTTTGGTCAAGTATACACTCACAACTGTGTTCGTCCTTTTTGATCTTCTGTTAAACTTTGTTTGTTTTTTGTCTTTCTTTTAAATCCAGTCTGGAAATTCCAACTTAAAGATACTGTAAAGCCTCTATCATTCGAATAAAGTTTTTGATAATAACTTCCACTTTCGTCCATACGCTCCATTGTTTGATTGTGAGTGTCTAACAGATTTTTTCCAATTACTTTGATCGTACATCTATCCTTAAAAAAATCTCTGGATATGTTAATGTCTAATGTAGCCATCGAACCTACTGTTTGAACTCCATATAAATGGCTTGATACATAATTAAAATCCAAACCAATTCTTGATTTACCATTCTTGGTTATTTTAAAAGTTTCATTATGTTGGATAGACCAATAAAACTTCCAGGGGGCTTTGTATTCAATGTCTGGCACAGTCGCTTCCGAACCACTATATCGTATAGAGTTACTCAATATCCAACGATTCTTTAATAAACCTATTGGAAAATTTAACTGAATACTGATGCTCTGTTCTCGTCCTACATTCTGCGGCATAAGATAAACTGTCTGTTTTACGGGATCGGTGATAGGTATATTATAGATTGTATTCTTTCCGTTAGTATAGAATATCACACAACTATATCTTTGTTTAAAGGTATACATTAATTGACTATTGATAGAACTTCCTGCATTTAAATAAGGATTACCTATTGAATACTTGTAAGGATTCTCATAGCGTTTGCCCGGATTTAGAAAACCATAATTTGGACGACCGATTCTGCGTGTTACACCTCCGGCAATAATATGATTGTTAGATATCAGATACTGAGCAAGTAAAGTAGGAAAAACCTGAAAATAAGATTTCTGTATTAAATTATCCAATACCACATTGTTAACCTGGTTGTTAGTATATTCTCCACGCAATCCGACTTGTATTTTTATTCGTTCATGAATTTTTAGCATCAATTCCGTATATGCTGCTGCAATATGTTCTATTATTTTATAATTGTCACTTCTCTGTTCATTTTCTATCAATGAACCATTTACACCATCATACCATTGCAGCGGAAAGCGGGCATCTGTATATGAATACTTTAACCCGGTTTTGAGCTTAGAATTATTTAAAACAGACATCAGCAAATCACTTTGGGCATTAAAACCTCTAAATGAGTTAGTACGTTGTTGCATATATCCTAATTCTCCAATAAATTCGTTGTTTATATCTGTTGTAGTTGAATTTAAAAGCTGTTGTCCATCGCTATTTGAATTGAAGTAACCAATTCCACTTTCCCATTCAATATTGCGTTTCTCGTCTTTAAATGTATGGTAAAAGTCTATGGCATAATCTTTATTTTTATTATTATCTTCATTTACTGTTTTTAGAATAGAATCAGTCAGCACATTTCCAGGTTGATATACTTTGGTTGTATCCAGACCAAATAAATCTTGCTTGCCATAATTACCGGTAAACGATATATAGAACGTATGATTATTGTTATAAAAGAATTCGGCTCCTGTTTGAATAAAATATAATCCATTCAATTTTTGCCGGGCCCAATAATATTTATCCCATATTTGAGGACCTGATGAGGTATTATAAACAATATGGTGTGCAACTTCTCTGTAGTTTCTATTTTGATTATATCCTCCATTTGCAAATAGACGCCATTTTTTTGAATTGAATTCTAAGTTTAAAGCGGGTGAATTGTTTGCATAATGTAGTTGTGTATAATTCCATTCCACATTACCTTGCAGTCCCATTTGAGAACTCCGTGTAAATATAATATTGATAATACCTCCCGAACCAGCTGCTTCATATTTAGCCGATGGCATAGTGATTACCTCAATTTTAGCCACTTGTCCGGCAGGTAAGGCTTTTAAGTATTGAACCAACGAGGTTTTATTTAGATTTGATTTCCGTCCATTAAAGTAAATGGTTGGAGATTGACCTAATACTTGAATGTCTTCATCTATTCCTACAGTAACCATTGGAGTTATTCGAAGGGCATCCATAGCTTTATTCCCCTTAGCAAAATCACTGTGTTTTACATTAAATGTAAATTTACCTAATTCTTGTTCATATACTTGTCTTTTAGGGGATTCTATTACAACACCAGGGAGATTTTGTATGAAAACATCTATTCTATTATATTCACCTATATCAACTATTGACTCGCTATTGTTTGTAATTAAAATATTGTTTTTCAACAAATGTCCTGTTTTTTTATCAGAAGATACTTCTACATAATAATCTCCAGCTAAAAGATCGTCGAAGCAAAAATATGATGCCGAATCACATACTGTAGCTCTGAGTAAAGAGGAATCAATTGTATTTTTTAATAGTATAAACATAGGAACCTCAGATTTAAAGGTTCCCACTATAGTATGTGTTTTGGTTTCTTGAGCTTTAAGTAAGCTAATAACAAGCACAAAGCAGAAAATAAATATATATTTTTTCATAATAAAATCAGATATAACATGTGATGTGTTCTTATATTATTTATCGTCATAAAGAGAATTTTTTAAATAATAGATGTATATATAAAATACATCATAAAAATTGTTGTTTTGAATGATAACTAATAACAACCTGACAAAGTTATGTTTATATTTCAAATAACCACAAAGTAAATGTGCGAAATAATTAAAAAAAATCACTGTCGGATTTCGGCTTCATAGCCTTCATCCAAAGAAAAAATTATTCTAAAAGCTGTCTTTTACCCAAAAAACATTGTAGTCAAGTTCGTTTTCATTCAAAAAAGAGATTTAGGTGTTAAATGTCATTTAGCTGATAATAACTATTGATTATCGGATATTCCAATTATAACTCCTTTTGAATTGTTGCCGAAGAATAACAATCGGATCAAAGTTTGGTGATCAAAACGAACACAGATGACAGAGTGTGCTGTGAAAACATTGCAGGCGGCAATGTTTGTAACTGTG
>CALFXE010000256.1 GCA_937927845.1 uncultured Paludibacter sp.
TATTTTGGCGAGAATGCGATATCACACAATCTTTTAATCTGTAATAAAGGAAATCTGCTCAACCCCAACGCTTTTCTTTTGGGTGTACCGGGTTCGGGAAAGTCTTTCAGTGCAAAGGAGCTTATTGTTTTTATTGCGCTTGCGACTAAAGATGATATCCTTGTCTGCGACCCGGAGGGCGAATACGGACCTTTGATCCGCGCACTCGGTGGTGAAGTAATACGGATTTCAGCAGGAAGCCGGGATCACATCAATGCAATGGACATGGTTGAAGACTACGGGGATGGAAATAATCCGATTGTTGATAAATCCGAATTTATCCTCTCGCTCTTTGAACAGCTTGATAAAAAAGGTCTCGGTGCGAAAGAAAAATCAATAATTGACCGTTGTACGTCGGCAGTTTATCACGATTTCAGCGGCAAAAATGAAGCCCCTACCTTGCATGACCTTCGTGAAACATTGATGGCACAACCGGAGGATGAAGCAAAAGAACTGTCTTTGGCATTGGAGCTGTTTACAAGCGGCAGCTTGAATGCTTTTGCTCATCCTACTAATGTCGATGTGCAAAACCGCATGGTTGTATATGATATTTTTGACCTCGGAAAACAGCTTAAAACAATGGGATTGCTTGTTATTACCGATGCTATGATCAACCGCGTTACGGAGAACTGGAAGAAAGGAAAACGCACTCATATTTTCATCGACGAGTTCCATGTTGTATTTGAAAATGAATACTCCGGCGCTTTCTTTAACTCAGCATGGCGGCGGTTCCGTAAAAGGAATGCGCTCCCGACCGCCATCACTCAAAATGTCGAGTACCTTCTGGATTCTGTTTTGGCAAGTACAATGCTGTCCAACTCGGAGTTTGTCATCATGCTCAATCAAGCCGCTTCAGACCGTGAAAAGCTGGCGAGGCTCTTGAACATTTCAAGTGAACAGATGAGCTATATCACAAATTCCGACGCGGGCTGCGGTCTGATGAAATACGGATCGTCTCTTGTTCCCTTTATCAACCGGTTCCCGAAAAACACAAAGCTGTACCAGCTTATGACAACCAAAGCCGGTGAATATTCGATGCAATAAGAAAATTGTATGCAAAAAGCCGGAGGAAGCAAAATTCCTCCGGCGATCCCATATAATTTTTCATTTTAATAGCGCGTTCGATTATAATTTGGCACTTATGACATGATGACAACATCACCTTACTGGATTTAATTTATGTTATCGTTTACTTTAGGAGCAAAATCAAATCCGCAAATTATTCTGCTCCGTTGAACTTCTTCTTTTCTGACTGAACATAAACCTTTTGCACTTGTCTCTGAAGGCGTAAAATTACCGCATTCTATGCATTTTCTTCGCTCTTTCTTCTTTGCATGTCCATCACAGCGAATCATTTCATATCCTATTATGTAGTTTTGCAATTCATCTGCGCGGGCTGTAATATTCAAAATTTCCCCATTGCTTTTGCGTAAAGTAAAGTATATATTTTCTCCCACATCGTCAGCACTAAGGTTGATATCATTAATTAGAAAGCATCTATCATTATATTCATTTATAGTCTCAACATCTAATTCAGCAATAAATTCTATAATATCCCTCATGATATCATTGGTTAAACCATATCCGCCAAAACTATATTTGTAATATAATCTACCATGAAAATCGTCTTTTTGAAGATTAATAGCAACTACATAATCGCGTGATTTGTAGTCATCGGACATATCATGATATAAAACATGGGGTTCAGAGTACTTTCTTATTTTATCTTCAAACTCTTCTTTATTAAGTGGATACGATTCCTTTATTTCTTTCTGTTCTTTTCTGATACTTCTTTCTTCTGCTGCTTTTTTTATTGCATCAATGGATCCTCCATGTATCTTGTAAAACTTGTCTCTACATTTTTCAATATCAGGAATATCTAATGTAGTGACTTTCTCAAAATAATGAGCAGGTATCTGCAATTTATTAGAAAAATCAAATATTCTTTTTTCTGGAGTGCCATGTATATGAGCGTATCCTAATACCCCAATAGAGACATCTAAAGCTTCAGCAATCTCGTTTGGATACCAAAGCTCATATATCTTTTCAACCAGATTGAAAATATCAATTTCAATTGGTTCTTCCTTTTCATCCATTTCGACGAGGGTAACTAATTCATCAAAATAAATATTTTTTCTATCATACTGACTTTTTATATACCATGGTGCATTAGCTGTTAAGTAACAAAAATAATTCAAGCTGGCGTTCCAACCCGCACAGTAATGTGATAAGTCTGTTATTTTTTCGTTATAATTATCCCCGGCACATATTCCTTCAAAATTAAATTCACAAGTTCCGCATGTTTTATTAACGTGTAATTTCATTCAAAATTCTCCCTTCTCCCAGAAGTGTTTGTGTAAAAATAATATTTTGCCATAGTATACCATAATTTAAATAGCAATTCTATACCTTAAGCTAAATAGCTTGAGGTTTTTTTATATATAAAAATTTAAGGAGGTCGTTACATTGAACAAAATTAAGCTCCGCAAATCCACCAAAGATATTAAAGCATTGAATAAGGCAAAGGATTTATCCAAGCATATAAAGTATATGTATGTCAAGACTAAGGAAAAAGCAGAGGAAACGCAAAAAGTTAATGCTGATAATCCTCATTCTTATGCAACACAATCTGTATCTAATTCGGTAAAGGAAGTTTCCAGTTCGGCGGCACATAGGGTTGAACGCTTTGGTAGAAAATCAGTTGAAAAGGCACCGGATACTATTCGGAATGCAAAAGCCGGTGCCGCAAAAATAAAGCAGCGGGTACAAAATACCGTAAAAACCATCAAGACCAGAAGGTCAACCCAGAATGCTTCACGCGCATCTAAAAACGCGGGAAAAGCGGCATCAAATGCAGTTAAGACTTCTCAACAAGCAGCTCAGACCACGGTCAAAACAGCCCAGGCAACACTTAAAGCATCCCAAAAGGCCGCACAAACCGCCAGAGCGACTGCAAAAGCAGCCGCGCGTACAGCAAAGGCTACTGCAAAAGCTGTTGTTACAGCAGTAAAAGCAACCGTTGCCGCAGTGAAAGGGCTGATTACATTAATTGCTGCTGGCGGCTGGATTGCTGTCGTTATTATCCTAATCATTTGCATGGTTGCTTTACTGGTTTCCTCACCTTTTGGAATTTTTTCAGCCAACGAAAAGACGGAGCCGGGCAACATGACACTTTCGGCAGTAATCGCTCAGGTTAATCAAGAATTCAATGATAAAATCGAGCAAATAAAGTCTGAAAACCCACACGATGAGGTTGATGGCATCGCCGCACCCCAAAACTGGAAGGATGTTTTAGCGGTTTATGCAGTAAAATATTCTACAAATTCGGAAAATCCCATAGTGGTTGCCACAATCGACAATCAAAAATACGAAGCGATAACGTCAGTTTTTTGGGATATGAACAAAATAACATTCTCAGTTGAGGATAAAGAGTTGGATACAAGTCAAGCAAAAGAAAGCACAAATTTACCTAATCCATCCTCCCAAACAGAGTCAAAGAAAATCCTGCATATCGTCGTTTCTACTAAAAGCAGTTCAGAAATGGCATCATATTATTATTTTAACTTATATCAAAAAAATCAATTAAATGAATTATTAAGTAATAAGTATGAGAATATGTGGTTACAGTTATTAAATACTAATAATTAAACAAATATAAACCCTGTGCTAACTACTTGAACATGAGGTTTGTTCCAATTCTCGCCATAATCCGTATAATAATAAGTACAGGTTCAAGTAATTAGCCTGTTGTGCGGGAGGTGTCAAAATGAACATTGACAAGAAAAAAGTTGGTAAGCGTATTCGGGAGTATAGAGAGATAGCCGGTATTAATCAAGATGCTTTATCTGAAATGGTAGATATGAGTGCAACCTCAATTTCAAATATAGAGCGAGGCAGAAATTTTCCGTCTTTTGAGAACTTTATTAAGATCGCAAATGCAATAAAAGCTTCTCCGGATTTGCTTCTGGAAGATGTAATCGAGACTTCATATAAGACAAAAAGTGCATATTTATCTGATAAAATTGGTAAATTGCCTACTTTGGAAAGACAACGGATATTGAATGTTGTCGAGTCTTTGATTAAATCGGCTATAAACAATGCTGAATAATTTTCATTGATCTGCGTCATTAATGACGCAGATTTTTCTTTTTTTAGGGGTTTATAATTGACAAACATTGTCTAATCGTGTATTATGTACTTGAAGTGAATGCTAATATATTAGCTTAAAGTTTATTTTAGGATATGTGAGGATGTTAAAATGAAATGTAACATAAAACCAAAGGGATACAATGTATTTCAGGCTCGCCTTTATAATATAACGGATGATATTTATTCTAAAGTCACTTTTATAAATAAAGAAGAAGCTATTAAGCATATATTGGATTCATTTACTCAAGACGCTTATGGTCAATTATTTGCTCGCGGTGTCATTAGGACGATTGATCCGTGTTTATCTCAATGGATTGTTCCGTGGAGTGTAGACAATAACAAAGCATTATTGTTCATTGAAGATGAATATATTATTGATTCTTGGAAAATAACCTTTTATGATATGGGCGACGATATTATCCTCTTACAAGAAGTTGACAATAATCCTACTGAAGAAAAGTTAAGAAAACAAATGGTTTATCTAAATGCATTTTACGTTGTTGTATCCTGTAAAGAGATTGGCTGTTCCGAAAGGTTTGTTATCGCACGGACATATCGAAATAACAAATTTTCAATTAATATACTTAACTTTGATCCAAAAGCGACAAAACTTAAACCAGATGAGACATTAGAAGACCGATATAAACATTTAATAGACCAAGATGCCAAAGAAACCGAACGTATTAATTCAAACAGAAGAACGTGTATAAATGAGGCTACAGATTAGGCAATGTTAAACAAAAGTAGTTGCCTGTAAAAATAATATACAAGCAACTGCTTTTGTTATTTAATTACATATATGTTATAATAATAATTAGTCAAAGAATAGAAACTGTGAGAAAATAATTATTTTTGTACTTGGCAAAACAATTTGTAGTAGTTGTTATAGCTTGCTAAATGGAAAATAACTGCACAATTAGACTGGGTACGTACAAGTATCCCGGTCTTTTCGTCAAATAGCTTAGGAAGGAGAATTCAAAGTGGCATCCATTATAAATGATCGTAATAATACATCACTTTCCAAATATGGAAAGGTTACCAAACATTCATCCTATGGACAATTGATAATTGGATACGATGGGTGCGTTATCTCAGCAAACAACGATTTGCGTGATATGCTCCAGTCTTATAATAAGCCTATTTTGGGAATGCATTTTGGGAATGCGTTTAGTTGTTTTGCGACTAAAGATAATACAATTGACTGCGGTCAAAATGAACTATGCCAAAAATGTAAGATTAACAGGTTGATTAACCAGGGCTATTTAAATAATTCGACGACATTTCGGTATCAATATAAACATCAAAATAATTATTTTTGTAAATGGTTTGACCTTTCTGTGAAGCCAATCATATTTAAAAAAGATAAAGCTCTAATACTAACTCTTCATGATGTAACGAAATATATAATTGAAAACATCAAACTAAAAAATAAGCTTGAAATTGATTTGGCAACAGGTGCTTTAAATAAATTCAGTCTGATGACAAAAGTGGATAACTTGATTAGGCTTAATCATGAAAAAAGTTTCACAGCATGCATGATGGATTTTGATGATTTCAAAATAATCAACGATACATATGGTCATCTTACCGGCGATTCGGTGCTTGAAGTTTTTTCAACCATTTCGAAAAAGCATATCAGAAGATTTGATTTCTTTGGTCGCTATGGCGGCGAAGAATTTGTATTTGTTTTTATTAATCTGAAACCGTCGCAAGCGGTTGAAACACTCCGTCAGATATACGTGGAATTTAACAGCTATTTAACAAAGGATATTAGTAAGCCTTTAACTCTTAGTTGCGGCTTAAGCTATATAGAAAAAGCAACCTCAGAATTTAAGAATGGGACTGAACTGATCGGTCACATTGATAAACTGCTTTATAAGGCGAAACAAACCGGTAAAAATAAAATGGTTACAGAGACCGATGAATATTATTTTTGAGTCATTGTCGCTCCCATAAATATTAAATGCTGTCCATTGCTCTTTGAAGGATGTCGTGCACATTTGCTTTGGGGACAGTTTTAGCGCTATTTTCAAATGATTCTACAAACTTGTAAAGTTCGTTAATATCAACGACCGGTTTGCAAAAAGCATCAACCATTAAACTCATACCACCATTGGCGTAATCTTCAATGAGTTTGTATTTTTTGTCTTGTATCTCGTCATCTGAAAGCAAAATACCAATATCATCGGTTATTGATAAAGCAATCAAATCCATTATTTTACGGTCATCATCATTAAAGAACCGTAATGCTATCGGTTCACCGCCTGATTTTGAAAACGGAAGAGTCTTGCTATATCTAAACCCCACAGCGGCAGCCATCATAAAAACATCTTTCATGGAATCGAATATTTTGTCTTTGTTATTGCCAAGTTCCTGATAATAGTGTTCAAACTCAGCTGACTTATTCATTGCAGATTTAGCCATGCTTATATCCTCCTGATTTCAGTATGTTCGGCAATGCTTTGATCTTCAAAATCGCCATCTATCATTTTATAAAGAGCATTGACGCGTGGTTTAATATTTTGCTCAACAATTGATGACCACTGCTCATCAGATACAATTACGATGACCTGCGAAGCCAAATTGCCAATTTCTCTTGCGACATTTCCTTTATGTCCTGCACTAAGATTTCCAAAAGGCGAATCCATTACAATCGGGAAGTCGCCACCACTAAAGTCAGACATTAACTTGTCTTGCATCTTATCTCTTGCATACGAAACAAGTGATCCAATAAATGCAAGACTGGCAATCTGCCCTTCACCGGTCGAAAGAATACGAGCATCTTTATTCGTATCATCATTTGTGATTTTGAGGACGAAATCATTGGTTAATGAAGCGATTCGATATGGTTTTTCCTTCATTGAGTCGAAGACTTCTTTTATTCTTTTATCAAGATTAACTCTTGTCATCTCAATAAAATATGATTGAATTTCCTGATTGAGCTGCCCAAGTTTAGAAACCGTGTCACGCCTTTTTTTCAGTGCTTCCGCTTGCGCGCCTTTAATAGAAACTTTTTCAAGCTCGTGATTCTTATTTTCTATTTTCTTATTCACGGTTTCAATTTCTATATTCAGCCAAGATATTTTATTCCTATATTCTTCGATATCACCTTTTATTGTAGTTCTAAGGTTTTCTTTTTCGGCAATATCAGCTTCATCCGAATTCGCCAGTTCTTTGCCAATCTGTTTTATTCTTTTGTTTGTGACATCCTTGTCTTGTTCTAAATCAAAAACATCCGACTTCAACGTATGGTACTTGCTAAAGAAGTCATCTGGAGATTCTTTTTGCTGTTTTATATAGCCTGTAAGACGGTGGTATGCATCATCCAATTCTGTTTTTCCTGCGTTTGCTTTCTTGGCTATTACTGCTTCATATTCCGGAGTATGTTCACACAGTGGGCGTCCACAAATGCAAACCTCGCTTTTTACTAAATCATCAATGAATTGTGTCTTAATATCTGAGGGTAATTCACCCTTCTGACGCTTGGATTCAAGATAATCATAAACATGATCAAAACAACTTGAGATAAGTGTATTTTTAAAATCCTTTGTTATAAGACGTGTTTTTGTAGCATTTTTTTCATCAATCTGCTTAATAAGTGCATCCCGATGATTTTCAGCAAGTTCTCTTTGGGATTGAAGCCCCTTAACTATCTCACTGTTGTGAGTTTCTAAAAATCTCGAAATATCATCTAAATTTTCTTGGGCCTTTTGCATGTTATCTTTAAATGTACCAAGCTCATCCAGCCGTTTATCTCTTTCGGTACACAAAGCTTCATATTCATCCGACAATTTCTGCTCTGATGTTGACAGAAACCTTTTTTGATCCGCATTCAATTCGCGCTCGATTTTATCAAAGAACATCTTTAAATCTTCTAATTTCGTAAGTCCCAAGATATCAAGAGTGGCTTTTTTGATTTCTTCACGACCGTCAACTTGCGACAATCGATCAATCCGCTCACCGTCAAAGAAGAAAAATCCCCTAAGGTTCTGAGGAATAATACCATCAAAAAAGTTTCGTGTGTCTTTTACTTCTTTTGAGTTTCCAATGTCATCTTTGTAATAAATCGTAAATGCTTCATCACCGATCTTAAAGACATCATCCCCACGCCTCATAAAGTTCAACTTGCGTTTCATCGTATATTCAATATTTTTATTTTTAAACGCAATTTCGACCGATGCTTCATCAGTTTCATTGTCTTTTAACTGCTTTTCGGCAAGCTCGTTGAAAATCTTTTCTATGTAAAGAGGTTGTGTAACATCACCATAGAGACACCAATAAAAAGCATTGAGCATTGTCGTCTTTCCGGTACCGTTTTCACCACGTATAACTGTGACATTTTTATCAGCATCGCAGGAAAATTCAATATCAGATTTACCGTAAAAACGGAAAAAGTTATTAACGGTCAGTCGTTTAATAATCATCCCACAACCCCCTTGACTTTATCCAATATTTCGTTCTTTATCATTGATTTTGACATCTGTGTACCCATATCACTGTACATTTTCAAAATCTCGAAATAAAGTTGCTGGGTGGGTTTATCATAGTGCGACAGAATTTTTTCAAATTCTTCCTGCTCAGTGCTTTTCATTATGTCTTCCATCATTACACTCCCTAATTGTTATACATATTCCAGATACTTATAATTTTACTGTAGGCTTCTTCTTTGTTCAAGGATAAATCGGCAAATTCTTTAAAACGATCAAATTCTCTGTTCAAAATTCGACGTTCAGCCGAAATTTCCTCACTGGACATATTCTTGATCTCATACTGATTAAGCGTTGGTACAACAAAGAAGTCATATATTTCAGCCATGTCTTTACCTTCGCTTTTACGTAAGATACGACCTCGACGTTGTATAAACTCTTTTGGGTTCGTTCCACTTGAAAGAATAAATGCTCTTCGCAACTGTGGAATATCCACACCCTCATCCAAGCAACGTATAGCCGTAATCGCATCAATGTCGCCTTTTGCAAAAGTGTTCAACACATACTTCCGATCTTTCTTATCCTCTGCTGCTGTGAAGGTGTGCGATTTGATGCCGAAATCAAAAGACAATAACTTATTTATTTTTTCAACATACCGCTCATCCGCTTCGATACGATCACCACAATAAAAGAGATTATATTTTGTGCCGACAATGATATTTTTCATCATTTTTAGCATTTCGTATTTGTTTTTTGCCGTGGTTATAATCCTTGCTCTCTTAAGTAAAAGGCTCTGTAAGACTTCGTTATCGGTTATATCGTCATTCGAAGCGATAGCTTTTCCAATCTTCTTTGATAAAATATAATATTCATCTTTTTCTTCCACCGTAAGCTCTACGAAAACTGGATGATAGTAGTACGGAGTCAGGAAGCCCTCTTTAATAGCACGTTCCAATGAAAAACTATAAACAATATCGTTTTTGAAATAAGCTTTGAGTTTATCCATGTTTTCGCTTGACCATTTCGACATTAATGTCGCAGAAAGACCTAAGCGAAATCTTGCTTTTTCAGGTAGCAAGTCAACACCAGATTTGGTTGCAAAATGATGCATTTCATCTATGCAGAAAATATAATCACCGCTTATGCGTTCTAATTCTTCCTGAAAATCATCAGTATAAAATGTTGCATTTGTTGTGGCGATAAACAGTGATTTTCGATGCCCTTTATTGAAAAGATCAACAATCGAGGTCAGTTTTGATTTCCATATTGCTTTGGATTCATAGCAAACCAAGGGATGAATTCCAAAATCAGATAGCACATCAACCCATTGCTCTAAAAGCACTTTATATGGCAGAACTAAGACCAGTCCACACGGTGTATCCGCTAATGCATATTGCTCTAATAATTTAACGATTCCGCATATACTGGTGATTGTTTTTCCAGTACCGGTTGCCATTTCAAGAATGCCGCAACCCTCATGAGATAACCACGCGCGGATTGCTTCCCCTTGGTAATCTCTTATTTTAATATTTTTAGGAATGCCAATGCCGATTTCTGTGCTCATAATAATTCCCCTTATTAACGGAAGAACATTGATGCAATATCACTTGCGGTATCGCCATCATCCTCATTAGTTTCTTCTACACCCTGATTCAAACACTTTTCAGCCCAATCAATAACAACATCGACTACTTTTGATATGCTTTGTGTTGTGAATCCGGCATCTTTTAACTGTTTAATATCCAACTCTAAAATGTCAGCCATCATTAATTTATTACTACTTTGCATAAACACTACAAATTCTTTGTAATCATCTTTCCAATACACGGTTTGAATCGCTTCGTCAGCGTTAATTTCTTGTTGCTCAAAATCAGCTTTGATTTGTCTGATCACATCAGATAATGCCGATAACTTTGGACTGGATGATGGTGCAGGTTCTTTTAAATTGACTCGTTTTCCTATCTTGCTCTCATTGAGTGGAATAACAGGCTGTAGCTTGCCTTTATAATGTGTCTTTAATCCCTTGATACATTCTTTACAGTCTACAAGTGCAAGGTTTATGTTTTTAAAAGAGTCTTTCTGTGTTTCTAAGGATATTATACAACTATTCACTTCATTGCCGTTACTCATGTCAACAGTTTTTGTGCTTCCGTTAATAATAATTGACTCTAAAAATGGTAATAGTGCGAATAGGTCATGACTGATTTTCAAAACAATTTGAAGGATTATGTTTTCATACAAGAGATTCTGTTGCCGCTCATTAAACATGACTGTTTTGATTTCTTTTTTAGTCTTAATAAATTTATATTCTTTGACGTTAGGGACACTTTCAAATGGAGGCAAATAAATAGATATTAAGAGCTGTTTTACATCATCAAAAAATGTTATTTTGGTTTCAATCTTTATGGGAACAATCTGTGTGATGAAATAGTCTACAACCGTTTCAACCTCGCCGGACTGCTGGCTAACAAATTCCGATTCTCTCTTTTTAATCTTCTCATTGTGATTTTCCAAGTTCGATAAAAACGCCTGATACTCAGCAATATGTTTTTCTTTTCTTCTTACTTCATCCTCTTTATATTGTTTCGTCCTTTCGGTAAAACATTGCTGCGCTTCAGCTTCTTTACCTAATCTGAATTTTAACTTTTTCTTTGAGAAAAACTCCATAAACCTGCTTACTTTAGGAACGTTCAGTTCATTAAGTATGCGATCTAAACTTGGAGGATTTGAAGGGCGGTATTTTTGAAAATCATCGTGCATTAAAAAACCGTCATAATATGTATGGTAACAAATCTGTGTATATTTTTTACCTTTATTAATACTCTGCAAAATATTAAGTTTTTTTGACAATGACAAATTTAACTGCTCGGTCTTTGCGGCTAACTGCTCAACCTCCAGCTTGTTTTCTTGTCTGATTCTTTGAGTTTCCCACCTTGCGAACTGTTTCTCAATATTTTGATTCAATTCTTCATAAGAATGTCCATATACTCTCTTAACTTCACCAGTGTATGGATTGGTTACAACATTGGAAACCCTTGATGTGGAATAACTGCGTGGATATCTAATATATCTTGGCATGCAAAAAATCCTTTGCAGAGTATTTAGGTATTACAGGGAAACCTATAAACCATATATATATTTATTATAACATAAAAATATTTTTTTGAAAACAAATATTATCATAATATTGCCATTTTACGATTAAAAGTCGAGTAAAACCTCGGCTTTTGATTTTTTTATTCACTTATTCCACTTCTTTTGACAAAGTGCTTGATTTAATTTGGAAGTTGATATATAATACTTCCAATAGTAATTTTAATGTTTCCTTTTTAATATTATATACTTCCATAAGGAGGGTGTTTATGGCTATTTCTCGAAAAAATAAAGAGACTATTGAGTTGTCTGCTGTCAGAGGAATTCAAGCTGGTCGTCAGTATTACACTGTTATGTGCCCATTACATACTGCAGTACAGTTGTTTTCATATTCCGATAGCTCTTTGCCTCCGGATGTACGAGCGCAACGTGTCTTGAATAAACAACGTATACCCGAAATGAGGGACTACATCCTTGGCAATGTGGAATCATATGTTTTCTCGGCACTGACTGCGTCGGTTGATGGAGATATTGAGTTTATCCAAAGCAAAGATGATCACAGGATTGGAAGCTTGAAGATTTCATTAAATTCTCGTATAATTATAAATGATGGTCAGCATCGTCAGGCGGCAATTGCCGCAGCATTAAAAGTGAATCCTTCTCTCAGAAATGAAGACATTTCAATTGTTTTATACCATGATTTAGGGCTAAGGCGATCACAACAAATGTTTACGGATTTGAATCGCCATGCTGTTCGTCCAACCAAATCGCTCAATATTCTCTTTGACAACCGTGACGAGTTTTCTTTGCTTATAAAAGACTCTATTGAAAATATACCAATGTTTCACGATTCAGTCGAAAAAGAAAAATCCACTATTTCAAACCGTTCAAAAGCCCTGTTTACATTAAGCGGCATTTATCATGCCTCTCAGGATTTAATTAAAGGTTTTGAATTATCAGAAGAGGAACAAAGAAAAGGAATTGTTGACTTTTGGGTCGCTGTTTCTGAAAATATGCTCCCTTGGCAACAAGCTAAGAACCGATTGATCGCGCCAGAAGATTTTCGAAAAGATTATATTTGTGCTCATACCATCATGCTCCGTGCTTTAGGAAATATGGGGAACACATTATTGGAGCAATATCCCGATATATGGAAAGATAAGCTCAAAATTTTACAAGAGATTGATTGGCTAAAAAATAACAAAGAATTTCAAGGTGTCGTGCTGGTTGGAGATAAGATTTCAGCTTCTCGGAATAACCAAGCCGCATTTGCAGAATATCTGAAGTCAAAGCTCACTCTTGAACGCAAGAAAGGAAAAGAATAGTATGGGAATTAATAAAGATGATATAAGAACGCTAACCGAAATCGTAAAGAATTTATATCTATCTGATGATATACCGTGGGTGATTGGTTATTCCGGGGGCAAGGACAGCACCGCGACCTTGCAATTGGTATGGCATGCTCTTTCTGAAATGAAACCAGAAGAATTAAAAAAATCAGTGCATGTAATAAGCACTGATACATTAGTTGAATCGCCTGTTGTTGCAAAATGGGTTGAAATATCGCTTGCAAGAATGAAAACCGCTGCTGAAATAGCGGAACTTCCCATCGTTTCTCATCGCTTGATTCCTGATTATAAGGATACCTTTTGGGTAAATATTTTAGGCAGAGGCTATCCTTATCCTCGCCCGAACTTCAGATGGTGTACAGATCGTTTGAAAATACAACCGGCAAATACATTTGTTCAAAACGTAGTTGCTGTTCATGGCGAAGTAATCATGGTTTTGGGTACTCGAAAAGCTGAGAGTGCCAACCGTGCCAAAACAATGGCTTATTACGAAAAGCAAAGAGTTAGAGAGTTTCTTAGCCCTAACTCAACCATGCAAAATGAGCTAATCTTCTCACCTTTAGAAGATTGGACAGACGATGATGTATGGACTTTTTTAATGCAGTATAAAAATCCTTGGGGGCATTCAAATAAAGAGTTATTGACTATGTATAGAGGGGCAACTGCTGATGGTGAATGTCCACTTGTTATGAACACAGACACGCCAAGTTGTGGTAAAAGCCGTTTTGGTTGCTGGGTTTGCACGATGGTTGAGCAGGATAAGTCTATGGCTGCCATGATCATGAATGACAGCGAAAAAGCATGGATGACTCCACTGTTAGAGCTTCGCAATCATATTGGCAACGCTGAACTTGACCGTGAACGCCGTGATTTTAGACGCATGACGGGGCATATAAAAGCATATAAAGGTCGGCTCGTTCATGGACCATATAAAAAAGAGGTTAGAGAAGAATGGTTGCGTAGTTTACTTAAAATTCAAGCTGATATCAATCGAAACGGACCGGCGGAGTTTAGAGAGCTTGAACTCATCACTTTAGGAGAATTAAAAGCAATCCGGAGAATTTGGCTTGATGAAAAGCATGAGTTTGATGACAGCTTGCCAAGAATTTACGAGGAGATCACAGACAAAATTTATACTGATGATACATTCACAGAAGGCTCTGCATTTGGTGTCGAAGAGTGGAAGCTGTTGCGTGATGTCTGTTCGGATTTATATCCTGACGAAGAACTTGTTTTTCAGATGATGACTCGTTTGGTTGATGTTGAAAAAAAATCATCAGATATGAAAAAGCGCAAAGGCGTACTCGGTAATATTGAGACTGAAATCAGCAAATGCTATTATAAAAATGAAGAGGATGCTTTGAATTTTGCACTTATTAAAAACCGCCGAAAAAAAGATATGGGCGGTAACTTTGATGAGAAAGCAGAAATTTTAGAAGATGATATAGACTTAGCATATGGAGGTGATGCTTAATGGTAATTAAAAGCCTTGTATTACATAATTTCGGCTTGTACGCCGGTACGAATAAATTTGATTTTGACTCAGACAAGCCAGTTATTTTAATTGGCGGGATGAACGGTCGAGGTAAGACAACATTGCTTGAATCCGTTTTGCTGTCACTGTATGGTCGACGTTCCTTCGCTTTTTCTGAAAGTAGACTCTCATACCCTGCTTATCTCAAAAAGCTCATCAATACATCAGATAACACTCTTGAAACATATATAGAGATGGAATTTGTTACTGGCAAAGATGATCTAACGCGGACATATAAATTAAAGCGTAAGTGGTCTGCAAAACAAAAGGATATTAAAGATAATATTAGCGTTTATAAAAATGGTGATTTTGATGCCTTTTTATCCGATAATTGGGCGATGTACATTGAAGAAATCTTGCCAAGTGCCATTTCGAACTTCTTTTTCTTTGATGGCGAAAAAATCTCAGAATTAGCTGTGGAGTCGACAGGAGAGCAAATGCGGAACTCCATTAAAACTCTGCTCGGTATTGATGTTTTAGATCGTTTAGAAAACGACCTGAAAAAGATTAGAACTAATAAAAATAAAACGTTAATTATTAATGGTAATGAAAAAGAAATTGACACACTTCAAATAAAACTTGATGATTTGGAACTTAAAGCAGATGAAATCCGGTGCAATATTGCTCAGGAAAATTCATTTAATGGCGATTGTCAAAGAGAACTCGATAAATGCGAGGCAAAATTTTTAGCGCAGGGGGGTAAACTCGGGGCAAGTAAAGCCGAACTATTAAACAAGAAAAGTGGCTTGGAAAATGATTTGCAAGACATAAATGAGCAACTCTTGGAAATGGTTTCAGGTGAACTGCCTTTGGCATTGGTTTCAGGTTTACTTGATGATGTGCTGGACCACGCTCGAAAAGAGCAAGATCAAAAGTCCATCAAATATGCTGCTGAGCGAATTGAAGAATTATTCGGATTGTTTGCAAAAAATGAATCTAAAGTCAATGCGCAGGTTAACGCATTTATTAACTTTGTAAAAGTCAACACTACTGTCAAAAGTGAAGACGACATCTTCCATTATGATCTAAGCGAAAACGGTTATACGCAAGCTACTATGTTATGCAATTCTTTTCTACATAACAAAGTGGGGGAAACCAAAAAGCTAAAAGCAAAGCGCACAAAACTAAGAAATGAAATAGACGAAATTGAAAACTATCTATCCGTTGAGGTTGATGAGATAGCCACCGGAGCAACTTATAAAAAGATTATGGAACTTAACGCAAAGATTGGTGGAAGCACAGAAAAAAAGAAACTTCTAACCGAGCAATTGAATCAGTTAGAAGTAGAAATAGCTTCAATTAAGAAAGAACAATCAAAGTTAATTGAGAAATCTTTATCAGAGCTTGAATCTATGGACGAATCTGCACGGACTATGAAGTATTCGCATTATGCTTTATCGTTACTTCAAGAATATCGGTTAAGACTCCAAGAACAAAAAACGAAAAAGCTTGCTAATACAATGACAAAGTGTTATAAAAAAATCGCAAATAAAGCAACTCTAATCTCAAAAATATTAATTGATCCTGTTTCACTTGACTTTATTTACTATGATTATAATGGCGGGATTGTATCAAAAAACAAACTGTCTGCCGGTGAAAAGCAGTTGATGGTATTTGCCATGTTATGGTCTTTCGCTTTATGCTCAAATAACAAACTACCGGTTATCATTGATACGCCACTTGCCCGGCTTGATTCAATACATAGAGAAAAACTTATAAAAAACTACTTTCCGAACGCAAGTGAACAAACCATTATTCTTTCGACCGATTCAGAAATCGGCACAGAATATCATAAAATGCTACAGCCATTCATTGGTAAAGAATATACCCTGATTTACGATGACACTACTCAAAGCTCCAGCATTGTTTCTGGGTTTTTCGGAGGTGAAAGCAGATGATTGTCAAACAAATAAAATTGCCTAATCAATCAAAGGACAAGCTCTCCCGCTTAAAGGGTAGAACAGGCATACAAAATTGGAACATCCTTTGCCGTTGGGCATTATGCTATTCACTTAGCGAAAATACAATACCAACTGATTTTGAACTTCCAGCCGACAGTAATGTAGAAATGTCTTGGCATACATTTGCCGGTGAATATCATGAGATTTACGATGCTATTATTAAAGCAAGATGCATCTGTGATGGTCTGCCGACCGATGAGGAAACACTCAGCAAATATTTTAAGTTGCATTTGAACAGAGGTATAGCGTATCTTGCCGGGACAAATGTAATTAAAAGCATTGATGATCTCTTAGATTTGGTTTTAGAAAAGGTTAATCCTTGCGAAGGGGATGAGTAAATGAGTTTATATCTTGATTATAATGCGTCTACTCCCATAGACAAGCGTGTTGTTGATGAGATGGTGCGTGTTTACACTGAGAATTTCGGCAATGCAGACAGCCGCACACATGAGCATGGAATTGCTGCACGAAGTGTTGTTGAAACTGCGCGCTCACAGATTGCCAATATGCTTGCCGTAGAAACAAACGAAATCATATTTACAAGCGGAGCAACTGAAAGCGATAACATTGCTATCCTCGGTCTTGAAGAATACGCTAATCAAACTCGTAAAAAACACATTGTCTCTACTGCCATCGAACACAAAGCGATTATTCAACCTCTTAAGCATCTCAAAGAAAAAGGTTTTGAGGTAGATTTTGTTTTACCTGATGAGTCAGGTCGAATTAATGCTCAGGATATTCTTTCAAAAGTTCGTGATGACACTTTGTTGGTTAGTGTTATGCATGCGAATAATGAAACCGGCGTAATTCAGCCAATTAAGGAAATTGGTAATTGTTTATCTGACAAGGATGTGTATTTCCATATTGATGCCGCTCAAAGCTGCGGTAAGCTGATCAATGAATTAAGAGATGTCAAATATGATCTGATGTCTATAACGGCTCATAAGATGTATGGGCCGCAAGGTATTGGTGCGCTTGTTATGCGTAATAAACGATATAAAAAACCGCCTATCAAGCCGATCTCTTTTGGAGGTGGTCATGAAGGCGGTATTCGCTCTGGCACTTTACCAGTTGCTTTAATTGCAGGGTTTGGTAAGGCTGCTGTAATCGCTCATGATGAGTATAAAGATAACCTTGTAAAATACGCGGAAATTAAGAAAAACATACTTTCTGCCTTCAAAGAGTCCGGTATTAATTATAAAATAAACGGCACACAGAATTACTGTATGCCAAATACTTTAAATATTAGCTTTATCGGTGTTGATTCTGAAGCGCTAATGCTCGCAACAAAGCAGTATTGCAGCCTGTCTAATGGTTCCGCCTGCACTTCTTACGACTACTCTCACAGCCATGTTTTAACCGCTATGGGGCTCTCTGACGAACGGATCGAAAGCGCCATTCGGATGAGCTGGGGGAATAAAATAGATAGAGACAGCTTATCAAGCTTCTTGACTACGGTTAAAAACTTCTAACTCAATTCTATTTCAGCCTCGTTTTTTATTGTTTTAATTATTTGTTTTATAGATTGACCAGATGACATACCTGTAAAGCGTCCACCAACTAACCAGTCCGATGATTTTACAGCAGATGAATTTATAATATTTTTGAAATCGTCAAGTGGAAGTTGAGGGTTTTTGGTGTAGCATTCATATAAAAGTCCCAAAATTGGAAAGACTCCGATTCCTTTGCAGATATTATAATTAATATTATACCTATTATTTATAAAACAATCTGACCATTTCAATATAACTATATCCCAAGCATCATTGATAAGTTTGATAATCATATCCTTTGGTTTTTCGATTTCCTTAGTTTTGATTTTACATCCATCACCAAAATTTTGCTTAAAACATGCCGAAACAATTGGTTTTAAAGCTTTGGAGAATGCATTAATTGAAATTGGTTTTTTATTATCTATTGCATCTCCCAAAATAATATTGTTGTACCAAAAGCAATCTTTAATTGAGGCGAGTTCTTTAGCTATTCGTGTAGACATATTGGTTATTAATTCATCATCTATTATTATGAATTCCTGATTTTCTATATTCGCTCTTCTATGAACTTGTTCGCTCAATTCTTTTGCGAGATTTGTATTTACACGTTTACCTTTATTATTAATATTAATAAACGCATCAACCTCCTTTATAGAAGATTTCAAATCACTCTCAGGTGTTAAACACATGACGACTACTGGAAATTCATATATTGTTCGCATTGATTCAAAACGTTCCATACTTCCCGTAGTATACCCATTTTTTAGTTCTTCTAACCCTTTAATTCTATGCTGGCCATCAACTATTCTAAGATCTTCATAAATTTCCAGTTCGCTTTCATTTATTTCTTTTATTTTATCTGGAGATAACGCTGCCAATATAGCTGTTGGCAAAATAGCTCCGTTGGTCATTAGATATTTAGAGATTTTCTTGAAATGAGCTGGAATAGGTTGCCTTTGGTACCCTGTATCATCTCCACTATCGTAACGTTCAATAATAGAATTTGTCAACAAGTCATCTACGTTCATTTTAATTAAATACATTTGCACATTATCTTGCTGTATTTTAATATATTTAAATTTATTCATTTATATTCTCCTCTCCAAAAATATTCACGTAATCATATAAACTCAATTTATCTTTTGCAAAATCGATGTCATGAGTTGAATTTAATGGTATATCAAAATGATTTTCAATCATCAACTGATCAACTAAATTTTTTACAAGTTCTTTGTTTATTTCACCTTGCACGGAAATAATTATTTTGCATTTTGTATATGCGGTCAAACTTGTTAAATTTCTGATAATTATTAGTTTGTCTTGCGCTTTAATTTTATGCTGATAAGTACGGATAATATTAGAAGATATTAAATTTGTTTTATTTAAGTTTATACTATAATTGAAAAAATTTAATTTTCGTATTTCAAAAAAGGCTTCAGCTATTCCAACAAAAATCGCATTAGTAAATGCATCGTATACATCTTCACAATCATCTTCGATACGTTCGAGATCATCTTCAAATCCACGTATCATTATTAAAAAATGGTAACAGATATCTTTAACAAGTAAATTGTAATTGTTTTTATCAGGAGAAAAATGCGATGAAAATATCATAAAGAAAACTAACCAGAATATATCGTTTTCTTTAATTTTCTCATCTATTGTTTTTGCAATAATATTTTCTTTTTCAGTGAATTCATTTGGATTCAATCTTCCATTTAGTGCTATATCAATTTTTGAAATATCAAGTGATTGTGTGTTTTGTGAAATCATTTTATTGAGACATGCATAATTTTTTTCTTTATTTGCTGTGTTTTTGAAAAATATATCTGTTATCAAATCAAAAATTTCACGTAAATCAACAGTACACTTTAATTGTGACGAAATATCATTATTATATTGATTATATAAAATTAATGAAGCGATTTGTTTAATTTCAATGATTTCCTTTTTTTCTGTCCTCTCTATTTGAGACCTTAAGTTTGATAATTGGTTATTAATATTAGTTAATCCATTATTAATTTCGCTCATTATTTGGTTGTAAAATTCACTTGATAATAGATATGCGTAATTTTTATAGAACAGCATATGATCCAATTCGCCCCAAAAAAAGTTAACCATTGACTTAATTTGAAGTTCAACATTAATAAAATGATTTTGATCTTTAACAAATAATTTACAATCAATTCTAAAAATATCGTGACCATTTTTTTGCTTTTGTGGCTGGTTGGAAAAATCAAAATATAAATGATAATTTTCATCTTTTAAAACATGATAAAGCTTGTCTTCACAATATTCATCTTCACAAAAATCTTTTAGACTTTCGAAAACTGATTTTTCATCATCGTTCAATAAACATACAATTCGAGCACCAATTATATCGGGTAATTCAGAGATTAGTTTATTAGAGTCATCTTCATATTTATGAAAATAATTTTTTCTATATATTTTTTCTCTAAGACTGTCTTCGTTTTTAACTCTCGTTTGAATTATAATATTTTTAAATTCCAAGTTCTTAATTGCTTTTTCCAAACTGTCCTGTATGACCTGAGCATATTTATTATATTCATCTGTTTTTTGTGCTAACAATTTTGTTGATTCACAAATAAAATCTTCTATTTTTTCAATCATTTGATTATTTCCCCTCTTTGAAAACCCAAGGCAATATATCTTCAATGTTATACTTCCTTGTATTTTCAAAATTTAAATTTGAGGACTCCCCCAGCTTTGACATCTTTATTATAAACGACTGAGGAGTGTCATTTCCGTTAATTCTTTCAATCATTTTTGCCCAATTGAAATAATTCACCTCTTCAATAGGACCTCTAAAACGATTAATAAAGTCTAAGGCATGGCTACTAAACGTTATCTGCTTGTCCACTTTAGAAAAGCTGTAAAACAACCCATTTGTACTATCATAGAACGCTCCAACAACATTTTGGGAGCAATACTTTTCAATTTGTTTTATCATGTCGAGTCGTATATTTTGTTGCAACTCGTTTATTGATGATTTTTTATTAAGCCCTTGAATTGTATAAACACGTTCGATAATTACTTCAATCTTGCTTTTATTAAACTTTGAATTTTTATAAACTTGGCACAAATCATACTGTACAATCAAATCCCAATATATCTCTGTAAATCGTTGAAATAGAATACTAAAAGATATATTTTGTATATGGTTTTTTTCTGTGCAATCTAATAAACATTTCAAAAAACAAAATTTATATGTTGTTGTTTTATGTGTGTTTTTAAACATATGGGTTATTGCATCCCAGAACTCTTGATCCGAAGCATTATCTTTTGTACAAATTCCTTCTTTTAAATTCCATCCAGCCATTTTTATACCTCCTGCACATATGCTCGCATGCATATGCTTCTTTGATTGCACGACTTACATAACGTGCTGTCCAGCTCTGGCGGAGTTAGAGGCTCTCTTGAATCAATATCACTTAGATAATTGATCAGCTCTGCCGGACTATATTTTACTCTTTGTGATATGTTTTTCCGTGAATCCTTAAACTCAACTTTTCGACGCACATATCTTGAATGATATTCTTGCAAAACACCATTTTTAATCATTTGACCAAATGTCAAATAATTATAAGCGGTACTTTCCATATCAATAAAATCAACAGTTTTAAAGAAGGGGAAATACGCTTTTAGTTCAGCACTCACATCGATCATCTTAGTGTAAATATCCGCCATCGGAATGCCAATATTCCGCTGCCATGTTTCAGAGAATAATAGTAATGAATATAATCTTTTGCAATCAAATGCTTCAGTAAAATACATTGATTTATCAATTATCCGGCTTAATAAAAATCGGTATTTACATGCTCCGAATGTTTCGTGTTCTTCTTCTGTGAGTTCATCAATGTTCTTTTGGGTTTTTGCAGAATTTGATTTTGTTGCTGTAGGCTGTTTTTTGTTCCGACCGGAAGTTAAATCCGCTCTTGGAGTAACAGTGTTTAGTCCGAGTAACGTTAAAATATAATATGGAATGTCCTTATCCAGTCCGTTATCTTCAATGAAACTGAACTGGATTTTTTTCTTGCCGTCTAAGAAGTAAGTTCCATAAAACACACAATATCTAAGGAAGTTACAATACTCCCGATATGAGTTTAAGATAATGCTGATATCTTCATTAGTGCCACTTGTGCATTCAAACATTTTTTCATTAAGTGGCCACGGAAAGAAGTCATCATTTGATTTTTTCATGTTTTTATCTGAAAGAAGAGCGTAGTGATATATCTTTGCTTTGGTATATGGACTTAACAATACACCGCCATCAATTTGTTCAAAGTTTCTTACAATCCAGTTTGCTGAATCATCATCATTTTCATTCTTCAGGTAATAGTGAAGGGTTTCTTTTAAGTCATCAATGCTTCCGTCTATGCTGCGACTACCCTTTAATGAGGATAAGCGTTCCTGCACCTCTGTAACAAGCTGTCGCTCTTGGTCAGTTATATAGCGATTGTCTTTCATTCGCATTGATATAATTTTAATAAGCTGTTCAAAATGCTTTCTAAAGTTAATGTTCGAACCTGCATTTTTTGCAAAAAGCTCATCAGAAATTTTCTGCAAGTCTGTAAGAACATTTATGAAATATTCAACATCTTCCACTGGGCAGTTAAAGAAGGGGAACTTTGCCCATATAGGATTGCTATTTTTAATATCAAGTGATGAAATATCCTGTATCAGACCTTTAAGCCTTTTAAGAATATCATCAAGATTATCAAGATCACTTATATAAGTTTTAAGCTTTTCATATATGCCGATTGGCGTGGATGTGCCGTGAAAACTCCAAATGTTAACGGAAAAGCATTCTTTTAACAGAGCTTCATTTATGACTAAACCCTGTTTTTCGTTCCACATATTATAAAGCGATAAAATAAACTGTCCAATCGGATATGCTAAAAAATGGCGCTCTCCGAATTGACGAGGGAAATAAAACTTTAATATTTCATTGATCGGTTCGCTCTGAACGCCATAGTATTGCTCATCCATAGCTGATAAAATGTCAGTAATATTTTTGGTTTTAGCTTCTGCATCACTGTAAACATCCGCAACAATGTCTGAAAATTCGGTTTTATTGGCATATTTCAAGATGGAAGCATCAAGCCTGACATCACCGCTTCGCCGTCCCTCTAAAACGTTTCCAATACATTCTCCAAGCAAACGGCAATCAAAGTCGCTGCTATCCTTAACATCAGTGAATTTATGACCAGCCCAAGCATATACCTTTTCCCACGTTTCATAAACATGGCGGTATTTTGACTGATAATTGAATAAAAATATAATCTCAATACCGGCATTTTCTATTGCTCTTATTGCCGACAAAATTTTAGGTGTAAACTGATGAACCCCATGCAGAACAATGGTTTTGATTTGATCCACCTTTGGGTTCATAATCAAAGCCATATAATGCTCCAACCTTTTGAGATTGTTTTTTGATGCTTCATCCAGCTTGGTTGATAATATTTGCATGCAATTGTACAAATCATCTGAGATGTCGGATTCGTCTGAACTTTTTATGGATAGCTCGTCCTTTATAAATAAAAGATACTCTTTTACTTCTGCCTGTAAAGTATCAACTAACGCCTTCTGCAACTCTGTTTTAACAACAGATTCTGAAATAGAATATCGCCAATATTCCTCATATTTAACCGCATCTAAAATATCAAGAAAAGCTTTTTGTTCGGCTGTTAAAGCAGTACTGGAAAAGTCATTTTTGTTAACACCAAGCATAAAAAGAAAACGGGCTGCATCAACCAGCTCTCTTTTGTTAAACTTAAAAGACCTTTTCAGTTTTTCATCAGTCATATTATCGATGAATTTTGAAAAGCTGACATATTGAGCTATACTTGTTTCAGGATTTTGATACCAATTCGAAAACAAAGAATTGATTATTTTATCAATGGTACAAATAAAAGTGAAAGCATTGCGCCCGTAATGACGTGTCAATCCCTGCACTAAAGTTTGAGATACACAAAAATGAGGGTATGCCTTGATATCATCCCAAAAAGCTTCTTTTGTTATTGTAAAGGGATTTGAATATGTATAGATCTTCATTGGCTGCTTTCACCTCCGATCAACGATTTGTTTAAATACTAAATTTCTCTATCACTGTTGCTTTTTGTTGCTGATTTTAAAGTAAGTATGGTGCCGCCAATTAAAATTACTGCACCTAAAACACCCTTCCCAGCTCGAAGAGTCTTATCTTTCACTTTATCTTTACAACTTTTGCAGAAGTGTTTTTCTTTACCAACAAGTGTTTTATCACACCCTGGGAATTTACAAGTTGCCACTTTCACCACTCCCTATGTCTATTAATGCCGGGCTATCAAAGGATTCTGATAAAATATAATCTAATTTCGAAGAGATTTCTTTTGGAAGATTCAACCATTCATTGTCATTACCATTCCAATTTTGATGTAACATTTGTGCTTTTGTTAACCCACTTTTATCTTTACAAAGTAAAGATTGATCAATAAAGCATTGATAACTTTTTACAGATGCTAAAAGTGGTTTACTTTCTCCCAAAGCAGAGAAGCAAACAATACAAAGACCTGTAGATTCATTTATATATTGCATAGATTCACGGACATTATTTGATAGACTATCTCTTTCCTGCTTCTTAAGTTTTTTATTATATAAAATCTGATCAATGTCACTGCGCATAGTTTGCATCATCATGAACCTTGCATTATTAGCCGTTTTTGCGGCATTTAGTAACCCCTGCTCTTGCAACTCAATATTTGTCATGCTAATTGCCTCTATATATTGCTGTCTGGCACTGTAAAAAAGCCCTATGCGATCATCTCTTTGACCTCTTTCAATACGTTGAATTGTATTATTCATGGATTCTAATTGGTCCATTAATTGTCCGAGTTGCTGCTGCATTGAGAGATTCATTAGCGAGGAAGAGAGATTAGGTGATATGCTTTTGGGATTTAAAGTGACTTGTTCTGTAAACTTTCCTGCTTTATCGCACAAGGTTGGAAGAAGACCGCTTTTAGTTTTTGAATATTTAAGAACCCATTCACCTTTTTCGTACATTGTTCTTGCCATATTGCTCATGTTTACATCAAACATTTCTTGAGGATTCAAGGAGTCTAAAAATTGCATAAATGCTGGAGACCTTTCAATAAGGTTTGTAACCTTACTGAGTAATATGTTTTGCGAGTTTTCAAAAAGCGTTAAAGATAAACTTCCTTTTTCATAATTATAAATATCAGAGTCAAGGACGTCTATTTCCTTGGGATATAAATGCGTATTAATTATTTCATTCACTTATGTTTCCCCTCTCAAAAGAGCCTGCCAATTTTTTGGAGCTTCAACAGTTCCGGAATTCTTCTTATCATCAAAATAGATAAATCTCTTTTTGGCTCTTGTCATAGCAACATATAAAATGCGAGCTTCTTCATCTCTGCGATAATTAGCTTCATTTTGCTTAAAGCTGCGGTAAATATCGTTTTCAACTTGTACGTTTTCGCTGTCGCGCACACTATATCCAACATCTTTGCCAATGATGATTAAGTCTGAGTATCCTTTGTACCGGGTAGACCCAAGCGCACTTGCCATAAAGGGAAGCATAACAGCGTAATATTCTAATCCTTTAGCCTTATGTATGGTAGAGCAGACCACAAGAGCACGGGATTCATCTACCATGCTTTCTCGGCTTTGTTCCTGCTGTTTGGTAAGTATCATAATTTCAAGATATTTTTCTACTTTGCTGATTGTCAAATAATCAGAATTAAATTCAAAGGCCAGCTTTTCAAAAATCTCGTCTAAGTTATGATGATAAAATGACTCTAATTTTTCACTGTATTCGGGGAACGGTTCTTTAGAAGCATAGTTCTTCCACGGTTTTGTTGCCATCACAATCTCACGTAGAATCTTGAGAACCGGTTCATATTTAAGTGACTGAACATAGCCTGACCAATTTTTGATCGGACAGGATTTCATATTAAACAGAGCAAGTAAGCCCTCTGTAAATTGTTTTTGTTCAAAGATTTGTTCTTTCGGCATTGGTGAATCAACATAATATGTAGTATATAGATTAAATAAATATTTGGGATTTTTATAATGCTGCAAGGCTTTTACCAGCTTGTACAAATCTATTGCCGGTTGGATTTTATATAAATCGCCTCCAACATCGGTTTTTATATAGATATTATTTTCTTTGCATAGGTTCTTGATGTACTCAACTTGCCAATTCTCCCTGACCAACACAGCAACTTGCTCACCATTTTGTTCTCTGACTTCCTCTATTAGCCTTTCCAGTAGTTTTACAAAACGCTTATCTTTATCTGACGAAGTAGACCATGTATTATCTTTGTAGTAATAGCTTGTTTCAGCACCAGTATTGCCGTAGTCTTTAACCCCGACCAAAACATCATTTTCCTTATAATCAAGAAGCTTGTGTTCGCCCCATGTCGAAAAACGTTTATCAAAAGCGGTAAGAAGATTTTTATCTGTTCGATAGTTTTTGTTAAGACTATAAAGCTCCCATTTATCTTTCATAGGGGCTAAGGTATCAAATGCTTTTTCATCAGCACCTCTAAATCTATAAATACACTGCTTAACATCGCCGACCACAAAGAAATTAAATCCAAAAACGTCTCTGAACTTTTTCATAAGATTGATTTGTACATCGTCTGTATCTTGAAACTCATCGACAAACAGATATTTTATCGGATAGTTTTCTTCAGATAGTTCTTGACCAAAGCAGGTTACTAATTCTTTTAATTTAATCATTAAATCGCTGAGTCTAACAGAACTCAGATCATCAAAATACTTTCTAATTTGTTTTTCGGCTACCATTGGAATGTTTTTTATAGCATCATGAATTTGCTTTGAAGATATAAAATTTCCAAAGTTTAAATCGTCATTAACAATATCCACATTCTTATTTTGAAACTTTGTCATTAGATCTGAAATGCGACTTTGCATTTCATACATGGGCATATTGAAGAGCTTTGATGGATCACTTGATGAACAATTGGCTTCAATATAGTCATTGACTGCCTGTGCGATCATCGCATCCTTTTCATATTTACCTGATACTATTGAAAGATTTTTTCCAAGCGCCAGCTTTACCGCATAATGTTCGAGAATTTTTTTACAGAGAGAGTGGATTGTGCTGATTCGCATATTCTCTATACACTCAGCAAGCTGCAATGCTTCGTAGTCCATTGTTAGGAGGAAATAATCCTGAAAATAGCTTTGCAAACGACGCTTCATATTGTTAGCGGCTTCATTTGTAAAAGTGAGCATAAAAAGGGCATCGGGTAGTGTTTCCGATGTTAATTGATGCTTATACACGAGATAACTAATTCTTGAAATCATGCAAGTGGTTTTTCCGGTTCCTGCACCTGCTGTGACCATGATATCCGAATCAATTTTTGCATGTTCGAGCATATATTGATTAATATTAAAAGACGTTACACTATCAACAGCCTTTAACACTTTAAATTCAACATCATTATAAACACCATCGATAATTTTGCATTCTGGCAATTCATCTGTTACAAGATAAATTTCGAAATTGAAAGTAGTATATTTAATGTCACCGTTTTCTTTGTACAAGGAGAATCGGTCATAAGACACGCTATCGAGCGATTTGATATAGCTGTTAAATTTGTCAACTATGTACTCTCTTATTCCATCTGCTATGGTAACGATACATATTTTTGTACCGCTTTTCCAATGATTTAGAAGCCTAATACACTCTTGTTTAACTTGATCATCAAGCTCTTGTGCTTTTAGCACCGTAAACACTGAATAGCATCCGCGAGGGCGCCATTCTACTTTTAAATCATTCGAAGATTCGGAGGAATCAATGACTTCTTGCGGTTCAAATATTTTTCGAATTTTACCAATGATGTTCAGAGTAAGCTCTGAAAACTGCTTTTGCGTTTCTTTTCGTCCTTTAATAAGCAGGGTTTCGATTCTTGAAATAATAGAGCTATTCAAATCTTCAGTGAGGATTGTGTTATCTCTGCCGGAGATTAAATGCAATTCCTTTTGTTTGTATTCATCCTCTGAAATAAATGGATAACACGCCATTGCGAAAATTGGAATGTTCTTATCAATTTCAGCTTTAAGAATAGCATCAAAAGCAAAACGATATTTATCGGCTTGTTTAAATGGTGAAAACACCGGCTCGCCCTTTGTTAAGTATATGTAATCGTTCTTAACACTTTTGATATCTTTTGCATGATATCCTTTGACTTCAATTATAACGATCCCACGACCGGGTGCTAAGACCGCAAAGTCAAATTCTAATAGACCAACCTTTCGGTTAAAATAGCATATATATCCATCTGGAAGATAATCGCGCAATACTTCATACATCGTAGCTTCACCATGATAGTCGAAGTTTTCTTCAACAGGATACATATATGCCACGAATACCCCCCCTTTAAATGTCTATCTATTTTTTACTTGCTTTTCCGTGGGTCAATTGGTTTTTCGGCATTTCCAGGAATTGCCCAGGCAGTGCCGATTTTATAAGCAGCTTTAATTCTGCCTTGATTACAAAGAAGTGTAACTCTGCGAACTGAAATACCCCATTTTTCGGCAGCTACTTTTGTCGAGATATACTTCATTTTGATGCCACCTTTTTTATGGTGTCGAATTATAGTTAGTCACATTATATACCGTATACGGAACATTTGCAATATATTGGTATGAAAAAACCGAATGAATTTGCTTCTAATCAATGAGAGGTATCAAATATCAATATTCTGTCACTGATAAAGTGACCATCTTTAATAAAAATGGTCGAATTGTTGAATTTTAATACTTCCTTTGTCGAACCTATTGACTAAAATTTAACAAATATATATAATAGTACCATAATTTGATATTTAATAATTCTATTTCTATTATTAAATTACAATTTAAAAGATAAAGTATTATTTCATAGAAAGGTAGAGCTGCTATATGAATTACTATCCAGCAGATAATATATATTATAATATAAAGTATATAAACATAAGCCGCACAGTCTATTGAAGACGTGCGGTTCTTTTTTTGCAAAATTTGTCGTAATAGTGTACCTAATTAACATTTTGAAAGGCGATGAACCCAGTGATAATTGAAGAGATATCTTACTGTTTGCTGCGTTTGGATTTACAACTTAATTTAAAATTTGGCATAGTGAATCTGTCCGCAATAACATAACTTACTCTACCGCAAGGCGGAGTTCGCTATGCGGTTGGAGTTAAAATGGGACGTAAAACTTACTACCAAATCTGCTCTTATTCTTTTAATTTAAAAAAACATATTAAAAGAGTGAAGTCATACATAATTTCGATAAACAGGCAAACAAAGCAAAAACAGCTTAAAGAACTGTTGTCAGAAAGTGATGACGATCCTGAGCCTGTATATACCAACCGTGGAGCCAAATTACCCTCACTATTTATTGTGTTGAGGGAGTTTGGCTCCTTTTTTTATCTTAATTTGGACAAGCATAACATGCTGACCAGATGTCGTGGACCTCCATTTTTTTTGAATTTAGATTTTTAAAATTCAAAAAAATGGAGGAAAACAGCATGTTCAATGATAAAAGCCCTTATAAAATTCGCATTGAAAAAACAAATAACGATAAACATTACTTTGTATCTTTTATTGATGGTCAAAATTCGAGCCAAGAAATAGAAGTTTCTTTCTCAGTGTATCGTGAGATTGAATGCGCCATGAAAGAGGTTCAGCGGCTAAAACGATCAGATCAAAGACATATAGAAAGATTTGAGCTATCCGATGAATTGATTAATAAACGAATGCTTTCTTATCAGAAAGAAGTTGATGAAATAGTCTTTGATATCGGATTAAGTTATGAGCTTAACTTGGCTATTTCTAAATTACCCAAAATACAAAAACGTAGATTTCTCTTATACTACGATAAAAAATTTACATATGAACAAATTGCAAAACTGGAATGCTGTACAAAGCGAGCTGTTAAGTTCAGTGTAGACATCGCAAAAGAAAAAGTTTTAGAAAAAATAAAAAAATTCTAAAATAACACTACACTTTTAGCCTCTGAGTGTGGAAATAGGTGAAGGGATAAAATTTCCTTTCACCTGTTTTCCGTTTTATACGGTTAAACAGTTTGTTCTTTGAAAATTGAATATTCATTCATCAAGCACATTCTGATTGCCGTGA
>CALFXE010000257.1 GCA_937927845.1 uncultured Paludibacter sp.
AGGAGTGCCCCGATAAAGGTACCTATGGTCCTGGCAATAAAATAGAGGCTTGTTCCCAGGCCGGCTTTTTCTAGTGGGATATTGCATTTTTCAATCAGGAGTTTGGGGACAGTCGTGTTAAGCCCAACATCAATACCTACGACAAACAGGATTCCTATAAAAAAGAGAAGGATCATCTTGTCGCTCAACAGAGCGAAAGTTTTACCCAGCGAAGATGATTTCTGTTTAGGGGTCTCTTCTTTTATCGGAGTGAGCATCAACCACAACCCGATGGCGATTGTCACCAATCCGTAAATAAGAAAGACCAGCTTCCAGTCCCCAAACCGTACGGCCGTCCAACTGGCGATAATGGGCCCCAGAAAGGCAGCTATAGCTTTAATAAACTGACCCATTGTCAGGCTGCTTGTAAGTCGATCACTGCTAACAACATCAGTCAGGAGGGGATTTATGGAGACCTGGATAATGGTGTTCCCAATCCCCAACAATGCGAATGCAAACAGCATTATCGGAAAGTTATAGACAATTAATGGAATAATCATTGCCAATAAGGTAAGCATCATGCTGATGATGACTGTACGCTTTCTCCCCAGGCTATTCAATATCATGCTCGTTGGGACAGATAGAATGGCAAACCACAAGAACAGGCTAAAAGGGAGCAGATTGGCTATGGAGTCTCTCAGTCCAAAATCCTGTTTCACATAATTGGTCGAGATTCCAACCAAATCCACTATTCCCATTACAAAAAAACTGCTTATAACGGGTAACACCTTCAATAAGGAGATTCTATTTTTCATAATTCATATTTAAAAAACATTTTCATTTTTTTTTATTCTACAGTTTCACTTTTGGAAATTTGTGTTCCTAGGACTTTGGCATAATTTCTTTTCCTGTTGGTAAACATAACCTGAGAGCTTTCTTTCACCCATTTTCTGTGTCCTGTGAAAATTTAAAGGAATTCAAGATGCAACTATGTATCGTATATTACTATTGTTTCATCCATGACCTGAAGCAACATTTCTGTTTTATTAGCAGGATCAGACGATTTGAGTTCCCAAATATTGGCTGACCTGTATTGTCGGAATGTTTGGGAAAAGCCTCCTGTTCAAGAATTAACCGATCTGTTTGAGCCTTTATACCCGTTTCGTAGAGTAACATAATCAGTAAAAACAATATTTCTTTATTATTAAACATTTACCTTTATTGCTAAACCGGTTAACTCGCCGGGCAAAAAATTATTCACTTATATTAGTCATTCGTATTAAGCATGTCGTCTGATTTGTGCTTCAAGTAAATACTGATTAATCGTATTTTTGCCATTAATTTGATTCATTAGAATATCGACTGCTTTTTCACCCATATCCTTAATCGGTTGTTCAATGAAATTAAAAGGAATATTTGCAATTGAAAATGAATCAATTTTGTCAAAGCAAACAACATCCATTTCTTCAGAAATCCTAATGTCTTCTTTATGCATATATTTCATACAAGTAATGAAAACCCTTCTAGAACAAAAGAATATAGCATCAACTTTATCCATATTATTTTTAAATTCAACTATTGCCTTATGTATCTCTTCTTCTTGTTGCTCATAGTTAATATCCTTAATTAATGCCGGATCAAACAAATTGTGCTGATTTAAAACATCAATACATCCCTGTTTCCTGTCCATCAATGCATTTAACTTAATGTCGTAACAAACAACAGCAATTCTCCTATTTCCTTTTTCTATCAACATTTCAGTCATTTTTGCAGATATTTTATAGTTATCTACGATGATGTAGCTGGCATTGATTGCGGGATAAAAGCGGTCAACTTGGACTAATGGAATGTGTCTTGCAATTATTTTTTGTGTAATTTCTTCTCCTCCATCAACAGGAACTAAGATAATTCCATCCGTCTGTCTATTTAAAAGTATAGTAACGGCATCATTAAATTCATCTAATCTTTCGTTTGTGTTTGTAGTGATTACAGTATAACCATATTTTTTTGCTCTTTCTTGGATATGGAATGTCAGATTTCCAAAAAATTCATTTGAAATATCAGTAATTATCACACCAATTGACATGCTTTTGCCGGTAGTAAGGCTCCGAGCGATTTCATTTGGATAGTAGTTCATTTCTACAGCTAACTGTCTTACCTTCTGACTTGTTTCATCACTGATGCGACCTGATTTGGCTTTTCCGCTCAACACCAGTGAGACTGTTCCTTTCGAAACACCTAACTTATCTGCGATATCCTGCATGGATACTTTTTTCATATCTGATTCGAGTTGGAATAATAAACCAAACCGGTTAACTTATTGTTTCAAACATTTATTACATTTATTACAAAAATATGTTTAAATCATTAAGAAAACAAAAATAAAACATTATTTAACTCTCAAATTAAAAAATCTCTACGAAATAACTTTAGGCAAAGCACCTTAGGATCAAAATGGATGTTTATTTCTTTTCATTTTCAATTTCATTAACTCGATGTAACCAATATCCCCAGTATTCATCGACAAATTTGATCACAGGTTTCGGTGACCAGTCATTATTATATAAACTAAAATTACTGTTTGAGTTATTTGTCACACTTACGAATTCCCATCCAAAACGAGTACCTTGAATGAGTGTATTTTCAAGAATCGCTTCCAGTTCACTGTTTTTAAAAGACACAAAATCGCTTCCATTAAAAGTCATGTGTTCAGTAATAGCCCAGTCTCTTTTCAGAGCATTCTTCACTTGATACACTCTATCATACGCCTTTTGATTAGGTTTATTTGAGGGGAAGTACCATGACCAATTAACCTGAATTATATTTGCTTGCGTGAGATGAGTCAAGAATTCAATTGGATCGCCCATCCGAAATTGTTGCTCCTTTTCATTTGCATCTAGATAATCGACAGCAATATAAGCATTATTGCCAGCTATTTCGCGGTAAGCAAGTGCATCTTCGTTAACCCATTTGGCTAGAAATTGTGCTCTGAATTTGTTCCATGTAGGATTTGTAATAAAAGACGCAGGTTGTGGAAATGAAGAAGGCATTTCTGATTCTGAATCAGTGATTTTATTCTCTTCTCTCCATTTATTATATTCATTGCGTGCTGCTTCACTGTAACAAAGTGCAATGGCACCCATGTATTGCGGCTCAACAGTTGTCTCAAAATATAGAATTTTCTTTGTATCTATGCCTTTTGCCAAATTTTTTATAAATTTATGGACAGTAGATCTATAACCGGGATGAAAAATTGAAACCACTTTAGATCCAAATCCATATTCGGTATCAGTAACCATTTCACCTTTGTAATCGATTGCAAACGCATCAGGATGTAGAGCCCAAAAACCTTCGGGGATAGTTCCTCCTCCCACTGCGTAGGTTTCGACCGATAGACACGGATACATTCCTTTTGCATAAATTGCATTGATAAGCTTATTTAGAGGCTCAAGAGATTTATCGGGTATACCATCTCCATCTGTATCGAAATGATGCCAATAGCAATTAAGCTCAAGTGTATTAAAATGATAATTCCTCAATTTATCCAAGTTTGAAATAAACATGTCAATCACTACTGGGTCAGCAAAATTAATTAATGGCTTACCAATTTTAAGAAATACCCATTCATCATCCAAATAGAATTTTCCGTTTTTTATATTCCATAAATTATAATTTACTGTTGGATTTGCATTAATAGGGGGGTTAGGGTAGTCGGCTTTTGTTAATGGTACATTCTCCGGTTGAGTTTGTTTGTCATTACATGAATAAAGACAAAGCGAAATACAGCACAAGGTAATTAACGCAAAAGCTAATTTTTTCAGATACATAGTTTAAATCTTTTAATAATAATTATTTATATTCGTATACTCAATGAAATTGTTGAAAGTTTTGGTTAAGTTACTCTCTTAAATATTTTTTTAGGTATGAATTGTCTTTCCATATTTTGCTTAACTCATCCACAACAGGTTTTGGATTACCTTCAAAATCAATAAGAGACGTATTGATCGTGCAAGGATAGCTGTCGTGCCCCATCCAGATAATAAATCCACCGCAAGTCGGAAATCTTTCCTTGCTTTTTTTTAATGCAAGGACAAGGCCCTCCATTTGTCGATTTTGACTCCATTCTATATATTCATTGAGATTATCCACGCTTCTCCCGGATTTTAAATATTCTTCCCACTGAATCCACCAACTAACGCTACGCCACAGTGGATTTTCCATACTTGCCGGTAGTAATTGAAACTGACCTTTATATTTATTCATAGTTTCTGCTGACATAGCACCCGGGACTCCCACCTCCGAGCGGAACATAGCATCATCTCTATCCCAATATTCTTTAACAGCAGACATTGTTCTGTCTGTTTCTGTATATGGGAGGTCCCACGGGCCGTGTACATCCCAGTTTTTCCCTGTCCCAAAGTTATTGAGGTTTCCATAAATGTTCGGACCAGACGGGCTTCCTGTTAGAAATCTTCTTGTAGGATCTTGTAACATCAAAACCTCTTTTATAGATTTTATCATTATATGTTTGTGAGTGACAGGCGCTGTATCTCCCAATTCATAAAGTTCATTTCCTCCACACCACAATAACAAACTGGCGTGATGATGAAGACGCTTAACATAGTGATTAACGATTTGGGTCATTTCGTGCACTGCTTTTAAATCTTCTGGAGGATAATTCTCAAGTCCTGAAGAGCTTAACGGGAAGTCCTGCCAGATAAGTATTCCTAACTCATCACATAAATCATACAGCCACTCTTTTTCTGGAAAACCTCCTCCCCAAATACGAATAGTATTTATTCCCAAATCTTTGTATAGATGAAGTAACTTAGCATAATCGTCAAACTGTAAATCAGCAAAGTTTGGCCTAATAGGTGTCCAATTTATGCCTTGTAGAAAGATAGGTTGACTGTTAATGTTACATATCCAAGGCTCTGCATCGATGGGGGCATTTTGACTTTTTGTCCACTCAACGTGTCTGAAACCAATACGTTTTGTGGTTTGCTGTAATAAGTTACGATTTTCATCTATTAAGTTTACGTGTAAATTATATAAATTTTGCGGGCCCAGTTCATTAGGCCACCAGCGTTCAATTTTCAGATCGTCCCAGACCTTATTAAACTCCAATTGATCTGTTGAAAAAGAATCTTCGAATACAACTTTCCCATCGGTACTTGTAAGAGAGATTTGAAGATGTTTTCTTAAAGCCGTATTATTCAATTCTAGTGAAATTGATAATTTGCCGATATTCTTACTTTTGTTAGCTTCGGTAAAAACTTTTAAATTATTAAACAGGGGTTGATTATCCTTTATTTTATGAAAAAAAACTTTATCCCAGATTCCAGTTTGAACTATTCTGGGCATCCAGTCCCAACCATAATTAAATCTTGATTTCCATTCAGTTATCTTTGAAGTCCATCCGATCTGTCCCA
>CALFXE010000258.1 GCA_937927845.1 uncultured Paludibacter sp.
TTAAACACATGAATAATGAAAATGCGATGGCTTATAGACGATCGGATATTTCATTGTTGGGGGTATAAATAGGCTCCCAAAAAATTTGGCTTTTTGCTTCTTTTTCTCCCGCATAAAGTCCTCTTGTGGCTCATGGAAAAAGAAGTGGCGGAAATTTCTCTCCGCCGTCAAGTTTCTGATTTTCGTTTCAGTTTATCGAGTTTTCGAAGCATAAATGTGTAATTCTCTCCAACTGTATGCCCCGAATCCATCAGAAATGGACTATTTTGGCATAATTTGCATTGTCTGATAGCCTTATTCAAATTTGTTACCTCGATGGACTTCCCTGTAATATCTTTAATTTTCATTGTCTTTAATCTCTGACTTAAATACATACCAGCTATCTCTATAACTCTCCCCTATAAGATTAAACGCTCCTGCCAGATTGTAGTTTTGAGCAAACTTCTTGGCTTCCAAAATGGATTTGAACTCTCCCAATTTTCGGAAGCCAACAAATAAGGTGTAAATATTCTCTTTCATCACGCTGCTAATCTATTTTCTATCAGTGATATATTTTGCTCTACAAGTTGAATTATTCTATCGTGGTGCTTGGTATTCTTATTACATACCCCACGGCTTTGAATAACCTTTAATTGCGAGATTGATACCTCTATTGTTTCAATGCGTTTGCCATCAATACAAGCCGAAAGTATCAGCGAATCGGCTTTTGAGTAATAACCACCTACACAATGATGCTTATGCATCACTATTCATAAGCACCATTATGCTCAGTATATGGTTATGCGTAGCCATTTAGATAACACGCAGAATATAAATCCGATATACTCCAAACGCTACGCATAATATTTTAAAACTTTTTCAAAAAGTCAATAAGGTTACCGTCTTTATTCCAATCTGGCAGATCGTAATCAGGAATGTTATCCGGAAAAGTTCTTTCGAGAAGTTTACGCTTAGCCTCAATATCCAATGTGGCATAAATTTCAGTTGTCTGAATGGAAACGTGACCTAACCAGTCTCTTATCACAACCATAGTATAGCCAGCTTGAAGAAGGTGCATTGCTTTGCTATGTCTGAGAACATGAGGAGTAACCTTCACCGGCATATTATTGTCTTCAACTAGGTCTGCATATTTCTTCAAAATATGAGTGATTCCTCCTGTACTTAATGCTTGCCGACGTTGATTATAAAACAAAGGATGGTATAATCGGTGTGTGGCAGTTAATTTATTTTCTTCTAAATAGTTAGCCAATAATTTAACAGTATTTCCAACAATGGGAACAATCCTTGTTTTGTGTCCTTTCCCAGTTAGAGAGATTGAAGCAGGGGACTCTAATCTAATATTTTGAACCTTCAAGTCGCAGAGTTCCTGAACGCGGGCTCCTGTGTCATAAAGAACGCTAAGTATAACGGCATCTCTTCTTTCTCCTTTCTTGCTCATATCTGGTTGTCTTAACAAAGAACTCACCTGAGATACAGTAAGATGATTTAAAAGAGGCTGAACATTTTTCTTAAAGGGTATCTGCATCACTTGTTGACAACTCAATAGCTGTTTAGGATCTTGCATCTGAAGATAGCGGAAAAATGAATGAATAGCTGCAAGGCGCTGATTTCTGGTGGCATTGGAACTTTTTCTTTCTTTTTGTAGCCAATCAAGATAATCACGGACAGATTTGTTATTGATATTTTTCAATCTTAACTTTTCAGGAGAAATGGATAGCTGATCATTGAAGAAAATCACCAGTAACCGAAAAGTGTCGCTATAAGAGGAGATTGTATTCTTACTTAGATTTCGACATCCAATTAAAAAATCCGTAAAAAAATGCTCAAGATGATTGGCAAAATCAGTCGTATTTTTCATGACTTATTGTATTTTGTGATGAGTTGAATGGAATAATAGCTCCTAATGTTTGTTCTATATTGGATCTGATATCCTGAACCAAATCGTAGCTTAGGTGTAGATAATAAGCGGTATCTCGATAGTAGGTATGCCCCATATATGCCTGAAGAATTGGAAGGTATGCATTCGGATCTTTCCCTTCTTGCATCCATTTACGTAGACAGTTTACAGCAAATGTATGACGCAACGAATGAACACAAGGAGCTCCTCGTTCGCCAACTTTTGTTCTTCCATGATGTGATATTCCCGCTTTCCATAAGAATCTGCGAAGATTCCTATTTATATTTTGGCTTGTCATGGGATTGTTTTTGAGTCCAGGGAAAAACCACGTCTGTGGCGTAGAGAAAACATGAACCTTTTGAGAGTACTCCCTAAAATGATTAAGTAACTCTAAAGACAATGGTATTTGCCTACATTTTCCTAATTTGGTTTGTGTTAAAGTCAAAATGCCGCGCTCCAGATCAACATCCTGCACTTTTAATAATCTGGCTTCTGTCACTCTGAGACCACAACAATATAAAAGCCGGAAGAAAATCGGCATTACAATGTGCCGTAAAGGAACTTCATAACAAAACAAGCAACCGTTATCGATGGTAGCAAACAAACGTTTGATCTCTTCATCACTGAAAATATAAGGAGTATATTTCACTTTTTTAGCCAGCACCCCTTTTGGCAGTATGTATGCAGATTCTCCTTTACGTACAATGTATCTCGCCAACTCGTTGAGTGGAGAGAGCCGAGTTTCTTGAGTAGAAGGATGTTCACCGCGATTAACGGCTACCCAGTGAAGAACAATTTCCTTATCGAGGATAGTCGCATTTGGATAATTTTTTAAGCAGAACTGGTCAAAACGTTTTAACATCATTGCTTGAGACTTGTACTTATATCCCAATGTCTGCTTTTGTTCAATGAGACCTATTATATCTTCAGAAAAACCAGAGTAGTAGATATTATTCATAGATTATCAATATTTAATGTACATTCCTTTAGCAGATTCAAGCTACTCTTGAGATAAATCGCAGTAGTGGTAGGGTCTACATGTCCCATCAATTGAGCAATTTCCTCAATTGGAACATGCCTTTCCATTAAAGAAGTAGCATAAGTATGGCGCAAAGAGTGCATACCGAATTTCTTATTTTGGGGCATTGATATATGTGCCATTTTCATATACTTTTTTA
>CALFXE010000259.1 GCA_937927845.1 uncultured Paludibacter sp.
ATTGTATTTCTATCTTAGTTTACTATTCGAGAAAGATGTTATTTCAAAAAGCAATCCCTTCAACTGAGAAATCATCGGCAATAATTCATTATGGCATCAATGACGGTTCAAATGTATCAAAATATTTTTAATAAAAAAAGCATTTCAACAGGAATATTTTATTTTTTTTACATTTATATACGGCTTATTAAGGAGGATACGTTAGTTAGTGGACTATAAGATTAAACTGACAAAAAGTCAAGATAACTTTATTATATTCAAACTAAATAAAGTACTTTTGCACACAAAACTAATAATTAATTGTAATTAAGATGAATTTTTTAGAATTTAATATAGAAATACAGCCAAACGAAGAGTATATTTTTGATTTATTGTCGGCATATCTTGCTGAATTTGGTTTTGAGAGCTTTGAAAAGAAAGATAATTACATGTTAGCCTATATAGATAGCGAAAAATATGATCAAGATAAATTTATTGATTTGATGAAAAATTTTGAATTTGCGAAAACGATAAACTATAATTATATCGAAATCGAACAAAGAAATTGGAATGAAGAATGGGAAAAGAATTTTTTCGAACCTATAGTTATTGGAGATGAATGCTTGATTCATAGTACTTTTCATAAAGATTTGCCAAACGCTAAATATGATATCATCATTGATCCGAAAATGTCGTTCGGAACAGGGCATCATGAAACTACGAGTTTGATGATTGGTGAAATACTGAAAATTGATTTTGCGGACAAATCGGTGTTGGATATGGGATGTGGTACTGCCGTTTTAGCTATTCTGGCTGCAAAGAAAGGTGCAAAGGATATTACTGCAATTGATATTGACACTTGGTGCGTTGAAAATTCATTAGAGAATATTGATAAAAACAATACATCTCATATTAAAGTGTTATTAGGTGATGCTGATACACTTGCAGGAAAATCTTTCAATATAATTCTTGCCAATATTAACAGAAATATCTTATTGAATGATATAAAAAAATACGTCTCCTGTATGAATGAAGGAGACGAAATTTATATGAGTGGTTTTTATGTTGAAGATATACCTGCTATTGAAAATGAGGCATTAAAGCATAATCTACATTTGGTTGATAGAAACGAGAAAAACCGTTGGGTTGTCGTAAAATTTGTTAAAAAGACTTAATCAACTCCATTCCGACATGTATTGCTTTTTCATTCATAGGTAATAAATGATGATGACGAGATGGTAATGTCTTCTTTAGACCTAAAAGTACATTTCCAATTTCTACAATTGGTCTTACTTTTAATAAGCCTCCTAAAATTATCATATTGATAGTTTTAGTTGAGTCATTTGCATAGGCATATTCTGTGGCATCTATCTGATATATATTAATATCCTTTCTCGTTGGATACGTTTTAATACCATTCCCATCAAAAATTAATGTGCCACCGGGTTTTACAAGCTTTTCAAATTTATCAATCGATGGTTGATTTAATACAATAGCCGTATCATAAGTGTTTAATACAGGCGAGCTTACTCTTTCATCGCTTAAAATAACGGTTACGTTAGCAGTACCACCCCTTTGCTCAGGACCATAAGACGGCATCCAGCTAACTTCCTTACCCTGAACCAAACCTGAATAAGCTAAAATTTTACCCATGGAAAGAACACCCTGTCCACCAAACCCCGATATAATAATCTCTTCTGTCATTTCTTAAAAATAAATATTTAATAATTGTATGTAAATATTAGTGATTAGTGATTAGTGATTAGTGATTAGTGACTGGTAGTAAAAGGGTCTATAGTTTAATGTTTAATGTTGATGTACAGACATTTGTACTTATCTACTAATCACCAATTACCAATCACCAATCACTAATCACACATCCTTCAAATCTCCCATTGGATAAACAGGAAACATATTTTCAACCATCCAGTTATTTGATTCATCAGGAGTCATTCTCCATCCTGAACTACAAGTGGAAACAACTTCTACAATTGAAGTCCCTTTGTTTTGAAATGAGTTTTGGAATGCTTTCTTAATAGCTCTTTTTGCTCTTTTCACAGAAACTAAGTTATGTACGCTCTGACGTGTTACATAGCAAACTCCATCAAGTTGAGCTAACAACTTTGACATATCAAGAGGATGCCCGTTAATAGGCAAATCTCTTCCATTGGGCGAAGTGGTTGATTTCATACCGAGTAGGGTAGTAGGAGCCATTTGTCCACCTGTCATACCATAAATACCATTATTAATATAAATGATAGCGATATTTTCACCACGATTACAAGCATGTAGAGTCTCTGCCGTACCGATAGCAGCTAAATCGCCATCTCCCTGATACGTAAATACGTATTTATCGGGCAATAATCTTTTTATTGCTGTTGCTAAAGCTGGTGCACGACCATGAGCTGCCTGATGCCAGTCGATATCCAAGTATTTATATGCAAAAACCGCACATCCCACCGGTGCAACTCCAATAGTCTTATCTTGAATGCCCATTTCCTGTATAACTTCACCAATAAGCTTATGAACAACACCATGACTGCATCCCGGACAATAATGCATAGGTTTGTCATTCATTACTGTTGTTTTCTTATAAACAAGATTTTCAGGTTTGATTATATCAGTTACATTTATCTCTGCTATATTTACATCAGTTACACTCATAATTATTCATCATTAATTACATTATTTTATCAATTTGCTTTTTAAAGCATTTAAAACCTCATCAGGAGAAGGTACAATTCCTCCCATTCTACCGTAGAATTCAACCGGTACTTTACCTGTAACAGCTAAGCGAACATCTTCAACCATCTGACCCGCATTCATTTCTATAGAAATAAAACCTTTAACCTTATTTGCTAATTCATTTAATATCTCTGATGGAAATGGATAAAGAGTAATTGGTCTGATTAATCCTGCTTTTATTCCTTCTGCTCGTGCTAATTCTACGGCTTTCTGACAAACTCTCGCCATAGTGCCGAAAGCTACAAAAACATAATCAGCATCATCACATAAAAACTGCTCATAGCGAACTTCTGTTTTTTCAATCTCACGATAGCGTGCTTGTAAACGTTGATTTAAACGCTCCATGTCTTCACTAAGCAATTCTAATGAAGAAATATAATTAGGATCTCTGTCTTTTGTCTTGCCGAGAGTAGCCCAAGGATATTTTGCTCTTATCTCGTCTTCTGTTAATCTTGGCTGAAATGGCGGCAGCACGACTTTTTCCATCATCTGCCCTATAATACCATCAGCCAAAACCATAGCCGGAGTTCTGTATTTAAAAGCTAGTTCGAAAGCCAAAACTGTATGATCAGCCATTTCTTGAACCGATGCCGGAGCTAATGTCGGCATTTTATAATCTCCATGTCCTCCTCCCTTTACAGTTTGAAAATAATCAGCCTGACTTGGTTGTATTGTACCCAAACCCGGACCGCCACGCATCACATTGACAATCACACCGGGCAATTCTGCGCCTGCCATGTATGAAATACCTTCTTGCATAAGACTTACACCCGGACTGGAGGATGATGTCATAACTTTTTTACCACAACCTGCTCCACCATAAACCATGTTAATCGAAGCAACTTCACTTTCAGCTTGTAACACCACCATTCCTGTTGTTTTCCATGGTTCTTCAACCATTAAAGTTTCAAGAATTTCCGATTGAGGCGTGATAGGATAACCAAAATAACCATCACATCCACATCTGATAGCAGCATGTGCAACAGCTTCGTTGCCTTTCATCAACAAAACTTCTTCTTTGTTTTCTGTCATACTTTTATTTTATAAACTGTTATACAGGCATCCGGACAAACTTCAGCACATGCAGTGCAGCCGGTGCAAGCATCAGGATTGTTCATAAATGAAAAATTGTAACCTTTATTGTTTGCATCTTTCGACAATTCAAGCACATCGGAAGGACATGCAACTACACACAAATCACATCCTTTACATTTTTCAATTTCAACTACAATTGCGCCTTTAAATTTAGCCATATTATTAATTGTTCAATTATTTTTCAAAAACGAGTACAAAGGAAAGACTATTTTATTAAAATTCAAAAAAAAATATGATTATCGCCATTCCATCTATTGTTTTTTTGTTATTAGGGATGAAAATCTTTATAATGGGATGAATTATCAATCATATATTGTTAATACTTATTGAAGAAATTCATTCTTTATCTTTTACATATGCTTTTAAAATTACAATATTTACATGTATCCAAATTTTTAGTCTGAAAAAATGGTACTGATGTATCAAATATTTCTTCTACACAAGCTCTAATATTTTCAACAAAATCATCATTAAAATCCATATAATTATCGACCTCTACTTTCTGTTTTTCAGCTTTATATTTGATAAAAGGCGCAAAATCCTTTTTAAAAATATCTCTTACATAAATGATTCCCGGCTTTATCTGTTGATTATCAACAGTATCTTTGTATAAATAACCATAAAGGAAAGTTTGCAATACATGACTTGCTTGTTTCTTAGGCTCAGCATCATGATTAAATAAATCACCCCATTCCTCAAATTCTAATGTACCACTTCCGGTTTTATAATCAAAAATCCTGATAATTCCATCTTTAATATCAATACGGTCGATAATACCACCTATTCTAACATTACCGTATTTTGTTGATAGAGTTGATTTTACCGGTTTTTCACCTACTATATACGTAAAAGGTGTTTGAGTTATATCTTTTTCTAAAACACCAACGACATATTTAAAAAGTACGCTTGCAATCAATAAATTATTCCCTTGTAAATTGACAGTGCTATCTTTGGACTGTTTGAAAAAATGATATGCAAAAGCCCTGTTAATAAGCAAGTTAATGTTTTCTTTGTTTTTAATGATTGACTTTATATCATCAGAATTTAAAATCTTATCCTCAAAAGGCTTATAAATATTAGCTATAACATCATGAAATATACTGCCAAATACGTTTGCTTCCATCTGTTCGGAAATCTCGTCAACTGTTGATATTTTTTCAACATAATTTAGGTAAAACTGAAGAGGGCAGTTAATATATGTATTTATACTACTCGGAGACAAAGAAGAATGGTTTCCAGGCAAATCAAGGAACGCTTTCAATTTGTTTACAATTGCATCATCTTTTGTTATGTTAATCACATTTTCATCGGGAGAATTCACCTCAAAAGAGATGTTTTTAGTCTTAATATCAATAAGATAATGATACTTTAATTGATGTAAAAAGCGACTGACTTCACCTGTGTTACCATTATCGATGCGCGAATCATAAACAAAGTATATATTCTTTGCTCTATTAATTAAACGATAAAAATTATATGATGTAATCGCATCTAAATGTTCATATGTAGGCAAATTAAATCCTTTTCTCAAATTATATGGGATAAAACTATTCGTAAACGATTTCTGAGGATAAACACCTTCATTAAAAGAAGTTATGATTATATTTTCAAAATCAAGTCCTCTTGTTTCTAACGAACCAATTATCTGTAACCCTTCCAAAGGCTCTCCCACAAAAGGAATATTAATACCATTTGTCAATTGTTTAATCAATCTCATCAAAGTATCTAATTGCATAGATATAAAATCAGAATTAGATTTAAGTATTCCCGAAATTCTATTTAGTGTAATATAATATTGATATAAGAAACTCGATTCAAGCTTATAATCAGCATCATCCGTTTTAATCCTATTAGTTTCATGGAATAAGTATTTTAAAATATTGATAAGATATTCAAGAAAAGAAGTTGAATTTACATCAGGATTAAATATTGTTTTGAGTAAATTGTTATGTAAGAACACGCTTTGATGAATATACGTCAGATTTTCATTGATTATTTTTTCGTTGATAATTTTAATGGTATCTGCACAAAATACTGAAATTAACTGATGACTAAGTATATTTTTTACATTAACATGATAGAATTTGTAATTACCATCAAAGATCCTTTTCCTTTTATGCAGTTCGAATATCTGTTCAACTAAACTTGCCACAGAAGTTAGTTGCAGAGGATATCCCATAGTAACATTGATTTTCTTTATATTTTCAGGGATAGAATATAGCACAGGAAGCATTAAATTCTCATCAGGTATAACAACTGCTGTTTTTAAATAATCAATATCATCATCACCTGACTCAGGATATATTTGCTGCAAAATAGAGAAAACTGTTTTTGCTTGTCCAATTGAAGACGGAATTCCAAAAACCTCAAAATTTCTATTTTCTTTGTTGGGTTCAACAGTTATATCATATTTTGATTTAAACAGATTAGTATTTTCTTTATAAAATGATGATGCCGGATTATCAGGGTCTTTTAGTTCATTTGCATCATAATCCCAATAGAAATCAGCTTGTTCACGCTTATTAAGAATATCCATTAATTTTTTCTCACATGGATTTAAAGCGTTGAATCCGACAAATACAAACTTTTTATTATCAAACCATTCAAATCTTTCATTATTATTTAGTTTATCTGAAACATATCTCGAAATCATTCCCTCATATCCCATTTTTTCTTCAAAAAGCTCTTTTTTAAATTTTGAATAGATGGGGAATAACACTTGCCAGGTACTTATGAAATTTTCTTCATATTTATTTTTCTTATGAATATCAAAACTACCTAAAAATCTACTAATAGCTTCTTTTTGTTGTTCAGAAAAGATGTCAAACAAATCATCAATATCCTTATAATCTTTGACATTAGTAAAAAGTTGCTTTGCATCAATCATATATTTATCAACATCATTGAAGTCAGCCAACAACATTTCAGCCCAAAACACAAATGAATCAAAGTTTTCCTGATGTTCACTTTCATCGCAATAAATTCGATAAAGTTTAAATAATAAATATAGTCTGTCCGCTGATTGAAGTTCGGAAGATTGCTGAAATATCGAATCTATAGTAATAATTTCAGGTGAAAATAAAGGTTTTAAAGCAATTTGTGATAAATAGTTCTGAAAAAACAAACCGGCACGACGATTTGGGAATACAAACGTAAATGTGTGTATATCATCTTTATGGTGCTTATAATATTCAGATGCAATACGAAATAAAAAGGAGTTCATTCTAATGCAGTAGTTATTTTACGATTGGATGCAAATTTAATGAATTTTTCTCCAACACTAATCAAAAAGGTAAAAAATAAACGATAAAGTTATTTTGATTTTTTAAGAAAGAAACTCGTAACTTTTGGGAAAATGGAGAATGATGATGATGCTGGAAAAGATTCTCATTACTCGTTATCGGTCTACTGCAACTGTAGAGGAGTTCCCTCAGTCGCTCCTTTGGCTTCGCCAAGTCGCTCTTTCGGGATGACACGCTCGTTAGCGAGCGGTGTATACCGCCACTCGAAGTGTTTCTGTAACATCATCTTTTTTGCAGTGGCGGCGTAAGAAGCCTTGCACCGGTCGTGCATTTAGGCTGTTGCGTTTTACAATGCCGAACGACCGGTTTACACTGTTAGCAAGCGAGCGTGTCATCCCGAACGAGCACAGCGACTGAGGGAACTCCTCTACAGTTGTAGTCGGTCGGATAGCGAGCAATTGAGGAAACTCTCAATACGTTGAGTAGGTTGATGTAAGTTGAGATGATTCCAATATATAAAATAAAAATTTCGATTGAAAAATAGGTATTTGTTAATTTGCTGTATTAAAAATAAAGATTAATAATATCTTTGCAGACAACTTATAATAAAAAAATTAACAAACAAACAAACAAACAAACAAATAAAGATGATTGGTACGATAGTAAATACAGCCGCTGTAGTTGGGGGTGCAACAATTGGAATATTTTTAAAGAAAGCAATGCCTGAAAGGATAAAATCAATTTATTTTCAAGTTATAGGGCTTTTTACTATTGCAATAGGTATTTCTATGGTTTGGGAGTTAAAACACATTTTAATAGTAGTTGTAAGTTTAGCAATTGGCTCATTATCAGGGGAAGCGATAGATTTAGAAAAATCAGCAGATAAATTAGGCAGTTATTTAAAACAGAAATTGAAGATTGGCAGTGAAAAATTTAATGAAGGATTAATAACTTCATTTTTATTGTTTTGCGTAGGTTCTATGACTATACTGGGTGCAATTCAAGAAGGGACAGGCGTGTCATCCGACTTATTGTTAACCAAATCATTAATGGACTTTTTCTCAGCAATAATTCTTGCATCGGCATTCGGCATAGGAGTAGCTGTATCGGCGCTACCACTATTTATTTTTCAGGGCTTATTAACTTTGCTTGCTATGCTAATTGCACCGTTTTTTACGACTGACATTATTCATGGATTAACAAATATTGGTGGCATATTATTAATCGGATTAGGAATAAATATCTTAGAAATAAAAAAAATAAGAATAATGAACATGTTACCGTCTTTATTGTTTGTTGTTATATTGATATGGATATTTGCATAATATTGCACAAAAGCACTATCTTTGTGCAGTTATTGTAAAAATAACCACAAAAAATAAAAACGTATGAACAAGAATGAAGTTTTTGGTAAACGTATTAAAATACTGCAAGAAATGGAGGATAATGCTGTTAACAAGCAGCATTTGAAAGGTAAACTAACAGCACGTGAACGATTAAATATCCTGTTTGATGAAGGTACATTTTTCGAATTTGATGCTTTCGTGGCACCTGCACAATCACCTGTGAGCAGTAGACAATCGAATTTTGGCGATGGGGTAGTAGTAGGTCGTGGTTTGGTTCAAGGAAAGAGCGTTTTTGCATATGCACAGGATTTCACCGTTCTTGGTGGCTCATTGGGATATGCACACGGAATGAAAATAGCCAAAGTTCAGGAAATGGCATTAAAATTAGGCTCTCCCATAGTAGGATTGATGGATTCAGGAGGCGCACGAATACAGGAAGGCGTTATGAGTCTATCAGCATACGCTAAGATTTTCAGAAACAATGTAAAATCGTCAGGTATTGTTCCGCAGATATCAGTAATATTGGGTCCAGCTGCAGGTGGAGCTGTTTACTCTCCAGCACTTACAGACTTCATCTTTATGACAAAGAAAACATCGTATATGTTCGTTACAGGTCCTGATGTTGTAAGAGAAGTGCTAAATGAAGAAGTTGACATGGATGGATTGGGTGGGGGAGATATACATGCAAATAAAAGTGGTGTAGCTCATTTTGTATCTGATGATGAAGAACATACAATTTTATTGGTACGTAAACTTCTATCTTACATTCCCTCAAATAACTTCGAATCTTTACCTGTATCAAATCAAACCAATTATTATAAATCACGTCAACACTTTCTCAACAAGATTATTCCAGACGATCCCAATCGTCCGTATGACATGAAAGAGATTATCAAGATAATTGTTGATAAAGAAAGTTTTTTTGAAGTACATGAAGGTTTTGCACAGAATATTGTAGTAGGTTTTGCACGATTAGATGGTAAAACAATAGGAATAGTTGCAAATCAGCCAAAAGTAATGGCAGGTACTTTAGACATAAATGCAAGCGTAAAAGGAGCAAGATTTGTACGTTTCTGCGATGCTTTTAATATCCCTTTACTTATTCTTGAAGATGTCCCGGGTTTTCTACCTGGTATCGAACAGGAGCATAACGGTATTATCAGAAATGGAGCTAAATTATTATATGCTTTCTGTGAAGCTACAGTGCCTAAAATCACTGTTATCACCAGAAAAGCATATGGTGGCGCATATATAGTTATGAGCAGTAAAAACACCGGTGGTGATTTCAATTTTGCTTGGCCTACAGCCGAAATTGCAGTAATGGGACCTGCAGGAGCAATCAAGATTGTAAACAAGCATGATTTAGCAAAAGCAGAAAATCGAGCAGAAATGGAGAAAGCTCTTACAGAAAAATATAAAAATGAGATAGCAAATCCTTATAGAGCAGAAGAAATCGGTCTTATAGATGAAGTAATAACTCCTGAAAGGACAAGAGATGTTTTGATTACGTCATTTGAAATTATGTCGAACAAACAATATTCAAAACCGGAACGTAAACATGGAAGTATTCCACTATAATTGATAAAGAATTACAATACAGAAGTTTAGATGTTTAAAGTGACAAACAACATGATGAAGAAAAGACTTTTAATTGCCAATAGGAGTGAAATAGCTATACGTATTATTCGCTCAGCCCATAAACTTGGGATGTATGCAATTGTATTTAGAAGTGATAAAGAGCAGGATGCATTATATTTAAAATTTGCTGATGAAATAATCGATGCAAAGGATGCAGATGATGAAAAGCCCATTTTTCTAAACCAGCAAAAAATTGTTGATTTGGCTGTTCAGCATAATATTGATTTAATACATCCGGGATATGGATTTTTATCTGAAAATCCTGATTTTGCAGCATTATGTATTGCTAATAATATCAATTTTATCGGTCCATCTCCCGAATTAATAAGAGATATGGGCTTGAAAACTGTGGCAAAACATATGGCTGTTGAAGCAGGGCTACCATTAGTACCGGGTTCAGAAGGTCCGGTAGCAAATGCTCAAGATGCAAAGGAATTTGCTGATAAAATTGGATATCCAGTAATACTTAAAGCCTCTGCAGGTGGGGGAGGTAGAGGTATGCGAATTGTAGAAAAGCCTGAAACAATAGAAAGAAATTTCAAAGCGGCATATGATGAAGCATTAGCTGCCTTTGGTAACGGTGATATATTTATTGAAAAGTATTTGCAAAATCCAAAGCACTTAGAATTCCAAATTTTAGGCGATAAACACGGTAATGTTATTCATCTTGGAGAAAGAGAATGTTCACTTCAAAGGAAACATCAAAAGATTATTGAAGAAGCCCCATCAGCAAGCGTAACATCTAAAATGCGCGAAGAAATGGGAGCTATGGCTGTAAGGTTTGCTCAAAAAATTGGTTATTACTCAGCCGGTACCATTGAATATATTATGGATGAGGATGGTTCATATTATTTTATGGAAATGAACACCCGTATTCAAGTAGAACATCCTGTTACAGAAATGATTACCGGAGTTGATTTAGTCGACTGGCAAATAAAAATCGCATTAGATGAGAAACTTACATTAAAACAGGAAGATATAAAAATCAATGGATGGGCAATTGAATGTCGTGTTAATACTGAAGACCCACAAAATAGATTTAGTCCGCAAACAGGTTTTATCGATAAGATTAATTTTCCTCAGAACTCATCAGTCAGATTAGAAACAGGATTTTTAAGTGGCTCTATAGTAACACCGTATTTTGACTCGATGATTGCAAAAATAATAGTGCATGGTGCTGACAGAGAAGATGTTATCAATAAGACTTTAAATGCATTGTATAACTTCAATATAATAGGTTTAAAGACAACAGTGCCATTTTGCATAGCTGTTTTAAAGCATCCGGATTTTATCAATGCTACTTACACAACCAGATGGGTTGATAAGGTTTACACGCCTGATATGCTTGAAAATGAAGACGATGAAGTGATTGCAGCATTAGCAGCAACTATTATGTATGCTTCAGAGTATTTACAACTACAAGGTGATATACCTGCCTATAAGAATGACGCATTAAATGTATGGGTTTTAAATAAACGATTAAATTACTGATAAAATGGGAACATCATATAAATATAAAAGAGACGCCTCACGATTGTTTATTGCTGTACGTGATAATGGTAAAAGATACAAAATTTATATTCCAAGAGAATCAAACCCTGTAATAGACGGCAACGAGAAGGAAATTGATTTTATCGAACAAGATGATTTTCAGTATACATTTAACTTTAACGATAAGCAGTTTTACTGTGAATTAGTTTCGAGAGATCAGAACAAAGCTGTTGTAATTGTTAATGGAGTTGAATATAAATTTAGTCTAGAATCAATCTTTTCGTACGTAAGGAGAGGAATGATTTCAACGGGAGATGACAAAAATTCGGCAAACAATATAGTGGCACCAATGCCGGGTAAGATAATTGAGATTTGTCTTCATGAAGGAGATTTAGTCAATGCCGGAGAACCGGTTTTAACTCTTGAAGCAATGAAAATGCAAAATGAAATAACAGCCGATTGTGACGGTGTAATTCAGAAAATAAGAGTTAATGAGGGACAATCAGTAATGAAAGATGAATTATTAGTGGAAATTCAATCTATCGATGTTTAAATCACGTTTTTCTAAATACATAAACGCTACACACATCGAAATTGTAGCGTTTATGTTTCAATAAATTAAACCCCTCTGCCTCAATTATTTTTATAAGTTTCTTTCCGTTTGGAAATTCACGCATTGAGTTTAACAAATAATGAAAATCCGCCTTATCTAAAATCTTCCTGACAATTATCGAATTTATATAAATAAAGATTTTATATAAAAATAGCAGAATTCCTTTTTGGGGTTGATTGACTTCAAGAATCATAAACAAACCTTGTGATTTAAGAACCCTGTTGATCTCTTTAATGGCAACCGACAGTTTTTCAAAGTTTCTTATTCCAAAACCAATGGTTACAGCATCGAATGTTTCGTTGTTGAAGTTAAGAGATGATGCATCTTGGAGTTGAAAATCAATCTTTGAATTTAATTTTCTATCAGCAATCTTTTGCTTGCCAACCGACATCATTTTCTCAGAAATATCAATACCGGTAATGGTTTCAGGTTTTAGGACTTTATCTGCAACAATCATTAAATCAGCAGTACCTGTAGCAATATCTAAAATTTTCTTAGGCTGATAATCTTTTAATAACTTAATAGATCTCTTTCTCCAGCTATGAGCTAATCCAAGACTAATAAAATCGTTGAACTTATCATATTGACTCGAAATTTTATTAAATAAGTTTACTAATTGCGAAGTCTTATCTTCATGCTGATTATATGGTTTAACACCATCATTTACAAATTCACCGGAATTCATTTATGTTGCAAATTATATTTCTTATAGCTGTTTATAATCAGCCATATACCCCAAATAATAAATGGTATACTTAATAACTGTCCCATATTCAACAACATACCATCTTCAAAAGCTTCTTGATTGTTCTTTACGAATTCAATTAAAAACCTTGAAGCGAAAATTCCTATCAAAAACACCCCGAAAATCAAACCTGTTTTTTTGTAAGCATCTTTTTTCCAGTACAGCCAATATGTAACAGCAAAAGTAACCATGCAGTAAAGAAACTCATAGATTTGAGTAGGATGCATTGGCATTGTTTCGCCATTTCTTACGAAAATAAAACCCCAGGGTAGGGTAGTAGGACCGCCATAAATCTCAGAATTCATCAAATTTCCAAGACGGATTAAAGCACCACACACAGCTACACCTATAACTAACCTGTCAAAAACCCAAATAATACTTTTTTTAGCAACCTTCTTACTAAACAAATAAGTCGAAATTAATATACCAATTGCACCTCCATGACTTGCAAGTCCGCCCTGCCATATATATAAGATTTCTAATGGATTAGCCAAGTAATAAGATGGGTTGTAAAAGAGACAATGACCCAATCTTGCACCTAAAACTGCACCTAATACAGTATACACAAATAAACTGTCAACCCATTTATCCGGATGTTTTTCATGTTTGAAAATCTTCTGAGTAATTATTAAAGTAAACCATATACCCAAAGCCCAAAGCAGACCATACCATCTGATATGAAGGCTACCAAGCTTTAATAGCTCAGGATCGACATTCCATGTAATAAAAGTCAACATATCAATAAAAATTTTAATTATATAGAATCAATTTGTGCATATTTAAGCACCATGACAATGTTTGTATTTCTTACCGCTTCCACAGAAACATGGTTCGTTTCTACCGGGTCTTTTCTCTACATGTACAGGCTCAACTCTTTGATTTTCACGAGTGTCTTGCTTGGTAGGATCTTGTCCCGGTCTTGAGTTTGCTTCATCCTTTTGTGTACGGTATCTGCTCATATCCATTCTTTGAATCGGACGAGCCTCACGAACTTGTTCAGGCTCTCTCATTGGAATCTGACCTCTCATTAAAATAGAAATTATCTTCCTATTCATCGAACCAATCATTTCTTTGAACAAGCCAAATGATTCGAGTTTGTATATAAGAAGTGGATCCTTCTGTTCGTAAGAAGCATTTTGCACCGAATTACGCAATTCATCAAGTTGACGAAGATGTTCTTTCCATTCATCATCAATAACATAAAGAAGTATTTGCTTTTCGAATGACTTTACAATTTCCTTAGCTTCAGTATTATAAGCAGTTTCAAGATGAGTAGAAATATTGTATACTCTTTTCCCATCAGTAACAGGAACTAAGATATTTTCATATTGTTTCCCTTGTTTTTCATATACTTGTTTAATCACAGGATATGCAATCGAAGCTAATTTATCCATTTTCCTTTTAAAAGATATTAAAGCTTCATCAGCAATTTTCTCTGAAATATCATTAATTCTTCCTGATGTAAACTGATCTTCAGTTATTGAACTGTCAATTGAGAAGACCTTTAGCATTTCTTCGGTAAAGAACTGATAATCTTGAATATCTTTAGAGTTTTCAACTATATTATCAGACAAATCATATATCATATTTGTAATATCAACGCCAATTCTTTCGCCCATAAGAGCGTGACGCCGTTTGGAGTAAATAACTTCACGCTGAGAATTCATTACATCATCATATTCAAGCAAACGCTTACGAATTCCGAAGTTATTTTCTTCAACTTTCTTTTGAGCACGTTCTATAGATTTTGAAATCATTTGATGTTCAATCATTTCACCTTCTTTAAAGCCAAGACGATCCATTACTGATGCGATACGTTCCGAACCAAACAAACGCATTAAATCATCCTCCAAGGAGACAAAGAACACAGATGATCCTGGGTCACCCTGACGACCGGCACGACCTCTTAACTGTCTGTCGACACGACGGCTTTCATGCCTTTCTGTACCAATAATAGCCAGACCACCAGCAGTTTTCACCTCCGCAGAAAGCTTGATGTCAGTACCACGACCTGCCATATTAGTTGCAATCGTAACAGTACCTGTTCTACCGGCTTCAGCAACAATGTCTGCCTCACGTTGATGTAATTTAGCATTTAAAACATTATGTTTTATCCGTTTCACCGTTAACATTCGACTTAAAAGCTCCGATATTTCAACAGAAGTAGTACCAACCAATACAGGTCGTCCTGCATTTACCAATGCTTCAATTTCCTCAATAACAGCAGCATATTTTTCACGTTTTGTACGATAAACCCTATCTTGCATGTCATTTCGAGAAATCGGTCTATTTGTAGGAATTACAACCACATCAAGTTTATAAATATCCCAAAGTTCACCGGCTTCCGTTTCAGCAGTACCTGTCATACCCGCAAGTTTACTATACATTCTGAAATAATTTTGCAGAGTAATAGTAGCAAATGTTTGAGTAGCAGCTTCTACGGTTACATTTTCTTTAGCCTCGATAGCTTGATGCAAACCATCCGAATATCGACGACCCTCCATAATACGACCGGTTTGTTCATCTACAATCTTTACTTTATTGTCAAGCACCACATATTCAACATCTTTTTCAAATAAAGTATATGCCTTTAATAATTGATTTATAGTATGAACACGTTCTGATTTAATCGCATAATTTTGATTAATCTCATCTTTACGATGTTGTTTTTCAGTAGGAGAGAGGGTAGTATCTCTTTCAAGATCAGCAATTTCGCTACCAACATCCGGTAAAACGAAGAATTTAGGATCTTCAGTATTGCCTGTAATCAAATCAATACCTTTGTCGGTAAGATTAATCCCTTTATTTTTCTCATCAATAACAAAGTATAGCGGATCTGTTGCGATATGCATATTTCTGTTATTCTGCTCCATATAAAACTCTTCAGTTTTAAGTAATTGGGCTTTAACACCTTGTTCACTTAAATACTTAATTAAAGGCTTATTTTTAGGAAGACCTTTATAAGAACGAAACAAAGCTAATGCACCTTCTTCACGTTTTTTCTCATCATCTGATTTCATAAGCTCTTTAGCTTCAGACAGATACTTAGTTGTTAAAGTCTTTTGAGCAGCCACTAATTTTTCAACTTTGGGACGTAAATCCTCAAAAAGTTGGTCATCACCTTTTGGGACAGGACCGGAAATAATCAGCGGAGTACGTGCATCATCGATTAAAACGGAGTCAACCTCATCCACAATAGCATAATTATGCTTTCTTTGAACTAAATCTTCGGGATTAGTTGCCATATTATCACGAAGATAATCGAAACCAAACTCATTATTAGTACCGAAGGTGATATCTGCCATGTATGCAGCACGTCTTTCTTCCGAATTTGGTCTATGTCTATCGATGCAATCGACAGAAAGTCCGTGAAACATATAAAGCGGTCCCATCCATTCAGAGTCACGTTTCGACAAGTAATCATTAACCGTAACCACGTGAACACCAAGACCTGTAAGAGCATTTAAGAAGACCGGTAGGGTAGCAACCAAAGTTTTACCTTCACCTGTTGCCATTTCAGCAATTTTACCTTTATGCAAAACAGTACCACCAAACAACTGCACATCATAATGAATCATTTCCCATTTGATCATATTTCCACCCGCAAGCCACTCATTTTTATAGATAGCTTTATCATCTTGAATAGACACAAAATCGTGTTTTACAGCTAATTCGCGATCAAATGGAGTAGCTGTAACGATTACTTCACTGTTTTCAGTCAGTCTGCGAGCAGTATCTTTTATGATAGCAAAAGCTTCAGGAAGTATATCTTCAAGAATTTTCTCATTTTTAGAAGTAATTTCCTTTTCAAGTTTATCGATTTCAGCGTAGATTTTGTCTCTCAAGTGCATTTCGGTCTCTTCAACTGAATTTTTCAATTCCTGAATCCGGTTAACTTCAAATGCCACATTATCTTTTATTCGCTGCTTTAGATTATCTGACAAATTTCTCAACTCATCATTTGAGAGTTTAACAACTTGGTCATAAGCTTTTTTAGCTTTAACAACATAAGGCTCAATTTCTTTTAAGTCGCGTTGAGCCTTGTTACCTAATAGCTTTTTTAGAATATCGTTGAATCCCATTATATAATTAAATTTTATAAATTACGATTTTTTTAAGCCTTGCAAAGATACAGTTTTTTATTTACAAATTATTCATTAGTAACACAGTATTTTAACTAAGATTATTAAAAATCACCATATATAATAAGTACATTTTAATATCATATAATTTATATTATGTCAAATAGAAGATGATAGTAATGTGCTAATGTGATTAATATGATAATGTATACCCCTCTCTACTTGTGTGGTAAATACATAAAAGATAAAATAATTTCAATTTAGTCAAACCGCACCCCTCTTGACCTTGACTGATAAGCCAAAAAATAAGAGAGTGAAGCGTTAAAAATCGTCCTTGTTTGAGTAAGCGAAGTTTACGAGTTTGGACGATTTAGCTGAACGAATGCTAATTTTTTGAGCGAAGCAGGCGCAGTCTTGATTTTTTGTTTCTTTTTCATCAAGGAAAAAGAAAGACAGGAGAAAAAAATAAATTTTCTAATTCGTTTTTTTCATTAAGGAAAAAAATGAAGAAGTAAGAAGAAAGAATTTGTTTCTTTTTTATCAAAAAAAAAGAAAAATATCTTATTTAATCAACAAATTCAACTCATCTAACTGACTGCTATCTATTACCGAAGGTGCATCAATCATAACATCTCTACCCGAATTATTTTTTGGGAATGCGATACAGTCGCGTATAGAATCAAGTCCTGCAAATAATGAAACAAATCGATCTAAGCCAAATGCTAAACCACCATGTGGCGGTGCACCATATTTGAATGCACTCATAAGGAAACCAAATTGAGCTTCAGCCTTTTCCGGAGTGAAACCGAGTAGTTCAAACATCTTATTTTGCAGTTTGCTGTCGTGTATACGGATAGATCCCCCACCCAACTCTACTCCATTTACAACCATATCGTAGGCATTTGCACGAACTTTTCCTGGGTCTGAGTCTAAGAATTGTACATCTTCCGGTTTAGGAGAAGTAAAAGGATGATGCATTGCATAAAATCTTTCAGTTTCTTCGTCCCATTCAAATAAAGGGAAATCTATGACCCACAGAGGTTTATACACATTTTTATCTCTTAAACCAAGTCTGGAACCCATTTCAAGTCGTAATTCATTTAAAGCCTTTTGAGTTTTGACTTTCTCGCCTGCAAGAATTAAAACTAAATCACCTGATTGGGCATTAAATATCGATAAAATCGATCTTAATTCATCTTGACTGTAAAATTTATCAATTGATGATTTAATTGAACTTTCATCTTCATACTTAATGTAAACCAAGCCCTTAGCTCCAATTTGCGGACGTTTTACGAAATCAGTCAATTCATCGATTTGTTTTCTGGTATAAGATGCACAATTACTTGCACAAATACCACCAACATAATCAGCGCTATCAAAAACAACGAAATCCTTGCCCGAGACATGATCTTTAAGTTCAACAAATTTCATATCGAAGCGAATATCAGGCTTATCAGAGCCGTAAAACTTCATCGCATCAGCATAGGTCATACGTGGGAAGTTATAATTTAAGTCAATTCCCTTGATTGTTTTAAACAAATGCTTTGTCAGTCCTTCGAAGATATTTAAAACATCTTCTTGCTCTACAAACGACATTTCGCAGTCGATTTGAGTAAATTCCGGTTGTCTATCTGCACGCAAATCCTCATCCCTAAAGCATTTAGCTATTTGGAAATACCTATCAAAGCCCGAAACCATCAGCAATTGCTTAAATAATTGAGGTGATTGAGGTAAGGCATAAAACTGTCCGGGATTCATTCGTGACGGAACAACAAAATCGCGAGCACCTTCAGGAGTAGAACCAATCAAAATAGGCGTTTCAACTTCTAAAAAATTATTTTCATCAAGATATTTTCTCGTTTCAAACGTCATTTTATGGCGCAAAATAAGGTTTTCCCTTACATTCGATCTTCTTAAATCCAAATACCTGTATTTCATCCGTAAATCATCGCCCCCATCGGTGTTTTCTTCAATAGTAAACGGAGGAGTCAGAGCTTCATTGAGTATATTTAGCTGTTCTACAAGTATTTCAATATCACCTGTATCAATATGAGTGTTTTTATTGCTACGTTCTGAAACTAAGCCGGACACTTGAATAACAAATTCTCGTCCGAGTTTATTGGCTTTTTCGCACAATTCAGAGTTAACATCTTGATTAAAAACAAGTTGAGTTACGCCATAGCGATCTCGCAAATCAACAAATGTCATACCCCCCATTTTTCTGGTTTTCTGTACCCATCCGGCTAATACAGCCTTTTCACCAACATTTACTATACGGAGTTCACCGCAATTTTTTGATCTATACATTCAATTTGTCTTTTAAAAATTGACACAAAAGTAATACATTTTTATCATTCGCTTAAATAATTATTTTACAGAAATCGGAACATACACAATTTTTTTAGTTTTAAAGTATTCTTCCGAAAAATAATCACTTATTTCATATGTAGTAGCAATGTTTCTATAGGGTAGAATCTCATGCTGTAACTCCCCTCCTTTCAGGCATATCAAACCATTAGGTAAAGCATTTTTCTGTTCTTTGGAAATATTTTTCCTTACTAATTTCATCAAATCATCAAGTGGCATTACTGCCCTACTAACTACAAAATCGAATTTATTTTTTTCTTCTTGTACACGTAAATGCTTGGCTGATATATTTTTAAGCTCTATGGAATCTATTACCTCTTGTGCAACTTTAATCTTTTTACCGATTGAATCGATTAAGGTAAACTCACAATCAGGGAAAAGAATTGCAAGAGGAACACCCGGAAAACCACCACCTGTACCTATATCTAATATCTTGGTTTGAGGCTTAAACTTAATAACCTGTGCAATAGACAACGAATGTAAAACATGGTGTAGATATAAGTTTTCAATATCTTTTCTTGAAATAACATTTATCTTTGAATTCCAATCAAAATATAAAGAATATAATGCCTCAAACTGACTGATTTGAAGCTCGTTTAAATCTGGGAAATATTTTAATATGATGTTCATAGGTTGATATAATGTGATAATGTGATAATGTGCTAATATGCTAATGTGTTTTTATTCGACAAAGCAACAATATAATTTCCATGTAAAAGGTCGACAAAGATACAATAAGAATTGAAATACTTTTTCTATTTCGGAATTTTTTATCTTATCATGATAATCAATTTAATCACACAAATCACAGTCCAGACATTTTAAGATTAAACGATATTATATTATCTTTGCAGCAATTTTAAAGAATATAATTTCTTTAATTTAGTAGATAGTAGATTGATTATTAAGATATTATAACAAACAACCGCTGATATTGGCACATTGATATATTAGCATATTAGCATATTATAGATTTACGTATGAAAGCTTATGTATTTCCCGGTCAGGGAGCTCAATTTGTAGGAATGGGAAAGGATTTATATGATAATTCATCTTTAGCCCGTGAGTATTTTGAAAAAGCAAACGATATTTTAGGATTCAGAATTACTGATTTGATGTTTGCAGGTACACCTGAAGATTTAAAACAGACTAAGGTTACACAGCCTGCAATCTTTTTACATTCAGTGATTTCGGCTTTAGTATCAGGTGATGATTTCAAGCCGGATATGGTGGCAGGACACTCTTTAGGAGAATTTTCCGCTTTAGTCGCAGCAAAAGCACTATCGTTTGAAGATGGATTGATATTAGTCTCAAAACGCGCTATGGCTATGCAAAAAGCATGTGAAATGGAAGAGTCGACAATGGCAGCTGTTTTGGGTTTGAGCGATGAGATTGTTGAAGAGGTTTGCGACTTGATTACTACTGAAATTGTTGTGCCGGCTAATTATAACTGTCCCGGACAGCTTGTTATATCCGGTTCAATTGCCGGTATCGATATGGCTTGCGAAGCTTTAAAGACAAAAGGGGCGAAACGTGCTTTAAAATTGCCTGTTGGGGGTGCATTTCACTCCCCATTGATGAAGCCTGCAAGTGAAGAACTTCAAGCTGCAATTAACGAAACTACAATCAACCAACCTATTTGCCCTGTTTATCAGAATGTTAATGCATATCCACAAACAGATCCAAAGTCGATAAAGGAAAACTTGATTGCCCAACTAACTGCACCCGTAAGGTGGACGCAAACTGTAAAAAACATGATAACTGACGGTGCTACCGAATTCTATGAATTAGGTCCGGGTGACGTACTGAAAGGTCTTGTTAAGAAAGTAAATTCAGAAGTACAAGTAGGATAATTGGCTGGAATATACATACATATACCCTATTGTAAACAAAAATGCACTTATTGTGATTTTTATAAAGTAACAGGCGACTTAAAAGAACAAAAGGTCGCCTTTATTCAAGCATTAACCGATGAAATAAATCAAAGGAAAGAATACCTTAACGGAGAAGCCATAGATACAATATATTTTGGTGGAGGTACTCCAAGTGTGTTGAGCTTCAATCATTTTCAAACGATTTTTGAAGAAATTTATAAACATTTCAAAATTAATGAGAATGCAGAAATTACTATGGAGGCAAATCCTGATGATTTAACCGAATTATATTTCAATTCCCTCTCTCCTCTCCCATTCAATCGATTAAGTATTGGTATACAATCATTTAACAACTATCATTTAAAGCTGATTAATAGAAGACATGATGCAAGTCAAGCAATAAATGCAGTTGTTAATGCACGAAAATACGGATTTGACAACATAAGCATAGATTTAATTTATGGTTTGCCAACCCAGACTTTAGATGACTGGAAATATCAACTTGATGAAGCATTTAAACTTGATGTAGAGCATATTTCAGCATATAATTTAACATATGAAGAAGGCACAGCTCTATGGACACAGCGTAAAAAGAACATAATAAAAGAAGTTGATGAAGAAACTACTTTGGAAATGTTCGATTTTATGAGAAATGAAATGATTTTGAGAGGATATGATGCATATGAGATTTCAAATTATTCAAAACCGGGTTATAGATCAAGACATAATAGTGCGTACTGGAAATTTACACCATATTTAGGATTAGGACCATCGGCACATTCATTTGACGGTAAAACCAGACAATGGAATATTTCATCAATCAACAAATACATCGACAATATTAAAAATCATAAAGCCTATTTTGAAAAAGAAATACTAAGCGAACAAAATTTTTATAATGACTATATAATGGTATCGTTAAGAACTTCTGAAGGAATCGACATTCAAAATATAAAGCAGAAATTTGGAAGCGAATACTTTGATTATTTTTGTTATCAGGCTGACAAGCAAATAGATAAAGGACTTTTAGAAAAAAATGCAGCATATTTCACATTGACAAAAGAAGGATTACATTTATCCAATCAGGTAATTGTTGAATTAATGAAAACTGACTAAATATTTCTAATCTGTGTTAATCATTTTATCAAACCTTTGAAAAAAGCAGTTTGTTAATCAAAAAATTGTAAATTTGTCGCTAATTTTAAATAAATTATGACTGATATTAAAACACCTTCGATATTTAAAAAAGTATTCGCAAAATGGTTCTGGATTGCGTTTAGTGTGGGAATTTTATTTATTGCACTGATTTTCTTTTTTATCAGTATAGGATGGTTAGGTTATCTTCCTGCAATCGATCAATTGCAAAACCCTATTAATAAATATGCCACCGAGCTTTATTCTTCTGATTTAAAGTTAATTGGTAGCTTTTCTGAAAGTGATGATAATAGAATTAAAACAGAATATAATCTAATTTCAAAGCATGTTATTAATGCTTTAATTTCTACTGAAGATGAGAGATTTAACGAACATTCTGGAATAGATGGCAAAGCTTTGACAAGAGTTATCATTAAAAGAGGAATATTTCAACAAAAAAGTTCCGGTGGTGGTAGTACTATCACTCAGCAATTAGCTAAATTATTATATTCACCAAAAGCTAATAATCTGATAGAAAGAGCATTGCAAAAGCCAATAGAATGGGTTATAGCTACTAAACTTGAAAAAATATACACTAAAGAAGAGATTTTAACTTTATACTTAAATCAATTCAGCTTTTTATATAATGCAGAAGGAATTAAAACCGCTTCATATGTGTATTTTAACACTACACCTGATGAGTTAAAAATCGAAGAAGCTGCAACTTTAGTCGGAATGTGCAAAAACCCCTCATTATATAATCCGAAAAAGTATCCTGAGCGGGCATTAAAACGAAGAAATGTTGTATTCGAACAGATGCGTAAATCAGGGTTTATAACAAAACACGAACGCGATTCGCTGTGGCAGTTACCATTAGAAATTAAATTTCAGCGAGTTGACCATAAACAAGGATTAGCACCTTATTTTAGAGAATATCTTCGTCTGACATTAACAGCTAAAAAGCCGGTAAGGAGCAATTATGCAAGTTGGCAAGAAGAGAAATTCAAAGAAGATTTATGGCAATGGGAAAATAATCCACTATACGGGTTTTGCAACAAAAACACAAAATCTGATAAAACACCTTACAATATTTACACAGATGGTTTAAAAGTATATACAACCATCGATTCGAGAATGCAACAATATGCTGAAGAGGCAGTTGCAGAACATATATCGCAATTACAAAATGATTTTTTCAAAGAAAAGAAAGGTCGTTCTTATGCCCCATTTTCTAAAGATGTTAGTAAAAGTGATATAGATGCAGCGCTTAACAGATCTAAACTCGACTCTGACAGGTACAGAAGATTAAAATATAATGGAGTAAGCAGCGAAGAGATAAATCAGATATTCAATACCAAAGTTGACATGCAGGTATTTTCATACAAAGGAATGATTGATACCGTAATGACACCAATGGACTCAATTCGTTATATCAAACATTTTCTCAGATGTGGATTTCTTTCTATGGAACCAAAAACAGGGCAGGTAAAAGCATATGTTGGCGGACCAAATTTCTCTCATTTTCAGTACGATATGGCAACCTTAGGGAAACGCCAAGTGGGTTCTACTATTAAGCCTTACCTTTATACATTAGCTATGGAAGAAGGATTGTGGCCCTGTGATGAAGTGAAAAATGAGTCAATAACATTACTTGATGGAAATGGAAATGAATGGTCGCCAAGAAACTCGAGTAAATTGAGGATTAATGAAATGGTTACGTTAAGATGGGCACTTGCTAATTCAAACAACTGGATATCAGCATACTTAATGAGCTTATTTACACCTGAATCTTTAGTAAAACTGATGCAGTCTTTTGGAATAAGGAGCCATCTCGACCCTGTTGTTTCATTGTGTTTAGGTCCTGCTGATATTTCATTAATTGAAATGGTAGATGCTTATACCGCCTTCGCAAATAAAGGTATCAGAGTAGATCCATTATATGTAACACGAATTGAAGACAGCAACGGCAATGTTATAGCCAATTTTCCTCCGCAAATGTATGAGATATTTAGCGAACAAACATCTTATAAGATGATATATATGCTTCAAAGTGTAGTTGATGGCGGTACAGGTGGAAGAATACGCAGTCGCTTTGGTTTGAGGATGCCTATGGGCGGTAAGACCGGTACAACACAAAATAATTCAGATGGATGGTTTATGGGCTTTACACCGTCTTTAGTATCAGGCGTTTGGGTTGGCGGAGAAGACAGGGCTATACATTTTGATAATTTGGCACAAGGACAAGGAGCAAGTATGGCATTGCCGATATGGGCATTATATATGAAAAAAGTATTAGAAGACAGTACGTTAGGATATTCTGACCAAGAAACTTTTGATGTACCATCTTCTTTTAACGCAAATGCAGGTTGCGAAGTTGTTGATTTTGATTAAAAAATATAATTTGAAAAAGAAGATTTTCATATCTACAATATTGTTGTTGTTATACACCAATTCTTTTGCACAATGGAATACAGACCGTATTTTAACCATTGGGCGAAACGCATTGTATTTTGAAGATTACGTACTTTCAATTCAATACTTCAATCAGGTCATCAAAATCAAACCTTTTTTAGCCGAACCGTATATGTATAGGGCAATAGCAAAAATTCAGCTTGGAGATTATGAAGGTGCTGAAATAGATGCAACAGAATCGATACAACGAAATCCATTTGTCCCACAGGCTTATTATGCAAGAGGTTTTACCAAGATGAAATTAGAAAAATACGAAGATGCTATTGAAGATTTCACTAAAGCCTTAGAATTCAGTCCGAACAGTCAGCATTTGTTAATAAGTCGCATGGACGCATACGATAGAGCCGGCAAATACGAACTTGCAATTGAAGATATAGATACATATTCAAAATTATATCAAAAAAACACCGGAATTTTATATGAGAAGGGACGTATATATCTATCCAATAAAGATACAATCGCAGCCGAACAAGCATTTAATCAGTTAATTAGCAATGACAGTACATCTTTTATCGGATGGAGTGCACGTGGTTTATTAAAGCTGCAAAAAAAGGATTTAGATGGTGCTTATAATGATTATTCAATGGCGATTAAAAATAAATCTAATTATTTTGGTGACTTTATCAACAGAGGAATAATCAATGTAGAGCAAAAAAGGTATATGGAAGCCCTATCCGACTACGATCAGGCAATTAAGTTAGAATCGAATAGTGTGATGGCATATTACAACAGAGGCGTTTTACGATCGAACTTAGGAGATAATAACAATGCATTATCAGATTTCGTAAAAGTATTGAAGTTAGATTCAACGATAATGGAAGCAAGATATAGTAAGGCTTTGATGGAAATGAAACTTAGAAACTACAGAGAAGCTATTACAGATTATAAGATAATACTCGAAAAGCATCCTTATTTTCTTCCTGTATACTGGGGAATTGCAGAGGCTTACGATGCTATGAATAATGTAAAAGAAGCTTTCACATACAGACAAAAAGCACAGGATTTAGAAAAAAACAAAGATAATATACGAGACAAGGTAAAAGAAAACTTAGATGCGAAAAATATGATTGCAGAAGATATTCCAAGCAATACATCTAAACGCAAAACTGATGTTTTTAATAGATATGCAGCTCAAAACACAAATGAAAATGAGTATGAATCAAAATACAGTAGCGACAAGCGTGGAGCTATACAGAAAAAATTCGTAGACGTAGTTAATGAAAAGAATTTTGTGCTAACATATTACTCTAAAACAGATGCTTTACGGCAGACAAATTTATACCATCCTGAAGTTGATTCATATAACAAAAGAAAAAAGCTAAGTACAGATATAAAAATAACATGTGATGAAATTGCACTTACTAATGAATTGATTGATAAGCATTTTAAAACTATTAATGAAATCAGTTCGCGAATTGACAAGAACACAAAAGATGCTGATTTATTTTTCTATAGAGGATTAGAATTTGCATTGGTACAGGACTTCGAGAGTGCAATCGACGATTTAAACAAAGCTATATCATTAAGAAGTGATTTTATGTTAGCCTACTTTACCAGAGCTAATATAAGAAACAAGTATATCGAATACATGAAAAACTCATTACGCGAATCGAGTTCGGAAACTGCTGAAGCCAAAGATAAATTTGCTTTATTTGAAAAAGAAAAGAAATTTGATGTTGAATTAGTTATGCGAGATTTAGATAAAGTAAATAGTTTGCAACCGGACTTTCCTTTTGCCTATTATAATAAAGCGAATATTCTAGCTTCCCAGCAAGACTTCAAATCTGCAATAAATAATTACTCAAAAGCTATTGAAATCGATAAAGATTTTGCAGAAGCATATCTCAATAGAGGCTTAACATATCTCTATACAGGAGAAGATTCCAAAGGATTATCTGATTTAAGTAAAGCAGGCGAACTCGGTATATATCAGGCATATAACCTTATTCAGAGATTTAAGAATTAGCCCATCGACTTGCTTCATATTCTTCTGTCTAAACGTTGATTTATATGATTCATTTGATTAAAATGATTTATAAGAGATTTGTTATAATGTGAATATTCAGTATTTATCATAGAAATCATACTAATCACACAAATCAAGGTTTAGACATTATAATTGCTCCACTTCCTTTGCCGAAAGACCTGTAACCTCCACAATAAAATCTGTTGGAGATCCTTTAGCTTTCATATTGCGGGCAATTTCTATTTTCTCTTCTTTTCGACCTTTGCTTAATCCCTTTTGTTCGGCAAATGACAATGTAGCCAGGGTGTCACGATAGTTTCTGATGCTTCTGTCGTAACGCATACGGTCTTCTTTGCTCAATGCAGAGATGTCGACTATTTTTTCCAATTTTTTGAAAATAGGTTTGTAAGCCTTGAATGGCATTCTGTCTAATGCTTCCATATTCTCC
>CALFXE010000260.1 GCA_937927845.1 uncultured Paludibacter sp.
CAATTCCTTTTTAATGTAATAAATTACTTCAGTCGAAACCTTGATAAACTATTAATCGGTAGATATATGAGCATGGGAGCATTGGGTTACTATGAAAAATCCTATCGCCTTATGATGCTGCCGTTGCAAAATATCACCCACGTAATAAGTCCCGTCATGCACCCAGTATTTTCGGAAATGCAAGATGATATTAGTAAACTGGCAATGTCATATGAGCGAGTGATCCGTTTATTAGCCTATATAGGCTTTCCATTATCCATATTTCTATATTTTACTTCTACAGAAATAACATTAATATTATTTGGTAATCAGTGGATAAAATCTATTGCTCCATTTCAAATACTGGCACTCTCAGTAGGCATTCAAATAATTATGTCGACTTCCGGTTCAATTTTTCAGGCAGCAAACGATACAAAAAGCATGTTTATCTGTGGGCTCTTTTCAGCAACCCTGACAATCAGCTCATTATTGGTTGGCATATTTGTTTTTAAAACACTTGAGGCTGTATCCTGGAGTATCTGCATTGCATTTACTGTTAATTTTATTCAATGCTATTGGATGATGTATCATGTCACTTTTAAACGTCAATTAAACAACTTAACAAAAGAGATTATTAAACCTCTGATGCTAAGCATGTTACTTTTGGTTGTTCTCCATTTGTTTTCATCAATGAAATTAGAATTAGATTTATATTTATCTATTCTAATTAAGGGTAGTCTATTTATATTCTGTTTAACAATTTATTTTGGGGCGACAAACGAATACAATTTAAGAGACAAACTATTACACCGATTGCGAAAATAACAAGTATACAACAACAATAAAGTTATTATCTGCAACTATTATTTAAAGATAAATTCAACGACCAATCCGTTGAAGCAACTCCTGTTTTTTGTCAGATTCTTTAAGTTTATTTATAAAATACAAAGCATCTGTTAAATTATCATCAGTAGGATTAGCTAGATATTGTTCACAAAAAAACTGAGCACGTTCATATAAATATTTAAAACAGTCAATATTAAGCATAGTCCCATCATCATAATTACCATACGAAAAACCTGTAATAACATCGTTTGTTTGTATTGATTGAATATTTTCTGCACGAATTCCTTTTAAATTTAAGGTGATTGACGGATAATAAAAATACTGACCAGCTGGCATATGTATTTTTATTTTTAAAATATTACCATCAATAGCCGTTTCAATTCGACTATGTATTCTGTAATAATTATATTCATAATATTCTTCCATACTAGGAAACCAAACAGAATCATCACCATCTTTACCATACTGATTATTAATCCATTCTAAAAAACTAACCCATTTATAGTCTGTGCCATGGACTCCGATATGAATTGCTTTTCTATCCTCCTTTATTTTTTTTAGATTATTTTCAATTTCGGATCTTATACTATTAGGATCATCAACAAAGACACGGTTATATAATCCTTTATTTAGATCACTAACAATTTTAAATGGATAAAGCGTTTCTTTTGCGTTTCCCTGAGCAGTCATAATTTGAATAGGATCATAAACTAATGCCGCTTTAACATAGTCATAATTTCCATTTGGTTCTGCTAATACTTTACATCCTCTTCCATTTAGATTGGAACGAATCAAATTCTGAGCAATTTCAAAATGAGAATAAATTGAATCAATTACATGTACATCATCAGTAGCAACATCATGAAAAGAGATTCCAACTCCGTAATTTAACATTGCATTTACATTATCCCAAATGAGGCCATTTTTTTTAAAAAACCTATAAAAATCAGCTTTATAACCAATTCTTACATACGAAGATTCATTCATCCATTCCTGTTCCGGAGCTAAAGTTGTTGTAAATGCAAATCGGACTTCTTTTCCGGTCCCATCTGAATACCCGAGGGTTTTATTTAAACTATAAGCACCGGGAGGCAAATCTCCAATAACCAGATGTGCAATATCGTAATAATAATTTGTATAAAGAGGTTTACCATTGATGGCAGCCCAAGTGTTGCAAAATGCAGCTTGGACACAGTCATCTTGAGTTAACAACATCAACCATGTTTTATTATATTTCAAAAATGGGACTTGAGCATCAATATTATATTTAAATCCATCTTCTTTCAAATGCACAATAATCTCGCAATTTATATCATTATTTTCTGTTTCATAAGGATACTTATAATTTACAAACTCTACTTGTTCAAATTTATCTGTAATTTTAACGCATGATACCATACATAAAACGAACAAAACGAAACAACTGTATTTATACATTTTAATTAATCGCTTTTTTTATTAATACAAATATATTGCATTTTATTGAAAAGTTATACTTTTTTTTTCAAAACTAATTATATCATTTAAAGAATATAATTTAGGCTTCAAAGTATATTAATTTTAAATTAATAATTATATTTGCATAAGTTACGATACTAATATTCATTAATATGAGATATTTTTTCTTACTAAATTTTTTCCTCTTTCTCAACACTTTGCATCCGGTTAAACTGCTGGCTCAAAATAATGTTGAATCTTCAGAATTCAACATTAATGATTATAAGAAAATTAGTTTACCTCCTTTGGATGTATTATTTGAAAATGCAAGAAAGAATCCAATTTACGAACTAGCCGAGGTAAAAGAACAAATTGAAAATAAAAATTTATATAAAGAAAAAAAAGCTTGGCTTAGTTATTTAAGCATTAGAGGTAGTTATCAATATGGTATGTTTGGAAACGAATCAACCTATACAGATGTATATACCCCTGTATTTTTTAATTATTCGACAGCAGCTCAAAATAGTTATTCAGTTGGTGCAGGCATTTCAATACCTTTAGATCATCTTTTTGATTTGGGAGGACGTGTAAAAAGACAAAAATTACAAGTAAAAAGTGCTTTTCTTGAAAAAGAGCTGAAATACGAAGAAATAAAAAAGGAGATTATTATATTATACAGCAATGCCCTATCTCAATTGAATGTCTTGAAATTAAGAGCAGAGAGTCTTGTTATAACGAATGCTCATTATGCAATAGCAGAAAAGGATTTTGCCAATGGGACTATTGATTCCGGTGAGTTATCAATAGAAAAACAAAGACAAACGATATCACTCGAACAATACGAAAACACAAAAGCAGAACTAACTAAAAATTTACTAATTTTAGAGACTATTACTCAAACCCCTATATTAAACCGATAACATGAAATATTTACTATATGCATTCCGTTTTCTGTACCGTATACGGTGGTGGCTGATAATAGCTCCCATCTTAATTGCTATTGCTGCGATATATGTAACAAAAAATTTACCAAGGACTTATGAGGTAAAAGCTACGGTCTATACGGGAATTGTATCCGGATATACCATTGAAGGCGAAAGCGGAATTAGTGACTATATTGGAGTATCTAATGCCATGGATAATCTAATAAACATTATTCAAGCTGAAAATACCCTGAAAAGGGTTTCTTACAGATTGTATGCTCGCAACATGATTCACGGAGACCTAAATAATGATAATCAATATATCACAGCATCAAGTTTTAGAGAAATCTACGGCCGAACGAAAAACAATAAAGATGGAGCAGCTTTACTCGCACTTATAGACTCAACGAGTGAAGAAAAAACATTTCAAAATATATTGAAATATGAAAAACAGGATAAAGATAATTTCATCTATGGCTTGTTCTATTGGAACCATCCTCATTACTGCTATAATGCACTGAAAAACATCCGTGTTAGTCGCAAAAACAATAGTGATTTGCTTGAAATTTCATATACATCAAACGATCCTGGGATAGCATATAACACCCTGGACATTTTAATGAAAGAGTTTGTAAATGAATACAAGGAAATCAGATACGGAGAAACAGATAAGGTTATTGCATATTTTAAGGCAGAGTTAGATCGTATCGGAGCAGAATTAAGAATTGCTGAAGACTCGTTGACTAACTATAATATTGAAAAAAGGGTAATAAACTATTACGACGAAACTAAAGAGATTGCAGCAATTAATAAAGAGTTCGAGATAAGAGAGCAAAACGCAACTCTTGAACTTAATAGTGCCAAGACATTAAAAGATCAGCTTGAGGCTCGAATGGGAAACAATCTAAAGCAAATCAAAAACAATATTGATTTTATTAATAAATTGAATAAAGTTTCTTCATTAACAGGTGTTATCTCTGAAATGAAAAGTTTTAATTCTGAGGAAGAAGGTACAAAAGCTAATGATTTGTCATCATTGCAAAAGCAACTGGATAATACAGCAAAAGAACTTTCAGAAATTTCCAATCAATATGTTGAAAACAAATATACCAAAGAAGGAATATCAAAATCCGCCGTTGTAAGTCAGTGGCTGGATCAGGTTTTACTTTATGAAAAAGCAAAATCAGATTTACAAGTCATACAAAAAAACAGACGTGAATTAAACAATAAATATGAATTTTTTGCTCCTGTAGGATCAACAATTAAAAGAAAAGAAAGAAATATTAATTTTACTGAACAGAATTATCTTTCTGTTCTCAAAAGTTATAACGAAGCTTTGATGAGAAAGAAGAATCTTGAGATGACATCTGCAACTCTTAAAGTTTTAAATCCTCCGGCATTTCCTATTCAATCACAACCTACTAAGCGAAAAATGATAGTCATTATTGCTTTTTTGGGAAGTATTATGTTGATATTAGGATTTTTTATTCTTCTTGAACTAGTAGACAGAACATTACATGATAAGTTACGCACTGAATTATTCACAGATTTGCCTGTTATTGGGGCATTTCCTGGTAAAAGTTTAATTAAATACAGAAATTATGATAAAGCAGTACAGGCTATTGCAACCAAGTACTTAAGCAGGGCCATACTTCCTTATCTGATAAATAAAAAAGAAAAGCTACCTTTTATTATTAATTTCCTTAGTACAGAAGGAGGAGATGGAAAAAGCTTTCTGATTAATGAACTTATTAAGTATTGGGGAGAAGCGGGTTTGAATGTCAAATCATTAAAATGGAATGAAGATTTTAATATTTACAGTTCTGAGTATCTGATTGCAAATAGTATTACAGATTTATATAAAACAAATAACGAGGATATACTATTGGTTGAACATCCAGAACTTAAATCAAACAATATATCTACGAAGCTACTTAACGAAGCGAACTTAAATATAATTATAGTCAGAGCCACTCGTGGATGGAAAGATTCCGACTCTATATTGGTTGATAAAATATCTAACCAACTTATAGACAAAAAACTAGTAATCTATCTTAATAAAGCAGAAAGATATGTTGTTGAAGGATACACAGGAATGCTTCCTCCCTATAATACATACCGAAAATTAATTTATAGACTTCTGCATCTGGAGTTAACAGCAAAATATGAGAATTCGGAACACTCATAAGAGACTGGTAGACCTATTTATAGATCTGCTTGTATCCAAAATATGGATATGGCTTACTTTAATCTTTGTTTTATATTTGTTTTATCAGCTAATTCTTAAACAAAATATATTCTTAGCTTTAGGTATTGCTATACTTCCATTGTTAATTATTCTTCTTTTTGTAATAATAGCCTATTCCGAAAAGGGATTTTACCCTGTATTTGCGTCCCACTTTATACTATTATCCATAAGTAGCTACATGGACATAAAATTAGGAGTCATAACGGTTTTGATTACATTAGCCGTATTTATGCTCATAATAATTAAAGGAATATATAATAGACTGGAATGGAAGTATGCTATAAATCCTATGTTTGGAGTTTATATAATCTGGACTGCTTATTGTATACTTGAAATTGCCAACCCTAATCATGTACAAGAAGCATGGAATGTGTCTATAACGCAATATGCTGTATATCCTCTTGTTTGTGCAGTATTGGTTCCCATCTCAATAAAAAATAAGACTCACATTCATTGGCTTCTTTTAATCTGGTCTATATTTATATTATTTGCAGCATTTAAAGGATATTGGCAGAAAAATCATGGATTTAATGAAAGAGAACTATACTTCTTGTACGAACTAGGTGGTGCAAAGACTCATATCATTTGGTCTGGTATTCGATATTTTTCAATTTTTACCGATGCAGCAAATTACGGAGTACATATGGGGATGGCTGTTATTGGATTTGGGATATCTTCAATATTCACATCTAACAAAATATTAAAATTCTATTACCTCATCATTACAGCCGCAGCTATATACGGAATGTTTATCTCTGGCACAAGAGCAGCTATTGCTGTACCTATGGCTGGAATTTTCCTCTTCACATTACTATCCGGTAATAAAAAAATATTTTCTATCGGAGCAATAATTGGCATTGGAGTATTTATTTTTTTCAATTTTACAACAATTGGAGATGGAAATCAAAATATAAGGAGAATGCGTACGGCATTTAATCCAAGTAATGATGCTTCATACCAATTACGGGAAATCAATCAGGAGAAAATGAAAGTATTAATGGCGAGCAAACCATTTGGTTATGGCATAGGCCTTGGAGGTAAAGCAGAAAGATTTCACCCTAAAGAACTCATGCCCTATCCTCCTGACTCTTGGATGGTTAATGTGTGGACTGACACTGGAATAATTGGGCTAACAATATATATATTAATTCATTCTTTTCTATTTGTATATTGTTCGTGGATTTTAGTTTTTAAAGTCAAAGACTTTAAATTAAAGGGATTACTTTCAGCTTGGCTTTGTGTAAATTTTGGATATTTTGCTGCTGCTTTTGCAAACGATGTTATGCAGTATCCAAATTCAATTGTTGTCTATACAGGCTTTGCACTATGTGTTTCGGCTCCAATTTTGTCTAATACATTAAAAAAATAAAAATGAAAGCTCTGTTTCTTGTTTTTCATGGCTTCTTGGCATATAATGGTATTAGTAAAAAAATAGGTTATCAGGTGGATGGTCTTAGACAATGCGGTATTGACACCCGATTAACTTACCTTAAAATTGATGATAATAATATTCATTATAGAATGGCTGATGAAACTGTTATAGAGAACTATGGCAAAGGATTTCAAGCGAAAATTAGAAAAAGAATTTGTTATAAGTCCCTGTACAACTATGTAAGAAACGAAAACATAGAGTTTATTTATCTTAGATACGATCATAATGCCAATCCTTTTCTTATTCTTTTTCTTAAATCTTTACAGAAATTGCGAGTTAAAGTTTTTATGGAAATACCAACATATCCTTACGACAAAGAATATAAAGGGTTATCATTAGATTATCAACGCATACTTTTTTTTGACAAATGCTTCAGGGAAAGGATGGCAAAATATGTGGATTATATAGTAACGTTTTCTGATCACAAAGAAATCTGGAATCGTCCTACCATTCAGATATCCAATGGTATAGATTTTTCTCAGATTAAGATAAAACAAAACAATAATATCAATCCAAATCTTATCAACTTTATAGGAGTCGCAACCATTCATCCCTGGCATGGTTATGACAGATTGATAAAAGGACTGATAGAATACTATAAACAAAATGCGATAGCAGATAAAGTATATTTTCACATTGTTGGAGAAGGTGTCCCTGAAATAATGAACTACTATAAAGAATTGGCTCAACAGAACAACCTTGAAGATTATATTATCTTCCATGGTCCTAAATTTGGAACAGATCTTGATAATTTATTTGAACTGGCCGATTTAGGCATTGGGAGTTTAGCCAGACATCGAAGTGGAATATATAAAATTAAAACATTAAAGAATAGAGAATACGCAGCCAGAGGAATACCTTTTATATATTCAGAATTTGATGAAGATTTTGAAAACATGCCCTATATATATAAAGTTCCAGCTGATGACTCTGCAATAAACATCAATGAATTGATTCGTTTCTACAAAACGAACCATTTTGAACCTAATGCTATCAGGGCTTCGATTGAAAATTCATTGTCTTGGAAAAAGCAAATGCAACATATAGTAAATCTTCTTTTCTAAAAATTTAATACAAATAAAGATTATGAAGTCTCACATAAAAAACATTGTAAGTAAATTAAGATATAATATCATTGTTGAAACATTTAATGCTTTATATCTATTAAGGAGAAAAAAACAATTTGCTCCCAAAGTTGTGAGTATTGAAGAGACTATTAATAAAATTGTTTCTGAAAAATGTTCGGTAAGCCGGTTTGGTGATGGAGAAATATTACTTACAGAGAATCATCCTATTGGATTTCAAAAAGCAGATAAAATGTTATCTAAGCGGCTGACTGAGGTTTTTTTAAGCAATGAAGCGAATCACCTTATATGTATTTCGGACGTATTTGAAGATATAAATCGATACAATAGAAGAGCCAGACGTTTTTGGAGAACACACTTCTATCTTTATGGTTATATCTGGGAAAAACTTATTGACAAAAAACGTATTTATTATAATACCTTTATAACCCGTCCCTATATGGATTTCGCTTCGAAATCTAAATCCGGAGAATGGTTTTTATTGCTTCAAAAAATATGGGAACAAAGAGATATCGTTTTTATCGAAGGAGAAAAAAGTCGATTAGGGGTAGGAAATGATTTATTTGCGAATACACATTCAATAAAACGGATCTTATGTCCCCCTAGAAATGCGTTTGACAAGTACAATACTATATTAAGCGAAGCTACCAAACTTGACAAAAACTCTTTAATATTAGTTGCATTAGGTCCAACAGCCACCGTATTGGCTTACGATTTGCATAAACTAGGGTACCAGGCAATTGATATTGGACATGTGGATATAGAGTATGAATGGAGCAATATGAAAGTTACTCACAAGGTAAAAATTCCAAATAAATTTGTAAACGAACAACCTGGAGGAGACAATGTAAATTCCGTAAATGAAGAGGCATATTACAATCAGATAATCAGTAAAATAGAATAAATAAACATGAAAATTGTATATTATTTGCCATCTCTATACATTTCGGGTGGATTGGAAAGAATAATAACATTTAAGGCAAATTATTTTGCTGAGCATCTCAAGGATTCTGAAGTATATATTATTACTTCAGAACAAAATAATAATGAACCTTATTTTAAAGTTTCCTCCCAAATTAAACTCATTGACATCAACGTTTTAATTGACACGCCAATTAATCAAAATAAGTTATTAAAGCTTCTAAAGTACCCATTCAAATATTTATTGTTTAAATCAAGATTTAAAAGAATTATTAAGGAGATAAATCCTGATATTTTAATTTCGACATTGAGGCGTGAATTAAATTTCATAAGCTCAATCGACAAAAAGATTGTTAAAATTGGAGAATTCCATATCAGCAGATTTTCATATCATAGTTACAGCATTAAAACTACCTCATTGATTGTAGGCTACATCAAATCATATTTTGAAAAAAGATTTATCAGAAATATTAATTCTCTTGACTCTTTTGTTGTACTTACTGAAGAAGAAAAAACATTTTGGCCAGAGATCAACAATATAGAAGTAATCCATAACCCTTTAACAATCAATCCTGTTACAAAATCCGATTGCAATAATAAGAAGGTAATTGCTGTGGGAAGATACGCACATCAAAAAGGATTTGATATGCTTATTGAAGCCTGGAAAATAGTTGCCGACTTACACCCCGAATGGGTACTAACTATATATGGGGAAGGAGATGATGAAATTTTGAAAAGACTTATAGATAAATACAATCTACATAATTCTTGCTTGTTAAAACCGGCGACTCAAGAAATTGTAAATAAATATTGTGAGAGCTCTATATTTGTACTTAGTTCCAGATACGAAGGTTTTGGTTTAGTAATAACAGAAGCTATGGCTTGTGGAGTACCACCAATTGCCTTTGATTGTCCATGTGGTCCAAAAGATATTATAAACAATTTCAAAGATGGTATTCTTGTTAAATCTGAAGACATCAACGAGCTTGCAGATAAAATATGTTTCTTAATAGAGAACGAAAATATAAGAAAAGAAATGGGTATTAAGGCCCGTAAAAGCTCCGAAAGATTTAAAATAGAGCATATAACGATGCAATGGGAATCTTTATTTGAAAAGCTGGTAAAAAATAAAACAATAAATAAGGATTGAAATATATGATCTGGTACAGTAAGTATTTACAAGTATACAATAAAGCATTTCAAGCTACTTCAACAAGCATTATTGAGGAAGTCAGAGGAAAACTGAGAGATATGAACTCTGACTCGCCATTGGTATCTGTCGTAATTATTGCCCATAACGAAGAAACAAGAATTCTTGCCTGTATTTGGTCCTTGTGTGATAATTCAATCGATTTTCCTATTGAAATTATGGCTATCAATAACAACTCCACTGATCGAACGGTCGACGTATTGAATCAAACAGGTATCAGATGGTTTAATGAAGAAAAAAAGGGACCTGGTCATGCGCGTCAATGCGGACTTAATCATGCACGTGGCAAATATTATCTCTGTATTGATGCTGATACCTTATATCCTCCTCATTATATTAAGACACATGTAAAAGAACTTATGCAGCCAGGAATTGCCTGTACATTTGGATTATGGAGTTTCATTCCTTCTGAAAATCAGTCTCCGACTGCGCTTCGTTTATATGAGTTTCTACGAGACATTCATCTTCGTATTCAATCAATTAAAAGACCTGAGCTTTGCGTGAGAGGGATGAATTTTGGTTTTAGTATTGATATGGCGAAACAAATAGGCTTCCGTACAGATATTAAAAGAGGTGAAGACGGATCTTTAGCTTTGTCTCTAAAAAAATATGGAAAATTAAGATTCCTTACTACAAGAAAAGTCAGAGTATTTACTAGTAATTCAACTTTAAATGCAGATGGTTCTCTTACCAATAGTTATAAGATACGGATTTTAAAGGCAATAAAAAACTTTACCGGACTTTTCAAATCGAAATCTTCTTATAAAGACGATGATTCAAATTTAATTAAATAAAAATAAAGAATTCTATGGCAATATTATTCTGGATCTTTCTGCTGATTATTTTTTACACTTATCTGGGATATGGGATTATTCTTTATGTCCTTGTGAAGATTAAAGAGTTTTTTGTAAAGCGAAAAGAAAAATTAAAGCCGCTTGATTTACCTGAAGTGACTCTCTTTATAACTGCTTACAACGAAGAGAAGATCATTGAACAGAAGATGGAAAATTGCAGGGAACTCTCCTACCCTTCAGAATTATTGAAAATCGTTTGGGTAACGGATGGATCGGACGACAAGAGCGTTGAGCTTTTGTCGGCATACACAGATATAAAAGTACTGCATAAACCAGGAAGAAACGGAAAAACAGCAGCAATGAACCGGGGGATGACGTTGGTTGAATCTCCTATTGTTGTATTTACCGACGCCAACACCTTTCTGAATAAAGAGGCTATTCTGGAAATAGTATATGAATTTACCGATCCGAAAGTTGGCTGCGTAGCGGGAGAAAAAAGAGTTGTTTCCAAAGAAAAAGATTCTGCTACTGCCGGTGAGGGGATTTATTGGAAATATGAATCTGCACTAAAAGAACTGGATTACAGGCTTTACTCGGCTGTTGGTGCTGCCGGTGAGCTTTTTGCAGTGAGAAAAGAGTTGTATGAACCCATGCCTGCAGATACACTATTGGATGATTTCATTTTATCATTAAAAATTGCTCAAAAAGGATATAAAATTGCATATTGCAGCAAAGCATATGCAGTTGAAACAGCGTCACTTAACATGAACGAAGAAAAAAAACGAAAAGTTAGGATTGCGGCCGGAGGTTTACAATCTGTTTGGCGTTTAAGAAGTATGTTTAATATTCTAAGTTACGGTTGGCTTAGTTTTCAATTTATAAGTCACCGGGTACTGCGATGGACAATCACCCCGTTTTTTCTTTTACTCCTTCTACCAATCAACTTCGTACTGGCATTAAGGGGAGATACATTTTACATGGTAGCGCTATTTCTACAGATTACATTCTATCTTATGGCATACGCCGGATACTTATTTGAAAAAAAGCAGATAAAAAATAAATTTCTATTCATCCCCTATTACTTTGTATTTATGAACGTAAATGTTTTGCAGGGATTTAACTATTTATTTCAGAATAAAGGCAAAGGAAGTTGGGAAAAAGCAAAAAGAGAATAAGTTTTGACAAAAACAATAGTTAAATGAAAATATGTTATTGAATTAATTCAATTTTTTATACATTTGTAATCTAAATGATAAGATTAGTAAGGGAGGAAGACTTATGAGTGATAAAATGGCTGCTGACTATACCGTTCTGATAGTGGATGATGTGCCTACCAATGTAATGTTGGTGCAGGCTATTCTGAAGAAGGAAGGTTATACCCTATTAACTGCTAATAGCGGTAAGAAAGCGCTGGAAATGACCGATGCTCATAATCCAAACCTTATCTTGTTAGATATAATGATGCCCGAAATGGATGGCTTTGAAGTCTTACAAAGACTGAAAGAAAATCCGAAAACGAATCATATCCCTGTAATTATCATGTCTGCTCTCAGCGATATGCAAAGTGTTGTAAGGGGTTACCAGCTTGGAGCTGTTGAATATGTAACGAAACCTTTTCAAAGAGAAGAACTTGTCAAACGTGTGGCCCATCGTTTTGAGTTATTCAGCATTAAACGGATAAAAAGAGAGTTGGAACGAACGATAGAATCAAGAGACACTTTGTATTCTGTAATTGCTCACGATCTTCGCTCTCCCCTTGGTTCTTTGCAGATGATGAATAACGCCATCTTAATGATGGTAGATAAGGATAAAGTTGGAGATGAAGTTTTTGAAATGTTGAAGATGATGAATAAAACTTCTGAAGAGATATTCCTCTTATTGGACAACCTCCTTAAATGGGCTAAAAACCGGCTGAACAAACAGATTGTTTTTAAGCAGGTAACCGATGTTAACAGTATTGTAGACAGCACGGCTCAAATTTACATACCTGTTGCAGAACAGAAAGGGATTACGCTGGAAATTCTAAATATCGACAAAGAATTAAACGGTTTTGTTGATATTGACATGCTAAAAACAATCATCCGAAATCTAGTCTCCAACGCTTTGAAATTCACCTATTCAGGTGGTAAGGTTGTAGTCGAGACAAAGGAATCTGAGAATGGAATAGTTGTTAGCGTAAGTGATTCCGGCAAAGGAATGACAGACGAAGAGATAGATAAGCTGATCAATAAAAACATCAATTTCACTACCTATGGAACCAATAATGAAAAAGGTTCCGGATTAGGATTGATGCTTTGCAAAGACTTTATCAAGTTACATAATGGCGAACTCTCTATCAATTCAATACCGGGTGAAGGTTCAACATTCAGTTTCACATTACCCTCAGGTAATTAACTCTCAATTAGCTGTTTGACAGGATCGGGATCTTAATCCAAAATTTAGAACCGTAGCCTATTTCACTGGTAAATTTTAGCTCCCCACCCATCTCTTCTGTCAGCTTTTTAGCAATTGGCAATCCCAATCCGAAGCCCTGTGTAAAATTGTCGGCCTTAAAAAAGCGGTCAAACAGTACATTATTATAATTTTTATCGATTCCAATTCCAGTATCCTCTACGTAGATACGAACAAATTGTTTGTCGGTATTTTCTTCAGATTGGATTTCGTATCCAAAACGGATATTTCCTTTATTCGTAAACTTTACGGCATTATCAATTAAATTTGACAATACCTGATGTAGTCGCTTAGAATCTGTATACAAAAAGACTGACGGTAAGATGTTGTCATCAAAAATAAAACTCACTTCCGGTTTAGTTTTCTGACTAAACATATTATAAACAGACCGACAAATGTCTTTCAATTCTACACTTCTCATTTTAAATTCAAACTTGTCGACTTCCAACGATGACAAATCAATAATGTCATCAATAAGCTTTAAAAGCTGGTTGCTGTTTTCATTAATAATATTCAGGTAGTAATCTCGTTCAAATTCATCATAGGCGTCTCCCACAATGGAAGCAAAACCGATGATTGCATTGAGGGGAGTACGTATCTCGTGACTTATGTTGGCCAGGAAATTCGTTTTAAGACGATCGGATTCTCTGGCTTTAATAAGCTCCAGTTCATTGTTGTGCTGCTCTGTTATATCCCACAGCATCGCCACTAAATAAACTTCATTTTTCGATTGAACACGCGTCCGGAGCGCATTTACAATTCGGATTTTTCCGGAGGGATCTTTATAATTTACAGCGTATTCACTTAAACGTCCCTCTGCTATAGCCTTTAAATCTTTACTTCTGATTTCAGAAGCCCATGTTTGATCCGGAAACAAATCAAAATCTGTTTTCCCTAATATATCTTTTGCCCGCCTATTCATAACATGTTCTGCCTCCGAATTAAAATAGATGTACTTAAAATTATCGGATACATTCTTAACAGACACAACAAGAGGAACACTACTAAGAATAATATCCATTATTGCATTTAATCTGTTTATTTCATCCTGTTGCACAATTTTATCGGTAATATCTCTGATTATGTGCATCGTGCTGCCATCCTCCAATGGAGATATACGTGATTTAAAAAAACATTGCTTTCCGTTTATTTGAAGGGAATAATCAAACTCTGTTTCTACATTATCTTTGAGTGCTATATTTACCTTTTCTTTAAAAAAAAGAGCTTTCTCAGGATCAAAAATATCATCAATTGATTTTCCAATAGTATCCTTTTCAGAAAGATATAATCCTTTTGACTTAGCTCCTGAAGCGAATACTTTTTGAAATTTATACTCGTTAGAAATAACAAATATCAAATCCGGAATAGCATTTAAAATCCGATCACTTTCTCTTTCAAGATTTATTAAAGAATTTTCAAGCTGAACTTCCTGCGTTATATCTGATGCATAAAATATAACCTTGCTCGGCTTCTTATTTTCATCGTATTTAAAGCCCCTTGCATTCACCCTAATCCACATTGCTTCATCATTGAAAACACGTCTGTATGTGGTAGTATAGTGAGTGATATCGCCATTTAGTAAAGGCTCCAGACAACATTCACGAACTCTTACTAGATCTTCCGGATGAATAGACTCATAAAACTTCTCCTTATTTTGAAAGCTAATACGAGAAATAAATTGTAAAAGACTATTATCCTTACAATTATTGAGAACTGGGTCAATAAATACCTGATTGTTAATAACATCATATTCCCAAATTATGGAATTACCAGTATTAATAGCAACCTGAAGTTTCGTAAAACTATCTTCCAATATGGCATGTTGCTGGTGATACAACGTATCATCCACAATCACTACAAAATAGCCCTTAATGGTTTGATGTTTTGTGTATAAAGGAATCCCTCTTACAGATAAGTATTTTATACAATCTTTGTATATTGAAGTATAAGATATTTTAGAAAAATCGTATGGCAATAATACATTAAAGGCATGCCCTTTGTCTATCTCTTGCAAAATCTCATTGGGAACATTCGGATCCTCAAAATCATTAAAATTAACAAAGGCATCTTCATCCACACCAAATATCTCCCTATCCGCCTTGTTGCAGACAACAACGACTCCTTTTTCATCCAACACTTCGATACCACATGGCAATAAATCAAAGATTTTCTTGAATTTAGCCATCCGGCAAATTTCTTCATCTCCAATAATATCTATAAGATCATCAATTACCAATTGATCCGGGTGATTCACAATAATACGATCCATACGATACGATTTAAGTGCTAAAAATACAGTGTCAATATACTATAATTAAGTATAAACCTTAAGCAAAAATAGTTCCACTATTAAATAAACACAAATAATGCTTATATAATTACAGACAGGTTCACTTAAAATATAACTTCTAAATATACAATTAATTTTTATTATGGAAGCTGTAAACATAAAAAAAGGATAAATGATTTGTATTCATTTATCCTTTTATATAATTGTAGATAATACTTATTTATTATAAACCTTACCGGATTGAGGTGATAAGTACCAATTAGCGTTGTTTGATCCTCCAGATTTTGCCCAATTCAGGAAGTTAGGATATGCATCTTGAATTTTAATAGTTTCTATAGGATATTTAAATTCGGCTGTTGGTATTAATAATCCCCATACCATATTATTATAATCCGTATAATCCAACGGATCACTTTTCACCTTTGAGGTAGGCTTATAACCAGCCAAGTGAACTTCTTTTCTGTTTACATCATTATTCTGTCCAACAATCAGATAAAAGTTCAAATTGGAAATATTGATATCAGATTCAGAAACACTGTTATTAAATGCTACTTCAAATTGATATGATTTTGAAGCGTATTTAGTTTGGGAAGGATTTGTGTTCGTTATACCAGGTGATGATACACCAAAGGTACTGTATACATCCGGGAATAGAATTAAATTCGCTTTCTCCTGTCCGTTTTCCTTAGTACCGATTCCATTGGTTGAAGATACTAATGACATACTTCCTGAAGCTATTTTATCGAATTGAACTCCCAAAGCCAAACGGTTGGTTGCCCCTGCTGCAACAGGTGTTACTTCGAATGACATAGCAACTATCCTATTATCATTCCCTTTAGTGTAAGATATGTTTTCTATTGTAAATACAAAGTCATTCATATCATAATCTCCCAATGCAGGCCAGTTATCTTCCATAGCAAAAGTATACTCATTTCCCGTTTCTACTTTGATTGGGAAAGAAGGATTGGTTGGCGTACCCGTTCCTGGATCTTCAGTTGCTCCGGAACCGTTACAAGCAGTCTCTGCGATGGCTGTCTGAGGACTCTTTGACAACTTGACATTTCCTGTTGTTTTATACAATAATCGAGAATCATAAGCTGGAGTTATCGCAGCTTCAATAGATCCTACTATAGATAAATTTTCAGAAAAATTAGAAGTCGGACCTACAGTTCCTGATTTTATATAGAATAGTGGTTCAAGGTTACTTTCTTTTGCCCCATTAATTTCAACATGGTAATTGAAAACAGCTCCATTCGCTACAGCAGTACTTGTTGGCAAATTATAGGCAGCAACATCTCCTATCGAGAATATGGCATTCCCTTTTAATGTAATAGTTGAATTATTGCCCCAGAAGTCTTTGCAAGCCAACAATGAACCAGACGCAGAATTAATTGTTCCTTGTTCTGTATATAAGTCGTCGCATACGGTAAAACAGTTATTATTCAATGTTCCGCCGCCGCCACCAAATTTCAGATAAGCAATCTCCATGTGGTGATTGTTATCAATCACAAACTTATTGGTCAACGAAACTTCAGCCGCTTTTATCTCGCCGTTGTTCTCAAACTTTGTTGTAGAGTTTCCTGTTAGTTTTCGTACATTAAACAGATTGTTATTCTGAATTGCAGCACCATTGGTAACCTCAATATCCTGCGAATTTAAAGTACCGTTGTTTACAATCTTAGGATTATTCCATCCCATTACAAGATTCTTTGTATTTAATGTACCATCATTAATAACCAAGGTGTTGACCCCAATACTCGAATTTGCATTCAGGTTTAGAGTTCCACCTTCGTGTATAGCCACTACGATATTCTGTCCATACCAATTAAGGTCAGCTCCCGCTGTAACTGTACCTTTAGGTAACACCACGATTTTGCAACCATCTGTTAATGAAAACTGTCCACTAAAAGTGGTGCTGCCGGCCACGTATAATTCAATTTTATTCTGTCCTCCTGGGAAAGTAATCTGATTGTTTGTAACGCCTTCGGGAAGGTAATAACTTTTATTAGCCGCAAGGGTTACAGCACCAGAACCTAAAGTAGTGCTTCCTGCCGGTAATTTATAATCACTTGCTCTATCTGCACTGGCAGGAATAGCACGCGTTGAAACCACAGAGCTGGCTGTACTTTTGGTTGTTATGGAATTACTCGAAAAATCACAGATTGCGGTTGTAGCAGATGTTACATCTACAATCATAACAACTTCTCTTTGTAATGGATCGGTCTGTTTTACATACAAAACACTATCCGATTGAGAAACAACAATATCTTCTACGAAAGGTGCTCTTCCTGTGGCTACTCCTGCAGAAAGAAGTTTTGATTTGCTGTTGCTGGCCAATGGATTCTGGTTGTAAACCTCCACCAAATAAAATTTCTCACCATTGTATTCATCGTTAACATTTACGGTTAAATTTACATTTTTGGTGGTCGTAAACTTAAATCCTACGGGGATTTCGGCATCAGGGTTCTTCTCGGCAATAACTTCCGGGTCGTAAAGGTCCTTCACACAACTGGAAAAAAGTAAGGTACTTGTAAGTACAGTAAAAGAAAAAACTCTAAACATCGGTTTCATAGTCTAACTATTATTCTTTGGGTACTAATAACTGCCAAGATTTATCGTAATCTCAGCTTTTTGTGTTCATCTGGAAAATTTCAGCTACAAATTTACATAATTAATTAAATACTACTACATTTCATCTCAGACTATTTTAAATCGTTTAAATATTTTTAACCTAATATCTATTTTCACCCGATCAAAATACTCTGTTGTAAATCAGAACTTAAAATCTACTCCAGTATTTCACTATTTAACATCTACACACACTTTAAAGTTCAATATTATAGTATTTTATTTTATTATAAA
>CALFXE010000261.1 GCA_937927845.1 uncultured Paludibacter sp.
AGAGGAGTTCCCTCAGTCGCTGCGCTCCATCGGGATGACACGCTCAATTGCGGGCGGTGTAACCGGTCGTTTAGCATTGTAAAACGAATGACATTAGTGCACGACCGGCGCAAGACTTCCTGCACCGCCACTTCAAAAAGGATGATGTTACAGAAACACTTCGAGTGGCGGTATATATCGCTCACTAACGAGCGTGTCCTTCCGAAAGAGCGACTTGGCGAAGCCAAGAGAGCGACTGAGGAAACCCCAAATCAGCCGTAGTTGGTTAATCTCCCGTATAGTTGCAGTCGGGTTCCTATTTTTTACAGTGGTTAAGAGTTCCATTCTTAAAAAGTCAAGACGACTTCATTATATGAATTCAATTAGTAAATGCTACATGCATGTTGCTGCAATTAAATTATTTAAGTTTGTATCCGCTTATCATTACATTCTTCTATACTAATGAGTAGACCTGAAATCATACAAGAACTTCGATTATTATTTCAGCAAATAGCCCCCAATGCTGAAGTAATCTTGTTTGGTAGCGAAGCCAGAGGAGACGCTCGAACAGACAGTGATATTGATTTACTCATCCTTCTTAATAAAAAGAAATTAACAAGAGACGATGAGAAGGCTATCATGTATCCTTTATTTGAGTTTGAAGTTGAGAAAGGAGTAATAATAAGTCCAAAAGTATACTCTAAAAAGGAATGGTTTGAGAAATACTCCTTTACTCCATTTTTTGAAAACATAACTAAGGAAGGTATAAGATTATGAACGATAGCAACAGAAAACAAATTATTAATTGGTTAAGTTATCTCTAAAGACCATCCTTCCACTATACAGACAATCCTTCCAAATAAAAATATTAAGCACATTCCCCTATTATTTTCAAATAAATAATGATAACTTTGCAAAACTTTTAAAAAACAGATAAATTTATTATAACTTATTTTTACACAACTATTTATCAAAATGGAATTTGACTGGTTAATTTCTTTGTTCACAGAAGATGGCATAGCTCACACTATTTTATTGTATGCATTTGTGATTGGAATTGGGGTGATGATTGGAAAAGTTAAGTTTTTTGGTATCTCATTGGGGGTGACCTTTGTTCTTTTTGTAGGTATAATTGTCGGACATTTTGGTTTTAGTGCAAACCATGAGTTAATGCACTTCCTTCGGGAATTTGGACTGATACTGTTTATATATTCCATTGGTTTACAGGTCGGACCCGGTTTCTTTTCTTCATTTAAAAAAGGAGGTATGCATCAGAATTTACTTGCTGCCACTATAGTTTTCCTTGGAGTTGGAGTAACGATTGCTTTGTATTACATTTTTGCAGGAAGAATACCAATGTCGATGTTCGTTGGAATTTTATCAGGGGCGGTTACTAATACACCCGGACTTGGTGCTGCACAGGAAGCATTACGACAACTTCATGATGCAGGTCAGATTACTGAAATTCCTCAGATAGCTTTAGGGTATGCAGTGGCTTATCCATTAGGTGTAACAGGAATAATTTTCTCATTAATCATCATTCGTACAATTTTTAAAATAAATTTCGATAAAGAGCATGAAAAGATAAAAGAAAGTATAGAAAATACTGAAGGAACAAGATTAATGACTATAGAAATACATTCAAAAGCTATTCATGGAAAGAATTTAATACAAATACGTAAGTTGCTTGGACGTCAGTTTGTTATCTCTCGGCTTTATCATGATGGAAATTATTCAATTCCAAAAGGAGATACGGTTTTACACAATAATGATATAGTGTTAGTTGTATCAGCAGATGAAGATGCCGAACCTGTAAAAGAATTACTTGGAGATGTTGTTGAATTCGACTGGAAAGAATCGGAAGAGAAAATGATATCTCGAAGAATAGTTATTACTCGTGACAAAATTAACGGAAAGACATTAGGATCGTTGAAGTTAAGAGCATTAAATGTCAATTGTACGCGGGTAATTCGTTCCGGATTCGATTTGTTTGCCAGTGAAGATTTAGTGCTGCAAGTGGGCGACAGAGTTGTAGTGGTTGGTTCACACGAATCTATAAAAAGAATTGAATCAGTACTCGGAAACACTTTAAAAAGATTGGATGAACCTCATTTGATAACATTATTTACAGGTATTTTCCTGGGAATTATTTTCGGAAGTATACCATTTTATATACCCGGTATGCCGATGCCGGTTAAGTTAGGCTTGGCAGGCGGACCGCTTGTAATAGCAATACTTCTTGGAAGATTTGGATTTAAATTGAGATTGATTACATACACAACTCAGAGTGCTAACTTATTGCTGAGAGAAATAGGAATAACTTTATTCTTGGCAAGTGTCGGCATAGCATCAGGCGATCAATTTGTCGAGACTGTAGTTCATGGCGATGGTTTGCTTTGGGTTGGATGCGGTGTATTAATCACAATGATTCCATTGGTTGTAGCAGGTATAATCGGTAGAAAGATGATGAAGCTCAACTACTTTACTTTGATGGGGTTAATTGCGGGAAGCACTACCGATCCTCCTGCGCTTGCATATGCTAACGCTACTGCCGGCAATGATGCTCCTGCTGTTGCATACTCAACAGTGTATCCATTAACAATGTTTTTAAGAGTAATCATGGCACAGATATTAATATTGATTTTTGTGTGAGATGGTGAATTAGAAAATGAATAAAAAAGATTGGTACATAAAAATGTTGGCGTGGCGCGAAAGCCACATTAAACAACGTCACTTTATTTTAATTCTCAGCTTTGCAGTTGGTATATTCGCCTCTATAGCAGCTAATCTCCTCAAATCGTCTATTCATTTAATTCAGCAAGTTCTTACGAATAATTTTAGTCATCTTGATGTTAATTATTGGTATTTAGTATTTCCTATTATTGGTATTTTATTAGCTTCACTTTTTGTCAGATACTTTGTTAAAGATGATATAAGTCACGGTGTTACACGAATTTTATATGCAATATCCCAAAGAAAAAGCATCTTAAAATTACATAATACATGGTCGTCTATTATAGGTAGCTCACTTACTATAGGGTTTGGCGGATCTGTTGGTGCTGAGGCTCCTATTGTATTGACAGGCTCAGCTATAGGTTCAAATCTTGGAAAGTTTTTCAAGATGGACCAAAGAACCATGATGCTTTTAATAGGTTGTGGTGCAGCAGGTGCTATCGGTGGTATTTTTAAAGCTCCTATTGCAGGATTGATGTTTACGCTTGAGGTACTGATGTTGGACATGACGGTTGCCTCGGTTGTGCCAATTATTATTTCGTCGGTTACAGCAACGACATTTACTTATATCCTTTCCGGAAGTGATTTCATGTTCCGATTTGAAGCTGCACAGACTTTTGAAGTAGAGAGGATACCCCAATTTATTTTACTCGGAATAGTGTGCGGCTTGGTCTCTCTTTACTTTACAAGAGGAATGAATAAAATAGAAGGTCTTTTCAGAAAGATAAAAAAGCCGATATGGAAATTAGCAATTGGAGGTGCGATTTTAAGTGTGTTGATATTTATATTTCCACCACTTTATGGCGAAGGATACGAGACTATTGAAGCATTAATCAATGGGGACTCTAAGGCTGTGTTCGACTGGAGTTTCTTTCAACCTTACAGCGACAATCAATGGATTTTGGTCATATACCTATCACTTATAATAGTATTCAAGATATTTGCCTCAGCCGCAACTAATGGTGCAGGTGGAGTAGGAGGAATATTTGCACCAACATTGTTTCTTGGTAGTATAACAGGTTTTGTTTTTGCTACTGTATCAGTAATGATGGGCTTTAATACTTCATTAGAAAATTTTTCTCTTGCAGGTATGACAGGAATGATGTCGGGAGTGATGCATGCACCGTTAACCGGTATTTTCTTAATTGCCGAACTTACAGGCAGTTATAGTCTGTTTATAATGTTGATGATAGTTTCAACCATGTCGTACCTTACTATCAAGATTTTTGAAAAGCACAGTTTGTATGCAATGCGTTTAGCACAAAAGGGCGAGCTGATAACACATAATAAAGATAAAGCTGTATTGACATTAATGAAGACAGAAAATGTTATAGAGACAGATTTAAAGGTTTTAAGTCCGGATATGACTTTAGGCGAATTGATAAAAATAATATCAAAATCGAAAAGAAATATTTTTCCTGTTGTAGATAGCGATACTGAGGTCCTATTAGGTATAGTTCTATTGGATGAGGTGCGAAATATCATGTTCAGACCGGAATTATACAATCGATTTACCGTAAAGCAACTGATGATATCTCCACCGGCTACAATCAATAATCAATTACCAATGGAAAAAGTAATGCAAATTTTTGAAGATACCGGAGCATGGAATCTGCCTGTAGTCGACCAGCATAAAAGATACATAGGCTTTGTGTCAAAATCAAAAATTTTTAATTCATATAGACATGTGCTCGTTCATTTCTCCGAAGAATAAGCTCATGATTATTTATAAACTATAGATGATTAATTATATATATTCACATTACATTGAAATTATCGGTTCAATTTTGAGCGTTATATATCTATATCTTTCTATCAAACAGAAGGTTAGTTTATGGATTTTCGGATTTATGTGTTCAGCGTTATATATAGTAGTCTTTTTTCAGAGTAAATTCTATGCAGATATGACACTTCAATTTTATTATCTTGGAGTGAGTATTTATGGGTGGTTTAGCTGGAAAGAAAAAGCAAAACAGACAGGAAAGGAATTACCAATCAAAAAAACAAATCTGAGAAACGTATTAATACTCTTACCAATCACGATTGCAGTTTTGTTTCTATATTATTATATACTAAAAAACCACACAGATTCGCCCTTGCCTTTTGCCGATTCATTTACTACTGCATTAAGTATAACAGCTACATGGATGCTGGCAAAGAAGATGATAGAGCATTGGATTTTATGGATTATAGTAGATTCAGTTTCAGCAGGGTTATATTTTTATAAAGAGCTATACCCAACCACAATCCTTTTTGTAATATATACTATAATGGCTGTAATTGGATGGATACAATGGCGAAAATATTTAAAACTTTAAAACCTTATTCCTATTTTATTGTTATATGCTAACAATGCAAGACAGTTGAGCTGCAATTTGACTGATAAATTTAACATACATTGTCGAGACATAACAATAAAGCATGATTTTTCAAGAATTCAATCCTATTGAGGATAAAATTTTCAGAATTATTGACAATGATGGGGAGGTAATCGATACAAAACATTTCCCTTCATTGGACGATGATATTATACTTCAAGCATACAAATCTATGTTGTTTGCGAGGACTGCCGACCAGATGGCGGTTTCGTATCAGCGACAAGGAAGGATGTACACCTACCCGCCAATTATAGGACAGGAAGCGATACAAGCAGCTTCAAGTTTTGTTGTGCGACCACAAGATTGGGTTGTGCCTGCCTTTAGAGAAATGGGATTAATGCTTGCTAAAGGTGTAAGTCTGAAAGAAATATTTCTTTATTATTTAGGTAATGAAGAAGGAAGTAATTTTCAAGATGCACATCATGTATTACCCTTTTGTGTGCCGATAGGTTCGCAATATCTACATGCTACAGGTATCGGCTATTCAGTTAAATATCAGCAAAAAGACGAAGTCGTTTTTCCTTTTATAGGAGATGGAGGAACATCAGAAGGAGATTTTAGTGAAGCATTAAATTTTGCAGCAGTTTGGCAGGTCCCTATCGTTTTTACTATTCAGAATAACCAATATGCTATCTCTGTGCCTGTGAGTGAACAAACCCGTTCAATTAATCTCGCTGTAAAATCAGTAGCATTTGGAATGCCGGGCATTAAAGTAGACGGTAATGATTTCTTTGCCATGTATGTTGCCTACAAAGAAGCGATGGATTATGTAAGAGCCGGTAATGGTCCGGTATTAATAGAAGCTTATACATATAGAAAAGGAGCGCATACAACATCCGATGATCCTTCGAAATATCGGACTAAAGAAGAAGAACAATTGTGGGAGAAGGCAGATCCATTGTTAAGATTAAGGAAATACATTGATAAGAATGGAATTGTAATGTCTGATGAAGATGAGTTAATTCAGGAATATAAAAAGGAAGTCGACAAGCAATTTCTCGAAGCAGAGAATTTCAGACCATATGAATTAGACGATGTGTTTAATTATATGTATGTTGAGATGCCTGAAACATTGATAAAACAAAAAACAGATTACGAACAATACATTAGCTGGAGGAAGAAAAGAAAATGAGTGTGATGAATATGGTTCAAGCCATCAATAATGCCTTTGATATTAAGCTTTCTGACGACAACACAGTTGTTATGTTTGGAGAAGATGTTGGTGTTGAAGGAGGAGTATTCAGGGTAACAGAAGGCTTACAGAAGAAATACGGAGCTAACAGAGTGTTTGATACACCTTTAGCAGAATCAGCAATTGTGGGAACGGGCTTAGGAATGGCAATGTCAGGATTAAGACCAGTTGTAGAACTTCAGTTTGATGGGTTCACTTATCCTGCATTTAATCAGATTATTTCGAATGTGTCAAGGATGCATAACAGAACGAGAGGTAGGTACAAAGCACCTATGGTGATAAGATTTCCTTATGGAGGCGGAATAAATGCTATCGAACATCATTCGGAAAGTCCGGAAGCACTTTATGCGCATATTCCTGGTATTAAGGTGGTTGTGCCATCTACACCATATGATGCAAAAGGATTGATGATTTCAGCCATTGAAACAGATGATCCGGTTATCTTTATGGAGCCTAAAAGGATTTATCGTGCTATAAAGCAAGAAGTTCCCGAAGAAAAATTTTCTATTCCGATTGGAAAAGCAAAAGTCTTATCTGAAGGTTCGGATGTTACTTTAATAGCTTTTGGAGCGATGATTAGAGAATGTCAGAAAGCAATTCAGATGGCAAAAGAAGAAAATATTTCAGTAGAGTTGATAGATTTGCGCACTATCTATCCTATTGATAAAGAAACAATTGTAGAATCGATAAAGAAAACAGGTAGGGTTATAATTGTAGCCGAAGCGCCTGAGTCATTTAGTGTAGGAGCTGAACTGATGGCAATTGCCAATGAAGAAGCATTTTTGTACTTAGAAGCTCCACCAAAGAGAGTTATGGGCTTTGATACAATTGTACCATTAGCTAAAGGAGAGCCTTTTTATCTTATTACACCCGATCGTATTTTTTACGAAATAGAGCGTACAGTTAGGTATTGATCATTATTTACAATTTATATATTTACAATTTGCACATTAGCACATTAGCACATTAGCATATTAACATATTAGCACATTTACATATTAGCACATTTACATATTAGCACATTATTCACATTAACACATTATTAGCATATATGAAATACGTATTTAAATTTCCTGATATTGGCGAAGGACTTGACGAGGGCACCATACTCGAAATTTACGTTAAAGTTGGACAACAGGTTAACGCCGGAGATTTGTTGGTAAACATGGAGACCGACAAGGTTGCGGCAGATATACCATCTCCTAAATCAGGTAAAATATTGAAAATTTATGGAAATGTCGGGGATGTAGTACGAGTTGGCAGTCCCCTTGTTGATATTGAATTATCCGATAAAGAATTTATGGAAAATCAAAATGAAGAAGAAACAGCAGGTGTAGTAGGCACTCTTGAAATTGCAGATGTTAATGCAGTTTTGCCGTCAAGTGATGAAAGCATCAGTGATTACGAAGAACCTAAATTGAAAAAAGCATTTGCAACACCTCATATCAGAGCCTTTGCGAAAGAATTGGATATAGACATTAATCAGGTGACAGGCACAGGACCCGGAGGACGAGTAACAAAAGAAGACATTGAGAATTATGTCGCAACAAAAAGTCCGGTCGAAAAGACAATATTTGCACAGGTTTATGAGCCGGAAGATGTTACATATGAACCGCTTACTCAGATTAGGAAAACCATAGCACGTAATATGGTTCAATCAAAACATAATGCTGCCCACGTTACTGTATTCGAGGAAATTGAAGTCTCAGAATTGATAGCAATACGCGAACGCTACAAAGAATCATTTGCAGCAAGAGGAGTGAAGTTAACCTATCTGCCATTTATTGTAAAAGCAACAATTCAGGCATTGAAGAAACACAGGATAATGAATTCGCAGATGGATATGGATAATAACCGAATGATATACAAAAACAGGTTTAATATCGGTATTGCTATGGATACATCAGAAGGATTGGTTGTGCCTGTAATAAAGGATGCGGATAGATTGACTATTTTTGAAATAAGTCAAAAGATTACAGAATTTGCAGTTAAAGCACAAGAAAGAAGATTGAATATTGACGATATGAAAGACGGCACTTTTACCATAACTAATTTTGGTACATTCAGCGGCATATTCGGTACACCTGTAATTAACTATCCACAAGCAGGTATTTTAGGAGTTGGACGAATTGTAAAACAGCCGGTTGTAAAAGATGATGAAATTGTAATAGGCTATGTGTTAGGACTATCATTGTCGGTCGACCATCGCATAGTGGATGGAGGAGATACCGCACGCTTCATGCGACAGGTAATGGATCATTTATCAGATCCGGTTTCGTTGTTAATGGAGTGATATTCAACAGTTATAATCGCTCGTTATAGCCGAATAGTCGGTTTTTCTTGATTTCTTTATAAACCAAATCAGGCACGTAGAAACGAAGCTTAGAATTGCCATCTTCAATTAAAGAAGTAATAAACTTAGTGTTAACTCCGACATTATCAGGAGTTAGAGTTTTGATAATCAATATCTTTCTGGTTTCAATTAAATATTGCCACAACAGCCTGATGTCAGAAGGAAAGTGATTGTCATCCGGATAAACAATTTCACCTGTTTCTTGATTTATAGATGGATACAGATATATTTTTACGTTTTCGGCGAATAAGATTCCCATCATTTGTAAAACACCACCACGAAGGTCATCATAACCTTGATTAGTAAGTATTTTATCAAAAGTAGGAAGTCCCATTACTATACGTAGCTTAATAATTCGGAACTGACCAAAATACTTAACCAACTCAAAATATCGTTTGAAGCGGGAAACCATAACGCTTTGTCCCATCAGATTCATCAAATCAACACGGTGAAGAAAATCCGATTCATCAACTTCCTCTCCTTGCATCAAATAATTAAGCGAAATTTCACAGAAAGCAATGGTATTTTCAGGAGTATAGTCTTCGTCTCTCTTAAAAACCTCCATACTATCCTCTATAAATTTCATACTCAAATTATGGATTGGTCTGAAATAACCCCTATTCAGAATGATATTCTTCTTGTAGAGCATATCACCCGGCTGAATAACCTTACCGGTTTTATCAAACATAATTGCCGGAGTCATATTATTTCTTACCAACATTAGATTCAGCAAGCGGTTGTCTACATTATTGAAATCCGGACCGCTTGTGTGTATATAATCTATCTCAACACGGTCAGAATCAAGATTATCAGTTAGACTTAATAAAATCTCAGTAGGATTATCTAACAGAAACAATCCACCATAAATTAAATTTACACCCAATGTACCCAAAGTATATTGTTGAAGCAGAGTGTCATTTTCCAGCAGTTTGACATGGATAAGAATTAAGTTAGGGTTATATCTATCGCTTCCTTCAACCATTATTCCCAGCCAACCGTTTCCTTGATTGGTTTTATTAAAATTAATAGTCTCGACAGTATTGGCAAAGGCAAAAAACTTTTGTGAATTAGCCTTGTCTAAAATTTTAATCAATTCATCATATTCATATTTAACCATTTTGCATAACCTGTCCTCAGAAACATGTCGCGATGGCATATCCTCGTTATAAAAATGGTCGCTAAACAGTTTGTCGTAAGCTGAAACAGTCTTTGCAATAGAGTTTGAAGCACCACCGGCTTGAAATAAATGACGGGCAGTTTCCTGTCCGCCGCCAATTTCAGCCACTGTACCATAATGGATACTTTCGATATTGATCTTTACCGCCTTCTCTTTTGAACTAAATTTTTTCATAAAATACTGCAATGATGTAATCTTAAACTTACAACGACAAAGTTAATTAATTGTTTTATTATCTGTGTTAATCTTACGAATAAACATATCAACGTACTAATATATCAATATAAAAATTGAGAAAATTGAGAAATAATAAAAACAAAAAAACATTAAAAGAATGTTGCTAAACTGATAAAATTCCTTATTTTTGGGTGTTAAACGTTCTTGGGATAAGAACAAATATAAACTTCTTTATAAATAAAAGAGATGAAAGTTGGATTAATTGGTTTTGGCAATACAGGAAAAGCTGTTGCATCAGTATTAATAAAAAAGGAGAATTTCGACCTAATGTGGGTACTCAGAAAAACGCCAAAACAAGAAAAAAGAAATGTCTCCGAAATCTTGGAACTTGAATCAGACAATGAAAGCTACGTTTATTCATTAGAAAACACTAATATCGAAAAGTTATTTGACGATATGCCTGTTGACGTTATAATCGATTTTTCATCTGAACATGGAATTTATTCGTATGGTGAAGCTGCTGCTGATAGAAATATCAGAATTATATCTGCAATTTCACATTATGATAAAAAAGAAATTGATTTTTTGAAGGAATTAAGTAATAAAACTACAGTCTTTTGGTCGCCTAATATCACATTAGGCATTAATTATCTTATCTTTGCAGCTAAAGCTCTAAAGAATATTGCACCATTTGTTGATATTGAGATTGTTGAAGAGCATTTCAGACAAAAACATGGCGTGTCGGGAACTGCAATAAAAATGGCTGAAGCTTTAAAATTAAAGCCTTCGCAAATTAATTCTGTAAGAGCAGGTGGAATTGTGGGGCGACATCAAGTTATCTTTGGATTTGAATATCAAACAATAAGACTTACACATGAGTCGATATCCAGAGAGGCTTTCGGAAATGGAGTTACATTCGTTGCTGAAAATTTAATGGACAAGCCTCCGGGTTATTATCAATATGAAGATGTATTTAAGCCACTATTAAAAGGGACAATATGATTTCAATCAAGACTTTTACTTTTAATCCTATTCAGGAGAATACTTATATAGTTAGCGACGAAACAGGTGAGGCAGTTGTAATTGATGCCGGATGTTATTTCGAAAATGAAAAGAAAGCTTTACAGAATTATTTGGAAAGCAACAATTTGAAGTTAGTAAGAGTGTTAAATACACATCTTCATTTCGATCATCAATTTGGTAATAAGTTTTTGTTCGATACTTATGGCATATTACCTGAGGCTCACAAAGATGATTTGTTTTTATTAGAGCGTGTAGTAAAAGGTGGCAATATTTTCGGATTTCCAATGTTGGAAGATGCTCAAAAGATTGGCAGTTTCTTAGAAGAAAATCAGGAAATAACATTTGGTAATACCACATTCAAGATTTTGCATGTTCCGGGTCATAGTCCGGGACATATTGTTTTTTATTGCGAAGCTGAAAAAGTACTTTTCGCCGGAGATGTGCTTTTTAGTGGTTCAATCGGACGAACCGACTTAGAAAGAGGTGATTACGCCACTCTAATAAAGAATATAACTGAAAAATTATTAATTCTCCCTGATGATGTTGTTGTGTATCCAGGTCATGGTCCGACTACAAGCATAGGAGAAGAAAAAGTTTCGAATCCTTATTTATAAAAAGATTACCCAAAAAACATCCTAAGTTTTACGTCCTGCCCCGCATGGGGCAAAATTATGCATAACCCCGTACGAGCGAAGCGAAGTTCGGGGTTATATATACAGAGGATACTTTATAACCGTAAGCTACGCTTCGCGTACATACGGTTATGCATAATAATACCCCTGCGGGGCATAAGGTAATTAGTGAATAATCAAGATTATTCATACAAATTGTTTTCTTTGATGTAGTCATAAACATCAGGGTGTATCAAATCTGATACATCTTGTTTGTTTTGTATCATTTGCCTTATTTGAGTAGAAGATACATCAAAAAATGGGGTATTTAAGACTTGCATTGAGGGATATTTACCTTTTACTGTTGAAAAATCATAACCTTTTCGTGGGTAAACGTAAACTTCGTACCTTTTAAGTAGTTCATCATAGTCTTTCCATTGATCAAAAATTATTGCATTATCACTTCCAATTATTAAAACGAACTGATGTTCATCAAACATTTCAGATAAATGATTTAAAGTATCAATTGTGTAAGAAGGAATAGGCATGGAAAATTCAATATCAGAAGCTTTAATTCTATTATTTCCACTTATAGCCGCAATTACCATGTCCAAGCGAATATATTCATCAAGTTGATTTGTAATATCTTTCAGGGGATTACAAGGTGATACAATCAACCACACCTCATCAACTATATTATTCATAATCAGATGGTTTGCTAATTGAGTATGACCATTATGGATGGGATTGAATGAACCTGAGAATACAGCAATACGCATAATATATTTAATAATAATGTTCTATAAAACTTATTGCAAAAGTATCAAAATTCTGTTATCTTTGCTCATTCTTATTCGATATTTATACATTTACAAATATAATATGACTGTAATGAATATAGCTGATCGTTTCCTAAAATATGTGAGTTTTCATACCACTTCTGATTCTGAGACTAATTTAACACCAAGTACACCCGGACAAATGGTGTTTGCACAATTTCTTGCCGAAGAACTAAAATCTATTGGATTAAGTGATGTTTCTTTAGATTCTAACGGATATTTAATGGCTACTTTACCTGCAAATACCGATAAAAAAGTACCAACTATCGGCTTTATCTCTCATGTGGATACAAGTCCGGATATGTCTGGTAAAAACATCAAACCAAAGATTATTTACAATTACGATGGCAACGACATTTTACTGAATGAAGAAAAGTTAATTGTATTAGAAACTTCTACATATCCCGAAATATTACAGTATAAAGGTCAGGATGTTATTGTTACAGACGGAACTACTTTATTAGGTGCTGATGATAAAGCCGGTATTGCTGCAATTGTAACTGCTATGGAATATCTGATTGCCAATCCTGATATCAAGCATGGTAAAATAAGAGTCGGTTTTACGCCTGATGAAGAAATTGGTCGTGGTGCGCATCTTTTTGATGTAGAAAAATTTGGTGCCGAATGGGCTTATACTATAGATGGAGGAGAGATTGGAGAGCTTGAGTATGAGAACTTCAATGCTGCCGGTGCTAAGGTTACTTTTCATGGCATAAATGTTCATCCGGGGTATGCAAAATGTAAAATGAAGAATTCTATACGTATTGCCAATCAGTTTATATCTATGTTACCTCGCCACGAAACTCCCGAACATACAGAAGGTTACGAAGGATTTTATCATTTAATGAGTTTAGAAGGAACAGTTGAAACAACAACTTTAAACTATATCATTCGTGACCATGACCGTGACAGATTTGAGCGAAGAAAAAAAGAAATGACTCATCTTGTAAATAAAATAAATACTGAATTTGGTGAAAATACTGCTGAAATTGAAATTAATGATCAATATTATAATATGCGCGAAAAAGTTGAACCACTAATGCATATTGTTGATTTAGCGGCAGAAGCAATGAGAGAAGCCGATGTTGAACCCAACATCAAACCTATTCGTGGTGGCACTGATGGCTCTCAGCTATCGTTTAAAGGTTTACCTTGCCCTAATATCTTCGCAGGCGGACATAATTTCCATGGTCGCTTTGAATATGTTCCTATTCAATCTATGGAAAAATCATCTCAAGTCATCATCAATATAATTAAAAATCTTGCTAAAAAATAAAATTGAATAATATGAACTTCACTCCTTTTATCAATATACACAAATCTCTCGGAGCAAAATTACATGAATTTGCAGGCTATTATATGCCTATTGAATATTCAGGTATAACTGACGAACATCTTACTGTAAGAAATGCTGTTGGTGTTTTTGATGTGTCTCATATGGGCGAAATATGGGTTAAAGGTCCAAAAGCTTTCGACTTTCTTCAACGTATGACAACCAATGATCTTACGGGACTTCCCTATGGTAAAGCTCAGTATACTTGTCTGCCGAATGGTAAGGGAGGAATTATAGACGACATTTTAATTTATCATTATGAGTTTCAGAAATATTTATTGGTAGTTAATGCCTCAAATTTAGAAAAAGACTGGAACTGGCTGAATGACAATAATAAAGAAGGTGTAGAAATGGATAATGCCTCTGAATGGATGGCTCAATTAGCAATTCAAGGTCCGAAAGCCATAGATGTATTGCAAAAACTTACGAGCATTAATCTTTCCGAATTGAAATATTATCATTTCACAGTAGGAGAAATGGCAGGAGTTGAAGAAGTTATAATTTCAAATACCGGTTATACAGGAGCGGGTGGTTTTGAATTATATTTCTCTCCGGAATATGGAGAAAAGATATGGAATACTATTTTTGAAGCAGGCGAACAGTTCGGCATAAAACCTATAGGCTTAGGAGCCAGAGACACGCTACGTCTTGAATCAGGATTTTGTCTGTACGGAAATGATATTGACGAAACGACATCTCCTATCGAAGCAGGCTTAGGATGGATTACAAAATTTGTTGATGGTAAAAATTTCATCGACCGTCCTTTGTTCGAAAGACAAAAAGCAGAAGGAGTTTACAGAAAGCTTGTGCGTTTCGATTTGACAGAAAGAGGTATACCGCGACAAGGTTATACCATTGTAAATGAAACCAATGATGTTATTGGAAGAGTTACATCCGGAACTATCCTGCCGGGAACTCAAACCGGAATTGGTATGGGCTATGTTGCAACCCAATACGCAAAATCCGGTTCTGTAATTTATATTGATATTCGTGGAAAAAAGATACAGGCTAAAGTAAAATAGTTTATAGCTCCTGCACTTTTTCGTTCCATTCTCGCTGGTCGTTGACAATTGCGTCCAATACAGCTACGGCTGTGATGTTTACAATATCACGCACTGAGCTTTCTACGTCTACTATATGTATCGGTTTGTTCAATCCCATTTGTATAGGACCAATTGTATCCGCTAATCCCATCTCAATCAGCATTTTATAAGTGGTATTAGCTGAGCTCAAATTTGGGAATATCAGAGTATTTACCTTCTTACCTTTAAGTTTAGAAAATGGATATTTATCATCCCTTAATTTCTGATTTAACGCAAATGTAACTTGCATTTCTCCATCGACACATATTTCAGGATATTTGGTGTGCAAAGTTTCAACTACTTCATGGATACTTGCCGGACTGCCACTCTGTACAGAGCCGAAGTTTGAATACGACAACATTGCCATAACAGGTTCATGATTAAAAAACTTAACAGTATTGTATGTTAATTTTGCCACATCAATCAGAGTTTCTGTAGAAGGATGACGATTGAATAATGTATCGGCTAAAAAGAAAACTCCTTTCTTAGTATTCATAATGTGCATTGCACCTATATGATTCAATCCGCTACGTATTCCTACAACTTCCTTAGCAACATTCACAGAATCTGTATAACGAGAGTAAACACCTGTTATTAAAGCATCTGCTTCTCCTGTTTCAACCATCATCATACCAAAATAATTACGTTCGTACATTTTTTCGTACGCTTCTTCAAAGGTCATCCCTTCTCTGCCTCGCTTAGTCGCTAAAAGTCGTGCATATTTTATTCTGCGTTCTTCTTCTCTATCATGACGAAGATTCACAATCTCAATGCCTGTAAGGTCGATATGGTTTTCTGCTGCGATATTGGCAATTTTTTCTTCATTACCTAACAGTACCGGATAACAAATCTTTTCTGCCAAAGCTGCTTCTGCCGCTTTAAGCATATTTATATGATTAGATTCTGAAAACACAACACGCTTAGGATGCTGGCGAGCAATTTCATAAAATCTTCTAAGCATTTTATTATCACTACCCATTAACTCTCTCAATCTTAAATCGTAAGCATCAAAATCTTTGATTTTCTTTCGTGCTACTCCTGATTCCATAGCTGCCTTAGCTACAGCAGGTGCAACCGTTGTCAACAAACGAGGATCAAGCGGTTTGGGTATTAAATAATCCTTCCCAAATGATAAGCGTTTGATGTTATATGCAGCATTTACCACATCGGGCACAGCCTTTTTCGCTAAATCAGCAATGGCTTGCACTGCCGCCACTTTCATAGCCTCATTGATACATTTTGCCCTAACATCAAGTGCACCCCTGAAAATATATGGAAACCCAAGTACGTTATTAATCTGATTTGGATGGTCGGAGCGACCGGTGGCAAAGATGATATCAGGTCGTGCACTGATTGCATCATCATATGAAATCTCAGGATTAGGATTGGCTAAAGCAAAAACGATAGGATTATCATTCATAGTCTGCACCATCTCTTTAGATAAAACACCCGCAACCGACAAACCAAGAAAAACATCAGCACCAACAACAGCCTCACTTAAAGTCATAATTTCACGTGATGTTGCAAATAATTTCTTTCTTTCATTTAAGTCTGTTCGTTTTTTATTAATAACACCCTTTGAATCAACCATCACAATATTCTCAACCTTTGCTCCCAGCAATACATATAATTGTGTGCACGAATTAGCTGATGCCCCTGCCCCATTCACCACAATCTTCACCTCACTGATTTTCTTACCTGTTATTTCCAAAGCATTTAGCAATCCTGCTGCAGAAATAATTGCAGTTCCATGCTGGTCGTCATGCATAATCGGAATATCAAGCTCTTCTTTCAATCTATCTTCGATTTCAAAACATTCAGGAGCTTTTATATCTTCTAAATTTATACCTCCAAAAGTTGGCGATATAGCTTTTACAACCTGAATAAATTTTTCAGGATCAGTCTCATTTACTTCAATATCAAAAACATCTATCCCCGCAAAAATTTTAAACAACAAACCTTTGCCTTCCATAACAGGTTTTCCTGCAATAGCTCCGATATTTCCAAGTCCTAAAACAGCCGTACCATTAGAGATAACCGCAACTAAATTACCTTTAGCCGTGTATTCATACGCTAAATCAGAATTTTTTTCGATTTCCAAACAAGGATCAGCAACGCCTGGCGAATAAGCCAATGATAAGTCACGTTGCGAACTGTATGGTTTTGTTGGAACTACCTCTATTTTACCGGGTTTACCTTGCGAATGATACTTTAAAGCATCTTCTTTTGTTATTTTTGACATTGTAGTATAGTTGAAATATGTTGATAAGTTTAATATGAAAAACCTCGCAAAGGTAGAAAAAAATTGTTACTTTTGTGCAAAATCAGCTTAATTACAAATGAAGCTTAAGTCACTTTCTATCATAAATTATAAAAATATTTCAGACGCAAATTTATCATTTTCTGATAAAATTAATTGCTTTATTGGTGATAATGGTATGGGTAAAACCAATATCCTTGACGCCATTTACTATCTATCTTTTTGTAAAAGTCACTCTAATTTAATTGATTCACAAAACATAAATCATAGTGCTGATTTCTTTCTTATTCAAGGTGATTATGAAAAAAACGATACTCAAGAGCAGATTTATTGCGGAATGAAACGCAAGCAAAAAAAACAGTTTAAACGCAATAAACAAGAATATGAAAAGCTGTCGGATCATATAGGATTAATTCCGTTAGTAATGGTGTCGCCGGATGATATTGAATTAATTTCAGAAGGCAGTGATGAAAGACGCAAATTCATGGATGGAGTAATTTCACAATTTAATAAGAATTATCTGCATCAACTACTTCAATATAATATTCTGTTGAAACAGCGTAATGCCCTTCTGAAAAGCGATACACATATCGATGAAGCTGTATTTGAGATTATCGAAGAACAGATGGATAATATCGGTTTATACATTTTTGAAGAAAGAACTAAATTTATTGAAGAATTCATACCTGTTTTTCAAGATTTTCATAATAAAATATCTTATGGTAGAGAAAATGTAAGTTTAGATTATGTTTCTCAATATCAAAAACATGAAAGTCTAAAGCAAAGAATGATTGACACCAGAACTCGAGATTTTGCTTTAGGGTTTTCAACACAAGGGATTCATAAAGATGAACTTGAAATGACACTTGATGGACATCCTATTAAAAAAATCGGTTCTCAAGGTCAAAACAAGACCTACCTTATAGCCTTAAAATTCGCACAGTTCGACTTTTTAAAGAAAATCCATTTTTGTTCACCTATATTATTATTAGATGACCTTTTTGATAAATTAGACTCAAACAGGGTTGAACAAATTGTAAAACTTGTATCATCCGATTTATTCGGACAAATATTCATTACCGACACAAACAGAAAACATCTCGATCAATTACTCAAACAAATCAACAACAATTCAAAAATTTTCACTATCGTAAATGGAGAAATAAGTCTGTAAGAAATCTCTATAAAAATTAATTTTATCTACATTAAAATTTTTAAGATTATCTTTTTATAAAACTTTTTCTATTTTTTATTTATATTATCATCTGTTAATCTGATAGTTATAAATCATTTTGGAAAACTTGCTTTCTAAATTACTAATAAATTATTCTTTTTTGTTTGAAGTTTAAAATAAATTGGTTAACATTGTAGTCCGATTTTATGAAAAATTTTAATCGCATAATTCATTGACTAACATTATTAAACATATAATCAAAAATAAACAAATTTAAAATCGTGAAGACAAAAACGTACACAACGGAGGAAATACGTGAAGCCTCATTTAAATTTTTTCAGGGAGATGATTTAGCTACTACTGTTTGGACAACCAAATATGCTCTAAAAGATTCGTATGGGAATATTTACGAACTCACCCCTGATGACATGCATCGACGGATTGCAAGTGAAATTGCCAGAATCGAGAAGAAATATCCTAATCCTCTCGACAGTAACACTCTCTTTGAGTTGTTCAGAAACTTTCGTTACATAGTACCGCAAGGTAGTCCCATGACCGGTATCGGCAACGAATTTCAGGTTGCTTCTTTATCAAACTGTTTCGTTATAGGTTTCGACGGCGACTCTGACTCTTATGGAGCTATCATCAAAATTGATGAAGAGCAGGTTCAGTTAATGAAACGCCGCGGTGGTGTCGGTCACGATTTGTCTCATATCAGACCAAAAGGCTCTCCGGTTAAAAACTCAGCCTTAACATCAACAGGTATAGTACCTTTTATGGAAAGATATTCAAACTCCACACGTGAAGTAGCACAAGATGGAAGAAGAGGTGCTTTGATGTTAAGCGTTTCCATCAAGCATCCTGATGCAGAGTCATTTATAGATGCAAAAATGGAATCGGGAAAAGTGACAGGTGCTAATGTTTCTGTAAAAATAAACGACGAGTTTATGCAAGCAGCTTTAGAAAACAAGCCTTTCACTCAGCAATATCCTATTCATTCAGATAATCCATGGTTTACTAAGGATGCCGATGCTAATGCCCTATGGAAGAAGATTGTGCACAATGCATGGAAATCTGCTGAGCCGGGTATTCTTTTCTGGGATACAATAATAAAAGAATCCGTACCCGATTGTTACGCTGATTTAGGTTATAAAACTGTTTCAACCAATCCTTGCGGCGAGATTCCTCTATGTCCGTATGATAGCTGCCGACTTCTTGCAATCAATCTATATTCATATGTTGTAAATCCTTTTAAACAAGATGCTTACTTTGATTTTGAACTTTTCAAACAGCATGTAGAATTAGCTCAAAGGATAATGGATGACATCATCGATCTTGAAATGGAGAAAATCGAGAAGATAATTGAGAAAATCAATTCCGACCCTGAAGATGACGTTATAAAAGGAACTGAATTTCAACTCTGGGAAAAGATTAAAGAAAAAACTTCGCAAGGTCGCCGTACCGGTGTTGGTACTACAGGAGAAGGTGATATGCTGGCTGCTTTAGGTTTGAGATACGGTACTGATGATGCAACCGATTTCTCTGAAAAGGTACATAAAGAATTGGCACTTTCAGCTTATCGCTCATCAGTGAATATGGCTAAAGAACGAGGTAAGTTCACTGTTTATGATGCCGAGCGCGAGAAAAACAACCCTTACATAAATCGTCTCAAAGATGCTGATCCTCAACTATATGAAGACATGGTAAAATATGGCAGAAGAAATATTGCTTGTCTGACAATTGCACCTACCGGCACTACCAGCATTATGACGCAAACAACATCAGGTATCGAACCTGCATTTATGCTTTACTATACAAGAAGAAGAAAGGTAAATCCGAACGATAAAAATGTAAGAATTGATTTTGTGGATGAAAATGGTGATTCATGGGAAGAATATTCTGTTTTTCATCATAAATTTGTAACATGGATGGAAGCCAACGGTCACTCTACAACTCAACACTATACACACGAGGAGTTGGAAGCACTTGTTGAAAAATCACCTTATTACAAGGCAACAGCAAATGATGTCGACTGGTTGAAAAAGGTTCAAATGCAAGGTAGAATTCAAAAATGGGTAGATCATTCCATATCTGTAACAATTAATTTACCTGCTGATGTTAGTGAGGAATTGGTAGGTAAGTTATATGAAGAAGCATGGAAAAGCGGATGTAAAGGTGTAACTGTTTATAGAGATGGTTCACGTTCAGGTGTTTTAATAGATAAAAAAGACAAAGAAGATAGTGTAAAACAAGTATGCTTCCCTGATATCGAAGATAGATTAGTGCGGCCAAAAGAACTTAAATGTGATGTTGTGAGATTCCAAAACAATCGTGATAAATGGATTGCTTTTGTTGGATTAAAAGATGAGCGTCCATATGAAATCTTTACAGGTATTGCTGATGATGAAGAAGGAATTTTATTGCCAAAAACGGTTACGGAAGGAAAGATTATCAAGACTACCGACGAAGAAGGAAATAAAAGGTACGACTTCCAGTTTATGAACAAAAGAGGCTTCAAAACTACTGTAGAAGGACTTTCTCACAAATTCGACAAAGAATTCTGGAATTATGCTAAACTTATTTCAGGCGTGTTGAGATACGGAATGCCTATTGATCAGGTAGTTAAACTTGTATCAAGCTTGCAATTGGATAGTGAGTCAATTAATACTTGGAAAGTTGGTGTCGAACGAGCTTTGAAAAAATATATACCTGATGGGACTCAAATCTCTGAACAAATTTGTCCAAACTGTGGCGAAAAATCATTAATCTATCAGGAGGGTTGTTTGACATGCAAAAGTTGTGGTCACTCAAAATGTGGATAATTTAAACATTAATAATCAACACATTGGCTGATAAGCAAATTTCACTTCAACTCAAAAGATCGGGCAGAAATGTTCGATCTTTTTTTATAATTTCAATTATCATCATTCCTCATTAACACTTAAACTTATTCCAAGCTTAATCACATTTTTTATTTTAACCGAAGGATCTGTGATAAAACATTTTCTTAATCCGCTAAGAATATTATTCAGAGAATTTTCTTTTGATTTATAGTCACTTAAACCCCAAACCTCTTCAATAATCACACTTTTCTTGACATATAAGCCTCTATGCTTAATCAGCTCTATCAATACCCTTGCTTGGTATTTATTCAGATGCCATTCTTCTTGATCTCTGACTATTATTTGCTCCTTTGGGAAAAATACGCTATTACCTATTTTATAGTAATTTTCTATAAAATTGAAACTATATCTCTCTGCAAGGAGATTATGTATTCGCAATAATACCTCTTGAACCTTAAATGGCTTATTGACATAATCAGAATTCTTAAAGCTAAATGCCTTTTTAATAGCACTCGCTCCATCTAAAGCTGTAATAAATAAGATTGGAACTTGATTTTTTTGTCGTCTTATATTTTCTGCAAATTGGAATCCATTCTTTTTATTTGGCAATAAAACATCCATAATAATAATATCAGGCTTAAACTGCTTGGACGTATCGGATACAATTTCACTTCCATCAGAATAACAAACAGTAAAGTTATTGATTTCCAAAATACCTTTGAGAGTTGTGCCAAGATTGATGTCATCTTCGACTAATAATACTTTTTTCATAAACAATAATTACAGGCATATCTTGTTAGACTCAGTCTAATCGCTGACGAAATTATCTCATTTTTTCATAAAACTAACATTTAAACCCTTAATTTTAAACAACCTTAACAATGTTGTTAGAACTTTGATGAAACTTTGATGAAGTTATGCTAAATATTATGCGAATCAATTGGTCTACCTTTGCACCACAAATTCAATTACTTATTTGTGTTGACGTTTCATAATATTTTATTAATCACTTTAATATTTTGAGTTAAAGTACAAACCTGTATTTTGAGTTTTTTGTTCTCTGGTTGTTTACACCATAAAACCCCGACAGAGATTTATCTCATCGGGGTTTTTACTTATTAAGCTCTCTATAAATATATTATCCCTTTGAGATAAATACGCTCTGCCTACTAACTAACCAACAACTATATCATACTCCTTTCAATATACTTTGTATGAAGTAAGTGATGTGACAATTCTCCTAATGGCTCTTTTAAAAAATTGGAATATAAGTACTGTATTTCAGGATTCTCATGTGATTTTCTAATAATTTTATGAGAATCAGCTGCATAAATTGAAGCTGCTCGCTGTTTTCTGATTTCATCTGTGGTTGGTATAGGCTGACCGCCACCGCCAAGACAACCACCCGGACAAGTCATGACTTCTATAAAATCATATTTGGACGTTCCATTTTCAATCTGATCTAATAAAATTCTTGCGTTTTTAAGTGTGTGTGCCACAGCAACATTAATATCTTTACCATTAATATTTATTGAGGCTTCCCTTATTCCTTGCATACCTCTTACTGCCGTAAGATTTATATCTTCCAAAGGTTGACCTGTCAACACTTCATATGCAGTTCGTAAGGCTGCTTCCATAACACCTCCCGTTGCTCCGAATATTACACCTGCTCCTGATGAAGAACCTAACGGATTGTCAAAATCTTCTTCCTGTAAAGAAATAAATTTAATTCCGGTTTCTTTAAACATACGTGCTAATTCTCTTGTCGTAAGCACATAATCAACATCATAAAATCTATCTTCGGCTTTTAAATCCATTTTGCGCTTCCAATATTCGAAAGCACCATCCATTTCCGGACGTTTAGCTTCGTATTTCTTTGCAGTACAAGGCATTACCGACACTACAACTATATCTCTCGGATCAATATTTTCTTGCTCTGCATAATATGTCTTTGCTATTGCACCAAACATTTGCTGTGGCGACTTACATGTTGATAAATGAGACAAAGACTTAGGATAGAAATGCTCTATGAATTTAATCCAACCCGGCGAACAGGATGTTATCATAGGTAATGTACCATTATTTCGAATACGATTTATCAACTCATTACCTTCTTCAATAATTGTCAGGTCGGCAGCAAAGTCGGTATCAAAAACCTTATCAAACCCTAACAATCGCAGTCCGGCAACCATTTTACCTGTAACCAAACTGCCAAACGGCATTCCCATTGCTTCTCCAATACCTACCCTGATAGCAGGAGCTGTCTGCACAACCACTATTTTCTTCGGATTATGAATTTCTCTCCAAACATCACTAACCGCATCTTTTTCAACAATTGCTCCGGTCGGGCACACCAACGCACACTGGCCGCAGTTTGTGCATGCAACCATTCCTAAACCTAAATCCATAAATGTAGAGATACGTGTTTTTTGTCCACGCCCCGCAAAATCAATTGCTTTAACTGTCTGCATTTCACTACAAACCGCTACACATCTACCACATAAAATACATTTTTCCGGATCTCTGACTAATGACAATGATGTATAATCTTTACATTGAATGGCTTTTTTTGTGCCTTTAAATCTTCTTTCACGAATACCAAAATCATATGTCAATTGCTGTAATTCGCAATTTAAGTTCCTGTCACATGTCTGGCAGTCAAGCGGATGATTGGCGAGTAACAGCTCTACATTCATCTTTCGTGCATTTTGTATCCTATCATTAGTCGTAGTAATTTCCATACCTTCAGTGATAGTTGTGATACATGAACGTAAAAGCGACTTTGCACCTTTAACTTCTACAACACATACACCACATGATGCATTGTGAGATACATTTTTCAAATAACACAATGATGGTACTTGTATGCCTACATATGAACATGCTTCCATGATTGTAATATCATCAGGCACTTGGTAATGTTTTTGATTAATTGTAATATTCATACGTAAATAATGTGCTAATTATTAAACTATAAACGAACATCGCATCTCAGACAACGTGAAACCTCATTTCTTGCCTGCTCACCTGTATATCCACAATCAACTTCGTGGAAGTTTCCTACACGCTCTCTTACAGCAAGTTTATATGAAATATTCTTTGCTGCTCTTCGAGGATTAGACGGTACTACATTCCTGTAAATGAACTTCTTAAATAAAAGATGGAAACGTTTTTCATTCATCAAATCAAAATCGATAGATTCTGCTGCTTTCCGTGCCATACCCATTGCTTCCGCTGCTGTCGATGGTCCGGTTACAGCATCGCCACCGGCATAGAATTTCTCCTTATTTGTTACCTGACTGAATGAATTTATAACAATATTGCCATCTTTTAAAGTGTTGAACCCATTATCAATTAAATTTTCTGAGTCAACAGTTTCTCCAATTGCCATAATTATTGAATCACAAGCAACTTCATCGAATTTTCCGGTTGGCACCGGTCGCCGTCTACCTGAAGTATCAATTCCACCACATGTCATCAACTCAACTTTCAAACCCTTGACTTTATTATTTTTATCAACAATAACTTCCGAAGGTGCTGACATAAATTGAAACTTAATTTGTTCTGCTTCGGATTCTTGTATCTCAACATGATTGGCAGGCATATCACATTTATCTCGTCTGTAAACTATAGTTACATCCTTGCCTAATCTCCATAAACTTCTGGCAGCATCGACAGCGACATTACCTGCACCGATTATCGCAACTTTCTGTCCTATTGGCGGTTGCTTGTCTAATGCAAGTATCTTTAAAATTTCAGTACCCGACCAAACGCCATCTGCTTTTATACCCGGCATGTCTAACTCCATCTCTTTCCAAGCACCGATTGCCAAATATATCGCATCAAAGTTCTTATCTAATTTTTTTATGGAGATTTCTTTACCCAATGTAGTGTTGAAAATAAATTTAACTCCAAGTTTCTTAATCAGTTTAATTTCTTTTTTCAATACTGCTCTTGGCAATCTGTATTGGGGAATTCCATATCTAAGTATACCTCCAGGCTCTGACATAGCTTCATATATAGTAATATCATGACCTAATCTTACAAGATAAAAAGCAGCAGTAAGTCCGGCAGGTCCGGCTCCAATTATTGCTATTTTCTTGCCTGTATCAGGAAGTTTCTCATCAATCAATTTTTGATAAATATCATTTTCTTTACCTAACTTATACATTGTATCTGCCAAATATCTGTGCACCTCTCCCTGCGAAACAGGTTCGTCAAGCATCTCTCTCTTGCAACGCATCTGACAGTGGAAATGGCATATCCTGCCAATCGTTCCCGGAAGTGGATTATCACGTAATGTCAACTCAAACGCATCTTCTATCCTGTCTTCTTTTATCAATTCAATATATCCTGGGATATTCATATGCAGCGGACAAGAATTTTCACATAAAGCCATAAATAAATCTTCACAAACTCCTGCATAACAGCGTTTTTCTTGAATATGCTCCTCGTATTCATGGCGAAAATATTTCAATGTTGTCAGAATAGGATTGGGAGCGGTCTGACCTAATCCGCAAATGGCAGTATCTTTTATAGTCTGACTTAACATTTCTAACATAATCAGGTCGGAATTTGTACCCTGACCTTTTGTTATTTTTGTGAGTATAGCCAATGCTTGTGCTAATCCTTCCCTGCATGGCGTACATTTACCGCATGATTCTCCTGAATTAAACTCCAAGAAATATCGTGCAACATCAACCATGCAATTATCCTGATCCATCACAACCATACCACCCGAACCCATAATTGCACCAATTGAAGCAAGTGACTCATAATCAACAGGTGTATTAAAGTATTTTGCAGGTATACAACCACCTGAAGGACCGCCGGTCTGCACTGCTTTAACCTTTTTTATCGTCCCTGTACCCTCTCCTATCCCAAAAATAAATTGTTCGAGGGTTGAACCAAGCGGTAATTCGACTAAACCTGTGTTTTTGATTTTGCCGACTAACGAGAAAACTTTTGTACCCGGACTTTTATCTGTACCAGTTTCTCTAAACCATCTGCCACCTTTATCGATTATGATTGGAATATTACACCATGTTTCTACATTATTAATATTTGTCGGACAGCCATATAGCCCTTTTGCTGCCGGATATGGCGGTCGAGGTACCGGTCGCCCAGCCTTACCTTCAATGGATGCTATCAAAGCCGTTTCTTCTCCGCAAACAAATGCTCCTGCACCTTCTACAAAATCAAATTTAAAGCTGAAATCAGAACCTAAAATATTATCTCCAACTAAACCCAAACTTTCTGCCTGAGCAACTGCCTGCTGCAAACGTCTGATTGCCAGAGGATATTCTGCCCTGACATATGCTATTCCCTCATCTGCTCCCATTGCATATGCTGCTATCATCATGCCTTCAAGTATGGAATGTGGATCGCTTTCAATTTCGTTCCTGTTCATATATGCTCCCGGATCGCCTTCATCAGCATTACAGATAATATACTTTTTCTTGCCGCCATTAGCTTTCATTAGCGACCATTTCTTACCTGTCGGATAGCCTGCACCACCTCTGCCTCGTAGTCCTGAAGTCATCACTTCGTCTATCACATCTTGCGAACTCATACCCGAAAGTACCTTTGCTAAAGCACGATAACCGCCAATGGCTATATAATCTTCAATCGACTCCGGATTTATTAATCCCGCATTTCTTAAAACAAGCTTTTTCTGTCCTTTAAAAAACGGCAATTCATTCCACAGCGGATATTTTTCATATCCTCTACCATATTCAATTGATTTCGTAATATGATGCCAGCTCTCAATTCTACATAAAATTCCTTTAGTATATATTTTTCCCGATATTACACCGTTTAATATTTTCAGAGCCTCATTTTCAGTTACTTTGCTATATATCAGTAAAGGTTTACCCGGCTGATATAATGTAACTAATGGCTCTTCGGCACAAAAACCAAAACAACCTGTTGACTTTATAATAACAGGCAAATTATTCTCAGCTACATACTTATTTAATGTATCATACAGAACATCAGCACCATTACCAATGCCACAAGTACCCATCCCTATTAAAATCATAGGTTTGTCAGGTAAAATACCTTTCATATATGAACCGCTTAAGAGTTCTAATTGCTGTAAACTTTTTGGTTTCATGACACTTTGACTTTTTTAAGGATTTTGAGTAATTTCTGAGCATTTACATTACTATGTATTGTGCCATCAATTGATATAACCGATGCTTGTGCACATTGTCCGAAACACGCTACCGTCTTAATTGTGAACTCATTATCAGGAGTGGTATAAGTCGGTTCAGTTTCATCATATTCATATCTGAAGCCTAAAACCTGACCAACATTATTGAGTAAGTCGCGTGAACCTTTGGTGTGACAGGCAGTACCGCGACATACAACAATGGTATGCTTACCCTGTGGCTTTAAATTAAAAAACGAATAAAAGGTAACTACGCTATAGACTTGCGTAAGGGGCACTCGCAGTTTGCTCGACACTTGAACTAATGTTTCGACAGGAAGGTACTTTTGTGGATTTAATTCTTGAGCCTCTTCTAAAGTCGAAAGTAACATTCCGGGTCTTTCTTTGTGTTTCTCAACAATAGTGTCGAGAATACGCTCTGCAACTACATAAGGTTTTGTGGCTTCCATAGATTTTAAAAGATATGAGATTAATAATTGCTTAGAAATACAACTACTTATTAATGAATATTTTGCACATTAATACTCAAAAATAACGATTGCACAAATATATAAAATTAAAAACAAATAAACATATAATTTAACATTTATTTAATGATTTTTTTCTACAATAGATTTGGTAGATCATTCGATCCCAAATATAGGGGTCGTACATTCATGTCCTTCGTCGTTTTCTATAAAATATATTATCCCTTTGGGATAAAGAGACACTGCTCGCTTGTGGACAGGGATATACAAAAGTCAAGATGACTTCAATATATAGCCTTCTCCTTGTTACATAATTATAAACCCTCCGCTATAACTCTTTCCTATCACACTTTACCCATCATTTCGTCTACAGAGGGTTTATTAAATCAATTATCCCTTACGCAACGGACGGAAAGCCCCAACTGCGTACCGTAGCTGCTTCTGCCAACATCGCTGCCATCGTAGTCCATGCCACGGCCCCAGAAGGGTGGAGCATCGTTCTCCGGAGCACTCCACCAGTAACCGTAGCTACCAACGTAGCTGAATGTACCAAAGAGGTTACGGTAGCCACCCGGAAGGGCTGCAAATCCGGATTCGTTGGTGGCTCCGGTGTTGGGGCTTGCCCAATGTGCAGTACCAGTTTCTTTTAATTTTCCTCCAGCTACACTTGCGCCTCCTAAATAATTGGTTAATCCTGTCCATTCGGTATTGGTTGGCACGTGCCAACCATCAGGACAAAGCTTGCCGGTATTCACCGTATACCAATTGTACAAAGCACCATAGATGTTTCCATAAGCAGACCGGTCGTTGTTATACCAACAATAAGCGGGAGTAGAAAGATGACTCCATTCATCGTTGTCAGTTACTAAAGGTATGTCAGTACCGTCGTTATACTTTGTAGTTTGCAAATTCTCGGCAAACCACTCTTTACAGTCAATGTAAACTGTCTTGTAGGTATAACCATTGTATGTTACCGTGCCGGTTGTTCCATCTGCTATTATTGTTGAAAAACTAACCTGATTACCGTATTGTGTGCCCATGCTGTTTGTTGCATAAGCTCTTACATAATAAGTGGTGTTTTGTTCAAGACCTGCAATAGACGAAGTAAAAGCACCTGTTCCGATTCCATTAGTTGTTTTGCCCAAATTATTCTCAACAGTGGGGTTCTGCGATGTACTCCAACAAACTCCACGAGCAGTGACAGGAGAACCTCCATCATTATAAATATAGCCTCCCGACATTGCAGAAAATGCAAGAATATTGTTGGCTGATAGCGTTGTTAAATTGATCTCTCCCGACTGGGTTGTAAAATTAATCTCATTACCGTAGCTTGTACCTATAGCATTGGATGCATAAGAACGTACATAGTAGGTTGTATTGGGAGATAAACTTGTTAAAGATGAAGAAAACCAGCCGTCAACACTTTCATCTGTTGTGTAATTATCTTCAAGAGTAGGATTGTGGGATGTACTCCAGCATACCCCACGAGCAGTAACAGGCGAACCTCCATCGCTTGTTATAGTCCCACTTGCATCGGCAGAAAAAGCTAAAATATTTTGAACATAAACTGTCGTTACTTGTGGTACAGTCACAGAAGTAACGAAACTCATATCTTCACTGAAAAACATATCTACGGCATTAATTGCTTTGATGCGATAGTGATAAGTTGTGTTTGGCTGTAAACCTGCTATATTCGCAGTTACGGTAATATCATCGTAAGCTTTTACAAAACCCGGAATTGCGGTGGCGGTATAACCATACTCTGTAGTTAATCCCCATTCAAACATAACGGTAGTCATTAAGCCGTTTGCATTCACAGTAGCATTAAGCGTTACCGTATAAGGTTGAATTTCAGTTGCTGCCTGATTACTTCCAGATGGTGGTCGTAACACATTTGTGAGAGTTACTGTCTTGGCATGAAAAGCATAAGGTACACTTACTAACTGACTTGTCACTGTTATCGAATAATCTGTGCCTCCCATAGGATCAGTTTCTGATTTTATAAACAAGGTACCTGTTTCCCAATTAATATTTGCAAATTCTCCAAAAGTAGCTGTACCCTTTCCTATTTCGATAGAAAATAATCCATTTGCGTTGGTTGTTGGAGAATGTGTTTCTACATAAACGGGAGTACCGGTTGCCGAACCTTCCAAAATGCTGATTTGCATACCAACTTCTTTGTTTGTTACCAATTGATTATCAGTGTTCCGAATGATTGCCTGATAACCCATCATTTCCGGGAATTGAGAATAGATACTTACCGCAAAAAGTAGTACGGTGAAAATTCCTGTTATTTTCTTCATGGCATTTAGTTTTTAATGATTTTAAATTGTTTGATAGATTTATTTTCTGTGGAGATAATGAGAAGATAATTTCCAGACGTTAACCCGCTCATGTTAATTTCAGTCCGGTTTGTTGAGATTAATTCGCTTTTCAATAGCTTACCCTGCATATCAAAGAGCTGATAACGGAGTTTTTCGGTATCATAATTTTCAGCTTGCAGGATAAGACGTTCGGTTGTCGGATTTGGAAAAACTGACAACAAGAAGTTAAATTTCACATCTTGAACACCTACGGTGAAGATTTCATAGGCATGTTGTATGCCTTGTGCGACTGTTCCGGTTGTTCCTGAATCAGTGTAGTAAACAACCTGTCCTATCGAAAAAGAAACGAACCCACCGCTGCCGGAAGCATCGCCTCCCGAAGCTACTGTGGATTGTTGCGCCTGTAGTGCAGTTGGAAAAACTGCCATCATAGACAACAGGATTAATGTAGTTACAATTACCACCCATGCTTCCTACTCTATTCTTCGGATTTTCGGGTTACTCCGTATAAATATCTTATATGAACTATTTATATACTTCCTTGTGATTGAATCATATACGAAAATTTCTTTTTTCGCCATTTCTCTCTCTTTATTCTCAATTTCAGACATAAAAGTAGCGCAGGCAAATTCCTTTTTACTTGCTGCAGAGGTTCGACCAAGAACCCGAAGTACAAAGTAAAAAGGAACGCCCACGCTGTAACGCAGGCGTTTCCACTTTCACTTCCCTGTACTTCTAAAATTTGGTCGATTTCTGCAGCAGGAAAATTTTTAAGCGAAACGCTATATTTTTATTTTAAATTTCTTCTTGTTTTTTAATTCATTTAATTGTTTTTAAGTTCGTTACAAAAATATACATTTTATTTAATAAAACATTATTTTCCGGTAATTTCTTTCTACAATAGATTTATTATATGATTGCTAATACGATTCCGTAAGTGGCGGTTTCTTCAGGACATTAATATTTCGCAGCAAGCGTGCATCGCGAATGCCGTATCGTATAATAAACAAACGCATGAAACCGACAATTATGCCTTGATTTCAACTTAACTTTAACGTTTGGGAAAGGGGGGCAGTGGAAAGTTGGGTTAAGTACATAATTTCACAATAAACTCTATGGAGGAACCTTCTGCTTTCATATTGCGGGCAATTTCTATTTTCTCTTCTTTTCGACCTTTTGTCAATCCTTCTTTTCTACCTTTGCTTAATCCTTTCTTCAACCCTCTATTCAATCCCTTTTGTTCGGCAAATGACAATGTCTTAACCATGATTTATTTGATTTTTACGATTAAGATGATTTATAAAAGATGTGTTGTTATGTGATTATTCAGTATTTATCATAAGAATCATACGAATCAAATAAATCATGGTTAAGACAATTGTTTATCACGGTATATACATTAATGTCTGCACTGATTTATATCGTTTATTGTTCAAACGTTTGAAGTTTAAACTGCGCTCTCCAAAATTTATTAAGAGACCTACTTCTAAGTTATATGCTTCCAAATAATTAATGGCTTGTGCAAAATGTACATCTTGCAACTGTACGACAGCTTTTAACTCGACAGAAATTATATCTTCTACCAAGAAGTCAACTCTTCTCGTTCCTATATGCTGTCCTCTATAATAAATTGGCATTTCAAATTCACGACTAAATTTAAGACCTGCCAGTCGCATTTCAATCTGCAACGCTCTTTGGTATATGACTTCCTGAAACCCATTTCCCAATTGTCCATGTACTCGCATGGCACAACCGATAACCTGAGAAGTAATTGCTGAATGTGGATATTCAATATTTATCATAAAAATCACATCATCATATACCTTTTATAATCATCTTAATCATGTAAATCATATAAATCATGGTTTAGACATTATTATTATTATTTGTATCGCCATCACGACACGACACAAAAATACGAAATATGATTTGAATAAAAACCATTAAAAGGTAAATTAATCAGGTAGGATGAAAAGTTTTTACCTTTTGCGTGGTTTGTGTGAAATAATATGCTACCATAAAGGCTACGCAGTATCTAAAAGTCGACTTGCCTGCACCATTCGTATATATTTTCATTAAAAAAACTCCGAAAGACCTATCATCCTTCGGAGTTCATATATCACTAATTAAACGATAATTACATCATTCCGCCCATTCCGCCGCCCATTGGCATTTGCGGTGCAGGGTTTTCTTCTTTCTTCTCGGTAATCACACATTCAGTTGTAAGGAACATTCCTGCTATTGAAGCTGCATTTTCCAAAGCTACACGTGCAACCTTTGCCGGATCTACAACTCCTGCTGCATGGAAGTTTTCATACTTATCGGTACGAGCATTGTAACCAAAATCATCTTTACCTTCGCGTACCTTTTGTACTATTACGGCACCTTCTTTTCCTGCATTAGCAACAATTTGTCTCAACGGCTCTTCGATTGCTCTTTTCACTATTTCAATTCCGGTTGCTTCATCTTCATTGTCTGCTTTTATAGATGATAGAGAATCAATTGTTCGAATATATGCTACTCCACCTCCAGGTACTATACCTTCTTCGATAGCTGCTCTGGTTGCACTTAAAGCATCATCAACCCTGTCTTTCTTTTCTTTCATCTCAACTTCCGATGCTGCTCCAACATATAAAACCGCAACTCCACCGGCTAATTTTGCTAAACGTTCTTGCAATTTTTCGCGATCGTAGTCTGAAGTCGTTGTTGCTATTTGAGATTTGATTTGTCCAATACGTAATTCAATGTTTTCTTTTTCACCATCTCCGTTAACAATAACAGTATTGTCTTTAGTTACAGTTACTTTTTCTGCAGAACCTAACATTTCAAGAGTAGCTTGCTCTAATTGAATGCCTTTTTCTTCCGACACAACTACACCACCTGTCAAAATAGCAATATCCTCAAGCATTTCCTTACGACGATCTCCAAAACCGGGTGCTTTTACTGCACAGATTTTTAAAGAAGCACGTAAACGATTTACCACCAAAGTTGTTAAAGCCTCTGACTCAACATCTTCTGCAATAATTAAAAATGGACGACCTGATTGCACAGCCGGCTCAAGTACCGGTAATAATTCTTTTAAATTACTGATTTTCTTGTCGTATATAAGGATATATGGTTTTTCCATCTCCACTTCCATCTTTTCTGTGTTGGTAACGAAATATGGAGAAATATATCCTCTATCGAATTGCATACCTTCTACAACTTCAATCGTAGTGTCCGTTCCCTTTGCTTCTTCAATTGTAATTACTCCGTCTTTTGTAACAGTACGCATCGCATCAGCAATCAGTTTCCCTATAGCAGCATCATTATTGGCTGAAACCATCGCAACTTGCTCAATTTTGTTATAATCATCTCCTACTGATATTGCTTGAGATGCAATGTTTTTTACAACTTGCTCTACAGCCTTGTCGATACCTCTTTTTAAATCCATCGGATTAGCTCCTGCAGTCACATTTTTCAAACCTACATTAACAATCGACTGTGCTAAAACAGTAGCCGTAGTTGTACCATCACCTGCATCATCTCCAGTTTTGGAAGCCACTTCTTTCAATAGCTGCGCACCAAGATTTTGAAAAGAATCTTCAAGCTCGATTTCTTTTGCAACTGTTACACCGTCTTTTGTAATATGAGGTGCACCGAATTTCTTTTCTAAAATTACGTTGCGACCTTTTGGACCAAGGGTTACCTTAACTGCATTCGCAATTGCATCAACTCCTTTTTTAAGCTCTTCGCGAGCTTCCATCTCAAATAAAATATCTTTTGCCATAATGTTATTTACGATTTAATTATTTACAATTTCATTATTTACTCCCATTAAATAATAGCAAGAATATCAGACTGACGCATGATTAAATACTTTTCACCTTCAAGCTCTAACTCTGTTCCTGCATATTTACCATAAAGAACAGTATCTCCTACAGATACTTCCATAACTTCATCTTTAGTCCCTTTTCCAACTGCTTTAACTTCACCTTTTAATGGTTTTTCTTTTGCTGAATCAGGAATAATAATTCCACTGATGGTTTTTTCTTCTGCCGCTGCCGGTATTACTAACACGCGGTCGCCTAATGGTTTAATGTTCATAATCTTTCTATATTTTAAATTTATTAATATTTATTTCAACGGAGCTTGGCTTGTCAGATTTTGTGCCAAAGCTTTTTTTTCTGTTTTTCCGTACATTTTGTCAATATACAGTCTTGACAGATTCATAAATATATGCCAACTTGACATTATTTTACACACCGAACATGCAAAAACTTACGAATATATATATGATATAATCTTATCAGCCATATAATTATTAGAAAATTCAGGAAAAATAATTTCTTTCCTTTTCTCAACTTCTTCGACAGCAAACTGCCTTAACATCAGGTTGTTAATCAGATTTATTGTATCATTTGCTGAGTTAGATAAGAAACATAATTCGTCCAAGCCACTACCTTTTGTCATTTTATCATTTGCGATAATATATCTTCCCTCACAAAGGGATCTAAGTAACTTAATCTTCATGCCGGTTGATTGAAATGTAAGTAATGTAATTATGTGGGCATTTATAATCAACTCATTCATTTCACTCTCTTCCGGATTAACAACCAATCGGATATTCGAGTATTTGGATGATAGTTCCGATAAAAATTTTGGCGGATTCATTCCCGCAATCACACATTTATGATTAAGTTTACTGAATACATTCTTTATTAAATACTCGGCTACTTTATAGTTTTCAGCTACAGATAGATTTGCATGATATAAAATATAGTCAGATTTCCCTTCTTTGGATATGACATCTTCATTAGGATGAAAGCAAGGTATATATCTGACATCTAACTCTGGATATTTTCGTAGCAGATAGTCTGAATCACTTGTAGAGATTGCAAATACAGATTTTGCTTTCTTTATTTTTCTTTGAAAAAAAAACAACTTCAGTGCTTCAGATAAAAAATAAGCTTTTTTCGCTATCGACTTTGTCGCTTTTGACAGGTTATAGTAGTAATGATGTTCAATATTAGCTTCTCGAAAAAATTTATTTCTTTTTTCAATTGAAGGATGATCAATATATGAACATGAAACTAAACCTTCAAACAAAATCGGGTAATCATCTGATAATATATTTTGCAATAAAGAATTATTTTTTCTGCTAATAACCGAGAAAGGCAGTAATCTAAAAAAGAAATTTCGATTTAATTTACGTTGATAATAAAAAACCTTACTGCAATATTTATTAAGCATATTTTCTTCTGCTCTTCGATACTCTGAACAATGAAGAATAATATTTACACCCTTTTCTGATAACGATTTAATTCTGTAAAAAACATCTATGGCTCCACCATAATTTGGAGGATATGGGACATCAAATGTAATTATATGAAGGTTTTTATTCATTTTTACCTTTTAACATCATCTATTGCAATACCATAGACTTCAACTCCAACAGCAAAATATTTGATATCCGTATCTACATAACTTCTTTTAGAAAGTTGTACAGTTTTCACTCCGGTTCGATGTGTCGGATTAGTATCAAAATAACTATCGCCTAATGTTTCGGGCGCAATATAAGACCAATATACTCTATCTGTAACATAATCAATAGTAATACCCGGTATATAATCTACTGCCTTTGTCATTGGCGAGTTATCAATTCTTTGAGCATCTTTTCCGTTCAGACTTGAAACCCATAATCCTACTGATTCTTCAGGAGCTGTAACTGAAAAATAGATCTTCTGATTTACATGGTCTATCTTAAACGCACGAATTGAATACGAATTAAGTATAGATCCTGCTTCTGGTGATGTCTCACCGCCATCTACATTCTGATCTAAAATATCAGATTGCCAAAATCTGTAAACACCTTTGCCTGAGCCTCCTTTCGACCAGTAATAAACATTATCGTAGACATATATGCCGCTACTCAACTGATTATTGCCCATGCCATTTCCGAAATATCCCAATCTATCGACTTTAGCTAAATAATATGGTACTGATGTCTGTGAATCCGAATCTCCTTTCCATTCAAATGCTCCCAACACTGCATTGTTATTAGACGTTCTATAAACAAACTCGCTGAAATCAGTCCAGTAAATATCAGCATTGGTGACAAAGCCGCTATAAAATCCATGTTCAGCATTTTTATTGCGATTATGGACAATTTCAATTTCCGACTCATCACTTAAATTTACCTTCCTAATGTTTCCATCCCCAGGTTTGTCTGCAATTTCTGATTTTATTGCACCTACATTAGAACCCGCATCAAAAATATACAACGAATTTGATAATGTCTGAATGTAAAACGGATGCTTTCCTGATGAAATACCTGTCGCAAAAACATCTTCTTCTCCATTATCAAATATCCTTTTTCTCAATATCTTACCGTCTTTTTCTGCTAACAACATACTGCGCACAGGAACATCTTCAACCATAAACTTTTTGGATACCGAGTAAATGGAATCGCCTACTGTCACAATAAGATTAACAGTTTCTTCTACACTCTTTTCACTAAAATATACTGATACTGTTGAAGAAGTAGATTTTCCATCAACTAAATCATCACCATGAGCATTGGCAGAAAATGACCAGTTATAGGTAACAGTCCTACTATATGGGTTGTACGCTATAACTTTAAATGTAGCTGTCTGGAAGTATTTCACTGTATCCTCTACAATATAAATTGTCGGAACGCTGTCATACACAGTAATTTGCTTTACTTTCACATAATGTTTATTAGAATCCACCATTAAAGTAACATCGTATACACCTGGATTTTTATATATGTAAGTTGGATTTTTAAGTGTAGATTTTCCTCCGTCTCCATAAGTCCAATTCCAATTTTCACCTTCTTCAGTAAGATTTGTGAAAGTAACTTTCTCTCCTATCCTCGGCATTTCAGGAGAAAAAGAAAAATCAGGTTCAATTGGAGTTTTACAACTAAAAATAATAAAAACTATGGCTGTTAAATAAATAAATCTTTTAACTGATGTATACATGTTTATAATCTTTAAATTAGCTTTTTATTTAGCCTGCAAATATAATAATTTATTACAGAAGCTCAATTTGTTATTATAGTATAAAACATGATTTATATTAAATAATTGTATTAATTGGACATTTTCAAGTAGTTTTTTGTACTTTTGCAAGCCACAATTAAAATGTGGTTTTACTTAGTTAGTAATTTATGTCGAATTTTGCACCTACTCATAAGCTCAGCACAAATAAAATTGGTCGTTTAATCTGGGAATACTCCTTACCTTCTATTGTTGGAATGGTAGTGATGTCTCTTTATAATATTGTAGACAGAATTTTTATCGGACAGGGAGTCGGAGCTTTAGCGATTTCAGGATTAGCATTGACTTTCCCGTTTATGATTCTTCTGATGGCTTTTGGGGTTTTGATTGGTGCGGGATCAGCATCGCGCATCTCCATAACGCTTGGTGAAGGAGATATCGTAAAGGCTGAAAAAATACTAAGTAACGCACTGACACTTACTTTTATAATTACAGGTATAGCTTCTATATTAACATATATTTTCATGGGCGACCTGTTACGCCTGTTCGGTGGTACTGAAGAAACTATCGGTTATGCAGAAGAATATATGTCGATTATTGTTCCCGGATCTATTCTTTCAGCATTGAATTTCGGATTTAATAATATAATGCGTGCAACCGGTTTTCCTCAGAAAGCGATGTACACAATGTTTATAGGAGCAATTCTAAATGCAGCTCTCGATGCGTTGTTTATTTTTGTATTCGACTGGGGCATTAAAGGAGCAGCATGGGCAACAGTAATTGCTTATGCGGTTAGTAGTACATGGGTTTTAAGTCACTTCTTTCTTCCGACATCCCACATTCATTTTAAAAAGGCTTATCTACGTTTAGACAAAAAAATTGTTGGAGCTATCCTAAGTATCGGAATGTCTCCTTTTAGTATGCAACTCGCTTCAAGTTTTGTAGTTATTCTTGTGAACACTACACTATTAAAATATGGTGGCGACTTAGCTATTGGTGCATATGGTATTATTAACAGTCTGTTAATCTTGGTAATACAAATTGTACTTGGTTTAAATCAAGGTGTGCAGCCAATAGTCGGATTTAATTATGGAGCTAAACAATATGACAGGGTACTCAAAACTGTTAAATATGCAATTGTAATTGCTACAATCCTAACAACATCCGGTTTTTTAGTAGGCTCGTTCTTTTCTAAGTTTTCAGTCGAATTATTTACAACAGATAGTGAACTGATAAACATTGCTTCAAATGCATTAAGGATTACAATTATTATGTTTCCTTTGGTAGGCTTCCAAATTGTAATCAGTAATTTCTTCCAATCAATAGGTAAAGCAAAAATCTCGATATTCTTGAGCTTGACACGTCAAATAATCTTCTTAATTCCTGCAATAATAGTACTGCCTTTATTCTTCCAATTAAATGGTGCTTGGGCTTCTTTCCCCGTAGCAGATGGTTTGTCGGCTGTGGTTGCTGCTATAACAATTTATAATTTTCACAAGAAGTTTAAACAGCTTTAAAGCTCATATCTAAGCTTTTAACCGAATGTGTCAGTGCGCCTACCGAGATATAGTCCACACCACATTCAGCATATGTTCTTAAAGTATCAAAAGTAATTCCTCCCGAAGATTCTGTTTCGTACTTTCCATTAATAATAGCAACAGCCTTACGAGTATTTTCCGGTGTAAAATTATCAAGCATTATTCTATCAACACCACCCACAGTCAAAACTCTATCTAACTCTTCAAAATTTCTTACTTCAATCTCGATTTTCAAGTCTTTACCTTTGTCTTTCAGATATTGCTTTGCTCTTTTTATAGCATTTTCTATTCCTCCTGCAAAATCCACATGATTATCTTTCAACAATATCATATCATACAAACCTACACGATGATTTACCCCACCTCCTATTCTTACTGCTTCTTTTTCTAATAATCGCAATCCCGGCGTGGTTTTTCTGGTATCCAACACTCTCGTATTCGTACCTTCAAGCGCTTTAACATACTGATTAGTTCTTGTAGCCACTCCACTCATCCGCTGCATAATATTCAACATCAATCTCTCTGTCTGCAATAACGATTGAACTTTTCCTTCAACAACAAATGCAATATCTCCAACTTTTACCGGCGAACCATCCTGTATAAAAATTGTCATTTTTAGTTTCGGATCAAATGCTTGAAAAATCTTCCTTGCGACTTCTACACCTGCTAAAATCCCATCTTCTTTAATGATTAACTGAGATTTACCTGTTGCTGAATCGGGTATAGATGATAATGTAGTGTGGTCGCCATCGCCAATATCTTCGGCAAACCACAATGATATTAATTGTTCAAAATCTTGATTATTCATTGGATAATTCTATTCTAATTTGTTGTATTAATTGTTTAGCATCTACCTTTCTCACCAAGATATATACTCTATATGTCGAATTTCCTGCATTCATTGTGCATATCGAAAAGGCTGAAGTATCCTTAGATCCTTTATGTAGCACCTGAAATGAACTCACTTTATTCTTTCTGAAAAAATCTCCAAGAATAGAAGCTGCCTGTTGTTTACTGAATACATCATTTGTAGAACCTACTACTAATTCTATATTGTCATTAAAGTGGCTTGATAAAGTGGTTGCATTTCCTGCAGCAAAAGCATTAATAATTGCTTCCGACACATCTTGCTGAGCTTGTACACAAAAGACAGAGCTGAACAAAAATATTATAGTTAATAACTTTTTCATTGATGTGTTTTTTAAAAGTTTATAAAACATACACGTTTAAATTAAATATGTCATTAAAAAATGCCATATTTGCATTCGAATATCTTAAAAGTACGCGACAAAAATACGTAATTATTTAGTCGCAACAAAACAACACTTCATATTACATTTTTAATGAAGTATTTAAAATTAATTTTTATTGGCATCGGGAGTAGCATCAAACAGTAAGCCGTAATTTGTTAAATGTGTTATGAAGTTTATTTTTATATTGACAGGAAAAACCAATCAGCAAGTTTTTGATAAGATTATCGCAGATTATCTTGGCCGGTTGAAACACTATATTAATTATGAAATGATAGTAATACCGGAAGTCAAGAATGCTAAAAACATATCCATTTCTGAACACAAAGAAAGGGAGGCTGATGCAATAATAAAATACATTGACAATCAGGATGATGTGATTTTATTAGACGAAAAAGGCAAACAATTCAGTTCGGTAAAGTTTGCCGAATTTATTGATAAAAAATGTATGTCGACTTACAAAAGAATAGTTTTTGTTGTTGGCGGTCCGTTTGGTTTTTCAAATCGTATTTACGAAAGAGCAAACGGATTAATATCTATGTCGGCAATGACTTTTTCGCATCAAATGATCAGATTGATATTTTTTGAGCAATTATATAGAGCTATGACCATCATTAAAGGTGAAAAATATCATCATGAATAATTAATATGTTTATGACACACAAAAGCAAATACACATTTTTATATATCGGGCTTACACTGAGTATAGCTTTTTTGTGTATTAGTGAATACCTGTATCATAATGTCTCTTTAAATACTGTTTCTAAGCATAATTTTTCCGAAGCTTTATTTCATACTATAAAAAAATCTGATAAAATTGTAGATAATCCCGATTTTATAAATTGGTCGGATGACAAAATATTAAAGGAAACCCAAGATATAAATGATGAGATTATCCTATTCATTTATGAAGAAAACATATTAGTTTTTTGGAATTCTTCGCAAATACAGATTAATGCTGACTCATGCATTCAAGATGGTAGATGGCATTTTAAAAGACTTGAAAATATTGATGGAATATATAAATGGTACGACAAAGGAGATAATCTCGGAGTACTAACTTTTTTACCTGTCAAATTCAACTATCCATACACAAATAATTTTCTGAAGAATAACTTTAATACACAATTCAAACTCTATAATAATTTTGAAATTTCTGATACAAAGGATGACAATAGTATTGCAATTGAAGATAATGAAGGTGATTTTCTATTTAGCTTAAATGACAACACTTTTTCAAACAGTAAAAAGACTTTCCAGCTTTTAGGTTTTATATCAGCAGCAATTTTATTCTTGTTGATGGTTATTCTTTATGTAAAGATAAATCAACAATCATCACATCATAAGCATAAAAGGCTGATTTTCTGGTTAAGCACATTATTTTTTGGTATAATTATTCTTTTATGTAGTGTTTTCAGCATACCTGACACATTCTTTTTCAGTCATTTTTTCCCTGCTCCACAATATGCTGCAAATCACCTTATCAGCAGTTTAACTCACATTTCAACATTCAGCATTTTCATATTATCCATTGTATTAAATTTATATTTTAATGATTTCATAACTGATAAATATTCATTTATTTATCGAATAGCTATTTTCCTGATTACAGTTTGCTCTTTTATACTGACAAAATACTTAGTATTACAATTAAATATAAATCTTAATATCAATTCACTAAACGACTTAAATGTATTTTTCATCTGGTCTGTTACTATACTTTTTATAGTCTTTACAAGCATTTATTTGTTATTATTGAAAGATATCAGGACGTCTGATGATAAAATCTCCAAAAGAATCGTTATAGACTCTATAATCATTGGTTTAATCCTGCTTATTTATTTTATTTTCGTTAAAGATTTTATCTTCTTATTGGTTTTATTAATTGCATCAATATTGATTTTTGATTATGTCAGCTCCATACTTAATCTTAAGAAGCTATCTTTCAACTCCTTTGCTATCTATATCTTCTTTATTAGTTTCATTAGTCTTATCAATTCATCTGAATTATCTGCATTTAAAAAGAATACTAAATATGAAATTCAGACTGAAAATATTTATATAAACGGATATTCAGAAAATGACCCTATAGCTGAATTACTTTTAGAAGAGTTTTATAACAATATGCATAAAGATTATTATTTATTGCAATTGATAGAGCAAAACTCCGAACAAAACAAGATAGTTCAGCATTTATATCAGAAGTATGTACATGCTTTTGGAGATAAATTTAACATAAAAATTTATCCTATTGACAAATCTGACTCTAATGCAAAAGATTATAAGAAATTCATTGAAATTACCGGTAAAAGGATTGCAAACACAGAGTTTTTTAGTCTACCTGCTTCATTATATAACATCAGTTTTGCCGGCATTATAGATATAAAGAAAATACTTGAAACCACTAAAATTACGAGTGATTTTAATATAGTGTATCTGTGCGAATTTATTCCTTTAAAAGACTTTAGGAGTTATAGTTTTCCGGATTTATTAATAAGTAAAGAGACAAATGTAATTTCTCAGCCAAATTATTCTATAGCAAAATATGAAGACTCAAACTTGATTTACAGCGATCAAAAATTCAAGTGGCAATTGTTTGATTCTGTATTCTATAAACTACCTGATGGTTTTACTAATATAAGGAAATCTAATCAGACTTTTTATGTGTTTTCTAAAGATAATGTACAAATTGCTTTAACTGAAACAATCCAATATTCTTTTAAAAATACTGCTCTATACATTGTAGTTTGTATTTTAATTTATCTACTAATTGTAAAGATAATATTGTGGATTTATCAAGCTTGGATTCAGAGAAAATCTATTAATTTAGGTATTACCTCAAAGTTTCAATTGATATTTATTTCATTGTTAGTCATAAGTTTTATAAGTACATTATATTTCTCTATAAATTACATTAAGAATAATTACAAAGAGGAACAAACCACCAATCTCAACAAGAAAAAGAAATATATCCAAAAATCATTACAGGATATTTATTATTGGACGGAGGATGTCAATACTTTAGATGTTCAAATCCTGAATAATAATCTGCAAGAAATTGCTTACAGGTATCAAACTGATATTAACATTTATGATAATTCGGGATTATTGCTTGGCACCTCTCAACCTTTGGTTTTCAGCAAAAATCTATTAAGTCATCTCATATCTCCAAATGTATTTTTCTCTGATACTGAGGTAGAAACTCAAACCGAAAAGATTGGTAAACTCTCATATTTGGCAACTTACACCGATATGATAAATGGCGACTTCTTGCAAATCGGATACATTTCAATTCCTCAATATTTTAGTCAGACCGAGCTAAACGACAAAATTGAAAACTTTCTTGGGTCGATTTTACAAATCTATCTGATTGTATTAATTATCTCGATTATTTTAATTTTACTTATAGGAAGACAACTCTCAGTGCCATTGAGTCAGCTCGAAACTAAATTGAAATCGATGCGACTTGGCGATAAAAATGAAAAAATCGAATATAATTCAAAGGATGAAATCGGACAATTAGTCGAACAATATAATAAAACTGTCGATGAGCTTGAAAAAAGTACTCAACTGCTTATTGCTTCTGAAAGGGAATTCGCATGGCGTACAATGGCTCGACAAATTGCTCACGAGATTAACAATCCGCTTACACCAATGAAGCTGACAATTCAGCAGCTATTAAGGACTAAGAAAAAGGACAGTCCTCAGTTTGATGAGTATTTCGAAAAGGCTTCTAACACTCTTATCGAGCAGATTGATAATCTTTCGCGTATCGCAGGAACTTTTGCCCAGTTTGCACGTTTGCCCGAGACTAAGCTTACATCAATAGATATTGCACAAAAGTTGACTTCAACAGTTATTTTATTTCAGGATAATTTTGAAAATATCAATATAAAATATAGTGGTCCTGAAACTAATATTTGGGTTGATGGAGATAGCGAACAAATCATTCAAGTCTTTAATAATATCTTGAAAAATGCAACTCAGTCGATTAAAAGCAATGTAAACGGTGAGATAAACGTTAATCTTACTCAACATGATGATAATATTGAAATATCTTTTAGAGATAATGGTGCAGGAATTCCTTTGCACGACAGAGAAAATATTTTCAAACCAAACTTTACTACAAAATCAACAGGTATGGGCTTAGGTTTAAGCATTTCAAAAAGTATAATCGAGAATATGGGTGGTGAAATATATTTTGAAACAGAAGAAAATATCGAGACTACCTTCTACATAAAATTAAAAAACAAAACACATTAAAAGTAATATGAAAAAAACAGTTTTTATTTTAATCAGCTTATTAGCTTTTATTTCAATTAATGCCGACAATTTATTATTCGACATTACAGATGGGAAATATAAGTCTGATACGGGTTTTTCACCAAAATCAATGAAAGATGGTGAGCATTACACATTAATGACAGATAATCAAACCATTGTAAAATATAGTTATAAAACCGGTGAAGCTATTGATACTCTACTTTCAATTAACAAAGTCAAAATAAAGCTAATTGACTCATTTTCAGGTTACATAATGAGTCCGTCTGAATCTAAAATTTTAGTTTACACTAATGTAGAAAAGAGGTACAGAAGATCTTACACTGCTGATTATTATATCTACGACATTAAATATAAAGAATTTGACCCATTGTCTGCTAAATCTCCTCAGGAATCACCTGTATTTTCTGATGACGACAGATATATCGCTTTTGCTCACAACAGAAATCTTTATATGAAAAAAGTTGAGTTTAAAACTGACATTCAGATTACTAAAGATGGTGAAGAGGGTAAAATCAGCAATGGTATATCTGACTGGCTTTATGAAGAAGAATTTGGCAAAACCTACAGCTACACATGGAGTCCGGATAGCAAATTATTAGCTTATGTAAAATTCAACGAGAAAAATATTAAAAAGTTTTCATTTCAGACCTTTCTAAACAAAGAAGATAGGAGTGCTTTGCTTTATCCTGAAGCAACAACATTCAAATATCCGAAAGCCGGTGAAAACAACACTTTAACTACGGTTTGCATATACGATGATTTCAACAAAACAACTCGTACCATTGAATTAAACAACGATTCCAACTCATACATTCCTAAGATATTGTGGACTTCTACTTCTGATCAATTAGCTGTCATGCAATTAAATAGGGAGCAGAACACTTTAAATATGTATCTTGTTAATCCCAAAACCGGAATCTCGAAATTGATTTCAAGAGAAACAAGCAAGCAATATATCGACCCGATGTGTTATGAATCTATTATCTTTCGTAATGATAAAAACGGTTTTTATAAAATCAGTGATAAAGATGGTTTTAGACACATCTATCAATATAAAAATGATGGCACTATATCACGTCAGGTAACAAAAGGGAATTGGGATATTACAGCTTTCTATGGTGTGGATGAGAAAAAAAATTTGGTGTATTTTCAAAGTTCAAAATTCTCACCAATGCAGAGAAATATTTTTTCAGTAGATGCTAAGGGTAAAGAAACTTGCTTAGCTCCTGAAGTTGGGAATAATGCAGCATATTTCAGTTCAAATTATTCATACTTTACTCATACATTTTCAAGTTTTTCACAACCTGCTAAAATTTCAATCAGAAATAATAATGGTACTCTTTTGAGAAATATAGAAGATAATCAGAAGATTTTAACCAAATTCAACAATCTGAATCTTAATCAGAAAGAGATTTTCAGTTTTAACACATCAGACAATATTAATTTAAATGGTTGGATGCTTAAACCAGTGAATTTTAATCCTGATAATAAATATCCGGTTGTAATGATTCAATACTCAGGACCGGGTTCACAATCAGTTGTAAATGAATGGAATGTAGGATGGGAATATTATTTATCTTCAAAAGGCTATCTTGTTGTATGTGTCGATGGTCGCGGTACCGGTCAACGTGGCGCAGAGTTTATGAAATGCACATACAAACAGTTAGGTGTGCTCGAAGCAAACGATCAGGTAGAAGCGGCTAAATATCTCGGTAAACTAAGTTTTGTGGACAAAGACCGTATTAGTATTTGGGGATGGAGTTATGGAGGAACTGTAACATTAATGGCAATGAGCACAGGCGAAAAAATTTTCAAAGCCGGTATTGCTGTTGCCCCTGTTACCGATTGGCGTTTTTATAATTCGGCATATACTGAAAGATTTATGTTAACTCCCGAACAAAATGCTGATGGCTACAATAATGCTTCGGCTCTACGAAAAGCTAATTTACTTGAAGGCAGATTGCTATTAATACACGGATCGGCTGATGATAATGTTCATTATAGCAACACTTTAGTTTATGCTGATAAGTTGGTTGAAGAAGGCAAACAGTTCGAAATGCAGATATATACCGATAAAAACCACAGTATTCTGGGAACACAAACACGGCGACATTTATATACGCGGATGTTTGAGTTTTTGGAGGGAGTTCGTTAGAACAAAGCACAGCAAATAAATTTGTCTACTAATCATAGAAATTATTGAAAAAAGTCGACTCAAGTAATGCTGCAAAAGCCACATCTTTTTAGTCAACTTTTATTCAAAATATAGAGAAAAAGCGTTTTTAAGTCAAAAACATGTTATACAACATAGCATCTTATATGTTTTTTGGTAAAAATTGAAATCACATAAAAATTAAAAATATTAACTTTGAACGCTGAAAAAACAAAACTTATTTACTAATCATCTTAAAAATAAAAAAATGAACGACAAAAAGAAAAGCTATGTTTTACCCATAGCAATGATGTTTGCATTATTTGCAATGATTTCATTCGTTACCGGTTTGTCAAATCCGTTGGGAGTAATTATTAAAAACCAGCCTGGCGTACAAAACTGGATGTCTCAACTTGGAAATTTCGCAAATTTTCTGGCATATCTATTTATGGGACTTCCTGCCGGATTAGTGTTAAAACGTAAAGGTTATAAATTTACTGCTTTATCCGCTATCGCAGTAGGATTTATCGGAGTTGGCATTCAATTGATTTCAGGCTTAATGCCTTATGAAAAAGGTGACAACTTTCTTCCTGTGTTTTCCGTTTATCTAACAGGAGCATTTGTATCCGGTTTTTCAATGTGTATGTTGAATACTGTAGTTAATCCTTTGCTAAACACTCTTGGTGGTGGCGGTAAAAAGGGTAATCAGCTAATTCAATTCGGCGGTTCAATCAACTCTTTAGCTGCTACTATTGTTCCAATTTTAGGAGGATATTTGATTGGAGATATTGCCAGAGCTTCTTTGAGAAATGCTGTACCGGCATTATTAATTGCAATGGGAATTTTTGCGGTAGCATTCTTAGTTCTTTTAATGGTGAGAATTCCTGAGCCTCATATGGAAAAGAAAGTTGAAAAGGCTGCTGTTAAAGACAAATATAGCGCAATGTCATTCCGTCACTTTATATTGGGTACAGTGGCTATATTCATATATGTAGGTGTTGAAGTTGGTATTCCTAACTTTATTAACTTATTTTTAACTGCTCCGGAAGCTGGAGGAACTACAGGGATGGCAATGGATGCCGGTGCAGCCGGTACAGTTGTGGGTACATATTGGTTCTTAATGTTGATTGGACGTTTCCTTGGAGGAGCAATTGGAGGAAAAATTGCAGCCAAAACTCAATTGGCATTTGTAAGTTCATTAGCAATTATTCTTGTTGTTGCAGGAATTTTTATTCCATCTTCAATATCTGTAAGCATGCCGGTATTCTTAGCTGACATTAGTTTCGGAATGCAGGTCGTACCTTTATCTGTATTACTTTTTGTGTTATGCGGACTTTGTACTTCAGTTATGTGGGGAAGCATATTTAATTTAGCAGTTGAAGGAATAGGAAAATATACAGCAATGGGATCCGGTATCTTTATGGTAATGGTTGTAGGTGGTGGTGTACTACCTTTAATCCAAGGTGCTGTTGCAGATATCACTGTTAGCTACATGGCTTCTTATTGGGTTGTTGCTGCCGGATTAGTATATATGTTATGGTATGCTCTGATTGGAAGCAAGAATATTAACACAAATATTCCGGTAGAATAATTACAATTTGTATTCTCAACTTTAATTTATAAATAAACTAATTTTTCATTATAAAAACGATTAAAATGGACAAACAATATGTAGTAGGAGTTGATATGGGTGGTACCAATACAGTTTTTGGTATTGTTGACGCTCGTGGCAATGTTCTATCTAAATCTGCTGTTAAAACCAGCACTCACATGGATGTTAATCTATACATTGATGATATCTACAACGAATTGATTAAATTAATTGATGATGTTGGAGGTATTTCAAAAATTAAGGGTATCGGAGTTGGAGCTCCTAATGGTAATTTTTATACAGGTAATATTGAATTTGCTCCAAATTTGAATTGGAAAGGGGTTATTCCTTTTGCAAAATTAATGTCTGAGAAATTTAGTGTTCCTGCTGTATTGACCAATGATGCTAATGCTGCTGCAATTGGAGAAATGACTTATGGAGCAGCCAGAGGTATGAAAAACTTCATTATGATTACCTTAGGAACAGGTGTTGGTAGCGGTATCGTTATAGATGGTAAATTAGTTTATGGTCATGATGGTTTCGCCGGTGAATTAGGACACACTTGCTCTGTAAGATATAATGGCAGATTATGTGGTTGTGGCAGAACCGGTTGCTTAGAAGCTTATGCTTCAGCTAATGGTGTTGCACGTACTGCTCGTGAAATAATGGAAACAAGCAAGGAGGAAAGTTTGCTAAGAAACATCCCTGCTGAATCTATTACGTCTAAAGATGTTCATGACGCTGCAGTTCAAGGCGATAAAGTTGCTTTAGAGATATTTGAATACACTGGAAAAATTCTCGGTGAAGCTCTTTCTGATTTCGTGGCTTTTAGTGCGCCGGAAGCTTTTATTCTATTCGGAGGTTTAACTAAAGCCGGAGATTATATCTTAAAACCGATAGTTGAGCATATGGAGAAAAATCTTTTGGCTTTATGGCAAGGAAAAATTAAAGTATTATTCTCTGATTTGAAAGAAGCAGATGCTGCTGTTTTAGGTGCAAGCGCTCTTGCGTGGGAAATATAATCTCATCACAAATCTGTATATAATCAAACAGGACAGTTAGGGATTACTTTACTAACTGTCCTTTGTTCTACTATATATACCATTATTGTATATTTAGTAGATAACATTAATCAAACATGACTTCAGTATTTTAATGAAACATCATTAATTAATACACAAAAACACTTTAATAATAAAATTAAGCATATGATGAACAAGCAAATCTGTGTTATCGGTGGTGGTCGCTGGGGGCAGAACCATATTCGTACTCTGAATGAAATGGGTGTTCTGGGAGGTATTGTAGAAACTGACTCTAACCGTTTGCATACTATACTCGAAACTTATGCTGTAAAGGGTTTCACAAACTTAAAAGATGCGCTTAAACATGATTTTGATGGATATACAATCGCTGCTCCTGCACCTTTGCATTACGAATTGGCTAAAGAAGTTATAAGTAGTGGTAAGCCTGTTATGGTGGAAAAACCTATGACACTTTCAGCAGAATCTTCTAAGGAGTTAGTATATTTAGCAAAGAAAATGGGTGTGCAACTTATGGTAGGGCATGTGTTACTTTTTCATCCTGCTATCCGTAAAATCAAGGACCTAATAGATGAAGGGAAGATTGGAGACTTGTATTATTTATACTCAACTCGTTTAAACTTAGGTACGGTACGCATAGAAGAAAACGTGTTTTGGTCATTTGCTCCCCATGACGTTTCGGTATTGGATTATTTAGTAGGAAAAGCTGCTATTCAGATTGAGTCAAAAGGTTCGAAGTTCCTCCAAAAAAATGTATATGACTATACTATGACACAACTTTCTTATCCAAATAACATTCACGCACATATTTTTGTGTCGTGGTTACATCCATTTAAAGAACAACGTTTAGTAGTGATTGGAAGTCAGGGTATGCTTACTTTTGAAGACTCATCTGCAACCAAAGAAATACGTTTTTACGACAAACATATCGAATTTGAAAAAGGAATTCCTATCACAATTGAGAATCCAACAGAAGTTATACCTTATGAACGCAAACAACCTTTAACTGAAGAGTTACGCTATTTCGTAGAAAATTTAGACAAAAAAATTAAAATTGCCGATGGAAAATCCGGATACGAAGTGGTGAAAGTCTTGGAGAAATCGCAGCTACTGATTGATGCGTATAATATTTAATGGAAATAATGCTTTAATTTAGAATGATGGAATACACATACCCTACAATTAAAGATTTACGATTTGCGGTTTTAACATATTAATTATATGTAAAACGTAAAAAATCACGTAAAACGTAAAAAACCACACAAAACGCAAATAAGCATTAATCCATTAACAAAAAAATCCATTAAATATATCTATATTTGCAGCGCAAATTGAATAACTCCGTTTCAAATCAAAACTTATTCTATTTGCAGAATTTAGAATAATTTCGTTAGTTTTGGATGGGACTGACGGAGCTTTGCTGTATGATAAATTATCTTGCAATCAATATATTATGTTCAATGACAAAATACTATTAATTACCGGAGGTAAGTTGAAAGGTTGGGATGCAAATATTATGATCTATGCCAACCATATGTTGCGGACAACATATCCGGATGATATACATAAATCACTTGAACAAATACAGGAATACCTGAAAACTAATGATATAACCAAAATTAAATATTGATGGGTAGGATTAAAACTACTCAACCAAATGTAAATTAGAACGTAAATTCATGAGCTACCCTATAATAACATGTGCAAGTTATGGTAATACAGGCTCCGGTGTTATTACTGATTATCTGCTTGAATTTGACAATATTTATAATCCTGGTGATTATGAATTTCGATTTTTACAGGATTATGATGGAGTTTCTACGCTAGAAGATGCCCTTGTACATAACTTTCATAGGATGAACAGCGACATTGCTATTCGGAATTTTAAGAGATATATTGATTTTCAGTCGGGAAATCTTATTTCAAAACGTTATGAAAAATTTTTCAAGGGAGATTTTAAAAGAATAAGCTATAATTATATAGATAAACTTGTAGATTTAAGGTGGCAAGGCTATTGGGAGCAATATCAAATTATAACACCTAAGACGGAATCCATTCTAAAATACAAACTACTTCCACGTATTTTAAGATTATTAAATGGAAATAAAGAATATATTGCTAAATATGTGCCGAAATCTGAAATGTATTTCTCATCACCTTCAGAAGAGAAATTTATTACGATTACCAATGAGTATATTGTTTCTTTATGTAATGCACTTAATAAAGATGGGATAAAAAAAACTATATTTTTGGATCAACTGGTCCCTCCTTTAAATTTACAGCGTTATTTACGCTACTATCCAAACATGAAGGTTATTGTTGTCGATCGTGATCCTCGTGATCATTATGTTGATAATATTATGAAATGGCGTGAAGGATGGATACCTTTGGATATAAACAAGTATATTGAATATTTCAGAGGGTTGCGAAAAAATATTGAAGATGAACCCGACGACCATAGGGTTTTAAGAATCAGATTTGAAGATGCCATATATAATTATGATGCTTTTACAACAAAAACAAACAGTTTTTTAGAGATTAGTAAACAAGATCATGTCAATCCAAAAAAGTTCTTTAATCCTGAACTGTCTATTAATAACACACAACTTTGGAAAAAATATGTTGTAAATATGGATGAGATACATCTTATCGAAGAAGAATTATCTGCATTTTGTTATAAGTTTGAGTGATGATAAAATACATTAAAAGAAATTTATCTGTAGAATTATTTTTACCTCTAATATGGGGAACTTTAGCTGGCACTTTTAATCAAGGATTAAACTTTATAACTAATATTTTTCTAGCAAGATTCTTGAAGAATGATTTTGGAGAATTGATATTATATCAATCTACAAACTCAATGCTTCAAACTTTTAGTTTAGTTGGACTTGGTACTATGGTTACTGTGCTAATCGCAAAAAACTTGAAGTTACAAGATAAAGAATTGGTTGGCAGTATAATATCCAATTCATATATTATTGTAACAATCTTATCTATCTTTATAGCTTTTATATGTATTATTTTTGCCATAATTCCTCAAACAACAATTTTGTTTTGGAAATTTAATTCAACAATTCTATTTTTATTTGTAATAATATGGTTTATATTTAGTTCTATCGATGCACTTCAAGTAGCTCTGTTAATAGGTTTTTCGGCTTTTAAACATATCGCTATTGCAAGTTTTGTCAAAGGAGTTATTTCCTTACTATTAATATCTTCTTTAGCTTTCATATACGGAATAGAAGGAGCTTTACTTGGTTACGCAATTGGTTTTATGATTAGTGCTTGTTTGAATCTGTATTTTTTACAAAAGAATATACAAGAATACTCTGTAAAAATATCACTAAAAATTAACATTCCTTTGATATGGAAGATTATTAATGCCGGCATTCCGATATTTCTGGCAGCTTTATTTATTACTCCCGTTCAATGGTTTATCAACAATTATATATTTAGTATAAAAAATGGTCACATTGCATTGTCATTATTTGGAATTGCTAACCAATGGATGATTCTTATTCAGTTTTTTCCATTGCAAATATCAAAGGTAGTATTACCATTTCTGTCAGGGACTAATAACTATAGAAGAAAAACTGAACATACCGGATTATTTCTGTCTATTTTTATTGCAATTTTATTAATATTCTTATCTTTTATTTTTGAAAAACAAATTATACATCTATACGGTTTTGAACATTCACAATCAAAAGAGATATTTCGCATTATGCTTTTAAGTGCATTTTTTTCCATACTGAATCTTTATTTTGGACAGACGATAATTGCAAGCGGAAAGCCATGGCTCAGAACACTGGCTGATATGATTATTGCTTTGGCTTTATTTATAACTTTTATTGTTATAATAAATTATTCTGTAATGTTAGCTTTACCCATAGCGTATTGTATTGCGCTATTTATTGGTTCTGCAACAATGATAATTCTAAAAAACAAATAAATGGCGACAAACAAATCTACATACCTTATATTTCATATAATTCTATGCGTATTCATCATTCCGTTTGTATCACTTATGAATTCTTCGAAAAATGGGGTTACAATATTATCATTTTTCACAATAGTAGTATTTTCTTGGATGATTTTTTCATCTCTACAAACAGGGTATAAAATACTTCATCCATATATACTCTATCTTTTTATGATATTAGGTTATATTTTATGGGCCATTTTTATTGAGTTTTTTGGGTTGTCGAAATTCAGAAGTGAATTGTGGATTATTGATAATTTTTTCAATACAGACACTATGAAAACAAAAGTAATTTTACTTATAATTTACTTTTTATTGTTTACGCATTTAGGAGCTTTGACACATAAAGCCATATATCCTAACGTCTCCTTTTCTGAGAAGACACCAAATATCAATCATAATTTGCTAATTTCTATACAGAAACAATCACGTATTTTATTTTTTATATTTATTCCGTATTTTTTAATATATACTCTTTCTTATGTAATGGCTGTTTTAAAAGATGGTTATATAGTATTGTATGATCCAGATAATTTTTTTAAAGTTCCAATATGGTTAAGTTTGGCTGACGATATTGTACGTACTTTATTTTGGATGTATATAGCAACAAAACCAAATTTTAAGGACGCTAAAAAAATTATTACAATTTATTTTATTATATTGATTATATCATTAGGCATGGGTACAAGAGGTATAATATTTGGTGAGATGATAGGTATAATTGCTATCTTTTCTTACTTAGGATATACCTTCCCTTTTAAAAAAATTGTTGGATTTGGTATTGTTATTTTATTAATATCTCCTATTATAGAAGATTTTAGACAAAAGGAAACAGTTGTTTTTGAAGATAACTTTATAAAATCAGCCATTACTTCACAGGGGTTACCTATATATTCATTAGGTGCAACACTGGAATATGAGAATATTCTACCAGATCCAAAACAAAAATATTTGATAGGTCCTTTGGTGGAATTTTTCAACAATGTAAAACAAACAGAGAATGAAATAACTGGGATCAAAGATATCCCACGTCTACCACAAGTAATATCGTTTTACGTATCAGAAAGCAGTTTCTTTTCTGGGTGGGGAATTGGTAATACAATTATCGCAGAATTTTATATTTTTGGCGGATACTGGGCATTAGCTTTCCTATCTTTTTTATACACATTCTTACTGGTTAGCTTTTTTGATCGTTACCGTAATTTCACTCTAATATTTATATCTTTAATCTCTTTGAGAATTATATTTTTTACGGTAAGGGAAAATCCTATGTATATTATTGTACAATTATTCCTTCCTATTATTATTTATATTATACTCCGCCTTTATTTTAGAAGGATTGTCGATATTAGCACAAGATGAAAAAGATTTTATTTATTCCTCATACATTATCAACGGGTGGTGGCTCTGAAAAAGTCTTAGCCTTGTTAATAAATCAACTTTCACAATATTATCACATTACTGTGATAGAGAGGCTTGAAGACATTTATCCTTATCAACTTCCTGAGAATGTAACAAAACTTCCCTCAATGTCTTTTACAAAAGAGTGTTTATTGAAGAGTCAACAACGCAATTATTTATTCAACACGTTAATGCGCAGGCTACTCTCAATTATGACCTATTTATTTCCTACTCTTGTTTATAAATACTTTATAAAAGGCAGCTATGATATTGAAATTTCATTCAATTATTTATATCCTTCCTTATTAGTTGCTAAAAGTCTAAATAAAAAATCAAAGAAAATAATGTGGGTGCACGGTTCAATAGAAGATTTAGACTATAATCAATATACAGTATTAAAACGAATATTATATTATTTATACTACAAAATGCAAGGTAGAGCTTTTGATAAAGCTAATGCTATTATCCCTATATCAAATAATACATTATTTTCTATACAAAAGCTATATCCACAATTTGCAGACAAGATTTCATTAATAAATAATGGGTATGATTTTAGTGAAATAAAAATTAAATCTGAAGTTTTTCAAATAGAAAAGAGCAATATCTATCGATTAATTTCTGTAGGAAGATTAGACGAGAATAAAAATCCTCTTTTACAATTGAAAGCTCTTAAAAAACTGTTAAATAAGGATGTTAAGGTAGAACTATTAATGCTTGGAGAAGGGGAGTTGAATACTGCAATCGAAAAAGAAATACAAATACTAGAACTTGAAAATCACGTAAAATTATTAGGATACATATCCAATCCATATCCTTATATAAAAAGTGCAAATGTATTACTCATTTCTTCTTTTTCCGAGGGATTTCCTACGGTTGCGGTGGAAGCTCTTGCATTAGGGATACCTGTAGTTTCGACACAGGTAGGAGGTGTAAAAGAAGTAATAGTGGATGGACTCAATGGCTGTATTGTTTCATCGTACGATGAAAATGAGTATACCGAGGCCATTGAAAAAGTCATTAATTTTTCTACGGATAAGAAGACTATTGAACAAAGTGTAGCACATCTAACAAAAGAGAATTGGACGAGAAACGTTATACAGCTAATTGAAAGCAACTAAGTTTTATGAAAATGACACCTTTAATTACTATTGGAATCCCTTTTTACAATGCTGAAAAGTTTTTATCTCAGGCTATATTATCTGTTCTCAATCAGACCTATCAGGACTGGGAATTGATATTGTTAGATGATGGAAGTTCAGACACCTCTTTATCTATTGCTCGAAAATTTACTGATACCCGAATAAAAGTTATATCAGATGGTAAAAATAGAGGCTTAGTCTATCGGTTAAATCAACTGTCCAGGATGGCACAAGGATGCTATTATGCGCGTATGGATGCGGATGACATTATGCATCCCAAGCGTTTGGAACAACAAATTAATTTTTTAGAATCAACCAAAAATGTAGATGTTGTTGGTAGTGGATATTACTCTATTGATGAGAATAATAATATTGCAGGTAAATATATTGCAAATAAAAATCTGGATAATATCCAGTCATTATTAAAAAATGGAGGGTTTGTTCATCCCAGCATAATGGGCAGGACAGATTGGTTCATACAAAACCCTTATAATTCTGATATGGAACGAATGGAAGATTTTGAGCTGTGGTTGAGAACCATAGAAAAAAGTAGTTTTTACAATATAAACGATGCATTACTGTTTTATAGGACAGAAGAAACTTCAACATATAAGAAATACGTCAGGACGAATATTAACATCATAAAACTTTTAAAAAACAAACAAGCAAATATAACTAAATTTGACAGAATGAAACAGCAATTCTATTTTACAATCAAGATTGCAATCTACTCTCTTTTTGAGTTGATCCAATCAACAGAATTCCTTGTAAAAAAACGATTGACAGGTATGTCTACACAAGAAAAAGAAATGGCTCTTAGCTATCTAAAAGAAGCTCTTTATGAAAAATAATAAATCCATCCTCCATATCGTAAATACTTTCTACGCTGTTACTTATTTCATAGGAGATCAATTTCTATATTTTAAGGATAAAGGCTATGATTTACATGTCATATGTAGCCCTTCAGATAGAATGGAAAGCTATTCCAAGTCCAAAGGCTTTAAGTATGAAGATATTCCTCTACTACGCTCAATATCTATAACACAAGACATTAAATCTTTGATACAAATTTGTAGATATATAAAAAAAAATAATATTGGCATAATTGTCGGGCATACCCCAAAAGGAGGATTATTAGCTATGATTGCAGGAAAGTTAATGAGGGTACCTAAACGAATCTATTTCCGTCACGGCTTGGTTTATGAGACAAGTTCTGGATTTATTCGACAGCTTCTAATTTTCGCCGAAAAATTAACCTCGTGTTGCGCCACTAAAATCATATGTGTAAGTCCTTCATTAATGAAGCGAAGTGTTGAGGACAGATTAAATCCCGAATACAAGCAACTTATTTTGGGTGAAGGAACCTGTGGAGGAATTGATTCAGAAGAAAAGTTTAACCCACACAAAATTAACACCGACAAACTCAATGCTTTAAGACAATCATTGAATATTATTAAAAATGATATTGTAATCGGCTATTGTGGACGGTTGGTAAAAGATAAGGGGATTAAAAAATTGGTAGAAACATTAAAAATCCTTCCTGAAAACTATAAATTATTATTGGTTGGAGATTTCGAAGAAAGAGACGCATTAAAAAACGATTTGCAAGAAGAGATAACACAAAACAATAAAATAATTAAAACAGGCTTTATATTTAATGATATAGAATATTATTATGCTTTAATGAGTGTTTTTATTCTTCCGTCTTATAGGGAAGGATTTCCTACATCCACATTAGAAGCTTCATCAATGCAAATACCAGTTTTGACAACCAAGGTTACCGGCTGTATTGATGCTATTATTGACGGTGAAACGGGATATTATATATCACACGATCCACAGGACATTAAAGCTAATATCATAAAGTTACAAAACAAAGAATTAAGAGATAAATTAGGATATAATGGTAGGCAGTTTGTATTAAACAATTTCGATAATCGGATACTTTGGCCTATTATTGAAAAAGAACTTTATATATAATCATGTTCAATAATGACATGCACGGATTCGTAGGAAACAAACTTAGTTTAAGTGTTGAAAATCTAAAATAGAATAAGTCTGAAAAATAATGACTTATAATAGATAATAATGTATTGTTTTTGTTACATATATTTAGGAATATTTATTAATTTTCAAACAAATGTGAAACAAATAATAAAAACCAAGTTCCAAACCTGTCATATAATTTTGGTAAAGCGGGAATTATTTAATGAATTCTAATTAAAGAATATATGCTATGAAAATTCTTTCCGTAGTCGGTACTCGTCCAAACTTTATGAAAATGTCGCCTTTTTGTAAAGCTATTGATGCTTATAATAAAGAAATCTCTAATGATAAAATTTAACATATACTCATACATATCGGTCACATTACGATATCATATATCTGAGTCGTTTTTTCAATTTTTGGGAATTCCTGATCCTGATATAAATCTTGAAATAGGTTTGGATACACACACAGCAGGTTGGTAAGATTGTGATAAAATTTGAAAAACATGCTTATATGTCGGCTGATATAATGCTTACTGATAGCGGTGGACTGCAAGAAGAGTGCTGCGTGTTGGGGACTCCCTGCCTTACCTTACGCTGGAATACAGAGCGACCAATAACATTAAAAGAGCATGGCGGAGCAAGTGTGCTTGTCGGCAATAATATCGCAAGAATACGTGAGGAATACCAAATAGCTCTTAACTCTCAACGTAAACCGCAACGTCCGGAATTATGGGATGGCAAAACAGCAATTCGATGTGTAGAAACTTTGGTTGAATAGAAAAATGGCTCACCGATTTTGATTTTATCGATTTATCTACTGCCGAGAAATTGAGGAATTGGAATGAAGTACATCGCACCAATCACTAATCACCATTCACAAAAAAAACCTCGATCATTTGGCATATTGATACAAATACTGTATTTTTGTATCAATATATTGAACCAAATAACATGAACAAGGAAATAATTAAAAATATTATCCGAGAAAAGCAACAAGAAATTGCAGAAATACAATTTATTAAGCGAGATTGCTTCATTGAACCTTCAGTCAATTATGTGTTTGTAGGCATGCGACGTGCTGGCAAATCATATTTGATGTATCAGCAAATTCATGAACTCATTCGTCAAAATGAACATACAATACATGATATACTGTTTATAAACTTTGAAGATGAGCGTATTAGAGGAATTAGAGTAGAAGAATTATCACTGATTTTAGATGCATACAAAGAAATGTACCACGATTCTAAACCCATTTTGTTTTTAGATGAAATTCAAAATGTTGAAGGTTGGGAAAAATTTGCACGTCGATTAGCCGACTCAAAATACAGGGTATATATATCAGGCAGTAATGCCAATATGTTGAGTCGAGAAATTTACACAACACTCGGAGGCAGGTTTGTAGCAAGAGAGATATTTCCGTTTTCGTTTGATGAATATCTGAAATATAACAAGGTGGTGTTAGACAAAAATTGGCAATATGGTAATGAAAGAACATTAGCAGTCAATTACTTTGATAAATACTTTAATTTTGGAGGTATAGCCGAAGTATTTCCATTATTTGATAAACGTGATTATCTTAACTCTCTATATCACAAGATTTTATTAGGTGATATCATTGCACGAAACGATATCCGTAACGAGAACGCAATCCGTGTTTTGGTCAAGAAAATTGCAGAGACAGTCATGCATCCTGTTTCATTACAAAAGCTAAAAAACATTGTGGATGCTACTGGTGCAAGTATTGCTAAAAATACTTTGATAGATTATTTAACTCATCTCAAAGATGCTTATTTGATTTTTGAAATATCGAACTTTTCTGATAAATTTACAGAACGTGAAACTATTAAAAAAAGGTACTTTTTCGATAATGGCTTGCTTAATCTTTTTTTGATAGATGCAAATACACGATTACTCGAAAATCTGGCAGCACTAACATTAAAGAAGAAATTTGCAGATGATGTTTTTTATTACAACAAAAATATCGAAGTAGATTTTTACATTCCAAAAGAAAAAATCGGCATTCAAGTTTCGTACTCCATTGCCGACTTCGATACTCGCAAACGCGAAGTAGATGCTTTGTTAAAACTTAATAAAGCCTTTAGATTGGAGAAGTTACAAATAATAACTTATAACGAAGAGGAAATAATTCACATGCAAGATCTTGAAATATCTGTCATCCCTATTTGGAAATGGATTATAGAACAAAGTTTCGCTCCGTCGTCTAAATTTCTAAACTTCTAAATGCCTCAAAACATCAGCTTCGTTTTGATAAAGAAATTCCTGCCCGGCTCTAATTTATTTATTCCTCTAAATGTTGAAAGCGGTTCTTGATGTGCCGTGTTCAGGATATTTTTTATTCCACCTGCAAATTGAATCTTTAAGGAGCTTATTGAAAATGTTTCTGTGTGAAAGCCTAAATTAAAAATCATATCCAACTCAGGATTTTTCCACACACCATTTATATCCCTTGTTTCATAATCCCAATCCATCTCCACATAAGTCGAAATTGCCTTATGTAATTGATAATTGATTGTATTTGCTCCACGCAATGGCGGTATTAATGGTAGATGCTTTTTCGTACCTAAATCAATGGCATACACATATGAAGCTTGTGATTCAAACCCAAGTTTTGGTGTAATCAGCCATCTTAATTCAATCTCACCTCCGGTGAAAAATGCCTTATCTATATTACTGCTTAGTAAAACGGGAGTGGGCATAGTGAACATTCTCGTTATTGTATCAGGCTTTTCTGCAATTAAATCAAATAGATAATTCGAGAAGATATCGGTTTTTAGAAAGACTCTTCTTCCGATATACTCATAACTCAAATTAGCAAACAATCCTTTTTCCGGTTTCAAATTGGGATTTCCAACCTTTGGAGTTCCCGACTGATCAATAAACTTGAATCGTTCTTCCATAGAAGCTACGCGATAGGAGTTTGACAAAGACAGTATAAATTTATTTCGCTCAACAGGCTTAAATTCAACATCTATATGAGCCGAATATGCCAATTGATTATTAGTTCCTTTTGAAAATAAAATTTGTTTATTTGGTGCTAATTGAGTTTTTACACCATTGACATATTTATACTTATCGATTTCTTTAAAAGCAGTATCATTATTAGCATTAATAAAATCTAATCTGATTCCTGTGTTTATTGTCCACTTTTCAGGCTCAATAACCCATTTATGCTGAGCAAAAGCACCAATATCAAGCATATCAGCCTTAGGCGTGGGTTGTTCTTTTGTTACTATCGTATCAGTTGATGATGAAGTTATATTTATGCGATATGTCTGCTGATCACGATACCACCCTTCTACCCCGACTATCATGGTTTCGTAATCGTTGAAATACAAATCGGCAACGGCTTTGAATCCTGAAGTTGAATTATAACTGCCCGGGAATATAGCTTTTGTCGGATTTACTATATTCTCCACATCTCTTTTAATGTTTTGCGTATAAGCCTTTAAGCTTAATTTTCTAATAGTATGAGAAATATCAGACAATAAATATTCGCCACTGAAATGATTTCGTTCAAATCCTAAATATCGCACAACAGCAGAAGGAGGAAATGCAGTTCCACCAGGCAAACCTACATTCCAAGCTTCAAAATGACTATAATCGAAAAGAATTTCCTGATCTTCGGTTTTCTTTATTCCCCCTCTCACACTCCATGAAGCATCATTAAACTGACTGTTAGATAAAATTCCTGCCGGAGTCATAGTGTTTGAAGCAGTACGATAACTACCATTCAATGCAAGATACCATTCGTCATTTTCAACATTGACATTCAAATTGTTACTCCATAGTTTATTTACTGAATTAAATCCTGAAATTAGATTTCCATCAACGTGTAGTTCAGAAGAATAATCAGGACGTTTGGATATAAAATTAACGATACCACCCATTGCACCGGTACCATAAACTACAGAGCCGGAGCCTTTTACCAATTCAATCTTTTCAATACTATTTATATCGACAGTCGACAACGAACCCGCAATATCTGTGGCTGTCTGCATACGATCGCCATCCACAAGAAAAAGCAACTTCGATTCAGAAAGTCCACGTACATTGATAGTCGTAGCCCATATCCCATCGCGTATCAATGCCACGCCCGGAGAATGAGTCAAAGCATCAGCCGGAGTTAAAAAATTATTTGTAATAATCTCATCATCAGCGATTTCAAAATAAGGAAAATTTAATTTATTATTTTTAACACCCTGAATATTGATTTCAGAAATTTCTTGTAGTACTATCGAATCGTTTGTGTCTCTTGTTATTTTATGGTCGTGAGCAAAACTCTTTTCCATAAAACATAATAATAATACAACACAAAGTATGATGAAAAGCGATTTTTGTTTCATCTCAAATTATTTATTTTAATGATTATCCGTAAAATGATCTAAGCTCCGCAGGAGCGTTATCATGCATAACCGTATGCAAGGCGTAGCCGTAGCTTACGGATAGAGGATACATTTCCCCCTACTCTAAGCCCTGCAAGGGTGGGATAATAATAATGCCGCCTCTGCGATGCTTGAGTACCAAAGGATATACCCTTACCGTAAGCTGCGCTTCGCTTGCATACGGTTATGCACATCTTACACCTATGGTGTAAAAATAGTATTCGTACACTTTGCGGATAATCATTATTGATTTTAATGTGTGCAAAATTAAGAATTTTTTAATAAAATTCAAATGATTATTCATTAAGTATCTAAGGTTTCTCGTACAGCCTCACATTAGGCAAAATATAAAATTTTGATACAATGCAGTGGTTTGCTACTTCTAAGACACTTTAGGTTTGTGTGAAAAACAAAAATTTGCATTATCTTTGCTCGTTCTTTCAAAAAGGCATATTTTTTCTATGAGATTATTAGTTACAATAACACTTTTCATACTGTCAATTTCCATCAAAACATTTGCCTGTACAAATTTAATTGCAGGTAAATTAGCTACAGTAGACGGTTCTACAATGGTAACGTACTCAGCCGATTCGTATTCATTGTATGGAGCATTATATCATTTTCCCGCAAAAACATATCCGCCGGGTACTATGCTCGATATTTACGAATGGGACACAGGAAAATATCTTGGCAAAATAAAACAAGTTGAAAAGACGTATTCTGTGATTGGTAATATGAACGAAAATCAGGTTACTATTGGTGAAACAACCTTTGGTGGCAGACCGGAATTATGCGATACCACAGGGATTCTTGATTATGGCAGTTTGATGTATATTGCCTTACAACGTTCAAGGACAGCACGTGAAGCTATCCGCATTATTACGTCACTTGTTGAAGAATACGGCTATCGTAGCGAAGGAGAATCATTTTCCATAGCAGACCCTAACGAAGTGTGGATAATGGAAATGATAGGCAAAGGTCCGAAAAATAAAGGTGCGATATGGGTTGCTGTACGAGTACCTGACGATTGTATCTCAGCCCATGCAAATCAGGCACGAATAACCACATTCCCATTCGACGATAGAAATAACTGTCTCTACTCTGTTGATGTAATAGCATTTGCACGCGAACAAGGATATTTCAAAGGGAAAAATAAAGATTTTAGTTTTTCCGACACATATGCCCCACTCGATTATGGTGCGCTAATAGCTTGTGAAGCAAGAGTATGGAGCTTTTTCAGACAGACAAATCCGGAAATGGAAAAATACATTACTTATATTAAAGGTGAAACAACCGAAAGAATGCCATTGTGGGTTAAGCCGGCAAAAAAGCTGAGTGTACAAGATATGAAAGCTTTTATGCGAAATCAGTTTGAAGGTACAGAATTCGATATGACTAAAGGCTTGGCTGCCGGTGAATTTAACAGCAAATTACGTTTAAGTCCACTTAGTTTTAAAGTCGACAGCGTTGAATATTATCATAATCGCCCTATAGCAACACAGCAAACAGGCTTTTCATTCGTAGCCCAGATGCGAAACTGGCTGCCTCCTTATGTTGGAGGTTTATTATGGTTTGGTGTGGATGATGCAGCAACATCAGTCTATGTTCCAATGTATTGCGGAATCAACAACGTCCCCGAATGTTTCAGTGAAGATAATGGTAGTTTGTTGGAATACTCACCAACATCAGCCTTTTGGATATTTAATCAAGTTTCGAATTTTGCCTATCCGAAATATTCACTTGTAATGCCTGATATCAAAAAAGTTCAGCAACATTGGGAAACAAATTTCCACACAATGATACCGAGTATAGACAAAACTGTAACAGGTTTGCCCGAAACTAATGCCCGCGATATTCTCACAACCTTCAGTCACACACAAGCATCCAACGTTACAGCAGCATGGAAAAAGTTAAGTGAATTTCTTTTAGTAAAATATCTTGATGGGGTAGTAAAAAGAGAAGAAAACGGGGTATTCAAACAAAACGATAGGAAAATACCATCAGGAATAATAAGACACGGCTATCCTGAAGAATATCTACGTCAGATTATTAAAGATAATCCGGGCATGAAAGCAAAAACGCAAGAGGAATTGAACAATCGTAAATCTATGGAAGAGACAAATAATTAGCTTCATTATCTTCTATAATTGAAAATTATTATTGTTTTAATGAAGAAAATCACGTAAATTTGCGGCAAAATTATTAGCACATGTCCGACAAAATTATCATTCTCGATTTTGGTTCTCAAACCACACAGTTAATCGGAAGAAGAATACGCGAATTAAACGAATATTGCGAAATTGTACCCTACAACAAATTTCCTGAAGACACTAAAGACATCAAAGGTGTAATCCTTTCAGGCAGTCCATATTCTGTTTATAATCCTTCAGCTTTTTTCACCACACTTTCCGCTTTCAGAAAGAAATTGCCTGTTTTGGGCATATGTTATGGAGCACAACTTTTAGTGCACGACTCCGGAGGCAAAGTTGAAGCAGCCGGTTCACGAGAATTTGGCAGAGCAAATTTAACATACGTAGCAGAAGATGATGAGCTTTTAAAAGGTATCTCATCAGGTTCTCAAATATGGATGTCGCATGGAGACTCCATTACCCAACTACCGCAATCTTTCAAAAAAATCGCATCTACTGATGATGTTGAATATACCGCATTCAAAATTGAAGGAGAAAAAACTTGGGGCGTTCAATTTCACCCTGAGGTATACCATACGGAAGATGGAATATTATTATTAGAGAATTTTTTGAGTATCTGCGGATGTAAGAGAGATTGGTCGCCGGCATCTTTTATTGACACTACGGTCAAGGATTTAAAAAATCAGCTTGGCAACGATAAAGTTGTATTAGGATTATCAGGCGGTGTCGATTCATCGGTGGCTGCCGTTTTATTAAACAGGGCTATAGGAACTAATCTCACATGTATATTTGTCGATCACGGTTTGTTGAGAAAAAATGAGTTTGAGAGGGTAATAAAAGACTATGAACATTTAGGATTGAATGTTATCGGAGTCAATGCCAGAGAGTATTTCTATGGTTTGTTAGAAGGAGTTTCCGATCCTGAAAGAAAAAGAAAAATTATCGGTTCAGCTTTTATAGATGTATTTGACAAAGAAGCTAAAAAGATAGAAAACGTAAAATGGCTTGCACAAGGCACTATATATCCTGACATTATCGAGTCACTATCGATAACAGGTACAACTATAAAATCCCATCATAATGTAGGAGGGTTACCTGAAAAAATGAACCTAAAACTTTGCGAACCATTAAAACTTCTTTTCAAGGATGAAGTCAGGAGAGTAGGTACAGAACTTGGGATGATGAGACATTTAATAAATCGACATCCTTTCCCCGGACCCGGATTGGCAGTTCGCATATTAGGCGACATAACACCAGAGAAAGTCAGAATTTTACAAGATGCGGATGATATTTTCACAAGTGAGTTAAGAAAGTGGAATTTGTATAACAGAGTATGGCAAGCCGGTGCAATTTTATTACCAGTACAATCTGTAGGCGTAATGGGCGATGAAAGAACATATGAAAACGCAGTTGCTTTGCGGGCAGTAACCTCAACAGATGCAATGACAGCAGATTGGGCACAATTACCATACGAATTTCTTGCAAAAGTATCTAACGACATAATCAACAAAGTAAAAGGCGTTAACAGAGTAGTATACGATATCAGTTCGAAACCACCTGCAACAATTGAGTGGGAATGAAACCATGATTGACACTCACGCTCATATATACTCAGAGGAATTCGATACTGACAGAGGTTTGGTGATTGAAAGAGCACAAAAAGCAGGAGTAAAGAAAATCATACTACCCAATATCGACAGCACTTCTTTACAAGCTATGCTTTTGCTTGAAAGGGATTATCCGGAATTTTGCTATGCCGCAATCGGACTACACCCAACAAGTGTGGATGAAAAATATGAGCAAGAGCTTAAAATTGTCGAATCAGAATTACAGCAAAGGGAATACATAGCTGTAGGCGAGATTGGAATTGATTTATATTGGGATAAGAGTTTTGTGAAAGAACAAATAATTGCATTCCAAAAACAGGTAGAATTGGCTATCAAATACAATATACCGGTTATAATTCACGTTAGAGATTCATTAAAAGAAACTTTAAAAGCATTAATTCCTTATAAAGATGATAATTTAAAAGGAATTTTTCATAGCTTTGGAGGCTCTATTGATGAAGCAAAAGAAATTTTCACATACGGTGATTTTTATCTTGGTATAAATGGAATTGTAACGTTTAAGAATTCAAAACTAAGTGAGGTAGTTAAATCTATTGGTTTAGAAAGAATTGTACTGGAGACTGACTCCCCATATCTTACCCCTGCTCCATATAGAGGAAAAAGAAATGAGAGTTCATATCTGACAATTATAGCTCAAAAAATTGCTGAAGTTCTTGAAATTTCATATGAAGCAGTGATTGAACAAACAACGAAAAACGCATTTTACATCTTCAACCTCAACCGAAATAGATAAAACTCTGTGTTTGATGATAAAAAAATAAGATATTGACATACAATTTTCAATATTTTTATTTGTATGTCATAAATTTTTGCTAACTTGCGCCGCTAAAATGGAGAGGTGCTCGAGTGGTTGAAGAGGTGCGCCTGGAAAGCGTATATACGGTGTGGAATCGTATCGAGAGTTCGAATCTCTTCCTCTCCGCACCAGTAAAAACAGAAAAATAAAAAACAAGAAAAGATTAATAAACTCAAAATAAAAAAAAACAAAAATTCAAAAACAAAGTAAAATGAAAAAGGTATTTGCAACTTTCTCAATCGTGGCACTTTTCACTTTGGGTACTACAATTAGCTTACAGGCACAAGATGAGGCATCAGCGCCTGCTACAAATGACACAACAGTTACTGAAGTAGTTGATGCTACTCCTCAACTTGTTGTTGAAGAACAAGGAATGCATAAAGCATTAAAACAAAAATTCATTGAGGGTGATGCATTATGGATGGCTCCAATTGCATTCTGTTTGATTTTAGGTTTAGCTTTGTGTATAGAGAGAATTATTTATTTAAGCTTATCTTCAACAAGCACTAAAAAGCTTTTGGCAAGCATTGACGAAGCATGGCAAAAAGGCGGTGCAGAAGCTGCAATGAATATTTGTCGTGATACTCGCGGTCCTGTTGCTTCTATTTTCTATCAAGGACTTTCCCGCTACCATGAAGGTATCGATGTTGTAGAAAAAACAGTTGCATCTTATGGTGGTGTTCAGTTAGGTCTGTTAGAAAAGAACTTAACATGGATCTCATTGTTTATCGCACTTTCTCCATCATTAGGGTTCCTTGGAACAGTTATCGGGATGATCCAAGCATTTGACAAGATACAGCAAGTTGGTGACATTTCAGCAACAGTTGTAGCCGGTGGTATCAAGGTTGCTCTTTTAACAACAGTGTTTGGTTTGATAGTAGCTATGATACTTCAGGTGTTCTACAACTATATTTTAACACTTATTGAAGGATTAACAAATGACATGGAAGACTCTTCAATATCTCTGTTAGATATTATTGTTAAACATTCAAAATAATAAGTTACAATGAATAAAGCTATAAAAATAATAGGCTTAACGCTTATATTAGCTTCATTTGCTTTACTCATTGCATTTTTTGCATCTTTGAGTCAAGGAAGTGAGTCTATTGTAAGTGCTGCCGGAGAGGACATGCACGTCCCTATACTTACAGACACTATTTTATATTGGACATACATCCTATTTGTGTTGGCAATAGTTGTAACTCTTGCATTTGCGTTTTATAAATTTATAAAATCGTTTATAAGCAATCCGAGTTCCGCTCTGAAATCTTTAATACCAATAATATTATTTGCAGGAATTTTCGTGGTATCGTATCTTTTAGGTAGTTCTGAGAAAATCTCGATTATTGGATATGAAGGTAATCAAAACGAAGGTGTTTGGGTTAAACTTACAGAAATGTTCCTTTATACAACATATTCATTAATGGTTATATTAGTGGTAACAATATTTGGTGCCAGAATATATACCAATTTGAAATAATTTTCTAACTTACAAAAATTTAATAAAACAATGTCTAGAAAATTAAATGAAATAAATTCCAGCTCGATGGCTGACATTTCGTTTTTGCTTTTAATTTTCTTCCTTGTTACGACTTCTATGAATGTTAGTACCGGGTTGATGAGGCGTCTTCCGCCACCTCTGCCTCCGGATCAAAAACCTCAGGATGTCGATATCAAAAAGAGAAACATCTTCGTTGTGAAAATTAACAGTTTAAATCAATTGTTAGTTCAAGGCGAGGAAATGAATATCCATGATTTGAAAGCTAAAGCTAAAGAGTTTGTGAAAAACGAAGCTAACGACGCGAATTTACCCGAAAAGTTTGCAGAAGAATTCCCTACTCTTGGAGTGGTTGAATATACAAGAGATCATGTGATATCAGTGCAAAACGACGTTGACACTCAATATCAAGCATATATTGACGTTCAAAATGAGTTGGTAGCAGCTTATAATGAATTACGTAATGAGTTGTCGTCTTTAAAGTTCGGGAAAAAATTCGACGATTTAGACGAAAAACAACAGAAAGATGTTCAAACGGTTTATTCTCAGAAAATATCGGAGGCTGAACCTAAAAATTATGGAGGAACCGACTAATGGCAGTAATCAGAAGAGAAGAGAAAAGAGGAACTCCTCAGTTAAGTACTTCATCATTACCTGATATTATCTTTATGTTATTATTCTTTTTTATGGCTGTTACAACCATGAAAGAAGTAACATATAAGGTAAGAATAGCTCCTCCAACTGCAACAGAATTGCAAAAATTAGAGAATAAATCTTTAGTTCGTTATATTTATGTTGGAGAACCGATGAGGGATTATAGGACTCAGTACGGGTCGGCAACTCGAATACAGTTAAATGACCAATTTGCCGATGTAAATGAAATTGAGACTTATATCACTAATGAGCGTTCAGCAATGAAAGAAGAGGACCAGAACATTATGACTGTTTCAATAAAAGCTGATAAAGACACTAAGATGGGAATTATCACCGATATAAAACAGGCTCTAAGGCGTGCTTATGCGCTGAGAATTAACTATCAAGCATCTGCTCGTCAATCTTTCTAAAAAGCAAATACACTTTCATATAGAAAAGAGCCACATTCAAAATCTGAACGTGGCTCTTTCATTTAGTCGTTTACGACTGTATGGGAAATATCATACAACCCCTTGTACTAACATTGCTTGGGCAACTTTCATAAAGCCTGCTATATTCGCACCTTTAATATAATTAATATATCCATCAGGTTGAGTACCGAACTTAACGCATTGAGCATGAATATCACTCATTATTTGTTTGAGTTTAGCTTCAACTTCAGCGGCAGTCCATGACATATGCATTGCATTTTGTGTCATCTCCAATCCGGATGTAGCAACTCCACCTGCATTTACAGCTTTACCAGGTCCGTAAATAACTCCATTATCCACAAACAGATCTGTTGCTTCTGTGGTACAGCCCATATTAGATACTTCTGCAACATATTTTGTCCCATTAGCAACGATTAACTTAGCATCGTTTACATCCAATTCATTTTGAGTAGCACAAGGTAAGGCTATATCAACTTTCACCTCCCAAGGCTTACGACCGGCGATAAACTTAGCACCAAATTTTTCAGCATAAGGCTCAACTACATCATTGCACGTTGCACGAAGCTCAAGCATATATTCAATTTTCTCTCCTTTAATACCATCTTCATCGTATATATACCCGTCAGGTCCGGAAATAGTTACAACTTTAGCTCCCATTTCAGTAGCTTTCAGAGCAGCACCCCATGCTACATTTCCAAAACCCGATAAAGCTATTGTTTTTCCTTTGATAGAATCTCCGGCGGTTTCCAACATTTGTTTCACAAAATACATTGCACCAAAGCCGGTAGCTTCCGGTCGTATAAGTGAACCACCGTACTCCAAACCTTTACCGGTAAACACACCTGTGTTAACACGAGCTAATTTACGATACATTCCATACATATATCCCACTTCACGAGCACCGACACCAATATCACCTGCAGGCACATCGGTATTAACTCCAATATGTCGCCAAAGTTCCATGATAAAAGCTTGACAAAAACGCATAACCTCACCATCCGATTTACCACGAGGATTAAAGTCTGAACCCCCTTTACCACCTCCCATCGGTAAAGTAGTCAGTGCATTTTTGAATGTTTGTTCAAAACCTAAGAATTTGAGGATTGATAGATTTACAGACGGATGAAAACGAATTCCACCTTTGTATGGTCCTATCGCATTGTTGTACTGTATTCTGTACCCTGTGTTAACATTAACTTCACCTTTATCATCGACCCAACATACTTTAAATGTGAAGATACGATCCGGCTCCACCATTCGTTCGATAATTTTGTTTTTTGCAAATTCCGGATGTTGATTATAAACATCCTCGATTGTCATTAACACTTCGTGTACAGCTTGCAAATACTCATGTTCTCCAGGATGTCTTGCTTCTAATTGCTGCATCAATTTTTCTTGATCCATAGGAAATAGTTGAATTAAATTAATAAATAAAAATTATATTCTAATATGCTATAATGTCGGATTTCTCCGACACTTGATTTTCAAAATAATTATCTGTAAAACGCTCCATACCCCGCAGAGGGTAATATATGAATATATCGTATACATATATTGCTCCATGCGGGGCAGTACGTGAAAATTAGTACATTTTTGGATTTTGTAAAAAAACAAAAGAGAGCCAAGTTTGACTCACTTATTGTGTTTTTTAAAATTTCGGTGCAAGTTACTAATTAAATCATTAATACCAAACTTTTCGTGAAATAATTAGCTATTCATATGTATTTCTTACTAAATGTCACAAAAAAGCGGATTTTGAGAGCCTTATGTTTAAAGGTTGTTTGGGGGTTTAAAAACTTTGTTATGGGGTGAATGATAATAACATCAATATAATTAGAAAATTAAAAACCTACTATGATGAGATAACCTAAATTATTACGGAATTATCAAAGTAAAAACAGAGTAACTTCCGCTACATAATACTTCATTTTCATTCAATTTCTATCGTTATCTGTAAAAAAGTTAGAAAATTCCAAATTAATTCTACTATTAAAAACACCACCAAACAACTCCATTTCACTCTTAGGGATACCTAATTTTGTGGCTAAAATTTGCCAGTCTTTTATGGCTGATGTTACTTCTTGAATAATCTTTAGGGCTGTGTCGTGGGAAAGCATATAATCTTCGCAGGAGTTTAATAAAATCTCTAAATCAGCTTTATTTGAGGATTTTGAAATCAGCAAACTTTGATATTCATTCAAGGTCGGATTCATATCGTAAGCAGGCGATAAAGTCCATCCTTTAGGAGTGAGAAGAAACCCGTGATTACGGAAGTGATCGTCAGAGTTGCCTATACAAATATTGAAAGCAACTCTGCGATAAAGCTCTTGGAGGTTGTTATTTACATCTGTACAATTTTGGAGTATAAAGTCCACTATATCTAAATATCCGTATCCTGAACTTGCATTATCGCCATCCGAAAGTCCAAGCAAAGTCATTGCAGAGGCGAAATGTATGCGTTTATTGGTCTCTGTTCTATCAAAACGGCGAGATAATAATGTGTGATATGTGTCATTTGTTGAAATTACTTGTGTCGTTGCTGAATCTATACCTGCTTTTTGAGCCAAAAGGTGACAAAAATGCTCCCAAAGTCCTACATTGTAATCATCCTTGCGGGATGGAAACTTAGCAATATAAAGTGCTTTGTCAGTGCCTACTACACTAGCTTTTGGTCTTGCTCCTCCCAAAGAAGATCCGGGCTGTATCAATTGCGCAAGCCATTTTTTATCAGGTAGTTTATTTTCCTCTTCACTTTTCTCTATTTCCTTACTTGCATAAATCAGTTCTCGGATATTGGTTAGTGGGGGAATAGGTAATATATTATCAGAATTGATAAAATCCCCATCGGGATTTTCTTTAAAACGAAAACCTCCCATACGTGACAAATCATTTATACCCACTAAATAATCAAAGGATGACAGACGCCGTATTGGACGATTTTCTTCAGAGGCAAGGATTTGCTCTCTACGATTTATCAAAGTTCGACCCCAACGATCAGGTAATGAATCTGAAAAACAACCAAAAATATCTTTATCAGGTTGCGTGTATTGCAAACCTTTATAGTTATTCAAATCTGCGCTGATAAAGAGATTGCCATATTTTCTCAACCATTCATCATCAAACTTAAATCCATAGCTATCAGAACCACGAAGCGATTCGTAGCTCAATTCCCCTACAAATTCAGGATTATTCAGCCAATCAAAATCAGCATATACGAATAGCTTTTTCATTATTTATTCCTTTTTAGATGCTCGTTCGCGGTTTGTTAAACTCAAATCTTGCAATGCCCTGCCTAATGCGTCTTCTTTGGCAAGACAGAGAATATCATCATCTAATTGAAGTGCGTAAAGCACTCGAAGATATATTCCTATAGCAACTGTAGGTAAGCCTTTTTCTATACGTGAAACGGTGAGTTGTGAGCAGGTTGCACGCTCTGCTATTTGTGCAATACTCAGATTACGACGCAGGCGGGCTAACTTAATTTGCTCACCTACTACAACCATTTTTTGTTCTAATTTTCGGGGTAATTTCGTCCCCATTGTGTTCTTTGCCATAGCTACAACCATTCATATAATATGCAAATATAGCATAATTTATTTATTATATGATAGGTTGATGAAAATTTTGATTTTTTCATAGATAAAAGTATTTCTCCAAGAACATACACAGAGCTTACCGATTGAATAATGGAGATGGTATATTAACAGGTGGTTTTCGACATCAATACATCCTCTCCCTAATAGCTTTAATATCATCAGATGTTACATAATCATCAAAATCCATTTGTTTGTCGATTATGCCATTGGGTGTTAATTCGATGATTCTATTACATACCGTCTGAATAAATTCACGGTCGTGCGATGCCATCAAGATATTTCCTTTGAATGCAACAAGCGTATTGTTAAATGCCTGAATTGACTCTAAGTCTAAGTGATTTGCAGGTGAATCCAACACCATGACATTAGCATTTTTGAGCATCATACGAGCAATCATACAACGCATCTTTTCACCTCCAGATAAGACACTCGCCTTTTTATAAATCTCATCTCCAGAGAAAAGCATTTTGCCCAAATAGCCACGAATAAAGGACTCTGTAGTGTCTGAAGAATATTGCCCTAACCAATCCACTAAATTTATACTTGTATCGAAAAACTCTGTGTTATCCAAAGGAAGATACGCATGAGTGATTGTTACACCCCAATTATATGAACCTTCGTGCTTTTTGTCATGACCATTTATTATCTCAAAGAAGGCGGTCATAGCTCTTGGATCTTTTGATACAAAAACAATCTTATCGTCTTTCTCGACATTAAAGTTTACATCTCTGAACAACACTGTTCCGTCATCAGCGACTTTCCCTAATCCTTTTGTCTCCAAGACCATATTGCCCGGTTCTCTTTCGGGTGTAAATATTATTGCAGGATATTTACGTGTAGAAGGCTGAATTTCATCTACATTCAACTTCTCAAGCATTTTCCGTCTACTTGTAGCCTGACGAGATTTTGCTACATTGGCACTAAACCTTCTGATAAATTCTTCTAATTCTTTTCGCTTCTCCTCTGCTTTCTTATTCTGCGTTTGCTGCTGTTTCAGGGCGAGCTGACTTGATTCATACCAAAAAGAATAGTTACCTGCAAACATCTGTATTTTTCCGTAGTCGATATCCACTGTATGTGTACTTACAGCATCGAGGAAATGGCGGTCGTGCGACACTACTAAAACAGTATTTTCATAATTTGCAAGATAATTTTCCAACCACATAACAGTTTCTACGTCTAAGTCGTTCGTAGGCTCATCTAACAAAAGATTATCCGGTTTACCGAATAAGGCTCTGGCAAGCAACACTCTAACTTTCTCTTTACCACTTAATTCTTTCATCAGTTGGTAGTGATATTCCTCCTTGATACCAAGTCCGCTTAACAAAGCAGCCGCATCACTTTCGGCATTCCATCCATCTAATTCAGCAAACTTCTCTTCTAATTCAGAAGCTCTTATACCATCAGCATCTGAAAAATCTTCTTTCAGATAGATTGCATCCTTCTCTTCTTTTACTTTCCACAGCACATCATGCCCCATCATCACCGTATCGATAACAGTGAAATCGTCGAACTCGAAGTGGTCCTGCTTTAATACTGATAATCTTTCACCGGGACCAAAATGTATTGTACCGCGAGTAGCATCTAAATCGCCACTTAAAATTCTTATCAAGGTAGATTTTCCGGCACCATTCGCACCTATCACACCATAACAGTTGCCTGACGTAAACTTTAAATTTACATCAGAAAACAAAACTCTCTTACCAAACTGAATTGCTAAATCTGAAACTGTAATCATCTTTTAATAAATAATTTACCACCTGCTTATTTGCAATTTTCCGTTTATCTGTTTTTGTTGTTTTAATGGCTTAAATAAGTCTATATTAAAACCGCAAATCGTAAATAAGCAAATCGTAAATAAGTAGATGGTAAATAGAATTGGTTATTTTATCTTTTACTCTATAATTCCTAAATTTCTTGCAGCTTTTGATATCTTTTCGACAGATTCATCTATCTGATCGAAAGTATGCGTAGCCATCAAAGAATATCTTATCAATGAGTCTTCTGAACGTACTGCCGGAGATACCACAGGGTTAACAAACACACCATCATCCATCAGTATTTTTGTTAGCATAAAGGTCTTCGTATTATCTCTAACATACAGAGGAATAATTGGTGTCTCGGTAGTTCCTATTTCAAAACCTGCATTCTCAAAACCTGCTTTGGCTCGATGTGTATTTGCCCAAAGGGCATCATAACGCCACTTCTCATCTTCCATAACATTGAGAGCTTCAATTACACATGCTGTTGAAGCCGGAGTGATCGATGCACTGAATATTAAAGTTCTGGAATTATGCTTCAAATAATTTATAATACTCTCATCAGCAGCGATAAAGCCACCTATTGTACCCAGCGATTTACTGAAAGTTCCCATAATTAAATCAACATCATCAGAAACACCAAAATGCTCACAAACGCCCGCACCTGTTTTTCCAAATACCCCTAAAGAATGTGCTTCATCAACCATTATTGAAGCATTGTATTTCTTCGACAGTTCAACAATTTGCGGTAATTTTACCACATCGCCCTCCATGCTGAAAACACCGTCTACTACAATAACTTTAGTCTTCTCATACTCACATTTCTGAAGAAGTTTTTCTAAAGCATCCATATCATTATGTCGATATTTCAATTGCTTAGAGAAAGACAGTCGTTTGCCTTCAATTATCGAGGCATGATCGAACTCATCGAATATCAGATAATCTTCGCGACCTGTTATACATGGCACAACACCCGCATTTACAGAAAAACCTGTTGCGTATACAAGCGCTGATTCCTTGTGGACTAACTTAGCCAATCGTTCTTCCAACTCTATATGAATATCTAAAGTGCCATTCAGGAAGCGTGAACCTGCACAGCCTGTTCCGTATTTTTCAACAGCTTTAATCGCAGCTTCTTTTAAACGTGGATGATTGGTTAATCCGAGATAACTATTTGAACCAAACATTAAAACAGGCTTTCCATGAATTGTTACAACAGTATCCTGATCTGATTCAATAGGTCGGAAGTATGGATACAACCCGACTTCCTTTGCCTTTTGCGGTGCATCGTATTGCCCCAGCACATTACTTAGTTGACTCATAAAATATTTTATGAAAATATTGTTCGGCTACAAAATTACATGAAAAATGTTTGACTACCAAAATAGGGGATAAAAAATAGATAAAAGTCTGTTATCCTCCCTTTTACCTCACAACAACCTTTGCAGAATTGTCATTCTCAGCATTCACATTCAATAATGAAATTAGAAAGCAAAATAATATTATATGTTTTTTCATTATTAAAAGTAAATTTTATAACTGAAAACCCTTCTATTCTGAACCCTTGCCCTTTGCCCAGCTATCTTTCAGCGAGACAGTTCTATTAAAAATAAGTTTATTTTTTGTTGTGTCGGGATCGATATTGAAATAACCGGTACGTTGAAATTGAAAGTTTGACAATGGTTTTTCATTAATCAACCATGGTTCAACATACACGTTATTAATTACTTTTAGCGAATTAGGATTTATCAGCTCGCGAAAATCTCTATCATCGGTCGATGGGTTTTCTACACTGAACAATCTGTCGTATAAGCGAACTTCAGCCTGCATTGCGTTTTGAGTCGACAGCCAATGCAAAGTCCCCTTTACTTTTCGCCCTGAGTCGGGCATTCCGCTTTTTGTTTGTGGGTCATATTCGCAGTAAATCTCTTCTATATTGCCTTCTGCATCTTTTTTACATCCCGTACATTTCACAATGTATGCACTTTTCAATCTGACTTCCTGACCGGGAGTCATTCTGAAGAATTTCTTAGGTGCTTCTTCCATGAAATCTTCGCGTTCGATATACAGTTCGCGTGAAAAAACAATCTCTCTTGACCCTGCTGATGGATCTTCAGGATTATTCTCAGTAAGAAGTACTTCCGACTGATTTTCAGGATAATTGGTTACTATAAGTTTAACCGGATTCAACACAGCATTTACTCGTGTTGCGGTTTTATTTAATGTTTCTCTTGCCGAATGTTCGAGAAGTCCAACATCATTAATACCATCATATTTGGTATAACCAATCTTATCTATGAAATTATGAATGGCTTCCGGCGTATAACCTCTACGGCGCAATCCACAAAGTGTAGGCATTCGCGGGTCGTCCCAACCGGTTACCAAACCTTCCTGAACCAACTGAAGCATTTTGCGTTTGCTCATCACAGTATATGTAATATTCAAACGATTGAACTCTGTTTGTCGTGGTCTGTAATCTGTGTCTTGAAACTGATCGATAAACCAGTCGTATAATGGTCGGTGCACTTCAAACTCTAAAGTACACAATGAGTGAGTAACACCTTCAAAGTAATCCGATTGACCGTGTGCATAATCATACATCGGATAAGCTTTCCACTTCCAGCCGGTTTTGTGATGAGGATGATCGGTAATGATACGGTACATTATAGGGTCGCGCATGTGCATATTCGATGACGACATATCAATTTTTGCACGTAGTACCATTTTACCTTCCGGGATTTCACCGGTATTCATTTTTCTGAATAATTCTAGATTTTCTGTAACGGGACGATCGCGATATGGACTGTGAGTGCCCGGAGTCGTAGGCGTACCTTTTTGTTTGGCTATAGTTTCAGCAGATTGTTCGTCAATATAAGCTTTTCCATCTAAAATCAACTTTTCTGCTAAATCCCATAATTGATGAAAATAATCTGACGCATAATATACATTCGCCCATTTATAACCTAACCATTGTATGTCCTCCATGATTGAGTCAACATACTCAACATCTTCTTTTACAGGATTAGTATCATCAAAACGAAGGTTACAAATACCATTATAGTTTTCAGCAATACCAAAATCCAAACATATAGCCTTAGCGTGACCAATGTGTAAGTAACCGTTAGGTTCTGGTGGAAAACGCGTTTGAATACGACCGTCATTTCTGCCGTCACGCAAATCCTGCACTACCATTGCCTCAATAAAATTCAAACTCTTTTTGGGTGCTTCCACATTGTTTATATCCATATTCTGCTATCTTATAATCTCTTAAATAAATCCTTTGATAATACCTCTTTCTGATGCTTGAATAAACTCTATAATTAAGTCTCTTTCTGCAGACTCAGAAATTGTTTCAATCACTTTTGCAATTGCGTTGCTGGTGTTAAGTTTAGACTGGAACACAATTCTGTAAATATCCTGAATCATATTTATCTGTTCGTTTGTGTATCCTCTTCTTTTCAAACCGATTGAATTCACCCCTACAAAAGATATTGGTTCGCGTGCTGCAGTACAATATGGGGGAATATCTTTAGACACTTTAGATCCGCCCTGTATCATAACATGAGCACCAATTCTACAAAACTGGTGTACTAAAGTTCCACCGCCAAGTATGGCAAAATCATCTATTTCTACCTCACCTGCAAGTTGGGTTGCGTTAGCAATAATTACACTATCGCCAATAATACAATCATGTGCAACATGAGAATAAGCCATTAGGAGACAATTATTACCGACAACGGTCTTACCTTTAGCAACAGTTCCTCTGTTTACTGTAACACATTCACGAATTGTTGTGTTATTACCAATAATTGCAAGTGTATCTTCTCCTTTGAACTTCAAATCCTGAGGAATAGCACCAATTACAGCTCCGGGAAAAATCTTCGAATTCTCACCTATACGTGAGCCTTCAAGAATTGTAACATTAGCTGTTATGGTTGTACCTGAACCAATTTCAACATTTTTATCGATAAAAACAAAGGGACCAATTTCAACATTTGGAGCTATTTTAGCTTCCGGATGAATCTGTGATAATGGATGTATTGTCATTTTAGGATACGTAAGTCTTTCTAAGTAGTTTTGCGAATTCTGTATTAACTTTGTGACCGGGATATTTTGCAACTATTTTGCCTTTGATTGGCTTTCCAACAAGTGCCAAATCACCAACCAAATCTAATAATTTATGCATTGCCGGTTCATTTTCGAATTTAATGCCGCCATTCAGATAACCTAATCTTTCGGCATCAACTCTTTCATGTTTATGTAGTTTATCGGTAAGTCGATTGATTGCTTCTTGAGACATCTTCCTGTCGTATATAACAATCGCATTCTTTAAATCGCCACCTTTAATTAGATTCATTGCAAGCAAAGGCTCTATTTCATGAACAAAGCAGAAAGTTCTTGCAGTTGCTGCTAATTTATTAAAATCATTAATATCTTCAAGATGAGCAGTTTGTTCCCTTAACACAACCGAATCGAACCCAATTAACACTTCTAACTCAAACTTATCTGAAGGATATGCTTTTATCCGTGATCCTGATTCAATTTCAAACTCGATTTCTTCTGCTATAGTTAGATATTCTTTTGTAGCATCTTGAACTTCCACACCAACTTCTTGAATCTTATCTCTGAATAATTTTGCACTTCCATCTAAAATAGGAAATTCAGGTCCGTCAACTTCAAACAAACAATTGTCGACTCCGGCTGCATAGAAAGCTGCCATAGCATGTTCTATAGTGCTAACTTGAAAATGCTCATTCCTCAGTACTGTTCCACGTACTGTATCTTTAACATTATCAGCCAATGCTTTTATAGTCGGTTGCCCTTCCAAATCGGTACGGCAAATTACAATACCATGATCAGCAGGAGCAGGATTAGCTTTTAATCTAATGTGTAAGCCTGTATGTAATGCAATTCCTTCAATTACGAAAGAGTCTTTTAATGTCTTTTGCTTCATCCAATAATTTTCTTTTCTAATTCCTTAACCTTATTTGTTAATTCTATTATTGTCTTATGTAATTCCGGTAAATTTTTATTTACTACATATGATCTTCTAAATATATTAATCGGCACGGCAGGATAACCGGAATAAATTTGTCCTGTTGCCTTAATCGAACTTGGTACGCCTGCTTTAGCTCCGAGAATTGTTCCGTCTGCAATATGAACATGTCCGGAAATACCAACTTGTCCGCCAAACATAACTTTCTTCCCTATTTTCGATGAACCTGCAATTCCCGTTTGCGATGCAATTACCGAATCTTCTCCCACCTCAACATTATGAGCAATCTGAACTAAATTATCGATTTTTACACCTTTTCTTATAATTGTGCTTCCTAATGTTGCTCTATCGATTGTTGTATTTGCACCTATTTCAACATTATCTTCAATAATCACATTACCTGTCTGCGGTATTTTCTGATAAGTCCCATCCTCAGTCGGAGCAAAGCCAAAACCATCAGAACCAATAACTACATTGGAGTGTATAATACAATTCTTACCTATTACAGTATCCTTATAAATACTAACACCCGGATATATAATTACATTGTCGGCAATCGTACAGTTTTCAGCGATATTAACATGTCCGTGTATAGAAACATTATCTCCAATTTTCACTCCTGAAAATATACATACAAACGGCGCTATATAAACATTATTGCCAATTATAGCAGATTCTGCAACTGACGCTAGAGATGAAACTCCCGATTGTCTTGGCTTTTGCTTTTCTACCATATTCATCAGCACTGCTAAAGCCTCATATGCATTGTCCACTCTTATCAAAGTTGCTTTTATCGGCTTCTCAGGCACAAAATCCTTATTAACCAATATAACATCAGCCTTACAATCATATATATAATGAGTGTATTTCGGATTAGCCAAAAATGTAAGCGTACCCGGCTTTCCATCCTCAATCTTAGAAAAGTTATTTACACTAATATTGGGGTCTCCTTCTACCTTACCTCGTAAAAAATCGGCTATTTGTCCGGCTGTAAATGTCATACAAAAAATTTGGGCACAAAATTAATAAACTATTTTGATATAATAAGAGTTTTTAACTCCTTTGTTTAATTATCTATCTTTAAATAACAAAAATAATGTTTCGTAACTTTCTTCGTCATCACCTGAATATTCAACAAATCCGAAGCATCAACTATGTCTTTTATCGTTCCATCTTTCATCAGTATATTTATATTATCGTCTTCGGGCGAATATGTATCTGTACTAACAACTTCATCTCCAAGAAAATACTTAGCTTCACTTTCGCTAATATTAAAATACTGCATATATTTCCTAATTGCTTCTGTCTGAATTTCTATATTAGGAGCGTCCGTTCTTACTTCTACCTTAAATAACTTTCTGTTGATAAATGAATTACAAAGTAATGACAACACAAAATCAGGATGTTGCGACCATACTTTTATCGCAGAAAAGAAATCGGAATCATCCAACATTACAAATTGATTGAAGGCTTCCTCTCCTACCGCAAAATGTTCTGCATTAATCTCATTATATAGAAAGAAATGTAAAGATGGCGAAGCAAACAGTTCAACACCACTTAAAGCTAACTCTTTAGCTCTTTTCAATATATTCACAAGCATTTTCTCTGTTGCAACAGAAGTTTTATGTAAATATACCTGCCAATACATCAGTCGGCGTGCAACTAAAAATTTCTCTATAGAATAAATACCTTTGGCTTCAACAACTAATTGCCCGTCGTGCAAATTAAGCATCTTGATAATTCTCGATGCTCCGATTATACCTTCGCTTACACCACAAAAAAAGCTATCTCGACTTAAATAATCTAATCTATCCATGTCCAGCTGACCGGACACCAATTGATGTAAAAATCTTTTTGGATATTTATTTTTAAAAATTTCAATTGCCATATCAAGTCTTCCTCCGAATTCTCGATTCATTTTTTCCATCATCAATAATGAAATTTCTTCATGACTGACTCCGGGTACTAAACTGTGCTCTAAAGCATGAGAAAATGGTCCATGACCAATATCATGAAGCAGTATACAAGCCTTTGATGCATCTTCCTCTTCAGAACTGATTTCATGTCCGGTTATTTTTAACTGACTGATGGCTTCCCCCATCAGATGCATAGCACCTAATGAATGTTGCAAACGTGTATGTTGAGCACCGGGATATACATAAGAAGATAGTCCTAATTGCTTAATTCTGTTTAATCGCTGAAAATAAGGATGTTGGATAATATCATATATTAATCCATCAGGAATATTAATAAATCCAAAGACCGGATCATTAATAATTTTTCTTTTTTTATTCAATTTCACCTTAGATTTAAAGCTATTATTAACAATTTTTAAGTATCTCTTTAAGCCATTCCCATGACTTTTGTGTTGATTTTATACTAAGTCTTTCGTCGGGTGAATGAACTCCATGCATTTGAGGTCCTATCGAAATCATGTCTAAATGGGGATATTTACTTAAAAACAAGCCACATTCCAAGCCTGCATGTATTGCTTTTTTATTAGGCTCGATGCCAAATAAATTTTTATAAGCAATATCAGCCTTTTTAAGTAATTCCGATTTTAAATTAGGCTTCCATCCCGGATATCCGTCAGTTTGTTTTACTTCAGTACCGGCTAATTTAAAAACAGATTTAATTTGTGCTGCAATATCTACCTTCAACGATTCTGCAGAACTGCGCTGACTGGTATTTATTTCAATCTGATTATTTGGTAACATTTTTATTGATGCAAGATTTGTAGAAGTCTCGACTAAATCGGGCATATCACGACTCATACCTATAACACCATGAGGCAGAGCATATAACATATTTAATATCTTAACCGTATCTTCCTTGCTGATAGTACTTGCCTCAGAAGAATCCGATTCAAGTTTTATCCTGAAGTTTGGCTCTATATCTGAATATTCATCTTCAATTGATGATATAAAGACATTCAGCATTACTCTTATCTTTTCTTTTTCTTGTTGTGGAATTGCAAAAGAAGCTGATGCTTCACGTGGGATGGCATTATGTAAATTTCCACCTGAAATTGATATTAATCGCATATCAACCTCTTGATTTACTTGCCATAAATATCTATTTAAAACCTTTATTGCATTAGCTTTTCCAAGATGAATATCACCGCCTGAATGTCCGCCGCTGAAACCTGAAACTGATATATTAAATCGCAAATAACCTGCTGGACACTTGTCTTCTTTATAAGAATAAAATGCCTTTGTTCCTATGCCTCCTGCGCAACCTATGAAAATCTCTCCATCATCTTCCGAATCTAAATTAATCAGATACGCTCCTGTCAACATATTAGAATCCAATCCATAAGCTCCGCCTAAACCGGTTTCTTCGTCTACGGTAAACAAACATTCCAAAGGAGGATGCGGAATATCATTTGATTCGAGAACGGCAAGCATCATTGCTACGCCTATACCGTTATCTGCGCCTAAAGTTGTTCCTTTAGCCTTAACCCAATCGCCATCGATATACGACTGAATAGGATCGGTATCAAAATTATGTACTACATCTGCGTTTTTTTCACAAACCATATCCATATGTGCTTGCAAAATAACTGTCGGATGGTCTTCCATACCTTTAGTGCCCGACTTTCTAATCAACAGATTACCTGTCTTATCAACAGTATAATCAAGCTGATGATTATCGGCAAATCCAACTAAAAATTCGGTTATCTTCCCTTCTTTTTTAGAGGGACGTGGAATTTGGGTAATTTTATAAAAATAACTCCAAAGAATCTGTGGCTGTAGATTAATCATAAGTTCCTGGTCAGTTTTTGCGCACAAAGATAACTAAAATAATTATTTAAATATCATATTTTATGTTGTAAAATAGCTTATATATGATTTTCCACTATCAAAAATTATCTCTAAATTTGCCAGTTATAAAAAATATCATCTTAAAACATATGCTATTTTCTCAGATAATCGGACAAGAAGAAGCCAAAAGCAGGTTAATCGGTACTGTTAAAGAACAGAGGATACCTCATGCTTACTTGTTTAAAAGTACTGAGGGAGTTGGTGAGTTAGCACTTGCAATTGCTTATGCACAGTATGTTTGTTGTGAAAACAGAGGTGAAAATGATTCTTGTGGTAAATGTCCGTCTTGTGTCAAATTCGCTAAATTATCGCATCCCGACTTGCATTTTGTTTTTCCTATTATCAAGCCGAAAGGACAAGCAACATCTGTTTGCGATGATTTTATTTCTGATTTCAGAGAGATATTTATCGAAAATCCATATTTTAGTGTCGAACAATGGTTCCTGAAAATCTCAGGAGATGCTAAACAAGGGATGATATACGCAAATGAAAGTCAGGAAATCATAAGAAAACTCAGCTTAAAAACCTACGAATCTGAGTATAAGACAATGATTATATGGCTTCCTGAAAGGATGAATGAAACTTGTGCTAACAAATTACTAAAGATTTTAGAAGAGCCACCTGAAAAGACATTGTTTTTATTAGTCTCAAACAAGCCTGACGAAATAATCACAACTATACTATCTCGTGCTCAACATTTTAACATGCCAAACCTCAATACTGATGAGATTGTTACAGCAATTTTATCTAATCAGAATTATGAAATAACAGAAGTCGATGCTTTAAATATAGCTCGAATTGCCAATGGAAGCTATCTCAAGGCAATGAATTTATTAAACGAAGGCAGCGAACAAAAACAGAATTTCGAAAGATTTGTGCAAGTTATGCGGCAAGCTTGGCAAGTTGGCAACAGAAAAGATTATAATGCTCTGAAAACACTTAGGAGATGGTCGGACGACATGGCTGCTTCTAATGTTGGAAGAGAGCGACAAAAGATGTTTCTTTCATATGCACAGCACATGATAAGAGAAAATTATATATATAACCTTCAAAATCAAGAATTAATATACTTAAGTCAGGATGAAAATAATTTTGCTACTAACTTTTCACCATTTATAAATGAGAGAAATGTTGAGGATTTGATGGCAGAACTTTCATTGGCTGAGAGACATATAGAACAAAATGTTAATGCGAAGATGGTTTTTTTCGACTTAGTCTTAAAGATCATCGTACTTTTAAAAAGATAATAATTATATGGAACATACATTCAAAGATTGCAGTACCTGCGTTATGCATCAAAAGGGTTGCAATCGAAACTCACATCATAAATTAAGCACATTCGATTGGTTAAGTGATTTACCTGAATCACAGCGAGATACTGATTATGTGGAGATTCAATTCAAAAATACTCGTAAGGGATTTTTTGTTAACAACACCAAAATTCCATTGGAAAAGGGTGATGTAGTGGCTGTAGAAGCCTCACCCGGACATGATATAGGAGAAGTTACCCTCACAGGACGTTTGGTTTTATTGCAGATGAACAAACAAAACATTAATCCTGAGAAATACGAAATAAAGAAAATATACAGAAAAGCTAAGGAAAACGATATAGAAAAATATAACGAAGCTAAAGCAAAAGAGCAAAGTACCATGATAAAGGCTCGCCAGATTACTGAGGGTTTGAAACTTAACATGAAAATTGGAGATGTTGAGTATCAGGGTGATGGAAACAAAGCAATCTTCTATTATATAGCTGACGAAAGAGTTGATTTCCGGCAGTTGATTAAGGTTCTGGCAGATACTTTTCATGTGCGTATAGAAATGAAGCAGATAGGTGCGCGACAGGAAGCCGGTAGGATTGGCGGAATTGGTCCGTGTGGCAGAGAATTATGTTGTTCAGGTTGGATGACTAATTTCAATTCTGTTTCTACATCCGCAGCTCGTTATCAGGACATCTCCATGAATCCTCAAAAATTAGCGGGACAGTGCGGCAAACTAAAATGCTGTATGAATTATGAACTTGATACTTATGTCGATGCTTTGAAAGATTTTCCTTCAAAAGAAATTCAACTTGAGACAGAGATAAACACATATTATCATTTTAAAACAGATACATTCAAAGCATTAATTTCATACTCAACAGATAAAAATTTCGCTGCAAATATTGTAACTATATCAGCAGATAGGGCTAAAGAAGTTATTGCATTAAACAAAAAAGGCATAAGACCCGAAACTTTAGATGAAGAAAAAGAGTCTGAAGAAAAGAAAGTTGATTATAATAATGTGGTAGGAGAAGACAGCTTGACTCGTTTCGATTCTCAAAAGAAGAAAAAACAAGCAAATAAAAGAAGAAATAAAAATAATAACAGAAGAAATGACGGATTACCTCAGTCGTAAACATATTTTATCTAAAATAAAGGCTATCAAGCAGTTTTACATACTTGTTTTACCTTTTGTGCTATTCTTGTCCTGTAGTCAAAACACTAATTACACTCAGTACAAAATAATTGATCCTATTGGTTGGTCGATGGATAGCATTTGTGTGTTTCTTGTCGATATTAAAGACTCATCGCCGTATGATTTGGTAATAAATGTGCGACATACTGCCAACTATCCATATCAAAACTTATGGCTGTTTACTGAGCATATATCGCCTGATAACAGTTCAGTTTTGGATACAATAGCCTGTGTATTAGCTGATAATGCAGGTAAGTGGTTAGGTTCAGGCTCTGCTTCTATCTATGATTTACCGATAATTTGGAAAAAGGATTATAAGTTCGCAACATCAGGTATACAAGAAATAAAAATAAGACATGGCATGCGCGAGGAGTATCTTTGTGGAATACAGGCAATAGGATTAAAAGTCAACTATCAGAATGGGAAAGAATAAGCTTGCTAAATTTGCAGAATTAGAAACATTTCCACATGTTTTTCAAGTTTCATCTAATGAATTATTATCCGGAAAATCTTTTAAAAATAAGGGTAAATGGAATGAAATAGTTTTTAATAACAATAATCCCATTGTGTTGGAATTAGGATGTGGAAAAGGAGAATATACTGTTGGTCTTGCTGAAATATTTCCTGACAAGAACTTCATCGGTGTTGATATTAAGGGAGCAAGAATATGGAAGGGGGCAAAGGATTCTTACATAAAAGATATGAAGAATGTTGCATTTATACGTACAAATATTGAGATGATAAATCATTTTTTTGCTAAGGATGAGGTTTCTGAAATATGGCTGACTTTTCCCGATCCACAGATGAAGAAAACAACGAAGCGACTTACATCTACAAACTTCATGAAGTTATATCAGATGTTTGTCAAGGATAATGGACTTATTCATCTAAAAACAGACAGTAATTTCATGTTTACCTACACTTCGGAAATGATTAAAGCTAATAATTATTATACAATCATTTCAACTGATGATTTGTATAAAACGATAACAGATGATTCTATCCTCGGTATAAAAACTTTTTACGAACAACAATGGCTTGAGCGAGGTTTGAGTATTAAATATATTAAATTTTTACTTGAACATAAGGATGTTTTTATTGAGCCAGATATTGAAATTGAAAAGGATGGATACAAAAGTTTTGGTAGAAATAAATCCAATATTCAGCAAGATAATGTACATATAAAACAAAATATTAAATCATAATAAAATGGCAATATATCCAAAATTAATATTAGATGCATTAAATCATGTCAGATACCCCGGTACCGGCAAAGACATAGTTTCGTCGGGTATGGTGCAGGACGACATACGCATTGATGGTAAGAAAGTTAGTTTTTCAATAATTTTTGAGAAGCAAAACGACCCATTTGTTAAGTCGGTTATTAAAGCTGCTGAATCGGCTATTCAGACATATGTGGGCAATGATGTTGAAATACAAGGTAATATCACTCCTGTTTTAAAGGAAGTTCCGAAACCAAAAGCAAAACCTATTTTGCCTGATGTCAAGAATATTATTGCAGTTTTTTCCGGCAAAGGCGGTGTCGGTAAATCAACAGTATCTTCAAATTTGGCTGTAGCACTTGCACAGTTAGGATATAAAGTAGGATTGTTGGATGCTGATATACACGGACCATCAATCCCGAAGATGTTCGGAGTGGAGAATGCACAGCCTTTTGTTGAGGAAATTGACGGTCGACAATTGGTTGTACCGATAGAAAAATACGGCATAAAGCTATTATCGATAGGATTTTTCGTAGACCCTGACAATGCATTGGTATGGCGAGGAGCTATGGCAAGTAATGCCCTCAAACAATTGATAACAGATGCAAACTGGGGTGAATTGGATTTCTTCGTGATGGATTTACCTCCGGGCACAGGCGACATACATCTGACTTTGGTGCAAACGATGGGTATTACAGGTGCTGTTGTAGTTACTACCCCTCAAGATGTAGCTTTAGCTGATGCACGAAAAGGAGTAAGTATGTTCACCGGCGAACATGTCAACGTTCCGGTGCTGGGTCTGATAGAAAACATGGCTTGGTTTACTCCTGCCGAACTGCCTGAAAACAAATACTATATCTTCGGAAAAGAAGGAGGGAAAAGGTTGGCACAAGAATTAAACATACCTCTTTTAGGGCAGATACCTATTGTACAAAGTATTAGAGAAGGCGGTGATGCAGGAAAACCCATTGTAGTAAATCAGGAAAGCATAACGGGAAATGCTTTCAACAATTTGGCTATTAAATTAATTGAAGAAGTAGATATCAGAAATAAAACTTTAGACCCAACAAAGAAGGTTGAAATTAAGTGATTTTTGCAGTATCAAAAATAAGTTATCAACATTTTTTTCTAATATCATGTTGATAACTTTCTTGACTCATATTGACAATTTGTTAATAAGTGCGTGATTTATAGACTTGCTATTTAGGCTTTTTCATCTATTTTTGATGCGTTTATACTCAAACAGAATCAACATAAGAAAAAGATTTAAATTTTAAATCGTCAAAATCACTTTATTTCATGAGAAAAGTCCTTTTATTATCATTTATAGTTATAGCAGTAAGCAATTTACATGCAGTAGACTTGCATGAAATACTTGCGAAGGACGGAAAAGTATCAATAGTAGGTTTTGTTGGAGTTAACAGATATGATGGTGACCTTGATCCTGATTACGATCCGACGTGGATATTAAAAAGTCCGAATGTAGATATGAGTATAGAATACAACATACATCCTATACTTTCTTTTGGATTGAATATGGGAGCTTTAATGTTTAACCAAGAGGATATTAACGAAACCTTCCACGCCGGTAATGTATACACATCAACATTTCTCAGTTTAGATTTATTAGGCTTAATGGCAGGTGAAAAAAATAAACGATGGGCACTCTGGGGTAAAGGTGGAGTCGGTATTTCAGGATTGATATGGCCTCGTTACACAAGCACTCGACCTGTTCCACCAATAGATCCGGCAGTAATCGGAGTAGCATCGCCACCGGCATTCTTTATTTTCCCCGTTGGTTTAAGTCTCGAATTCAGTATAACAAGAAAGATATGTATCGGTTTAAATGGCAGTTATTTTTACACCAATACTGACCATATGGAGACTGTTTATCGTCATAACTATAATGATTTATGGCAAAATGCGAGTATTTCTTTGAGATACAAGTTTATCAATCCCGGACAAATTCATATGAGAGATGAGGTAAAGGGTAAAGAACCTGAAGATCCGTATATGCCTATTATCAATCAACTTCAACAAAACATCAATCAATTAACTATCAGAGTTGATGGTATAGATGGGAAATTAAATGATTTAGATGACAGAATGCTTGCAATGGAAGGTATTTTTGCTGATGGACCTGACACAGACAAGGACGGTGTGCCTGATGCAAGAGATTTAGAACCAAACACACCTCAGGGTACGCCTGTAGATTTTTGGGGAAGAAGTATTCTAATACCTAAGGAAGAAGAAATGATTTCAGTTTATTTCGACTTCGACAGTTCAGAACTTGATAAAATTGCACAGATTACTGTTATAAAAGTCGCAGAGAAAATGCGTAAAGACCCAACATTACTACTTGAAGTAAGAGGATATACTGACAGTCCCGGAAGTAATCCATATAATGATAAATTAAGTCAGCTTCGTGCAAACCGCGTTAAATTAGAGCTGATGAAAGTTTATGGAATCGACCAAACCAGAATCACTGCAAATGGTAAAGGCAAATTACCTGATCCTGCATCAAAAACGTTAATGAACCGCCGATGCGACTTTTTCTTTAGTAAGTAAATGTTCCAATCCCGACAAGTCGGGACAAGTAGTGCTAATATACAAATGTGCTAATGTGATTAATGTGATAATATTTATCAAACATAGACACACTCCATACTCAATACTCAATACTCAAAACTTTATACTCAAAACTTTCATTTTATTTTATTAAAAAAAACTTTTATATATTTGCACTTTCGTAAACACATTAGACAAATAGACTTAAAAATAACTCAACAGTAAATATGAGTTCTTTTTCCTTAAATACAAACAATTTGTTATACATTATTAACACTCAATCGTTGGTAATGTGTGGATATTTGTTTAAGCTCTATCTCATTCCCTCACCATTTCACTAAAAAACTATCGCATGTAATTGGTCATTCTGACAAATTATGTATTTCCTATTATAAATTTTCTATTTATTAATGAACTATCTATTCGTTAATTTTCTATTTAAAATTTAAGAATTTATTAACCCTTAATATATAAATGTTGTATGAATAAAAAAAGCTATTTCCTGTTTTCATTAGTTACTTTAGTCTTTATCATGCTGTCCTGTAAGGATAACGAAGACCCAACTATTGCCACAAATCCTTTCGACATAATTAGCGTGAGCAGTAACGATGCTCGGGATAAAATTGTCGTAATTAGTGATTTACATTTAGGTAACGACTTATCCTACTCCGAAACGGTAGCGCATCTGGACAGGATAGAACAGCTTCTAAATGAAGTAAGAACGTCAGCCACAATCAAAGAACTCATCCTTAATGGCGATATACTTGATGAGTGGTATGTCCCTACACAGGTAGATACTTATGGCGATGGCACACAAGCCGATTTTGTCAGAAAAACAGTAGCGGCAAACCAGAGCATTTTTTATGTTCTGAACGGAATCATCGCAGATGGTAAAATAAAAGTTACCTACATTCCGGGCAATCATGATATGGGACTTAAAGCTGAGCATATTAACATTGCAATGCCAGGAGTAAACCAAGCGCGCGATTCGGAAGAAAAGTATGGTGTAGGAACATATCATCCCGACGGTTATCCTCAAATTGCTATAGAGCATGGTCACAGGTATGATTTTTTCAATGCAATCACACCCAATGCAAACGAAAGTGAAGCTCCCGGTGCAACCATACCTCCGGGTTATTTCTTCGCCCGTATTGCAGCCAATTCGTTCACTGATCCCACTACGCTCGAAGCAGCTACCAAAGTGCATGATGTAACACTGAACGATGCCGGCAATGCCGAGCAAAGGAGCAAATACATTTATTATTCTCTTTGGAAGCAGGTTATAGACAGCCTTATTTATGTAAAAGATAATTTTGATGAAAAGATTTTCAAGACAAATATAGGAAACTTCACCAAAGATTACTCCATAAACGACGTTTTGCCATACAACAGTGAAACAGATGGAAGCATTCAAATGAATCTTTATAATGGTTCATTTACTCAAAGCAACTGGGAAGAACGTTTAAAATACAACAATGCTCCTGTTATGACGAATATCAACGAGGCAATAGTCGGTAGTCTAAAAACGGCGTTTATAGATGAGCAGTCGAATGTACAGTATTTCCAAAATTCACTCTCCGCTGTTCGCCTTGTTCTTTTCGGGCATACCCATCTGCCGATGATTAAATCTTATACCAATTCCAAGGGCGAAGCATGTATATATGCTAATTCCGGAAGCTGGGAGGATCAAAAGACACGTGACAAAACTGCAAATATCGATCAGGATACGAAAAAGATGTACTTTTTGGTAATTGCTCCGGTTGAATCGAACACGCAAAATCTACAAGTACTGTTGTATCAATACCGTTATGGTAAACATTCTTTAGAAGAAAGTAAAAAGATATATTTATAGTATTCTATGTATATCTATAAATAGAAGTCATCTTGACTTTTCACATCAACCGACTACAATGCGTTGATATCCAATCCCCATACGTAGAGACGCCCAATTTGGGCGTCTCTACAATTATTACACACCCAATGCCTGCTAACGAACAATCCATATTGAATCCGAAGGATTCATATGTTTGTAGATATGTATCAACACAATATGACATTCGACCCATAATGGGTCGTACAATACCTTTAATTCGTTGTTTTCTATAAATATATTATCCCTTCGGGATAAAGAGACAGTAGCAATCGGAAATATCAACAATCCCCTTACCTACTCAATTAGGAATTAAAGAAAATTAATTGCTAAAAAAATAACAACCTTTTATTATATTTTAAAAAACTTTTATATATTTGCACTTTCGTAAACACATTAGACAAATAGACTTAAAAATAACTCAACAGTAAATATGAGTTCTTTTTCCTTAAATACAAACAATTTGTTATACATTATTAACACTCAATCGTTGGTAATGTGTGGATATTTGTTGAGAGACTCACAGCCGTTTAGCTCGCGCGAATTTAATATAAAACAAGCATTTACGCAATATTTTTCGAATAATTTCTTTAAATCATTATGCATCCCGTTCAGAAGGAAGTATCCTAAAGAGCGGGATTTATTTTTGTTCAAGTTCTATCTCATTCCTTCGCCATTTCACTAAAAAACTATCGCATGTAATTGGTCATTCTGACAAATTATATATTTCCTATTATAAATTTTCTATTTATTAACTAACTATCTATTTGTTAATTTTCTATTTAAAATTTAAAAATTTATGGCAATTAATTATGTTTTATCCGAAAAGGGAAATCCGATGTTTCCCGAAGCTCCTAAAAAATGGTATGCAAATGCAAAAAGTAGTGGTCAGACTACGCTGAAAGCTATGGGCAAACAGATTACCCAACGTTGTACTGTAAATCATGCCGACACATTAGCGGTACTCGAAGCCTTGACACAAATTTTAGCTGAAGAGCTTAGTGAGGGGAAAATAGTACGCTTCGGCGATTTTGGCTCTTTCCAAGTGAGCATCGGCAGTGAGGGCGTAGAAACAGCGGAAAAGTTTAACGCTTCGTTGATAAAAACGAAAAAAGTTACTTTCCGTCCGGGAGTCGATTTGAAAGAAATGCTTAATAACCTGAAATTCCAAAAGTTATAATATCCGACAAAAAGGGTTATCCTTTTTAAGTAAAAGGGTTATCCCTTTTGGGTAAAACCATTATCCCTTTTTATTAAAAGGGTTAACCCTTTTCAAAGAAAGCAATAAGTGAATTTCTAATTCTCAACTTTAGACGTATGTCAATAAAAATAACAATAGCAGAACTTAACGGAGCGGGTGGATATTACGGAGCCTTACTCGCTAAACATTATACCTATGATGAGGAAATAGACGTCTGTTTTCTTACACGTGGACTCCATTTAAAAGGATTGCAGCGTGTGGGACTTACCACCCGTTTCGATAAGCACGGTGCCTTTGCTGCTCAACCACGACTTACAACTGACCAGCCCGACAAAATAGGAGTAAGCGACTACATTATTTTGGGTTCGGAGGTGTATTGTACAGAAGAACGCATTAAATTACTGAAACCCTGCATAGCAAAAACTACAGTAATTGTACCTATATCGAAGGATGCCGGAGTAGTGGAACGTATTCGCGCCCTGCTACCCGACAACGAGGTATGGGAAGCACATAGCGAAGTAGAGGCGGAAATATCCGGATCGGGAATGCTCAGTGTTAATGGAAGTGATAAAAGACTCTACATTGGTGCAGTTAAAACAAGTAGCAAGCAACCACAATTCGAAAAACTGTTGAGAGAAGCCGGAATAGAAGTGGAGATGGTAAGCATACAACAAACGATTAATAAATAACAACAATTTAATTTCTTTAATATTTAATTCTTTCTAATAACTAATTTTCTAACAATTAATTTTTCTATTTTATGTATAAAATTAAATTTAATTTGAGAAATGCCGCGAAGATAGTAGCCATTCTCGTAGTTTTTTCAGCTAATAACTTATTGGCACAAGACAAAGTAGAAATACCAAAATGGTTATCAACCCAATGGTATGGACAAGAAGCCAAATTCACTGAAGAATGGCTTTTTGAAGTAACTAACAAAGGTGAAATAAAGTACAAAACCGCTGATGCGAAGGAAACAGAATTTAAAACCGGTCAGATTACAGCAGTTGAAGAAAAAACAAAGCCTGCTCCTTCCGGAAACAATATGAGTGGCAGTTTTACCTATACGATTGATGGCAAAACATTCACCGTGAATTACTCCGACTACACTACCAACGCTTATGGATTACCTGCCTATTTAGATGTCCGCAAGATTACAATTAAAGGTGCCCAAGCCAACGATCCTATATTCGGTAAACTTGCAACAGATTCATATAAATTTAGGAGTAGCCGTGATGGTATAGCAAAACGACCGGTTGTACGTGAAAAACAACCCGAAAAACCAGGCAAGCTACCTGCGGAAATTATAGGTAAGTTCTATACAAAATCAAAATCAGCCTACTGTCAGAAAGAAAACGATTTGATTTTTGAGATTATGGCAGACGGCACATTCAAGTACAAAAAAGATAACGAATGGGTAAGTGGAACTATAAAGCTTATTAAGTATCAAAAAGATGGTTCTGTATTAAAGGGTAATGATCGAGCAGCATACGATGCTCTTCGAATTGAAATCGACGGCAATGTATGGTACGATGAAAAATATGATAAAAGAGATTATGTTGATGGTGTTAATGTAAAAGGTAGTCAAGTTTCCATGAGTGCCTTAAATTGCTGGAGTCCAGATAAAAATATCACCGTAATATCAGCAGGCAGGGAAGCCGCCAACTCACTATGGCGCGAAGGAAAGTATTATTACTCAGTAAAAAAAGTAGCTAAACCAGGCGAATGTGAAGAATTTGACGAGCGCGTTGTAGCCATGTGGTATATGGATAAACCAAAATCTGCACAATGGGGACAAGACCGTCTCTTTCCAGAAAATAAATTCTGGGATTTCCTTATCGTGGAAGAAAACGGCAAGTACTACTACCGCACCCCCGATATGGTGGATTCAAGCAAACCGGGCAGCAAAAACAAAATATCCAACACAAGCGAAGGTGTTCTGAAAATGGGTAAAAACGAAATGACCTACCAGCTCGACGGCAACAAACTGCAAGTGAAAGGCGCAGCGGCAAGTGGTTTTACAATGGGCGCGCAAATCAAAAGCGGTACCTATTATAAATACGACCCTGATGGACCCACCGTTGATGAGGCAGAAGTAATGATAGAGATTGGTAAGCAAACTATTGATATGTTTAAGAAATGATTTTTAATAGAGTGGATTCAAGCCCTGACAGTATAATATTAAGCTGTTGGGGTTTGATAACCCAAAGGTTTATTATTAGCATATTAACACATTAGCACATTATTATCAGTATGAAAATTCAATTATCAATATACATCGCTCTCTTTTTAAGCACAGCGATATATGCACAATCCGAATCCGGTGTTGTCATCAATGGCGTGAAGTGGGCTACTTGCAATATCGACGACACAAGAAGCTTTGCAGCATCGCCCGAATCACAAGGTAAACTATTCCAATGGAGTCGCGAAACAGCTTGGACTGCTGAAAGTGGAGAAGTTGGCAAAGCGTGGCAAACATTCCCGGATGATCAAAAAGAATGGACACTCAATAATCCCTTCCCGGCAGGATGGCGAGCACCTAATGCAAAAGAATGGGAGCGTTTGCTTGATAAAAGTAAAGTAAAAGCCGAATGGACAAAACAAAACGGTGTGGATGGAATGAAATTCATTGATATAGATAGCGGTAACAGTATTTTCCTGCCGGCAGTTGGTGAACGCGATGCACTGAAAGGTACATTCAAAAATGGCGGCACTGTAGGAAATTACTGGGGTTATACCAAAGTCAACAACACAGTTTACGGTCTGACTTTCAATGCAAAGAAATTTCAAGGTAAAAGGTTTCCAGACCTTGACACAGGCTATTCGCTACGCTGTGTACATGAAGATGAGAGTCCGTATCTTGCATCTGAGAAAGCTAAACCTATGAACAGAGAAATTAAGCCAGGCATCACATTAAGAGATGCTCTCGGCAGAGCAGCCGAAGAAAGCATAATCGATCTCAATAAACAAGCGAAAGAACAAGATGCGCGAGAAGCCGAGCAACGTCGAATTGCGGAGGAAGCTGAACGCGCAAAAGCTGAAAGATTGGCAGAAGCAGAACGCAGGAAAGCGGAAAATCTTCAAAAAGCCGAAGCTGCCCGTGTTGAAATGGAGCGAATAGAAAAACTTGCTAAAGAAAAATTAGCAGCCAATGGAGCCACAGTGAACATAAAAGGTATTAACTGGGCAACTAAAAACCTTGGTAAGATAGGTACATTTGTAGCAAAACAAGAAGATAGTGGTAATTATTACGCGTGGGGTTCTAATAAATATTCTTACAATAATGTTGAAGTAAATGCTTTTGAAGCAGCTAAAGGCATGGTGTGGCAAGCAGCCAACTCACCTTGTCCTACCGGCTATCGTGTTCCAACTTTTGAGGAAATGAAAACATTGAACACCGCAGAGAAAAAAGCCTTCACGCTCAATGGCGTCAAAGGAACATTATTCATCGACAACGGTAATTACCTGTTCATCCCTAATGGACTTTACTGGAGTGCAACAGGCATGAATAGTGCGGACACTTTCTCTCACTATATGAATGTTTCCGGAGCTACAGTCCATATTCCTGAAAAAGTAAACGATGTATCAGCCAATTACCAAAGACGTTATACTATGAATGTACGATGCGTGAGATAAATGTGAATAATGTGCTCACTTTCCCTATCCTAAAAACATCGCAGCATGTACGGCAATAGTTTTGTCGTCGAAGTATTTTGTTTGCACATCGTTCGACAATAAAAATGCTTTCTTGACCGGCTTGTCAAGGATTTCTTCCAAGCCAAACAAATGTTTAGCATCGGATTGTGTAACTTTATCAGCCATTTTTATTTCAAAAGCATAATAAAAATCAGGGAATTCAAGTAAGAGATCTACCTCTTTACCATCATGAGTTCGTAAGAAACTGAATTGTGCTTCCAATGCCGTATTCTTGGTTTGTTTGTATATCTCCGAAACAATTGCACTTTCAAATTCATTTCCCGTCAATCCTCCTCTTTTATTGAGCACCGCATGTACTACACCTACGTCCATATAATATACCTTGGATGATTTGACTAAACGTTTGTTTGGGTTGCGCGACCAAGATTTTTTAGCCAATCTACCTTTTCTTCAGCTTGTGTATCAGAGCCACTAATAGCAGGATAACCGCCAAATGTAAGGTAATGATTGTATGCACCTAATTTTGATACATAGTTATCATCCAATAAAAATGACGGTAATAAAATACTATCGGATTGTTGTTGAATTTCTTGTTGAAACAAAGATGAAATAACGGGATCAGCCCAATCCTTTGTTTGCAGTTCCGGAAGCGTAAGTGGGAAGATTTCGACGATGGAACATCTGCTTTACTTTGCAAAAGCAGTTAAAAATCTTTTAATTCCAAATATTACGTCAGTTTATGGACTTCAATTCCAAATATTACGCCATTTGTCTAAACCATGATTTATTTGATTCGTATGATTCTTCTGACAAATGCCGAATAATCACATAACAATGAGTCTCTTATTAAATCATCTTAATCATGTAAATCAAATAAATCATGGTTTAGACAATTATCAACCTTTTCTCCATCTTTTCACAATTTCATCATATGCATCAATGCGTCTATCTCTGAAAAAGGGCCACATACGGCGCACTGTTTCGGTTCTATTTAAGTCAATTTCAACTATAAGATTTTCTTCTTGTGTATTTCCCGACTGAGCGATGATTTCACCTTGCGGTCCGGCAACAAAACTATTACCCCAAAAGCTTATTCCATTGGTAACGCCTGATGGATCGGCTTCGTACCCGACACGATTACATGAAATAACATGAAGACCATTTGAAACTGCATGCCCTCTTTGAGCAATAATCCACGCATCTAATTGTCTTTGCTTTTCATCCTCCGTATCTGTGCTCTCCCATCCTATCGCTGTCGGATATATCAGAACTTCCGCACCTGCCATAGCCATAAGTCGCGCTGCTTCCGGATACCACTGATCCCAACAAACCAAAACGCCAAGTTTGCCGACAGAAGTTTGAATTGGTTCAAAACCCAAATCTCCTGGCGTGAAATAAAATTTCTCGTAATAAGCAGGATCATCTGGAATGTGCATTTTACGATATTTACCTGCAATAGTTCCATCTTTTTCAATTACTACGGCCGTGTTATGATATAAACCCGGTGCTCGCTTTTCGAACAAAGATAACACTATAACCAAGTTCAAATCTTTAGCAATCTTCCCGAAATATTGAGTCGATTCACCCGGAATATACTCTGCCTGATCAAAAATAGATGGGTCTTCAGTCTGACAGAAATACAGTCCGTTATGTAATTCCTGCAAGACTACTAATTCAGCCCCTTGCTTAGAACATTCAATAATATTTTTCGTCAACTTATCGATATTCTCTCTAAGATTTCCAGTGTTAGTTTGTTGAATTAAAGCTATTTTCATATACTAATAATCTAATTTTCATTATACATATTGCATGGTAACACAATGAAGCGAACCATGTTGCTTAATTAAGGGCAGACAGTTGACACCTATCACCTTTCTATCTAAAAATACTTGCTGAAGGATCTGAATTGCTTCACTATCTTTTGTTGAATTATAAGTTGGCACAAGCACTGCATCATTAATTATTAAAAAGTTTGCGTAAGTTGCCGGCAATCTTTCTTCCTCGCAATAAACTGCATCAGCCATAGGTAAAGCAATCAAATTGTATGGTTTTCCATCTTTAGTTTGAAACTGCTTTAACTCAGCCTCCATCTTTTTAAGTTCTTCGTAATGCTCATCATTTCTATCATCACATTTCACATATGCAATTGTATCTTCATTGCAAAAACGAGCCAAAGTATCGATATGACTGTCGGTATCATCTCCTGCAAGATAGCCATGATGAAGCCACAACACACGATTAATACCAAAATACTCAACAAACTTATTCTCTATTTCAGTCTGACTCAAGTCATTACGATTATCAGACAACAAACAAGTGGATGTAGTTAAAAGTGTTCCCTTTCCATCTGATTCAATACTTCCACCTTCCAACACAAAATCTTTGCAATTACGATAGGCAACATTATCCCCAAAAATCCCAAGACGATACAGCTTTTCAGTTATTTGATTATCCAATTCTGATGGAAATTTTCGTCCCCATCCATTGAATGTAAAATCACAAATAACCTTCTTTCCATCTTCTAAGATAGTAATTCCACCATGATCACGCACCCATGTATCATCAGAAGGTAATTCCACAATTTTAATTCTCTTGGTATCAATACCTTGCAATAAAGAACGCAGCTTTACTCCATCTGAACATACAATCAATAAGTCTTCAAACTCAACTATATTACGTGCAATTTCAACAAAGCAATTATTCACTTCATCAAGCATATAATTCCAATCTGTTTGCTCATGTGCCCATGTCAACTGTACAAATCGCTGCTTTTCCCACTCAGCCGGTAATCTTCGTTTCATATATAAATGATTTGCAGTCGCAAAGTTAGGTTTTTAATTTCAATTGTCAAATTCCATATTTTTATCTATTTTTGCAACAAATTTTTAAATAATGATTATGGGAAAAGTACTTATTATTGGTGCAGGTGGCGTAGGAACTGTTGTGGCACATAAAGTTGCACAGAATCCAGATGTTTTCACGGAAATAATGCTTGCAAGTCGCACAAAATCAAAATGTGATATTATTGCAGCCGATGTAAAACAACGTACAGGCACAACGATACAAACGGCTCAGGTTGATGCTGATAACGTACCTGAATTAGTAAAACTATTCAATGATTTTAAGCCTGAATTAGTGATAAACGTAGCATTACCATATCAGGATTTGACTATTATGGATGCTTGTTTGGAAGCCGGTGTGAATTACCTTGACACAGCTAATTACGAACCTAAGGACGAAGCAAAGTTTGAATATAAATGGCAATGGGCATATAAAGATAAATTTGAAAAAGCCGATCTGACCGCAATTTTAGGTTGTGGTTTCGACCCTGGTGTAACAAGTATTTTCACTGCATATGCAGCAAAACATCATTTTGATGAAATACATTATTTGGATATAGTCGATTGTAATGCCGGTGATCATGGAAAAGCATTTGCAACCAACTTCAATCCTGAAATTAATATTCGGGAAGTAACTCAAAAAGGCAAATATTGGGAGAATGGCAAGTGGGTTGAGACAGAGCCGCATGAAATACATAAACCTTTAAATTATCCTGAAATCGGTCCGAAAGAATCATATGTTATATATCACGAAGAATTAGAATCTTTGGTTAAAAACTTCCCGACATTAAAACGCGCTCGTTTCTGGATGACATTCGGACAAGAATACTTAACACATCTCAGGGTAATTCAGAATATAGGCATGGCTCGTATCGATGAAGTTGAGTATAATGGCGTAAAGATAGTGCCTATTCAATTTTTGAAAGCTGTACTGCCTGATCCGGGTGAGCTTGGAGAGAACTATACCGGTCAGACTTCGATAGGATGTCGTATTCGAGGAATAAAAGACGGCAAGGAGCAAACTTACTATATTTACAACAATTGTAGTCACGAAGAAGCATATAAAGAAACAGGCGCACAAGGTGTTAGCTACACTACAGGTGTACCCGCAATGATTGGCGCAATGATGTTCTTTAAAGGAGAATGGCGCAAGCCGGGTGTTTATAATGTAGAAGAATTCAATCCTGATCCATTTATGGAGAAACTGAATATACATGGTCTACCTTGGGTTGAGCTTCATGATGTGGACTTAGAATTATAATGTTATATCTTCAATTATTTATATCATTTTTCAAGATTGGCGTATTTGCTTTTGGAGGCGGATACGCCATTATCACCTTAATTCAGCACGAAATTTTGACTTATGGATGGATTTCGCAAAGTGAGTTGACTGATATCATTGCGATTTCTCAGATGACACCCGGTCCTATCGGCATTAATTCAGCAACTTATGTAGGATATGTAGCTTCAGGAAATATATGGGGAGCAGCAATAGCCACATTTGCGATAACGCTTCCCTCTTTTATTATTATGATTACGCTTACGAAGTTTTTCTTTGTAATGCAGAAAAATAAATACTTACAATATGCACTTCAGGGATTGCGACCTATGGTGGTGGGTATGATTGCTGCTGCTGCTATTTTGCTTATGAATAATGAGAATTTTATCGATTATAAGAGTTATATACTTTTTGCAGGAGCATTTGCAGCTTCACTCTTTTTCAAGATACATCCTATATTGATAATTGTTTCAGCAGGATTTTTAGGATGGGCGTTGTATTAAAGAATGGAACGCGGATAACGCTGATTTAAAATCCTGTGGTCTATGGTCAATAGTCAACGGTCAATAGAACGCAGTTACTGTATAAACAACGAAATCATATAACCTAAATAGATTGTAAATAATATTCCGGCTTGCCATCTGCTTAGCTGACTTTTCTTACCTACAAACATGGCGATAATAAGCAATAAAGTACCGAAAATCAGCAAAAATATATCAAAATTAAACTTGACATTAAATGGAATCGGACGAATTACAGAGCTAATCCCAAGTATTAAAAATATATTAAAGATATTCGACCCGATAACATTACCAATCGCAATATCATTATTCTTTTTAAGTGTGGCTACAATAGAAGTTGCTAATTCGGGTAGAGATGTACCTGCTGCAACAATTGTCAAACCTATAACAGCCTGACTGACACCTAAGAATGTAGCAATTTCAACAGCACTGTTAACTACCAATTTTCCACCCACAACCAACAAAGTCAAGCCCAACACAATAAAGCTCCAAATTTTCCAATTACTAAGCGGTTTTGCATCAACAGGAAAATAATCGGTTTTTGACTGTTGCATTTGACGAAAAATATAATATAGAAATCCGGCAAAGCACAAAAGAAGAATTACGCCATCAAACCTCGATAGTATCTTTCCCGATGAAAAGATGCTATAGTTTGATAAAATCAGAAGTACCAAAACTGCGATTAATGAAAAAGGAATTTCAAATTTGACAGTTGATTTTTTCACAACCAATGGGGCAATTAAACCTGAAACACCAAGAATGATAAACAAATTTAAGTTATTACTGCCGATTATATTTCCAAAAACGATTTCGGGACGATTTTCATAGGCAGCAAAAGCATTCACTACCAATTCAGGCATGGAGGTGCCAAATGCAACGATGGTAAGTCCAATCACGAGATCGGAAACCCTATACTTCTTTGCTAAAGCCGTAGAGCCATCAACAAGCCATGCTGCGCCTTTTATCAATGCAATAAAACCCGCAATTAAAATCAGAATTTGTAAAATCATAAAATGGATTATTTATGTTAAAGTAAGAATGACAGATTATTTTGTTTTGTTTAAGTTGGTCTTTATTAAAAAATAACCTGCTACTCCTGCTATTAACGAACCGAATATTATACCTAATTTAGCATCATTAAGTGCAACTGAACCCAAATCATAAGACAATCCGGCTAAAAACAAAGCAACCGTAAACCCTATACCTCCAAGTAAGGAAACACCTGCCAAGTTTGACCAATTCATGCCGTTAGGCTGTTTGGATATTCGCATTTTAATAGCAATATATGTAAAGGAGAAAATTCCTACGAATTTTCCTAAAACTAATCCTAACATTATAGCTAAAGAAATCCCACTAAACAGGGTGAAATTTGACAAATCGAAAATAACACCGGCATTTGCAAAGGCAAACAGAGGCATAATTAAATAATTTACAAGACCTCCAAGATGATCTTCTAAGTCTTGCAGCGGACTAATCACATGATCGGAAGCAGCTTCTATTCGTGCAAGATATTTCACCTGAGTATTTGAAAGCATTATATCTTTATCATTTGTGTCTTTTACAGTGGTGCGAATAACATTCAAATCATGCTGTAAGCCTTCAGTATAATATTTTAGATTTATGTATGGTCGTGCCGGTACAGTAAAAGCAACTAACACACCTGCAATTGCCGGATGAATACCTGCTTGAAGAAATAAATACCATACAACGAGACCTATTACAAAATAAAACCATTTGTTATTGACTTTTAAATGATTGCCAATTAACAATACTCCGAAAAACACTAATGACAATGCAAGTGATAACAAAGAAGCAGTAGAGAAATGACTATAAAACAAAGCTATAACTAATATACCTCCAATATCATCTGCAATAGCGAGAGTCAGTAAGAAAATCTTCAAACTCATTGGAACTCTTTTTCCTAACAGACTAAGAACGCCTATAGAGAAAGCAATATCGGTTGCCATAGGAATAGCCATACCTCTCATTTCTTCAGGAGAGAAACCTTGCAAATTACTGACAACAAAGAACATAATAACTGGCATAATCATACCTCCAACCGCTGCAATTATTGGTAAAATAGCTTGTCTGAACGAGGACAGTTCACCAACCATAACCTCCCTTTTAATTTCAAGTCCGACTGTAAAGAAAAAAACTGTCATCAGACCATCGTTAATAACTTGCAAACTTGTAAAAGGGATGCCTTCGTGACTTAAAAAGTTAAAATTGCCGATTTGAAGGAAGAACTCTAACGACCACAGAGAATTATACCAATCCTTTAGCGGAGAGTTTGCAACTACAAGAGTTATGACTGCCACAATAAGCAGTAACATACCGGGATTTATTGCATTTTTAAATCGGTTGACGAATCCGAAAAACGGTTCAAAATTTTTATTCCTATAGGTAAATTCCATAATTATTATTAAAAACATGCCAAAGATACATGTTTTTTTTCAATTTTCAGGAATGGATAGTGCTTATTTTATAAAAAATATAACTATTCTAACCTATGTATTATAGCAACTATAATACATACATTAGGTCAAACATAATCTCTAAAATTTTCTTGTTATTTTAGAAAAGACTCCTTTCCAAGATATAAATTACAGCTCCGGCAAAATATCCTATTAATGCTAACACACTGATATTCTTGATATACCAGAAGAAATTAATTTTCTCCATACCCATTGCAGCTACGCCGGCAGCCGAACCGATAATCAACATACTACCTCCGGTACCTGCACAATACGAAAGAAATTGCCAGATAGTATGATTCATAGGAAATACAGCCAAATCATACATACCTTGAGTAGCAGCAACTAATGGAACGTTATCTACCACTGAAGATAATAGTCCGATTGCCATTACAATAATATCCTGATGACCAATAGTTTGATTTAACCATTCAGATGCTGAAGTTAAAATTCCTGATGTCTCCATTGATGCTACTGCCAACAAAATGCCTAAAAAGAAAAAAATGGTAGATACATCAACTCTTTTTAAAGCATGTACTAAAGTCGCAGTTCTCTTTTTTGAGGCTTCTGTTTTGTGATGTAAATATTCAGTATATACCCATAAAACACCTAATCCCAACAAAATACCCATAAAAGGCGGTAAGTGAGTAAAGTATTTAAAAATGGGTACAGAAACTAATGTTAGCAATCCAAGCACCAACATATTACGTTTCTGCTTAGGATTTGGCGAGTATTTTTTTTCTTCATATTCCTCTTCTTTGCGTACAATATGACCTTTCAACCTGAATGAAAGTACAATCAGAGGAATAAGCAATGACACAACACTTGGAAAGAACAAATAAGTTATTGTAGCGTCTGTTGAAATCTGACCGCCAATCCATAGCATGGTAGTAGTAACGTCGCCAATAGGAGTCCAAGCCCCACCTGCATTCGCTGCAATAATTATCATTCCGACAAACAACCAACGATCTTTCTTTTCACTTATCAGCTTTCTCAACAACGACACCATCACAATAGTTGTGGTGAGGTTATCCAAAATTGATGACATAAAAAAAGTCATAAAACTTATTATCCATATAAGTTTCCTTTTGTCTGTCTGCTGAATTTTCTTGGTAATAATCTCGAAACCATCGTAAGTGTCGATTAACTCAACAATAGTCATGGCTCCAAACAAGAAGAATAAAATACTCGAAATATCTCCCAAGTGTTCAATCAGTTGGAAATTCAAAAACGTTTTATCTTCTGTATATTGAGAGAAAATAACCCATGTGAGTACGCCGATAATTATGGCGGGAGCAGTTTTGTTTACCTTGATATTATGCTCAAGTGCGATGGCTACATAGCCTAAGACAAAAACAATTACAATTAATGTTGTCATCATAACAATTTGAATTTAGTCGAGTTTCAGAACAGCCAAGAAAGCTTTCTGGGGAACTTCAACCGAACCAATTTGTTTCATTCTCTTTTTGCCTTTCTTCTGCTTTTCAAGTAGTTTTCTTTTTCGGCTGATATCTCCACCATAGCATTTGGCTGTCACATCTTTACGAACAGCTTTAATGGTTTCACGAGCAATAATTTTTGCTCCGATAGCAGCTTGAATGGCAATGTCAAATTGTTGACGGGGAATGAGTTCTTTTAGTTTTTCGCACATTCGCCGACCGAGCGATACGGCATTGTCAAAATGTATTAATGAAGATAATGCATCAACAGGTTCGCCATTGAGCAAAATATCTAATTTTATCAATTTTGATGGTCTGTAACCATTTGTGTGATAGTCGAATGAAGCATATCCTTTTGAAATACTTTTCAATCTATCGTAGAAGTCAAATACAATTTCGCCGAGTGGCAAATCGAAAATCAACTCCATTCTATTTCCTGAAATATAATCTTGTTTGATTAACTCCCCCCTTTTATCGAGACACAATGTCATAATCTGTCCGATATAATCGGTTCGCGTAATTATCGATGCTCTGATGTACGGTTCTTCTATTCTCTCTATCGACATAAAATCCGGCAAACCTGAAGGATTATGTACCTCTATCAATTCATCTTTTTTGGTATATACCTTATATGATACGTTAGGAACAGTAGTAATAACATTCATATCGAACTCGCGATCAAGTCTTTCCTGAATGATTTCCATATGAAGCATACCCAAGAAACCGCAACGGAAGCCAAATCCCAATGCCACCGATGATTCCGGCTCGAATGTAAGAGAAGCATCATTTAATTGCAGCTTTTCTATGGAAGATCTCAAATCTTCAAAATCTTCAGCATCAATAGGATAAACTCCGGCAAACACCATAGGTTTCACTTCCTCAAAACCTGAAATCGCTTTATCACATGGTTGTTTTACGTGAGTGATAGTATCACCGACTTTCACTTCCTTGGAGCTTTTAATACCTGAAATTATATAACCTACATTCCCTGCCTTTAATTCAGGAACAGGTACCATATTTAATTTTAGAATACCAATTTCATCGGCTTCATATTCTTTACCTGTAGCAACAAATTTCACTAAATCATCTTTTCGGATTGTTCCATTTGCAATTTTAAAGTAAGCAATAATACCTCTGAAAGAATTAAAAACAGAATCAAAAATCAGACATTGTAGTGGAGCATCAGGATCACCGACAGGAGCAGGGATTACATTTACTATTGCCTCTAAAATTTGTTCAACACCCATCCCCGTTTTTCCGCTTGCACGAATGATTTCTTCTCTTTTACACCCAAGTAAATCAACAATTTGATCTTCTACCTCCTCAGGCATTGCCGAATCCATATCCATTTTATTCATGACAGGAATAATCTCCAAATCATGTTCAATAGCCATATAAAGATTAGAAATTGTCTGAGCCTGAATGCCTTGAGTAGCATCAACAATCAGTAATGCACCTTCACACGCAGCAATAGAACGTGAAACCTCGTAAGAAAAATCGACGTGTCCCGGAGTGTCAATTAAATTCAATGTATATTCTTCACCATTAAACAGATAATTCATTTGAATGGCGTGGCTTTTAATAGTAATGCCCCTTTCCTTCTCTAAATCCATACTGTCGAGCACCTGAGCCTGCAAATCCTTCTCGGATACAGTCTTGGTGTATTCCAACAAACGATCGGCAAGTGTACTCTTACCATGATCGATATGAGCGATAATACAGAAATTACGGATTTTGGTCATGTAGTGATATTATTTTTTTTCAGGGTGCAAAAATACGAAATATTATCAACTCTACAACTTTTTTCTTATCTTTGCACCCTCAAAAAAAGATTGTGTTAAATGCAGAATATCAGAAATATTGCCATCATAGCTCACGTTGACCATGGCAAAACTACGCTTGTAGATAAAATGTTGTTTGCCGGAAATTTATTTCGCGACAATCAGAATACCGGCGAGTTGGTTATGGACAACAATGATTTAGAGCGCGAAAGAGGTATAACAATACTTGCAAAAAACGTTTCGATTGACTATAAAGGTCATAAAATCAACATAATAGACACACCCGGACATGCCGACTTCGGAGGAGAAGTTGAAAGGGTATTAAACATGGCTGATGGCGTTTTGCTATTGGTTGATGCCTTTGAAGGTCCGATGCCGCAAACGCGTTTCGTTTTACAAAAGGCTTTAGAAATAGGACTCAAACCTATTGTTGTGATAAATAAAGTCGATAAGCCTAACTGTCGCCCCGATGAAGTGCACGAAATGGTGTTCGACCTCATGTATAATTTGGACGCTACAGAAGAACAATTAGATTTTCATACACTTTACGGTTCGGCTAAAAACAATTGGATGTCAGAAGATTGGAAAAATCAAACCGATAATATTTTTCCTTTATTAGATGCGATTCTTGAACACATTCCTGCGCCGGAGTTTATTGAAGGTACGCCACAAATGCTTATCACTTCACTTGATTATTCAAACTATGTAGGCAGAATTGCAGTTGGTCGTTTGCATCGTGGAATATTGCGTGAAAATATGGATGTCAGTTTAGTGAAACGTGATGGAACTATCATAAAATCAAGAATTAAAGAATTAGATACTTTCACAGGTCTGGGGCGCACAAAAACAAAAGAAGTAAAATCAGGTGATATCTGTGCCTTAGTTGGTATTGATGGTTTTGAAATCGGTGATTCAATCTGTGATATTCAAAATCCCGAACCACTTAAACCCATTGCAATAGATGAACCCACTATGAGTATGGTGTTCACTATCAATGACTCTCCTTTCTTCGGAAAAGAAGGTAAATTTGTAACGTCACGTCATATACACGAAAGATTGATAAAGGAATTAGATAAAAATTTAGCTTTAAGAGTAGAAAAAAATCTTAATTCTGATATTTGGAATGTGTATGGTCGCGGAGTTTTACATTTATCGGTACTTATTGAAACAATGCGCCGTGAAGGTTATGAACTACAGGTAGGACAACCTCAGGTGATTTTTAAAGAGATTGATGGAGTGAAATGCGAACCGATTGAACAGCTTTCTATCAATCTTCCTGAAGAAGCATCGGGTAAAATTATTGAGATGGTTGCTACAAGAAAAGGAGAGATGATTAGCATGGAAATAAAAAGTGATCGTGTGCAACTTGAATTCAATATTCCTTCAAGAGGTATAATCGGACTTAGAAACAGTGTGCTGACTATGTCGGCAGGCGAGGCAATCATGTCACATAGATTCATTGAATATCAGCCATATAAAGGAGAAATAGAAAAGCGCAACAATGGTTCGATTATAGCAATGGAAAGCGGTACTGCTTATGCATATGCACTCGATAAACTACAAGATAGAGGTAAGTTTTTCATTCATCCGCAAGATAATATATATGCAGGTCAGGTAGTTGGCGAAAACTCTAAAGAAGGTGATATGGTTGTAAATGTAACCAAATCGAAGAAACTAACTAATATGCGCGCTTCCGGTTCTGATGACAAAGTTAGATTAGCTCCGCCAATAATTTTCAGTCTCGAAGAAGCATTGGAATACATTAAAGAAGATGAATATGTGGAAATTACTCCAAGCAATATCCGTCTGAGAAAGATACTGTTAGACGAAAATGACAGGAAAAGGATGGCTAAGAAATAATTTGCAAAAAAATTGTATCTTTGCAAGCCTGATAGTCAATTGACAATTGACAATTGACAATTGACAATAGACTGTAGACAATAGACAAAAAAATTATAGAATAAAAATTAAAATATGAACATCGTCAGAAAAGACATCGATTTGAATAATGCTATCATTACTATTGGCATTGAAAAAGCAGATTACGCTGAAAAAGTTGATAAACAATTACGTGATTATCGTAAAAAGGCTAATATACCGGGGTTCCGTCCGGGTATGGTTCCACTTGGTTTGCTTAATAAAATGTATGGCAAATCAATAATGGCAGAAGAAGTAAATAAAATACTGTCAGATGAGTTATATAAATACATAAAGGATAACAAAATCAACATTTTAGGTGAGCCTCTTCCAAATGAAACGGAGCAAAAAGAAGTTGATTTCAATACTCAGGAAGACTTTGAATTTGTTTTCGATATTGGTCTTGCTCCCGAATTTGAGGTTGAGTTAAACAAAAAAGACAAGGTTAAATACTACAAGATTGATCCATCTGAAGAGATGATTGACAACCAGATTAAATCTTATACCGGTCGCTATGGCAAATATGTTCAGGAAGAATCGGTTGAAGAAAAAGACATGGTCAAAGGTAATGTTGTAGAACTTTCAGAAGGAAAAGAGAAGGAAGGTGGTATTCAAACATCTGATGCTGTTTTAACTCCGTCATACATGAAAGATGAAGCTGCAAAAAAACTTTTTGTTGGAGCAAAAATCGGTGATATTATTACTTTCAATCCATCAACAGCTTATGATAATGAAACTGAGATATCTTCATTCTTAAAAATCGATAAAAAGGATGTTGAAGGTTTAACTTCTGATTTTCAGATTACAATTACCGGTATAACTCGCTATCACGAAGCAGAAATTAATCAGGAATTGTTTGATAAAGTATATGGTGAAGGAGTAGTTAAATCTAAAGAAGAGTTTACTGAAAAGATTAAAGAAAATATTCAAGATAATCTTACTCAAGACAGTGAATATAAATTCGGAATAGATGCTAAAGAGGCTTTAGTAAAAAAATATAACGATTTAGTATTTCCTGATGCTTTCTTAAAACGCTGGTTGTTAGCAACAAATGAAAAGCTAAAAGAAGAAGAGTTGGAGTCAGATTATCCAAAAATGATTGCGGATCTCAAATGGCAATTAATTAAAAATAAAATTGCTGAGAAAAATGAAGTTAAAGTTGAGAAAAAAGACATAGAAGAATTTGGTCGTAAAGTAGCACGTTCACAGTTTGCTCAATACGGCATGATTGGAGTTGAAGATGATATACTCGACAATTATGTTAAGGATATGTTGAAAAAAGAAGATACTTTAAAGAGTTTCATCGACAAAGTAACAGAAGACAAAATATTGGAAATTATAAAGACTTTAGTGAAGATTGATGAAAAAGCTATATCAGTAGAAGATTTTAATAAAATGTTTGAATAATTAATTAAGTCATGAACAATAACGAATTTCACAAGTACGCCACCAAACATCTTGGGATGAGTGGTTTGGCATTGGAAAAATACATGGGTATTACCAGTAGTTATATTTCTCCATCAATTCTTGAAGAAAGACAGCTTAATGTAACTCAGATGGATGTATTTTCACGTTTGATGATGGACAGAATTATTTTCTTAGGAACTCAAGTCGATGATTACACAGCAAATGTTATCCAAGCGCAGTTACTGTTTCTTGATCAAGCTGATCCCGGAAAAGACATTTCTATATACTTGAACACTCCAGGAGGATCTGTTTATGCCGGTCTTGGTATATACGACACAATGCAGTTTATCAGTTCTGATATATCAACTATTTGTACAGGTATGGCAGCTTCTATGGGTGCTGTATTATTAGTTGCCGGAAGTAAAGGAAAACGTTTTGCTTTGAAACACTCAAGGGTTATGATTCATCAACCTATGGGCGGTGCTCAAGGTCAAGCTTCGGATATAGAGATTACAGCTCGCGAAATACAAAAGTTAAAAAAAGAACTTTACTCTATAATCGCAGATCATTCCGGCAATCCTTTCGACAAAATTGAAAAGGATTCTGACAGAGATTATTGGATGACTTCGCAGGAAGCTCTCGATTATGGTATGATTGACAGAATTCTTATTAATGATAAGAAAAACAAATAATGGCTAAACAAACAAAATACTGCTCTTTTTGTGGTCGTCCTGAATCTCATGTCGATTTTCTGATTGTGGGACAGGATGGGGTGCAAATTTGTAATGAATGTGCTTTGCAAGCTGCTGAGATAGTGAAAGAAAGTACGAAAGGGAAATCAAATTTACCTAATATCCAGAAAGAAAGTATACCAAAACCTATTGAAATTAAAGAATATTTAGATCAATATGTTATTGGTCAGGATGAAGCCAAAAAATTCCTTTCTGTTGCTGTTTACAACCATTATAAGCGTCTTATTCAGGAAAAAGGCAATGATGATGTTGAAATAGAGAAATCAAATATCATCATGGTTGGGTCAACCGGAACAGGAAAAACCCTACTTGCACGAACTATAGCAAAAAAACTTCATGTTCCTTTCACAATAGTTGATGCTACAGTTTTAACAGAAGCCGGATATGTTGGCGAAGATATCGAAAGTATACTAACTCGACTTCTGCAAGTAGCTGATTATGACGTTAAAGCTGCTGAGAGAGGTATTGTATTTATAGATGAAATTGATAAAATCGCCCGCAAAGGAGATAATCCGAGTATTACCCGCGATGTAAGCGGTGAAGGAGTACAGCAAGGTTTATTAAAACTTTTAGAAGGCTCGGTAGTAAATGTTCCTCCACAGGGAGGAAGAAAACATCCTGAACAAAAGATGATTCCAGTAAACACTCAAAATATTCTCTTTATTTGTGGTGGTGCTTTCGATGGTATTGATAAAAAAATTGCAGCACGTCTGAATACAAGGGTCGTAGGTTATAGTGCAAGCTTAGAAACAGATTATATCGACAGAAATAATCTGCTACAATACATTGCACCTCAAGATTTAAAGTCATTCGGACTTATTCCTGAGATAATTGGAAGATTACCGGTTCTGACATATTTAGAACCTCTTGATAGAGATGCTCTTAGAAATATTCTTACAGAGCCTAAAAATTCAATAATCAAGCAATATGTCAAATTATTTAAGATGGACAATGTGGATTTAGAGTTTGAAGATGCTGTTCTCGATTATATAGTTGACAAGGCTATAGAATTCAAATTAGGTGCTCGCGGTTTAAGATCTATTACCGAAACAATCATAATGGACAAAATGTATGAAGTCCCTTCAAACAAAGAGCAAAATCTGATTATTGATCTTGAATATGCAAGAACAAAAATAGAGAAGGCAAATGTAAATCGGTTAAAGATTGCGTAAAATCATATTGAAAAATCTTTTTTATAGTAAAAAACTATATTAATTGTACTTAAAACGGGATATTTGTAAAAAACAACAACAAATATCCCGTTTTTTGTGTAAATTATTTGGATATTAGAAATCTGTTTATAAATTTGCTGATTAAAATTACTGCGTTGTAAATAATAATTTTGAAAAAAAATAAAATCTTGCTAATTATTCAGGAAATTGTATTAATTTCGTTATCCTTTTTGAATTGTTTAATTTATGATATCACATTCAGAATTATCAGGCCATCTTAAACAGCATTTTGGATTTGATACCTTCAAAGGAAATCAAGAAGCTATTATTCAAAATGTGTTGAATGAGAAAGATACATTTGTGTTGATGCCTACAGGTGGTGGCAAATCATTATGCTATCAACTACCTTCTTTACTTATGGAGGGAACTGCAATTGTTATATCTCCTCTGATTGCTCTTATGAAAAATCAGGTTGATGCGATGCGTAACTTCAGCGAGGAGGACGGTGTGGCACATTTCCTTAACTCATCACTAACTAAGTTGGCTATTGATGCAGTTAAAGAAGATATCCTATCGGGAAAGACAAAATTATTATACGTTGCACCTGAATCTCTTACAAAAGAAGAGAATATCGAATTTCTAAAACAGGTGAAAATTTCATTTTATGCGGTTGATGAAGCCCATTGTATATCAGAATGGGGGCATGATTTCAGACCTGAATACAGAAGAATCAGACCGATAATTAATGAAATAGGAGCAGCTCCATTAATAACTTTGACCGCAACCGCAACTCCTAAGGTTCAACATGACATACAGAAGAATCTTGGAATGCTGGAAGCTACTGTATTCAAATCCTCGTTTAACAGAGAAAATCTATATTACGAGGTTAGGAACAAAAATAAGGATGTTGATAAAGAGATTATTAAATTCATTAAGGCTCAAAAAGATAAATCCGGAATCATTTATTGTTTGAGTCGTAAAAAGGTAGAAGAACTTGCAGAAACTTTACAGGTCAACGGGATTTCAGCATTAGCATATCACGCAGGAATGGAGGGTTCTGTTAGGACAGAAAATCAGGATAAGTTCCTAATGGAGAAGGTGCAGGTTATTGTGGCTACAATAGCATTTGGAATGGGTATAGATAAACCCGATGTGAGGTATGTTATTCATTACGACATGCCAAAAAGCTTAGAAGGATACTATCAGGAAACCGGTCGTGGTGGTAGAGATGGAGGCGAAGGTCAATGTATTGCATTTTATGCTTACAAAGATCTTGATAAGTTAAGAAAATTTATGCAAGGCAAACCGATTGCCGAGCAAGAGATAGGTAATCAATTATTATTAGAAACTCAAGCATACGCAGAATCCTCAATATGTAGAAGAAAATTATTACTTCACTATTTTGGAGAGGAATATAAAAACGATAACTGTGGTAGTTGTGACAATTGTATGGAACCAAAGAAAACAATAGAAGGACAAGAATTATTAGTGTTAATCTTAGAAACAATCGTTTCTGTAAGAGAGAAATTTAAAGCTGAACATGTAGTAGATATACTAAAGGGAAACAAAACGTCTGACGTAGTTTCATATCAGCATGATGAATTAGAAAATTTCGAAGCTGCATCTGATGAAGAAGATAAATTATTGCATGCTATAATAAGGCAAGCTATGATAGCAGGATTTATTACAAAAGACATCGAAAACTACGGATTGTTAAAAATAACAGTAGCCGGTAAAGCTTATTTGAAAAAACCTACACCATTTCCTGTTGTTAAAGATACTGATTTTGATGACGATGATGATGATAGTACAATAAAATCAGTTGGGGGAACATGTGCTGCTGATGATGTGCTTTTCTCCATTCTTAAAGATTTGAGAAAGAAGATGTCGAAAAAATTGGATGTACCTCCTTTTGCAATATTCCAAGATCCATCACTTGAAGCAATGGCAACTACATATCCGATTACAATGGAAGAGTTGCAGAATATTACCGGTGTTGGTGCAGGAAAAGCAAAAAAATTCGGTGAAGAGTTTCTTAAAGTCATAAAAGAACATGTCAAAGAAAACGAAATTACCAGACCTGAAGATTTACGTGTGCGAACCGTTGCTAATAAATCTAAAATTAAAGTGTCTATCATTCAGTCTATCGATAGAAAAATTGCATTAGATGATATAGCTGAGTCGAAAGGTCTTGATATGCTCGAACTTTTAGACGAAATTGAAGCTATAGTTTATTCAGGTACTAAAATAAATATTGATTATTTCCTAAAAGAAATAATGGAACCTGATCATGTTGAAGAAATATTCGATTATTTCAGGACAGCCGAAACAGATAAAATTTCTACTGCATTAGAAGAATTAGGTGAAGATTATTTTAGCGAAATTGAAGTTAGGCTTGTGAGAATAAAGTTCTTATCCGAGATAGGGAATTAAGTCTTCTTTACGAATATCTTCAAAACCATGTTGAGAATTATCCTTAGAAATATTATTACAGTTAACTTTGTATTACTCTGTTTTTCATTTAATATTTCTGCGGAGGATAACAACTTCCCTAATATTATTACTAATAATTTTTCAAAAATCTGGTATTCTATACCTCAGGAAAAGGTATACTTACATACTGACAAACCATATTATTACAGTGCTGGTGACGATATCTGGATGAGTGCTTATATTGTAAATGCATCAACTCATCAGCCAAACACACATAGTAAATTTGTATATGTCGAATTGATTGACAAATCAGATTCCATAATCTATCGGGTAAAACTCAAAAGAGATTCTCTTGGAACCTCAGGAAAAATTGCCCTATCCCCTACTCTGCAAGCCGGTGAGTATGTTTTACGTGCTTACTCATATTGGATGCAAAATGTATCAACAGATTTTTTCTTTCATAAGAAAATCTTTATAGGGAATATGATAGACGACAGAGTGCAATTAAAAGCATCTTTTGGTGAAATGGAAGATGGTAAATTGCCTGTTACTATCAAATTTACTAATACTTTCTTATCTCCTATTGTCGATAAAACTGTAACTGTCAAGCAAGACTTTATAAAGAAAGGTAGAAAATCTTCTATACTGACAACCAACAAGCAAGGTGAAATATATGTAAATGTCGATTATGAAAACACTAATGACCAACTTAAAAATATTGAAGTATCTATTAATGAACCGGGTCTGACTTACAACAACAAAATTCAACTTCCTGATAAAAAAGATGATTTCGATGTACAATTTTTCCCTGAAAGTGGTACTCTTCTTAATAATCAGATACAAGCTATAGCCTTCAAAGCAATTGGCACTGATGGTCTGTCGACAGAAATATCCGGTAAAGTATATAATCAAAACGATGCCGAGATTGGTGATTTTACAAGTATCAATAAGGGGATGGGAAAGTTTATTCTACAAACTGCTCCTAATGATAAATACTATGCATTAGTAACTAATGAAAGTAATGTAACAAAAAGATTCGACTTACCTGTCACAAATCCTGAAGGTGTAGGCTTAAAACTTAACAATGTAAAAGGCAAAGTGTTTTTCCAAGTTTTAAATCAAAGTAAGAATAATTTATCTTCATTATTTCTAATGATTCACTCAAGAGGTGTAGTATATTTTCTGTCTCCTCTACATGAAGATGAGGGTTTTTTATCTGAGAAAATTTTACCTTCAGGGATTTGTTCCTTCTCAATAATCGACACCTTAGGTAATACTTGGTGCGAAAGGTTATGCTTTATTCGAAATAATCATTTTCCTGTAATTAAACTGAATAGCAATAAAAACAAATATGGGAAAAGAGAACTCGTTGATTTGAATTTCAATGTACTTTCGAATGATAGTTTACCGGTAAGTGGTAGTTTTTCTGTAAGTGTTACTGATAAATATTATGTCGAGAAAGATAGTGTGAATAACGATATTCTGAGTTATTTATTACTAAGTTCTGATATAAAAGGTCATATCGAAGAGCCTCAACAATATTTTTATGATAATTCACCTAAAACGCAGGAAAAGACTGATTTACTGATGTTGACCCAGGGTTGGAAAAGATTTAATACTCAAGATATTGTAAAAGGTCAATTCCCAAAAATACAATACTATCTCGAAGCGGGACAAACTATCTCAGGCAAAGTTTTAAATCTCTTTAATAAACCTGCAAAAAACATTGATATTATATTTTTAAATAGCTATAAGAACCAAACTACTATTACTCAAACTGATAGTTTAGGTCAATTTATTATCGAAGGAATAGAATTTCCCGACAGCACATCATTATTGCTTAAAGCTAGGTCGAAAAGTAAAATTGTAGATGTGGAAATAATACCTGATAACGATATTTTTCCAACTGTAAATACAAAAATACCTTTTCAACAAGATAATTTAACAGCGATAAAAGATGATTTTTTTAGCCTTTCAAAAGAACGATATTATAATGAAGGCGGTATGTTGACAGTACATTTAGAAGAATTCACAGTAAAGGCAGAACAGAAAAGTAGTAGTAATGAGTATTACTACTCCGGTGCTGCCGATAACTCTATAAATGGTGAACAATTAGAAAGATATAGCAACTTGAGCGTAATGAATATCATTAGCACACTACCCGGCGTAATGGTCTTCGGCGACAATATTTCGATAAGGGGCGGTGGGAATCCACTTTTCATGCTTGATGGTATTGAAACAGACGATATAGATTTTATTCGCTTTTTAAATGGCTCCGACATACAAGATATTTCACTTTTCAAAGGACCATCGACAGCAATTTTCGGATCGAGAGGAAGTAATGGTGTTATTGCAATATCGCTAAAAAAAGGTACTTTGGTAAAATCAGTAACACCACCGAGCCTTATTCTTCTGAAACCTTTAGGTTATCAGAAAGATTATGAATTTTATGTACCTAAATATGATGTAGATAGCGTTCTTAATCAAACTAAACCTGATTTACGCACAACTATATTCTGGTCACCCAAACTTCAGACGGATACAGATGGTAATATTAAACTTCAATTCTACACTGCCGATAAATCCAATGATTACAGAATAGAACTTGAAGGAATTAGCAATGATGGAGAAATTATCAGATATGAAGGTGTTTTAAAAAGGGAGTAGCCCGTGTTAGCGGTTCGTTGCAAGTTTCCATCATAATGACCCAATTTCACGAGCATATCAACGGCGTTTGTTCTGTCAATCCATTGACCAAATGACATTATAAACCTATTAGTTCCTGCTCCCTGTTCAATTAGCCCGAATTCGGGGTAATTAAGATCTGGATTATTTACTTTTTTCCAAACTCCCAAATATCCAATGTGTTTTTTTGTGTTTGGTACGCTATCAGCTATCGTTTTACAATAACCGCTTGTATCTGTCGTTTTTTCTTCGTTTTTCTCATATCTTTTCAATCAATTTTGTTTTTAAAATGTCGTATGCATCTTGCGGATTGAAGGTTAAGGACGGTCGAAGTAATGCCTGCGTGTCATTCAAAAATATTTCTTCCCGCATTTTTTCTTCCATATTTGCCAAATAAACAACTTTTGTGTGTATTATTGCAGACGTACAGAAAATATTTTGAAGCAAAAAAGGGAATCACCCAAAGATTATTTTCTTATACTTTGAGATCACCTTGTATGTATATCTGCCGGCTTACGCCTCGCTACTCTTGCAAAACTGCTTGTTGTAGGAGGTGCAGCCAAGTTATTGTTGTGCTGTTATTTCTGTTAATTTTTCCTGACTTTGTCAATGCGACACCTTTTTAAGTTTCGCACCAAAAATCACCTT